>DATAZG010000233.1:0-52485 GCA_036272155.1 Pseudonocardia sp.
CCCAGGTAGATGGTGTTGAGGTAGTCCTCGAGGATCTGGTCCTTGCTGTATTCCTTGGAGATCTTCGCGGCGAGCACGAGCTCCTTGTACTTGCGGAACAGCGAGTACTGGTCCTGCCCGGTGGTGATCTTGATGTACTGCTGGGTGATGGTCGAGCCGCCGCCGCGGCCACCGGTCAGCTGGTTCCACACCGCGCGGCCGATGCCCATGATGTCGAAGCCCGGGTTGGACAGGAAGGACCGGTCCTCCGCGCTCATCACCGCGTAGCGCACCGGCTGCGGCACCTCGGCGAGGCTGACCTTCGTGCGGTTCACGTTGCCGCTCGGCACGATCTTGGCCAGCTCGGAGCCGTCGGCGTAGTTCACGCTGGCCACCTGGCTGGTCGCCACGTCGTCCGGCGTCGGCGGCGGGAACACCAGCCAGCCGATCGCGAACGCCACGATCGGCCCGATGATGAACAGCGCGGCCAGCAGCACCACCACGCGGCGGAGCCTGGACCAGCCGGACCGGGGCGGCGGGCCACCTCGGCGGCCACCGCCGGAGCCGCCGTGCCGGGGCGGCAGGTTGCCGGGCGGGCCGCCGGGGCCACCGGGGCCCGGGGCGCCCGACGGCGGGCCGGGCGCGACCCTGGTCGGGCGGGTGCGCCGGTAGGGCGGAGCCTGCGGGGGCCCGGGCGGCGGGCCGGCGGCCACCGCGTGCGAGGCCGGGCCGTCGAAGTGGGTGAGCAGCTCGGGCTCGAGCCCGGGCGGCGGGGCCTGCGCCGGGGGGCGCCGGTCGACCGGGGGCTGCGCGAACCGGCCCCGGCCGACGCTGGCGGCCCGCCTGGGCGCGCGTTGCGGCGGTGTGGCGGGCGGTGGGGCCTGCGCGGGCGCGGGCCAGCCTCGCGGCTCGGCCCGACCTCGGGGATCGCGCTGGTCGTTCACGTCGACTCCATTCAGCGGCGACCGGTAGCTCGGGGTCGTCCCTGTGGGCGCTCTAGGTCTCGATCATGCCGCATGCCCGAATGACAGTGGGGGCCGGTCACTCGGCTGCGGTCCTTCTTCGGGCCCCCGGGCCGGGGGCCTCGGAGGTGCCCAGTACATAGGACTGGACCAGATGGTTCCAGTTGCAGGTGCGGCAGACCTCGACGACGTACACCGAGAAGTCCTGGTGGGTGGTGGCCATCCGCTCCAGCTCATCGGGGGTGCGAGCCGAGCCGGACACGTGCTTGAGGCCTTCGCCGAACACCCAGGAGACCTCGGTGAGCCGTTCCTTGCGGCACACCGGGCAGGTCACCTCGGACGGTTCGCCGTGGAACCGGGCCGCGCGCAGCAAGTACGGACTGGCGTCACAGACCTCCGCCACACCAACCCGACCGGCGTACACGTCGGCCAGCAACGACCGGCGCTGCAACGCATAGTCGACGATCTGTCGCGGACTCCGCACCCGACCAGGGTACGCGGCGGCACCGACGCGTCCCCCCGGGACGGCGAAACCGGGCCGCGCCACCCCGGCCGGGCGGTGGCCGAAACGTGTCCAGCCGGCAACCCGACGGCAACCCGGCAGAGACCGGACAGAGACCGGCCGGCGACCGAACCGAGACCGGACCGACCGCCGGCGAGGTGAACCCGGACACGAGAACCCTGCGCCAGATGTATCGAAGCGATACAGTAAGGCACTCCATCGCCGAAGGAGGGTGGCTTGCTGGATTTTGCGGTGCTGGGGCTGCTCTACGAGGCCCCGATGCACGGTTACGAGCTGCGCAAGCAGCTCGGCGCCCGGCTCGGCGGGTTCCGCGCGTTCTCCTACGGGTCGCTCTACCCGGCGCTGCGCAGGCTCGTCCGCGACGGGCTGATCACCGAGGACGCCGGCGAGGACGACGACGAGCAGCCGACCGGTGCCTGGACGCGGCGCAGCCGCCGCCGGGTCTACCACCTCACCGCCGAGGGTAAGGAGCGGTTCGCCGAGATGTTGGCCGATGCCGGCCCGCAGACCTGGGAGGACGAGAGCTTCGGCATCCACCTGACCTTCTTCTCCCGCACACCGGCGGATACCCGGATGCGGATCCTGGAGGGTCGGCGGCGCCGGGTCGAGGAGCGGCGCGAGGGGCTGCGCTCCGCGCTGGGCCGGGCCGGCGAACAGATCGACCGGTACACCAGGGAGCTCCACCAGCTCGGCCTGGACGCCAGCGAGCGCGAGGTGCGCTGGCTCAACGAGCTGATCGCCAACGAGCAGGCCGAGCAGCGCGACACCACACAGGACCTGACATGAAGCTAGAGGAACCGCACGAGGAGGACCCGGTCGTGAAGTCACCCGCCCACGAGGTACGAGTCGCCGTTGTCGGCGTCGGCAACTGCGCCGCGTCGCTGGTGCAGGGAGTGCAGTACTACAAGGACGCCGATGCCACAGCCCGGGTCCCCGGGCTGATGCACGTCGACTTCGGCGGCTACCACGTGCACGACGTGCACTTCGTCGCCGCGTTCGATGTGGACGCCAAGAAGGTCGGCCGCGACCTGTCCGAGGCCATCTTCGCCTCGGAGAACAACACCATCAAGATCGCCGACGTACCGCCGCTCGGGATCACCGTGCAGCGCGGCCCGACGCACGACGGACTCGGCCGGTTCTACCGCGAGACGATCACCGAGTCGGACGAGCAGCCGGTCGACGTGGTCGCCGCCCTGCGCGAGGCCAGGGTGGACGTGCTGGTCAGCTACCTGCCGGTGGGCAGCGAGGCGGCCGACCGGTTCTACGCGCAGTGCGCGATCGACGCCGGGGTGGCCTTCGTGAACGCCCTGCCGGTGTTCATCGCGTCCGACCCGGAGTGGGCCGAGAAGTTCCGCGCGGCCGGCGTGCCGATCATCGGCGACGACATCAAGTCGCAGGTCGGGGCCACCATCACGCACCGCGTGCTGGCCCGGCTGTTCGAGGACCGGGGCGTCGCGCTGGACCGCACCATGCAACTGAACGTGGGCGGGAATATGGACTTCCTGAACATGAAGGAACTGGAACGATTGGAGTCCAAGAAGGTCTCCAAGACGCAGTCGGTCACTTCTCAGCTCTCCACGGATATCGGCAAGGAAAACATCCACATTGGGCCGTCCGATTACGTGTCCTGGCTGGACGACCGCAAGTGGGCCTACGTGCGACTGGAGGGCCGGGCGTTCGGTGACGTGCCGCTGAACCTGGAGTACAAGCTCGAGGTCTGGGACTCGCCCAACTCGGCCGGCATCATCATCGACGCCGTTCGGGCGGCCAAGATCGCCCTGGACCGGGGCATCGGCGGGCCGGTGCTATCCGCGAGCAGCTACTTCATGAAGTCGCCGCCCGAGCAGTACTCGGACTCGGTGGCCCGTGACGCGGTGGAGTCCTTCATCCGCGATGAGTGACAAGTAAGCATGCCCTGACCTGCGGAGACACCGTTCTCAACCGGGGAACTTTCCATTGTGAAAGTTCCCCGGTTTGCTTTTTATAAGCTCCCGATACGTTAGGCTGTCCGGAGCATCGCGAGGGTCTGGCCAGCAGATATACGGTTGATAACGATCGTTTTTCCGTTGAAAACGTTTGGATAACGAGAACATTAGAGAACGATTAGTGACATCCATCACGAAACAATATCGCCAGAATGTGATCTGCATCATAGTTTCAATTGAATAAACTTCGTAACTTCTCTTCGGCCCCACGGCAACGCGCCGCCCGACCCGGGCGGACACGGCGGGGCCACCGTCGATCGGATCTCCGGCGGACCGCCCCCAAGCGGCCCACCGAGGGTCAGCGGCCCCGACCGGATCGCCCCCTTCCCTTAACCCCTGGGGCTACCGGCCGGCCTTGACCGCCCACGACCGCACCAACGGTCCGGGTGGCCCGGGCAGCGGCTCGATCAACGGGCGCCACGAAGGAGCTCGAAGTCTGTGCCGCACCATCCTGAAGCGTTCTGGACCGGGGCAACCGTCCCGGCCAAGCCCACTCTCAGGGCGAGCGCGCTGGCGAAGGCCACCGCCGCTACCGCGACCGTTGCCGCGCTGTTGAGCGTCGGCTCCGCTGACTTCCCCACCTCCACCGGCCAACTGACCCACCCCGGGTACCTGAGCATGCCCTCGGTGCACCTGTCCCTGCCCCACTTCGGCGCCGCCCCCGCCATGCCCGCCCCGCTGGCCGCCATCCCGGCCGCACCGGGTGCGCCGGCGCCGGCCGCCGTGCCGCCCGCGCTGGCCTCGCTGGCCTCGCTGGCCGGCCCCAGGGCGGCCGCCGCGGCCTCGCTGGCCGCACTGGCGAGCAGCCCCCTGTGGCCCAACCACCCCGCGCAGCTGACCGCCGCGCTGACCGCTGTCCAGCCGGTCGCCGCCCGGGCCACCGCCCCGGCTCCGGCCGCCGTCGCGCCGGTCCCGGCCGTGCCACCCGTCAAGATCGCCCCGCCGCCGTCGACCGGAGCCCGCGCGCTGGCGGCCGCGCTCACCGCGAAGGGCACCCCGTACGTGTGGGGCGGCACCCGGCCGGGCGGCTTCGACTGCTCCGGGCTGATGCTCTGGTCGTTCAAGAAGGCCGGGCTCAGCCTGCCCCGCACCGCCGCCGCGCAGAGCGTCGTGGGCCAGCCGGTCTCGCTGGCCAACCTGCAGCCGGGTGACCTAGTGTTCTTCTACAGCCCGGTCAGCCACGTCGGCATCTACGTCGGCAACGGCCAGGTGCTGAACGCGCCGCAGACCGGCGACGTCGTGAAGCTCAGCCCGATCGCCCGGATGCCCTTCCACAACGCACGCAGGATCGTCTGACCCCATCGGCGACCATCTCGGGCCGGCCCTGCGTCATGCGGGCCGGCCCGCTGCCGTGTGCGGGTCGGCCAGATCGGCGCGATCAGCCGGTCCGCGAGTGAGTTAACCTGAGGTTTCACTGAGAGTCGGCGAACGCTCACCCCGATCGGATGAGATCGCCGGGACAGTTCCCGAGCCTCAGGAGCCCCCGTGCCACCTCACCCCGCGTCCCGCCCACCCACCGGCCGCGCGGCGGTCACCTGCCGGTACCGCTGCGCGGCCGCGTGCGCGCACCCGGCGCCGAACGTGAGCGCCAACCCCGTGTTCGCCGACGTCAGCCGGCGCTCCGTGCTGCGTGCCGGGGCGCTGCTCACCCTGGTCGGGGCGGCCGGCGGGGCGCTCGCCGCGTGCGGTGGGGCCGGCGGGCCGGCGCCCGTGCCGGGCACCGCGTTCACCCCGGTGGCGCCGAACACCGCTGACGTGGTGACCGTGCCGGACGGCTACACCAGCTCCGTGGTGGTCCGCTGGGGCGATCCGATCCTGCCCGGGGCGCCGGCCTTCGACTTCGGTGCGCAGACTGCCGCCGCGCAGGCCGGCCAGTTCGGCTTCAACAACGACTACTGCGGGCTGGTGCCGCTCGAACCCGGCACCGACCCGAACAGCTGGGCGATGTGGAGCAACCACGAGTACGTCACGCCGCTGTTCATGTTCCACGGCTACGACGAGGCGAACCCGACCGAGGAGCAGGTGCGGATCTCCTGGGCGGCGGTCGGCGGCAGCGTGCTGGTGGTGCGCCGGGCGGCCTCCGGGGCGCTCGAGGCCGTGCCGGGGGACCGGCTGAACCGGCGGATCACCGCGACGACCCCGTTCCGGCTCACCGGTCCGGCCGCCGGCTCGGAGTTCCTGCGCACCTCGGCCGACCCGACGGGGCGCAGCGTGCTCGGTACCCACAGCAACTGCTCCGGCGGGATCACCCCGTGGGGCACCGTGCTCTCCGGCGAGGAGAACTTCCACGGCTTCTTCGCGGGTGCGGGCACAGTCACCGAGCCGACGGCGGCCGCCCGGCTCAAGCGCTACGGCGTGCCCGCCGGCGGGACCGAGACCAAGTGGGAGCGGTTCGACGCGCGCTGGGACGTGGCGCGCGAGCCCAACGAGGTCAACCGGTACGGCTACATCGTGGAGATCGACCCGCTGGATCCGGAGAGCACGCCGGTCAAGCACACCGCGCTGGGCCGGTTCAAGCACGAGGGCGCCAACGTGCGGCTCGCCCCGGACGGTCGCGCGGTGGCCTACCTCGGCGACGACGAACGCTTCGACTACCTCTACAAGTTCGTCTCCCGGGACCGGTTCGACCCGGCCGGCACACCCGAGGCGCGCGCGGCGAACAAGACCCTGCTGGAGCGGGGCACGCTCTACGTGGCCACGCTGACCGGCGCCGCCCCCGCCCCCGACGGCCGCCACCACGGCAGCGGCACCTGGATCCCACTGGTCGAGGACACCACCAGCCGGGTGCCCGGGATGAGCGTCGAGGAGGTGCTCGTGTTCACCCGGCTCGCGGCGGACAAGATGGGCGCCACGAAGATGGACCGCCCCGAGGACGTCCAGCCGCACCCGACGACCGGACGGGTGTACGTGGCGCTGACCAACAACACCGACCGGGGCGCCGCCGGCAAGACCGGTCCCGACGAGGCCAACCCCAGGGTCGGCAACAAGCACGGCCAGGTGCTCGAACTCGCCGAGCGCGGCGATGGTCCCGGTGGCGACCCGACCGGCACGGCGTTCGACTGGTCGCTGCTGCTGGTCTGCGGTGACCCGGCCGCCCCGGGCACCTACTTCGCCGGCTTCGACAAGACCCAGGTCAGCCCGATCTCCTGCCCGGACAACCTGGACTTCGACCGCCACGGCAACCTGTGGATCGCCACCGACGGCAACGCACTGAAGTCGAACGACGGGCTGTTCGCGGTACCGCTGGAGGGTCCGGAGCGCGGCCGGGTCACGCAGTTCCTCACCGTGCCCGTCGGCGCGGAGACCTGCGGGCCGGTGGTCACCGACCGGTTCGTGCTCGTGTCCGTACAGCACCCCGGCGAGGCGGACGGGGCCTCGGCCGACCGGCCCGTCTCGCACTGGCCCGACGGCGGGGACAGCCAACCCCGCCCGTCGGTCGTCTGCGTGACCAGGGGCGGGGACGCCATCGGCGCCTGAGCCACCCGTGCGCCGGGCCGCACCGTCGTAGTGCGCGCGGTTTTGGGTTTCAGCGCGGGCGGGCGCTGGGCCTATTGTCTGGGATCGGCGAGGGGAGGCCCGGTGGCAGTGGAGGACGGTTCGACGCCGGGGCCGAACGACCACCTCCGGGCCAGCGACGCGGACCGCCAGCGGGTCGCCGACCGGCTGCGCACGGCGCTCGACGAGGGCCGGCTGACCCTGCTGGAGTACGACGAGCGGCTCGGGGCCGCGTACGGCGCGCTGACCTACGGCGAGCTGGCCGAGGTCACCCACGACCTGCCGGGCCCGGCGTCCCCGCCCGAGCTGCTGCCGGCCGCGAGTGCGACCGCCTCGATTCCCACCACCCGGCCGCCGGCCCCGCAACCGGCCAGGCCGGGCGTCGGCGGGACCAGGGCGTACCTGATCCAGCAGGGCCGGGGCTGGCTGGGTGGCGCGGTGATCACCAACGGCATCTGGGCCGCCACCTCGGGCTTCGACTGGCACAGCTACTGGCCGGGCATCGTGCTGCCGATCTGGGCGGTCGCCATCGTGGGCGGCCTGATCAGCGGCAACCACCGCAAGGACCCCGCCGGGTCCAGCGGGGCAGCGGCCGGACCGGGGCAGGACGCGGCGGACCCCCGGACCGGCGAGCTCGACCCGCACCGGGGCCAACCGCGCTGGCGGTTCGACCACTCCGACCCGCGGGCGGACCGTCAGCAGACCCGCGCCGACCGCCGCTACCCCGACCAGTCCTAGGCCCACCCCGTCGGAACCGGTCGTGGCGACCGGTCCCGACGGGGCTCAGAGCACGATGTTGACCAGCTTGCCGGGCACCACGATCACCTTGCGCGGCGTCTTGTCGCCGACCAGCGCGACGATCTTCTCGTCGGCCAGGGCGGCGGCCTGGACAGCCTCCCGGTCGGCGTCGGCCGCCACGGTGACCCGCGACCGCACCTTGCCGTTGACCTGGATCGGGTACTCCACGGTGTCCGCGATCAGGTAGCGCTCGTCGGCCACCGGGAACGGCGCGTAGGCCAGCGTGTCCGGGTGGCCCAGGATCGACCACAGCTCCTCGGCGATGTGCGGGCACAGCGGCGCCAGCATCAGCACCAGAGCCTCGGCCACCGAGCGCGGCACCGAGCCGGGCTTGAGCTCCTTGGTCAGGTGGTTGTTCAGCTCGATCAGCTTGGCGGCGGCCGTGTTGTAGTGCAGCGCGGTGTAGTCGGTGTGCACTCCGTCGATGGTGCGGTGCAGCAGCCGCAGGGTGGTCTCGTCGGGCTCGACGTCGTCGAGTACGGCAGCCAGCCCGGTCCGCTCGTCGACCAGGTTGCGCCACAGCCGCTGCAGGAAGCGCTGCGAGCCGACCACGTCCCGGGTGGACCACGGCCGGGAGATCTCCATGGGCCCGGTGGACATCTCGTACAGCCGGAACGTGTCCGCCCCGTACCGGTCGCACATCTCGTCGGGCGTCACCACGTTCTTCAGCGACTTGCCCATCTTCCCGTACTCACGCCGGACGGGAGCACCGTTCCACGTGAAACCACCACCTTCGGCCTCCACCACCTCCTCGGCGGGCACGTAGGTGCCGCGCGCGTCGGTGTAGGCGTAGGCCTGGATGTAGCCCTGGTTGAGCAGCCGGCGGAACGGCTCCTCCGAGCTGACGTGGCCCAGGTCGAATAGCACCTTGTGCCAGAACCGCGAGTACAGCAGGTGCAGCACCGCGTGCTCGACGCCGCCGACGTACAGGTCGACGCCGCCCGGGTCGGCCGCGCCGTGCCCGAGCGGGTCCTTGCCCATCCAGTAGCGCTCGATGACCGGGTCGCAGAACGTCTCGCTGTTCGTCGGGTCCAGGTAGCGCAGCGGGTACCAGCAGGAACCCGCCCACTGCGGCATCGTGTTGGTCTCGCGCCGGTACGGCTTCAGCCCGTCGCCCAGGTCCAGCTCGACGTTCACCCAGTCCTGCGCGCGGGACAGCGGCGGCTCCGGCTCGCTGTCCGCGGCGTCCGGGTCGTAGCTGCGCGGCGAGTAGTCGTCGATCTCCGGCAGCACCACCGGCAGCTGGTCGTCCGGCAGCGGCAGCGGGCCGTGCTCGTCGTGCACGATCGGGAACGGCTCGCCCCAGTAGCGCTGCCGCGAGAACAGCCAGTCGCGCAGCTTGTACTGCACGACCGACTCACCGGCGCCCCGGCCGGCCAGCCAGTCGATGATCAGCCGCTTGGCCTCGTCGACCTCCAGGCCGTCCAGGCTGATCTCGTCGTTCGCCGAGTTGATCGCGGGGCCGGCACCGATGTACGCCTCTCCGTCGAACCCGTCGGACGGCTGCACGGTGCGGATGATGGGCAGCCCGAACGCGACGGCGAAGTCCCAGTCCCGCTGGTCCTGGCCGGGCACCGCCATGATCGCGCCGGTGCCGTAGCCCATCAGCACGTAGTCGGCCACGAAGACCGGGATCCGGGTGCCGTTGACCGGGTTGGTCGCGTAGCCGCCGGTGAACACACCGGTCTTGTCCTTGTTCTCCTGGCGGTCCAGCTCGGACTTGCGCGAGGCGGCCTGCCGGTACGCCGCGACAGCCTCGGCCGGGCTCGCCGCACCGCCCGTCCAGCGCGGGTCGACCCCGTCCGGCCATGCGTCCCCGGCCAGCGCGTCGACCAGCGGGTGCTCCGGCGCCAGCACCATGTAGGTGGCGCCGAACAGGGTGTCCGGCCGGGTGGTGAACACCTCGATGTCGCCGGCCCCGTCCCCGGCTCCGGCGATCGGGAAGCGGACTCCCGCGCCCTCGGAGCGGCCGATCCAGTTGCGCTGCATCGACTTCACCGAGTCCGGCCAGTCCAGCCGGTCCAGGTCCTCGGCCAGCCGGTCGGCGTACGCGGTGATCCGCATCATCCACTGCTTCAGGTTGCGGCGGAACACGGGGAAGTTGCCCCGCTCGCTGCGCCCGTCCGGGGTGACCTCCTCGTTGGCCAGCACCGTGCCCAGCCCCGGACACCAGTTGACCGGCGCCTCGGACAGGTAGGTCAGCCGGTGCGAGTCGACCAGCTCGCGGCGCCCGACCGCGTCACGGTCGGCCCAGGCCGGCGTACCGGCGGGCACCGCGCGCGTGCCGGCGGCGAACTCCTCGACCAGCTCCCCGATCGGCCGCGCCTTGCGCAGCTCGGGGTCGTACCAGGCGTTGTAGATCTGCAGGAAGATCCACTGGGTCCACCGGTAGAACCCCACATCGGTGGTGGCCACGGACCGGCGGTCGTCGTGCGCCAGCCCCAGCTGGTGCAGCTGGACGCGGTACCGCTCGATGTTGGCCTCGGTGGTCTTGCGCGGGTGCGTGCCGGTCTGCACCGCGTACTGCTCGGCCGGCAGCCCGAAGGCGTCGAACCCCATCGCGTGCAGCACGTTGTGGCCGGTCATCCGCAGGTAGCGGCCCAGTACGTCGGTGCCGATGAAGCCCAGCGGGTGGCCGACGTGCAGCCCGGAGCCGGACGGGTAGGGGAACATGTCCAGCAGGTAGACCTTGTGGCCCCGGGCCTCGGCCAGCGCCGAGTCACCCAGCTCACCGGTCGGGTTCGGCGCCTGGAACGTGCCGTGCTCGCGCCAGTGGTCCTGCCACCGGCGCTCGATCCGCCCGGCCAGCGCGGCCGTGTACCGGAACGGCGGCGCGTCGTCCGGCTCGCGCGCGGCCGCGTTCGGCGCGGTGGTCTCGGTGCTCATGCCTTCTCCGGTCCTCTTGACGCGTCGCTAGCTTCGATCCGTGCCGCCGAGAATGACTGTGCCGCTCAGAACTGAAAAACCCCTCCGCCGAAAGGCGTGAGGGGTCGGCCGCGCCGGTGTGTCGTACGCACTCAGCGCGGCTCGATAAGCAGCAGGCGGGCCGCTAGCACCCCCCCAGGGTAGCTCGCGCGCGCGGATGGCCCCGCATCGGTTCCCGGTGCGGGGTTGTCCCGTCCGGTCGTGTGGCCCGGTCCCGGGGTCGCGTGGCGCGGTCGGTGGGTTGACATAGTCTGGTCGGGTGGCTGGTCAGGCAATACAAGTAGGCGCCGGGCTGCTCGTGGCGGGTGGGGTGGCGCTGGCGGTGGTCGGCGGGCTCGGCTGGCGGCGGCGGCTGCCGCGCAACCGGTTCGCCGGGGTGCGCACCGTGAACACCCTGCGCGACGAGGAGACGTTCGCCGTCGGTAACCAGGTCGCCGCCCCGTTGTCGCTGGCCGCGGGAGCGGTCGCGGTGCTGGGCGGGCTCGCCGCGCTGGCCACCCCGGCCGGCCCACTGCGGCTCACCCTCGTACTGCTGGCCCTGCTCGGCACGCTCGGCCTGACCGTGGCCGGCGGTGTGCTCGGCGACCGCGCCGCCAAGCTCGTCCCGATGCCGACGCTCGGCGGCTGCGACGGCGTGTGCAGCGGATGCAGCCTGGTGGACGGCTGCGGCGGGCCCTCGGCCGCCGACCGGAGCGAGCCCGCGAGCGGCGCCGACCCAACGGCCGGCACCAGCGCCAACGCCGCTACCAGCACGGACGAGCCGGCAGCCCGCTGAGCCGGGTCCGCACCCGCGCCTCAGCTGAAGGGGTTGACGCCCTGTAGCTCGAGCGACTGGTCGGTGAAGTACTTGCAGCCGTTCTGCACGATGCCCTGCTGACACTCGTCCCGGTACTGCTTCTCCCAGGCCGTCATCGGGCGGCCCAGCGTCCACGGTCCGTTCGCCGGGGTGGCCCGCGTGCCGCCGCCCGGGCCGACCGACGACGAGGACGCGGTGGGCAGCACCGCCGAGCTCGGTCCCGGTGGGACGGCGCCGGGCGCGGTGTAGTCCTGCGTCGGGTCGGTGCGCGTGCAGCCCGCGAGCAGCGTCAGCGCGGCACCGGCGAGCGCCAGCGCGGCGGCCCGGCGGACCCGCGATGACCTCGGCAGATGGCGCACATCACCAGTGTGCGCGCGCCGGTGCCGGGCCCGTTAAGCGGCCGCTGTGATTTCGTCGCGATTTCGCCCGCTCGGACAGCTCGAACGGGTGGCCGTTGGGTGGCCTGCTCGGTCGGCCACTCGATACGGCGCTCGATGCGCCGCTCAGTTGGCGGCGGTGTCGGCCGGGTAGGTGGACAGCAGCGCCAACGGCATGCCCTGGCGGCGCAGCACGTGGCCCCACAGGTCGCTGCTGCCGGTGGCCAGCACGTCGTCCGGCAGCGCGGGCACGATGATCCAGTCGCCCCGGCCGATCTCGCCGGCCAGCTGCCCGGAGTTCCAGCCCGAGTAGCCCGCGAAGACCCGCAGGCCGCGCAACCGGGGCGCCAGCTCGCTCGGGTCGGAGTCGAGGTCGACCAGGGCCACCGGGCCGCGCACCGCGACCACCCCGCCGATCGTCGACGGGTCGTGTCCCGGCCGGAACGCGGCCAGGCAGAGCGCGGTCTTGGCGTCCACGGGGCCGCCCACGAAGACCGCCTTGGGCCGGCTGGTGTGCGGCGCCCACGCCGGCAGCACCTCCTGCACCGACACCTCGCTCGGCCGGTTCAGCACCACACCGAGGGTGCCTTCGCCCCGGTGCTCGATCACGTAGACCACGGTGCGCCGGAAGTTCGGGTCGGACAGACCGGGCGCCGCCACGAGTAAGGTCCCCGGCTCGACGTCGCTGTCCTCCTCCGCCCGCCCCCCGTACGCCGCCACGTCACTCATCGTTCCATCCTCCAACGCCGACGTGACAGCCGTGTAATCATGACACTCTGTTGCCGCTTTGCGTTACTGCTTACCTATCGACTAATACCGGTCCGCCAGGGCCCGTGGAGGCGTTAGCCTTGAGCCTCGTGGGTTCGGGACAGCGGCTTACCGGAGATGACATCAACCGAGTCGGTCACGTCAAGGGAGACACGCGCGGCGATCGACTCGGTCTGCGCGGCCTGCTGGGTACCCGAGGTTTTCGCAGGTTGCTGGCGGTGCGGTTCGCCGCGCAGTGGGGCGACGGGATGTTCCAGGCCGCCCTGGGCGGCGCGGTCCTGTTCAACCCGGAGCGCGAGGCCGACCCGATCGCCGTGGCCGTCGGGCTGGCCGTGCTCTTCCTGCCCTACTCGATCATCGGGCCGTTCGCCGGCGCCCTGCTGGACCGGTGGGACCGGCGCCGGGTGCTCTGGGCGGCGAACCTGATCCGCGCGGTACTCACCGTGGTCGTCGCGGTGCTCGTGGCCACCGGGGTCGGCGGCCCGCCGCTCTACCTCGGCGCGCTGGCGGTCACCGGCGTGACGCGGTTCGTGCTGGCCGGGCTGTCCGCCGCGCTGCCGCACGTGGTCGAGGAGAAGCACCTGGTCGAGGCGAACGTGGTGGCGGCCACGGTCGGCGCCGGCATCGCGGCGGTCGGTGGGGCGTGCGCGATCGCGCTGCGCGGCGTGTTCGGCCCCGCCAACTTCGGCTCGGCCACCATCACGGTGATCGCCTCGGTCGGCGCGGTGGTCGCGGCCGTGTTCGCCGTCGGCTTCCGCCCCGGGGTGCTCGGTCCGGACGAGCCCAAGGAAGCGAAGCGGGCGATGGTCGCGGTGGCCAGGGGGCTGGTCGACGGGGCACGCGCCACGGCCGCGGTACCCAGCGCGTCCGCCTCGTTCGCGGCGCTGGTGGCGCACCGGCTGGCCTTCGGGGTGTCCACCCTGCTGATGCTGCTGCTGTTCCGGCACGGGTTCACCGGGCACGGTGTGCTGCTCGCCGGCATGGGCGGCATCGGCGAGATGGTCGGGGTGGCCGCCGCCGGGCTGGCCGCCGCCGCGGTGGCCACGCCGTGGCTGGCGCACCGGGTCGGCCGCGCCGGGGCGATCCGGATCGCGCTGGTCGTCGCCGGCCTGACGTCGCTGGTACTGAGCATGCACATCCGGATGGAGGCGGCGCTGATCGGCGCCTTCCTGCTCACCGGGTGCGGGCAGATCGTCAAGCTGTGCGCCGACTCGGCCGTGCAGAGCGAGGTCGAGGACGACACCCGGGGCCGGGTCTTCGCGCTCTACGACGCCGTGTTCAACATCGGCTACGTGGTCGCGGTCGCCGCCGCCGCGCTGCTCTCCCCGCCGGACGGCCGCTCGCCGCTGTTGCTGGTGCTGGCCGCCGCGTGCTACTTCGTCGGGCTCGGGGTGCACGAGCTGCTGCGCCGCCGCCGCACCCCGCGCACCAAGGCGCTCGCCGCGTCAGCAACGACCAGCGCCAGCACAGAGCCCACGCCGCCCCCCACCCCGTAACCCCACTTCCCCGCGAGTCGGGATTTTTGTCAGGGTGAAATTTCGGGTCAGGGGGACTGGGTGGCGGCCCAGGCGCGGAGCTCGGCGATGGCCTCGTCGTGGGTGAGGGGACCGCGCTCCATGCGCACCGCGAGCAGGTGCTTGTAGGCCTTGCCGACCTGCGGGCCCGGCTGCAGGTCGAGCAGCCGCATGATCTCGTTGCCGTCCAGGTCGGGCCGGATGGAGTCCAGCTGCTCCTGCTCGCGCAGCGTGGCCACGCGCTGCTCGAGTGAGTCGTAGCTGCGCTGCAGCGCGGCGGCCCGGCGCCGGTTGCGCGTGGTGCAGTCCGAGCGGACGAGCCGGTGCAGCCGCTCCAGCAGGGGGCCGGCGTCGGTCACGTAGCGGCGCACCGCGGAGTCGGTCCACTCGCCGGTGCCGTAGCCGTGGAACCGCAGGTGCAGGTACACGAGCCGGGACACCTCGTCGATCACCGACTTCGGGTAGCGCAGCGCGCGCAGCCGGGCCCGGGTCATCTTCGCGCCGACCACCTCGTGGTGGTGGAAGCTGACCCGTCCGTCCGACTCCAGCTTGCGGGTCGCCGGCTTGCCGACGTCGTGCAGCAGCGCCGCCAGGCGCAGCACCAGGTCGGGCCCGTCGACCTCGCGGTCGATCGCCTGCTCCATGACCACCAGGGAGTGCTCGTAGACGTCCTTGTGCTGCATGTGCTCGTCGGTGGCCAGCCGCATGGCCGGTACCTCGGGCAGCACGTGCTCGGCCAGCCCGGTGTCGACGAGCAGCTCCAGGCCGGCCCTCGGGTGCGCCCCGGTGATCAGCTTGGACAGCTCCGTCTGCACCCGCTCAGCCGTGATCCGGGTGATCTGGTCGGCCATCGCGGTCATCGCGGCGCGCACCCGGGGCGCCGGCGTGAAGCCGAGCTGGGAGACGAACCGGGCCGCCCGGAGCATGCGCAGCGGGTCGTCGGCGAAGGAGTCCTCCGGCCGGGCCGGGGTGTCCAGGATGCCGCTGGCCAGCGCGGCGAGCCCGTCGAACGGGTCCACGAACACCCGGGACGGCAGCTCGACGGCCATCGCGTTGACGGTGAAGTCACGCCGCTGCAGGTCGGCCTCGACGGTCTCGCCGAAGACGACCTCGGGGTTGCGGGTCTGCCGGTCGTAGCTGTCGGCCCGGAACGTGGTGATCTCCACCGTCTGGCCGCGCCGGACCGCGCCGACGGTGCCGAAGGCGATGCCGGTGTCCCACTGTCGCTCCGCCCAGCCGGACAGCAGCCGCTGCACGACGGGCGGGGTGGCGTCGGTGGTGAAGTCGAGGTCGCTGTTGCCGCCGTCGCCGAGCCGGCCGAGCATCGCGTCCCGCACGCTGCCGCCGACCAGGTACAGCCGATGGCCCGCCGCGACAAACCGCTCGGCGAGCTCGTCGGCGAGCGGCGCCACCCGCAACAACTCCACTACCGCATTCTCCCTGGCCCGGGAGAGACGGTGGGTTGCACGAGTGGGCAGATCACGCGAAATTGGGTATGGGACGGCGGAAGCAGACACGGCGAACCAGTCTATGCACATCAGCGGGCCTCGCGCGCACACCTACGCACCGCGACACTGATGCGCGGACCCCGATACGTAGCGCACGCTGCCAACACCCAACGAGGTCGTGCGCCGGACGTGATGTTTGCGACGTCGTTACCATCTCGGCATGTCCCCTTCCCGCGGTCGCTCGGATGGGCGCCGCGGGCGCGGTCCGGAACGCCGTCGGCGGCTGCGCACCGTCGACGAGACGTCAGCCGGTGGTCTCGTTGTCGACCACGCGCTGTCCATCGCCGCCGTGATCGGCCGGCTGGACCGGCGCGGCCGGCTGCTCTGGTCGCTGCCCAAGGGCCACATCGAGGCCGGTGAGACACCGGAGCAGGCGGCCGTGCGCGAGGTGCAGGAGGAGACTGGCATCGTCGGTGAGGTGCTCGCCCCACTCGGCACCATCGACTTCTGGTTCGTGGCGGAGGACCGTCGCGTGCACAAAACAGTGCATCATTTCCTCTTACGTGCCACCGGCGGCGAACTGTCCGATACCGACGTGGAGGTAACCGAGGTGGCCTGGGTCCCGCTCGACGAGCTGGAGACCAGGTTGGCCTATGCCGACGAGCGCCGACTGGTGCGGCGAGCGACCGCCATGCTGGAGGAATCGGCGTGACATCGGGCCCGCGACGGTTCGCGACCACTCTGGTCGCGTCCGCCGTGCTGGCACTCGTGCTGTGCTGGACGGTCGCCGCCGCGGTACCCGGCTTGGCACAGGCGTCCCCGTCCTCGAACCCCGCTCCTGCCGCACCGGCCGCCGCCTCTGAGCCCGCCGCGCCGGCCCGGGGCCCGAGGCTCGAGCTGCGGGTGGCCACCATGACGCCGCGGGTGGTGACCTCCACCGGCCCGGGCACCCTGTCGCTGACCGGTCAGCTGCTGAACACCGGCGACCAGGTCGTGCACGACGTGGAGATCCGGGCCCAGCGCGGCGACCGGCTGCGCACCGAGGGCGACGTGCGAACCGCGCTGGCCGGCAACGCGGCGGACGACGCGATCACCCCCGGGTTCTCCCAGGTCACCGAGGAGCTCGCGCCCGGGCAGCAGGCGCCGGTGCAGTTCAGCGTGCCGCTGCGGGGCGCCGACGGCAGCTCGCTCGGCCTGCAGCGCGGCGGCGTGTACGAGCTGCTGATCAACGTCAACGGCACCCCGGACAGCGGCACCCAGGCCCGCCTCGCCGGGGTGCGCATGCTGCTGCCGGTGCTCGGACTGCCGGCGACGGCCGGGCGGGCCCCGGAACCCGCCGTCGCCGAGACGCCCGGCGGGCCGACGCCGGTGACCATGCTCTACCCGATCGCCGACCAGCCGAGGCGGCTACCCACCGGGCCCGGTGAGCCGGTGCTGCTCAGCGACGACCAGCTGGCCGGCGAGCTGAGCCCGGGCGGACGGCTGGACGGGCTGGTCGGCGCGCTGGAGACGACCGCCCCGAACGGCTCGCCGGTGCGCTCCGCGCTCTGCCTCGCCGTCGACCCCGACCTGCTGCGCACCGTGTCGGACATGAGCGGCGGCTACCGGGTGCACGCGCTCGACGGCCAGGAGTCCGAGGGCCGGGGCGCCGCCGTGGCCGGCCAGTGGCTGGACCGGCTGCGCGCGGTGGCCGCCGGGCACTGCGTGGTGGCGCTGCCGTTCGCGGACGCCGACCTGGTCGCCCTGTCCAGGGCCGGCCTCGACGACCTGTCCGCCTACGCCACCCAGGACTCCGCCCGGATCGCCGCCGACATCCTGCGCACCCCGGTCCGCACGGACACCACCTGGCCGGCCGAGGGACTGCTCGACGAGCGCTCGCTCACCGACTACGTGCACAACGGCGGCCGGGAGGTGGTGCTGGCCGCCGACGCGGTCGCGGTCAGCGGCCGGTCCAGCCGGAGCACCTCCGGGGGCCAGGTGCGGCTGTCCGCCGCCGGCGCGGAGGCCACCGGGCTGCTGGCCGACCCGCTGATCGCGCTGGCCGCCCGGGGTCAGGACGCCGACCAGCCGGCCACCGGCCTGTACTCCGGCGAGGTCGGCTCGGACGGCGCCAGGGGGCTCGGCTCGCTGGCCGGCGCCACGGTCAGCCCGGCCGGCTCGGGCACCCCGCTGGCCGACCAGGACGCCCTCGGCGCGACCGCGTTCCGTGCCATCGGCGCCGGCACGCCGACCAGCTCGTCCACCGGTTCGAACGCCCCCACACCGCTGCTGATCACCCCGCCGCACCGCTGGAACACCACCGGCACGGACGCCCGCGAGCTGCTGGGCGGCATCGGCACCCTGATCGCCGCCGGCCGGCTCGCCCCGGCCGCGCTGCCCGGCACGTCGACCGACACCCCCGCCGCCGGCGGCCTGCCCACCGGCACCACCCCGGCCACGGGCACCGGCACCTCGGCCACCGGTCCGGCGGCCACCCCGGACACCGCCCCGGACACCGCCACCTCGGACACCGCGACGACGGCGCCCTCGATACCCAGCGCGACACTCGTCTACCCGTTGCGGGCGGGGGCGCGGGAGGTGCCGGGCACGGTCACCGAGGAGCTGCGCGCCGACCGCAACGCGACCAACGACCTGCGCTCCGCCGCCGAGGCCGAGCCGGGGGTCGGCGCGACGCCGGCGCAGGTGTTCGACCCGGTCACCGAGGGACTGCTGCGGGCCGGCTCGGCCGTCTGGCGGGGCGACCCGGACCGCGCCGAGCTGGCCGCGGGCGTGATCACCGACCGGGTCACCCTGCTGCGCGCCCTGGTCCGGGTACTCGAGCCGCCCAGCCCGTACGCGCTCGGCGACAAGGAGGCCCCGCTGCCGATCACGCTGGCCAACGGACTGCCGGTGGCCATGCGGGTGCGGGTGGCGCTGTCCGACACGCCGGGCCTGCACACCGAGGCGATCGGCGAGCAGCGCATCCCGCCGATGGGCCGGTTGCAGCTGCGGGTGAACGCCCAACTGACCCGGTCGGGCCAGTTCAGTGTGGAGGCGCGGCTCACCACATTGGCCGGCAGTCCGCTCGGGCTACCCAGCCGGTTGCAGCTGCGGTCCACCGCTTACGGCACCATCACGTTGTGGTTGACGGGCACAGCTGGACTCCTGCTGGTGATCCTCGCGGTGCGACGGATCACCCGCAGGCTGCGTGGCGCGGCAGTCGGGCGCCGCGTCGAGGGCGGCCCGAACCGGCCGGTCAGCCCGATTCCGCCGACCCCGCCGACCGAGGCGCCGCCGGTGCGGCCGGGCGTGGGGCGGGCGCCGCCGGTGCCCCCGAAGGCACCGGTCGACCCGGCCCGTTCGACCAACCCGGTCGCCCCGGTGACGCGTTCGGTGCGCTCGAAGGCCACCCCCGCCCCATCCGGCTCGCCGAGCGGTCTGGCGAGCCCGACCAGCCCGTCGAGCCCTTCGAATCCGGTGACCCGGGCGGTGCCGACGCGTATCCCGCCGGGTCGCCCCGGCACGCCGCCGGTCCCGCCGGGCAGCCGGCCGGTCCCGCCGGGCAGCCCGCATCCCACGACGACGCGCCCGGCGGCCCCGCGCGGCACCGAGGGCCGAGGCACCGCGCGGCCGGCGGCCCCGATCACCCAGCCACTCCCGCCGGCGACCCGGCCGACCACCGGCCGCCCGGCGGTCGCGCCGCCGAACGGCCAGCCGACCAACGGCCGGACGGACGCCCAGCGCTCGACGGACCGACCCGTCCGCTCCGGCCGCTCGGTGGGCCAGTCGGCCACCCGGTCGACCAGCCAGCCGGCCACCAAGCCGGCCAGCCAGCCGACCCCGCCGGCCCCGAAGCAGCCGGCCCCGAAGCAGCCGACCAACCCGCCGGCCGGCCCACCGGCGAAGCAGCCGAACGGGCAACCGGCCACGACGGCCCGCCCGACGCGGTCGGTGGGACCGCCGGGCGGCAGCACCGGAGCGCATCCGACCAGCCCGAGAACGCCGCGTCGGTGACCGCATCCACCTCGGCCCGGCGCGCGTCCCTGATCCGGGACAGCGGATCGATGGCCCTGGCCAGCCTGGTCAGCCGGATCACCGGGTTCGTCCGCCAGCTCGCGCTGGCCGCCGCGCTCGGCCTCTCGGTGCTCAACGACTCGTACACCGTGGCCAACACGCTGCCCAACATCGTCTACGAGCTGCTGCTCGGCGGCGTGCTGAGCAGCGTGATGGTGCCGCTGCTGGTCCGGGCGCAGAGCGAGGACGCGGACGGCGGCGATTCGTACACGCAGAAGCTGCTCACCGTGACGACCGTGGTGATGGTGCTGGCCACCGTGGTGGCGATCGCGGCCGCGCCCCTGCTGACCTGGCTGTACCTGGGTGGCGCCTCGCACAGCGCGGCGAACCCAAACCTGGCCACCGCGTTCGCCGTGCTGCTCCTGCCGGAGATCATCTTCTACGGCCTCGGCGCGCTGTTCGGGGCGATCCTGAACAGCCGGGGGGTGTTCGGCCCGTTCGCCTGGGCGCCGGTGCTGAACAACGTCGTGATGCTCGGCATCATCGGCATCTACGTGCTGATGCCGGGCGAGATCAACCTCTACCCGATCCAGCTGACCGACCCGAAACTGCTGGTCCTCGGCCTGGGCACCACGCTCGGTATCGCGGTTCAGGCGCTGGTGCTGCTGCCTTCGCTGCGCCGCGCCGGGTTCCACTGGAAGCCGCTGTGGGGCTGGGACCGGCGGCTGCTCGAGGCGGGCGGCCTGTACGCCTGGGTGATCGGCTACGTGCTGATCGGGCAGGCCGGCTACATCGTGACCACCCGGGTGGCCGCCCCGTTCGCCGGCAGCGTGTCCACCTACGCGAACGCCTGGCTGCTGCTGCAGGTGCCGTACGGGGTGCTCGGCGTGTCCCTGCTGACCGCGCTGCTGCCCCGGATGAGCCGGTCGGCGGCCGGCGGCCGGATCGGCGAGGTGATCAGGGACCTGTCGCTGGGCAGCCGCTACTCCACCGTCGCGCTGCTCCCGGTGACCGTGCTGATCACGCTGTTCGGCACGTCCGTCGGGGTGGCCCTTTTCAGCATCGGGCGCACCTCGGAGGCCGGCGCGAGCCGGCTGGGCGCCACGCTGGCGGTGTCCGCGTTCGGGCTGCTGCCGTACGCGCTGAGCATGTTGCAGCTGCGGGTCTTCTACGCCATGAAGGACGCCCGCACGCCGACGCTGATCCAGCTGGTCATGGTGGTGGTGAAGATCCCGATGCTGCTGCTGTGCCCGATGCTGCTGCCGGCGGGTGACGTGGTGCTGGGGCTGGCGGCGGCGAACAGCGTCTCGTTCATCGTCGGCGCGGTGCTCGGCCAGCTGTGGCTGCGGCACCGGCTCGGCGCGCTGGACACCTCCTCGGTGGCGATCACCTTCGGCAAGACGGCGGTGGCGTCCACGTTCGGCGGGTTCGCCGGCCTCGGGCTGGTGCTCTGGGTGCGTGGCCCGCTCGGCGACACGCTCGGGCCCGTGGCGCAGGCTTGGGTGGTGCTGGTGGCCGGCACGTTCGCGGCGCTGGCGGTCACCGTGGTCGGCATGCGGGTGGTCAGGCTCACGGAGCTGGACCCGCTGTGGCGCCGCCTCGCCCGCCGCTGAACTCCCTGGTCGAGCGCATGAGGCGAGGTCCGTCGGGCCCTCGGCGGCCGCGTCGGGACGGGATTCACCGGCGGCCGAAACCTGGTTGGCCAGCCCCCGAAACCTGGCTGACACGCGGCTGAGAGGCAGATGACGCTCTCGTCTCAGCTGCGCCGCAATGAGCTCCTTCCGGGTGCCGAGGACGTACGCTGGCGCCCGGGGTTCGTGGGCTCCGGTCGGCGGAGGGGGGTCAGGCGGGATGAGCGGTCAGTTCGAGCAGCGCTCCGCCGCGATTCTCAGTGGTGACGCCGCCTCCGAGGCCGAGGCCGACGCGGAGGCCGCCGGGTCTACGGTCGCCGGGTCCGACGACTCGGCCGATCATCCGCGCGCCACCCCGACCTACGGTCCGACCCCCCGCCCGCGGGCCAGGCCGGGCGCCGAGAGCACGGCCGCCGGCCCGGCCAAACCGCCCACCGGGCTCGGCCCGGCCAGCCAGCCGCCGCGCGGTCCCGGCATGGTCATCGCCGACCGGTACCGCCTGCTGGCCCAGGCCGGCGCGGACATGTCGGTGCACGCCGAGTTCTGGCGGGCCAGGGACACGGTGCTCGAACGCGACGTGGGGCTGACCCTGCTGCGGGAGACCGGCGAGTCCGGCCAGTCCGCGCGGGCCACCGACATGATCAGCAAGGCGCTGCGCTGGGGCCGCTTCGAGCACGTCGGCTGTGCCCGCCTGCTGGACGTGATGCGCAACGACCACGGCGGACTGCCGGACGACGTGCTCGGTCTGGCCGTCACCGAGTGGGTGCCCGGGCGCAACCTGGCGGAGGCGGTGGCCGCGGGGCCGCTGCGCACCGGCGTGGTCCTCGGCATGCTCGAGCCGCTCGCCCAGGCCGCCGAGGTGGCCCACCGCCAGGGCCTGGTGCTCGGCTGCGCGCACCCGCAGCGGGTCCGGATCACCCCGGAGGGCAAGGCCCGGCTGGCGTTCGCGCTGCCGCACCCCGATGTCACTCCCGCCGACGACGTACGCGGCCTCGGCGCGCTGCTGTACGCGCTGCTCACCGCCCGCTGGCCGCTGTCCGGTACGGACGCCGAGCTGGCCGGGCTGGCGGCGGCGCCGAGAGACCTGCAGGACATGGTCGTGCCGCCCGGCATCCTGCGACCAGGTGTGTCCGTGGAGGTGTCCGCGCTGGCCCTGGGGGCGCTCGGGGCGGGAGCACCGCACGGCAGGGTGCACACCGCCGCCGGGGTGCACAAAGTGCTCACGGAGCTGCTGGAGGCCGAGCAGGAGGCCGCGCTGCTGCCGCCGCCGGACGACGGCGCGCCGGTCGACCCGGACGAGGTCTGGCGGGTCGACGAGCCGCAGGCCCCGGAGCCGGACCGCAAGCGCAAGCTCAGCATCGGGATGAGCGGGCTGGCCCTCGGCATGGTCGCGGTGCTCACCTACGTGGCCATCCAGGTGGGTTCGATGCTCGGCATCACGCCGAGCTCGGGTCCCCGGATCACCGTGACCGGCCCCACCGGCACCGGTCCGGTCGCCGCGGCTCCGGTCGCCCCGGGTACCGAGGCCGGCCAGGACGCGGCTCCCGGCTCGGCGCCCGTCGCGGCTCCCGGCTCGGCGCCCGTCGCGGGGCCCGAAGCGCTGCCGGACGCCGCCCCCAACGCGCTGCCGGACGCCAACGGGGAGGCCGTGGTGCACCCCGCCTCGGTCCGGGTGTTCGACCTGAGCGGCGACCCGGACAACCCCGGGCGCGTCGGCCGGGCGGTGGACGACGACCCGAACTCCAGCTGGGGCACGTACATCTACCACCAGCCGTTTCCCGCGCTGAAGTCCGGCGTCGGGATCATGGTGTCGTTCGCCTCGCCGGTCCAGCTGTCCACGCTGACGATCGCCTCGCCGAGCGTCGGCAGCGTGATGGAGATCCGCTCCGCGCCCACCCCGGACGCGCCCTTCGCCCAGACCATCCCGATCGGCACCGCCACGGTGGCCGGCAACAGCACGGTGGTCTCGCTGGCCGGCAGCCAGCCGGTGCAGAACGTGCTGGTCTGGATCACGAAGCTCGGCGGCGGTGGCGACCAGAACGTCACCGTGATCTCCGACCTGCGCTTCGAGCGCGTCACCGGCTGATCCGCCCCGCTGTCGCGATCGCGAAGCGTTCCGCCGTTCCGGCCCCCGGCGACCACCCGGCTGCCTAGCGTGCCCGGTTGTGACCCGTTCCGATGCCGAGCTGCTCCGCGCCCACCTGGCCGGTGACCGGGCGGCCTATCCCGAGCTGTTCCGGCGCTACCAGTCGCACCTGTGGTGGGCCGCGCTACAGGAGCTGAACAACAGCCGGGAGGACGCCGCCGACGCGGTGCAGGACACCATGCTGCGCGCCTACCTCGCCGCCGCCACCTGCACGTCCGGCAACTCCGTCTGGCCCTGGCTGCGGACGATCCTGCACAACATCTGCCTGGACCGACACCGCCGCCAGCAGGCCCGGTCCGCCGAACCGGTGCCCGATGAGGTGCTGGACAGCCTGCCGGCGCCGCGCAACGCGATCGTCGACCACGAGGAGCGGATGGACGTGGCCGCCGCGCTGGCCCAGCTCCCCGTCGACCAGGGCAGGGCGATCTTCCTGGTCGAGCTGGCCGGCTACCCCGTCGGCGAGGCGGCCGACCTGCTCGGCGTCGCCGCCGGCACGGTGAAGAGCCGGGGCTGGCGCGGCCGCAAGAGGTTCGCGGAGCTCTACCGAGGCGCGGCGGCTCCCGAACAACCCCAGACGGAGGAGCGGTGAACGAGATGCACCCGGAACTGGCCGCCCTGTCGCCGGAGCTGATCGCCGCGCTGGATGCGGACGAGCCCGACCTGGCCCTGCTGCGGCAGCTGCCACCGCCGCCGGTCGATCTGGTCGAGCGCTGGGACGCGGCCCTCGCGGCGCTGCCACCCCTGGCTCCGGCACCCGGCCCGGTCGCCCCGCTGCGCCGGCCGCACACGACGCGGACGGCGCGCTGGGTCGGTGGGCTGGCCGCCGCGGCGGTCGCCGCGCTGGCCCTGCTCGCGCTGCCCGGGCCGGCACCCCAGCGCGACGGGCCGCTGGCATTGGTCGGTCCGATGGCGCTGACCAGCAAGGACCTGCCGGTGGGCGGCCAGGACTACGGCCCACTGCGGGATCCGGCGCGCCGGGAAGGCTGTCTGGCCCGCGTCGGCGCGCCGGGGGTGAGCGTGCTCGGCGCCCGCCAGGTCGACTCGGCCGGCCGCCCCGGCGTACTGCTGGTGCTGCCGACCGGCGAGCCGGGCCGGCTGCGCGCACTGGTGGTCAGTCCGGACTGCGCCGCCGACCGGGGTGAGGTGCTGGCCGACACCCCGGTCGGCCGGTGAACCCGGTCGGTGAGCGCGGCGGGTGCGGCGTGACTCAGCGCAGGGTGTCGGCCAGCCAGTCGTAGATCCGGGCCATCGCCAGCCGCTGGGCGCCGGCCTGGCAGTGCGCGTCCGCGCCTTCCTCCTCGGTGAACCGGAGCATCGTCTTCTCGCAGGTCAGATGCTCGAAGAGCTGGTCGGGCTCGGCGGCCACGCCGTCCTGGGCGGCGAAGAACAGGTCGTCCTCGGCGGCACAGACCAGGGTCGGGCAGCTGATCCGCTCGGCCACCCCGTCGCGCACGTGGTAGTCGAGGTATGCGCCGAGGAAGCGCCTCGGGTCGGGCGCGCCCATCGCGAACTGGCCGTGCCCGAAGGCCCAGCGCATGGTCGGGCTGGCCGCGCGAACACGGTCGAGCACCTGGTCCAGCTCGTCGTCCCGGTCGGCGTGTGCCCGGCGGTACAGCGTCTCCCGGTCGATGCCGAGCGCGACGGTCGCCACGCTGCTCGCGTCGTATACCCCGTCCAGTGCGACCAGCGCGGCCAGCCGGGGCTCGAACGCGGCCGCCCTCGGCGCGAGCATGCCGCCGAGGCTGACGCCGAGCAGTGCGACCCGGTCCGGGTCGGCGGTCGGCTCGGTGGCCAGCAGGTGATCGAGCACGGGGGTGACGACGTGCTCCCAGTCGGGGCGGAAGGTGAGCTTGTGGCGGTGCAGCGCGCTGGGCTGGCCGGGCCCGTCGAAGACGAGCACGTGGTAGCCGCGCTCCACGCCGGCCAGCGCGCCGAAGAAGTGCATCTCCTCGGCGCTGCCGTCGAAACCGCTGTGCATCAGCACGGTCGGCCGGCGCTCGCCGGCGGCGGTGGGCGCCCGGTAGAGGTAGCCGTGCAGCACGGTGCCCTCGTAGGGGATCTCGACCGGCTCGGCGGCGCCGTCGATGCGGCACACGGCCGTCTGGAAGCAGTCCACGCCGCGTGTGTAGGCGTGGCTGATCCGGGGGTCGTCCGGGTTGTCGTGCAGGAAGAACTCGGCCGTCCGGTAGTAGGTGGACGCGCGCAGGTAGCCGTCCCGGGCGCTGACCCGGTGACCGGCGGCCTCGGCACGCGCGGCCTCCCCGGCGACGCGGTCGGCGGTGGCCAGCCAGGCGTCGTGCCAGCTGTCGTAGTCGCCGGGGGTGATCCGGGCCGAGGTGGCCACGACCTCCCCGAAGTCGGCGCCGCCGTAGCTCGCGTGGCCGAAGACGCGCAGTGTCTCGAACCAGAACTGCGGGTCGTCGTGGAACAGCAACTGCTGCATGGTGTGCCTCTCTGATCAGCGAAAATGCGCGGTGACGAAGTCCTCGAAGGAACGGGGCGGCCGGCCGGTGAGCCGGGCCACGGTGGGGCTGACCTGCTCCTGCGTGCCGCGCCTGATGTCGTCGTCCAGGGCGGCCAGCACGGCCGCGAAGTCCGGCGGGTAGCCGGCGGCGGTGATCCGGGCGGTGAACTCGGGAACGCCCACGTTGCGATGGCGCACGGGGCGGCCGGTGGCCTCGGTGATCAGGGCGGCGGCTTCGGCGTAGCTCAGCGCGGCGGGGCCGGTGATCAGGTGCTCGGTGTTGTGCGCCGGCTCGTCGAGCAGGGCGGCGACGGCCACCGAGGCGATGTCGCCGGCGTCCACGAACGACACGCGGCCGGCCCCGGTGGCGGTGACGATCTCGCCGGCGTCCCGGATCCCGGCCGCCACGGGGTGGTCGCCGACGAAGTTCTGCATGAACCAGGACGGCCGCAGCACCGTCCACTCCGGCACGGTCGTGCGCACCAACCGGTGCACCTGGCCCAGCACCGGCGCGCCCTCGGGTACCGCCGACGAGCTGAGCAGCACGACCCGGCGGAGGCCCTGGGCCAGCGCGGCGGCCAGGAACGGCTCGACCAGTGCCAGCGGATCGGCCTCGCCGACCGGGGCGACCAGGTAGAGCCGCCGCACGCCGGCCAGCGCGGCGGCGTGACCGGCCGGCGCCGACCACTCGAACCACACCTGGTCCCCGCCGCCGTCCACGCGGGGGTGCCGGCTGGCCACCCGGACCGGTACACCCCGGCCGCGCAGCAGCTCCGCGACCCGGCTGCCGGTGGTGCCGGTGCCGCCGAGTACCAGCACCGGCGCCTCGGACTCGGGCGCGGCCGGCACGTGAACAACCGGCACGTGAACAACCGGCTCGGGCGCGGCCGGCATCACGTCAGGCACCGCGGAACGCCGAGGTCAGCTCGTCGAGCCCGCCCAGCGCGGTGGCGGCGGCCAGTGGGCTCCAGTAGTCCCGGTAGCGCTGGATCTGGCCGTCCCGCACGGTGAGCACCGCGATGTACCGCATCTTGTACGGCCGGCCGGTGCGCACCGCGACGCCGTCCACCTCGAACTCGACGACCACCACCTCGGGGTCGACGCTCTGGTGCACGTCCAGCGAGGTGACCGCGCGCAGGTCGACCACCGAGGGGTAGTCGCGCAGGTAGTCACGCACCTCGGTCCGCCCGGTCAGCCGGGTCGGGTAGCCGGGCGCGGCGAAGGGGAACTCCAGCACACCGTCCGGGGCCCACAGGTCGGCGAACCCGACCATGTCCTTGGCCAGCAGCAGGGCCATCGCCCGGTCCACGAGCGCGCGGTTCTGGTTCATCGGGAACACCTCTGTACGTCGTGACGATACGGTACCGTCTCGACCTAAGATACGCGGAACGGTCCCGTTCCGTCCAGAACCGAACGGGTGCCTAGAGTGAGGCCGTGAGCAGCCAGCCCCGCCGCGCCCCGGCCGGCGCCGCACTCCTGCAACCCGAGGTGACCAGCGCGATCACCGAGGCCGTGCTCGACGAGCTGGCCGAGCACGGCTATGGCCGGCTGGCCATGGAGGTGGTGGCCAAGCGCGCCGGGGTGGGCAAGAGCGCCCTCTACCGCCGCTGGGCGAGCAAGGAGGAGATGGTGCTCGCCGTGCTCTCCGAGTTCAGCGTGCCGCTGGCGGACGTGCCGGACACGGGCTCACTGGCCGGTGACGTACACGCATTCGTGACCGCCGTGCACGGCTGGCTCACCCACCCCCGCTTCTCCCGCATCCTGCCCGACCTGGTGGCCGAGGCGGCCCGCTCACCAGCGCTGGCCGCGGCGGGCCAGGCCGCCATCGGGGAGCGGCGCCGGGCGTACGCGCTCGCCGCCCTGCGGCGGGCGATCGAGCGGGGCGAGGTGCCGGCCGACCTGGACCTGGAGATGGCCGCCGACCTGCTCGCCGCGCCCATCTACTGGCGGCTCACGGTGCGCAACGGGACCGCCGAACCCGGCTACCTGGACACCCTGACCGAGTTCCTGCTCCGTGCCCTCGGCGCAGACTCTCCCGCCAGCCCCCGTCAGTCGCGCTAACGCCGCTGCCCCCGTCTCAGCGCCGCTCCTCGGTCCATCCGGAAAGCAGCCCCCTGACCTGCGACAATGGTCGCGTCCGGAGCCGCCTCGGCGGCCACCTCGGAGCGGCAGCGACGCGCGTCACCAGCGGGAATGCCGGCTCCTAGGATCGTGTTGAACGGGCTGCAGACCCAAGCGAGGAATGGACAGGTGGAAGAGATGTCGGACGTGCGGGATCTGGTAGTCATCGGATCGGGGCCGGCCGGTTACACAGCCGCTGTCTATGCCGCGCGGGCGCAGTTGAACCCGCTGGTGTTCGAGGGCAGCCAGTTCGGTGGCGCGCTGATGACGACGACCGAGGTGGAGAACTTCCCCGGTTTCCGGGACGGCATCATGGGGCCGGACCTGATGGAGCAGATGCGCGAGCAGGCCAAGCGCTTCGGCGCCGAGCTGCGCGCCGAGGACGTCGAGTCGGTCGACCTCAGCGGCCCCATCAAGACGGTCTCCGCCAACGGGCAGACCTACCGGGCCCGCTCGGTCATCCTGGCGATGGGCGCGGCGGCCCGCTACCTGGGCATTCCCGGGGAGCAGGAGCTGCTCGGCCACGGCGTCAGCGCCTGTGCCACCTGTGACGGTTTCTTCTTCCGGGACCACGACATCGCGGTCGTCGGCGGTGGCGACTCGGCAATGGAGGAGGCCACCTTCCTCACGCGGTTCGCCCGCTCGGTGACGATCGTGCACCGGCGCGAGGAGTTCCGGGCGTCCCGGATCATGCTCGAGCGCGCCCAGAACGACCCGAAGATCCGCTGGCGGACCAACGCCGCGCCGGTCGAGGTACTCGGTGAGAACGGCAGCGTCTCCGGTCTGCGGCTGCGCGATACCGTCACCGGCGAGGAGTCGGTGCTCGACGTCACCGCGATGTTCGTGGCGATCGGTCACGACCCGCGCAGCGGCCTGGTCAAGGGTGTGCTGCCCACCGACGAGGACGGCTACCTGACCACCAAGGCGCCGACCACCTACACCGAGATCCCCGGCGTCTTCGCCGCCGGTGACCTCGTGGACCGGACCTACCGCCAGGCCATCACCGCCGCCGGCTCCGGCTGCGCGGCCGCGATCGACGCCGAGCGCTGGCTGGCCGACGACGAGGTCGGCTCGGAGCTGGTCGGTGGCGGCTACGGCGCCAGCCAGCCGGCCACCACCTCGTCCCACTGAGTAGTCCCACCGAGTAGTCCCACTGAGCAGTCCCACCGAGCAGTCGCACCCAGACTCAGCAGAGAGCCCACAAGAAGGAGATTCGATGGCCAACACCGTGAATGTAACCGACGACACGTTCGACCAGGACGTACTGAAGAGCGGCAAGACCGTCGTGGTGGACTTCTGGGCCACCTGGTGCGGTCCGTGCAAGATGGTCGCCCCGGTCCTGGACGAGATCGCCGGTGAGAACTCCGAGAAGCTCACGGTGGCCAAGCTGGACATCGACCAGAACCCGAGCACCGCGCGGGACTACCAGGTCATGTCCATCCCCACCATGATCGTCTTCCAGGACGGCAAGCCGGTCAAGCAGATCGTCGGCGCCAAGCCGAAGGCCGCGCTGCTGAACGACCTCGCCCCGTACCTGTAACCCACCTCAGTGACGCCGGGTCGACATCGGTCGACCCGGCGTCGCTGTATCCGGCCTCAGATGGCTCCAGACGGTCTGGGACTAGGCCGTCTGGGGGAGGATCAGGCGCCGTGCCGGGGGCGCATGGGGTGCGCTCCAGGCCAGCAGGGCACAATAATCGCGGCCCAGGGACCCGGGTGCCGTGCTACGGCGCACGGAACACAAGTGAGCGAGGGGTGCATGCAGCTACTGCGCACGGGGGACAGCGGTCCGGCCGTCGCCGAGGTGCGCTCCGCGTTACGCGAGTTCGGGCTGCTGACCCCGCTCGCCGCCGGAGCCCCGGACGACCACTACGACAGCTTCGTCGAAGGCGCGGTGCGGGCCTTCCAGCAGCAACGTGGGCTGATCACCGACGGCATCGTGGGCCCGGCCACCTACCGGGCGCTCCGCGAGGCGCGCTGGACGCTGGGCGACCGCATGCTGGGTCTGATGATTTCCGCGCCGATGGCCGGGGACGACGTCTTCGCGCTGCAGGAGCGATTGCTCGAGCTGGGCTTCGACACCGGCCGCCCCGGCGGCGTCTTCGACGCGCAGACCGAGAAGGCCCTGCGCGCCTTCCAGCGGGAGTACGGCCTCATCCAGGACGGCATCTGCGGGCCGGCCACGCTGCGCGCGCTGCGCCAGCTGGGCCGCAAGGTCACCGGTGGCCGGCCGGGGCTGCTGCGCGAGCAGGAGCGGGTCCGCACGGCCGGGCCCCGGCTGCGTGGCAAGCGGATCGTGATCGACCCCGGGCACGGCGGGCCGGATCGCGGCGTGATGGTCGCCGACGTGGCCGAGTCCGACCTGATGTGGGACCTCGCCCGCCGGCTCGAGGGCCGGATGGCGGCCACCGGCATGGAGGCGCTGCTCAGCCGGGGCGAGCACTCCTGCCCGCCGGAGGCCGAGCGCGCCGCGTTCGCCAACGCCGCCGGAGCCGACCTGCTGCTCTCGCTGCACACCGACGCCAACCACAGCATGCACGCCCAGGGCCTGGCCACGTTCCACTTCGGCACCGGCAACGGGTCCACGTCGACGGTCGGCGAGGCGCTGGCCGGGCTGATCCACCGCGAGCTGGTGGCCCGCACCCGGATGCTGGACTGCGGCATCCAGCCACGGACCTGGGAGATGCTGCGGCTGACCCGGATGCCGGCGGTGCGGATCGAGGTCGGCTACCTGACCCACCTCGGCGACCGGCGCAAGCTGCTCGACCCCGTGTTCCGGGACATCGTCGCCGAGGGCATCCTCGTCGCGGTGAAACGGCTCTACCTGCTCGGCCAGGACGACCAGCCGACCGGCACGTTCACGTTCCAGGACGTGCTGGCCCGCGAACTGGCCCGCGCCGAGTCCGTCAGCTGACCCACCCGCCGCCGTCCGTCCCCGTTCCATACGTCCCGCGAGTCGGGGTTTTTGTCAGGGTGAGTCGGGGATGTTGTCAGGCCCAGCCGGCTGATGGAATCCGCGACTCACCCTGACGGAATCCCCGACTCGCGGGATTTTGCGTGTCCGGGGTGGGCGCGGGGCCGGCTGATCGGCGCCGTCAGCAGTTGCTGGGGGCGGTCACCCGGTCGCGGTCGACCTCGAGGGCCGGCAGCGCTCCCGTGTTCTGCGCCGGGATGGTGATCTCGGCGAGCAGCCGCTCCAGCGCGGCCTCCACGTCTTCCTTCCAGGACAGACCGCTGCGCAGCTCCAGCCGCAGCCGGGGCCACCGGTGGTGCGCCCGGACCGTCTTGAAGCCCACCGAGAGCAGGAAGTCGGCCGGGATCACGCAGTGCGAGTCGGCCGTGGGGACGGCGTCGCCGAACGCCTCGATGGCGCGCACGCCGCGCCGGGTGAGGTCCTTGGCGACGGCCTGCACCAGCATCCGGCCGATGCCACCCCCGGCCAACTCCGGCAGCACCGCGACCGCGGTGAGTAGCACGGCGTCGTGTCCGACCGGGCCGGTGGGGAACGCCGAGGCCCTCGGCACGGCGGCCGGCGGGGCGTACATCGCGTAGCCGGCGGCCGTGCCGTCCACATGGACGATCTTGCCGCAGGAGCCCCACTCGAGCAGCGTGCTGGACAGCCAGGCTTCCTTCTCCAGCTCGAGATTGCCGTACTCCGCGGCCTGCTCGCCGGCGTGTTCGGACAACTCCCAGAAGACGCAGCGTCGGCAGCGCTTCGGCAGCTCGTCGATGTTGTCGAGCGTGATACCGGTCACAGACCCCACGTGCTTCGGACCTCCACGGCGTCGGGTGACCGGCCAAGGCTCGCAGGACGCTGGTGTCCAGCGCCCTTTGCCGAGGATAGATCGATCCAGGAAGGGATCGGAACCCATAGGTCCGCGGCCGGTCGGTGAACATCGGCGAAGGGTTGGCCCGATCGGGGCCTCGCCTACACTCACGGGTGACCGAGCTTCGCCCACCGCGATCCCCGGAGCGTCAGCGTGCCCCCTTCGGCCGCCGCCTCGCCGGCACCCGAGTCCCGATCTGCCCTGCCCGAACCCGGCCCGGCGGCCCCTGTGGCACCGGGAGCCCCTGTGGCAGGGGCCGCTCCCGTGGCTCCCGTGGCGGCGGAGGCACCGGTGGCGGCTCCCGCTGTGCGCGCGACGGGCGGCGTGCCCGATCTGGCGGACCGCTTCGCCTCCCGGACCGACGGCATGACCGCGTCCGAGATCCGTGCGCTGTTCGCGGTGGCCAGCCGGCCCGAGGTGGTGTCGCTGGCCGGTGGCATGCCGAACCTGGCCGCCCTGCCGCTGGACACGCTGGCCACCGAGGTCGCCGAGCTGATCGCCAAGGACGGCCAGGTCGCGCTGCAGTACGGCTCGGCCCAGGGCGTGCCGCTGCTGCGCGAGCAGATCACCGAGGTGATGGCCGCCGAGGGCATCCGGGCGCACGCCGACGACGTGGTGGTCACGGTCGGCTCGCAGATGGCGCTGGACCTGGTGACCAGGATCTTCTGTGACCCCGGCGACATCGTGCTCGCCGAGGGGCCGTCCTACGTCGGCGCGCTCGGCTCGTTCGCCGCGTACCAGGCGCAGGTGCTGCACGTGGCCATGGACGACGACGGCCTGGTGCCGGCCTCGCTGGCCGAGGCGCTGGAGCGGCTCGCGGCGGCCGGCCGGCGGGCGAAGTTCCTGTACACGGTGCCGAACTTCCACAACCCGGCCGGTGTGACGCTCGCCGTGTCCCGCCGCGCGGAGATCCTCGAGCTGTGCCGCCGCTACGACGTACTGGTGGTCGAGGACAACCCGTACGGCCTGCTCGGCTTCGACGGTCAGACCTACCCGGCGCTGCGCTCGATGGACCCGGACAACGTGATCTACCTCGGCTCGTTCTCGAAGACGTTCGCGTCCGGGCTGCGGGTCGGCTGGGCGTTGGCGCCGCCCTCGGTGCGCGACAAGCTGGTGCTGGCCGCCGAGTCGGCCACGCTCTGCCCGCCCACGTTCAACCAGATGATGGTGTCCCGGTACCTGGCGGCGCACGACTGGCGCGGCCAGGTCAAGTCGTTCCGCGAGATGTACCGGGAGCGCCGCGACGCGATGCTCACCGCGCTCGGCACGTACCTGCCGGACGGCTGCCGGTGGACCCACCCGGACGGCGGCTTCTACGTGTGGCTGACCGTGCCGGCCGGCGTGGACACCAAGGCGATGCTGCCCCGGGCGGTGCGCGCCAGGGTGGCCTACGCGTCCGGTACCGGCTTCTACGCCGACGGCCTCGGCAGCCGGCAGCTGCGGCTGTCCTACTGCTACCCGACGCCGGAGCGGATCACCGAGGGCGTGCGGCGGCTGGCCGGAGTGCTGAACGCCGAGCTCGAGGTGCTGCACACGTTCGGCACGCCGGACCGAGCGGCCACTCGGTCGGTCGGCGGCAGCGCGGCGCGGCGCGGGCCGCAGACACCGTCACCGGACACCACCTGAGCGCCGGCCACCCGGCGGGGCGCAGAATGGCCGGGTGGGTGAGCGAACGGTAGCCGTGCTGGCCGGAGGCCTCTCCGCCGAGCGGGAGGTATCGCTGCGCTCCGGCCGGCGGCTGGCCACCGAGCTGCGCGACGTGGGCACGGTCGTCTACGAGTGGGACGCCGACGCCACGCTGCTGGACCGGCTGCGCGCCGAGCGCCCCGAGGCCGTCGTTGTCGCGCTGCACGGCGGTGAGGGTGAGAACGGCTCGGTGCAGGCGGTGCTCGAGATGCTCGGCGTGCCGTTCGTGGGCGCCGACTCGCGGGCCTGCCGGCGGGCCTGGGACAAGCCCACCGCGAAGGCGGAGCTGGCCAGGGCCGGGTTGACCACGCCGGACTGGGTGGTGCTGCCGCACGCCACGTTCCGCGAGCTCGGCGCGCGCGCCGTCCTGGCCGCGATGGTGGCGCGGCTCGGCGTGCCGCTGATGATCAAGCCGGATCAGGGCGGCTCCGCGCTGGGCACGCAGGTGGTACGGACCGCCGAGGACCTGCCGGCGGCCATGGTCGACTGCCTGGCCTATGGCAACGCGGTGCTGGCCGAGCGGTTCGTGACCGGGACCGAGGTGGCCATCTCGGTCTGCGCCGACCCCGAACCTCGGGCGCTGCCGGTGGTGGAGATCTGCGCCAAGGGCGGCGTGTACGACTACACCGCGCGGTACACCCCGGGTGCGACGACGTTCCACTGCCCCGCCCGGCTGCCGGAGTCGGTCCAGCGGGCCGCCGAGCAGGTCGCCCTGGACGCGCACCGCCTACTCGGGCTGCGCGACCTGTCCCGCACCGACGCGATCGTCACCGAGGACGGCGCCGTGCACGTGCTGGAGGTCAACGTCAGCCCGGGGCTCACCGAGACCTCGCTGCTCCCCACCGCGGCCGCCGCCGCCGGCGAACACCTGGGCCAACTCTTCAGCGGCCTGATCGACGAAGCCATCCGCCGCGGCTAGCTGTACTGACCGGAACAGGTCGGTCAATCTGGTGATGGGTGCTCGCCCTGTCCGAACCCGACCGGCCGCGGCCACAGCGGTTGGCCGCGTGACCACCCCCGGCTCGGCCCCGCCGCCTCAGCGGCCATCGACCCACTGGTCACCTGACCGCGCGGCCAGGTTCCACCCGACCCCCGCCGTGACCGGCCACCGCCCCCAAGCCGGCCACACCCGCGGACGGCCGCCGCATCTCGTGACCGCCGCCCACGTGACCGCCGCACCACGTGACCGCCGCATCTGCTGTGGCACCACACCTGCTGGCCGCGGCATCCGGTGACCGCGCGCCAACTGGCCACAGCGTCCGATGGCCGCCGCGCCTGCTGGCCGCGGTCACATCGTCAGCTCCGGATTGGCCGCCCGCGTCGATGGCCGCCGCGCCCACATGACCGCCTCACCCCGCCGCCCCCTACGTGGCAACCGTTCATGTGGCCGCCGTCCAGCCTCACCCCGCCGCCCGCTCACGTGGCCACCGTCCGCATGCCCGCCGTCCTACGTGGTCGTCGGCGGTGGCACGTGGCCACCGTTCGCATAGCCGCCGTCCTACGTGGTCGCCCGGTGGCACGTGGCCGCGGCCCCACCTGGCCACCCCATCCATCCGACTTGTCGGGTCTATTTCACGCGTCAGGTGCCACTGGTCACGCCTTCTTCACCCGACAAGTCGCCATGCCCGCCGTCCCCGGTCACGTGAGAAACGGGGTGGCCGCAGGCCTCTCGTACTCGCGGCGCGTGCCGCGACCGCCTGTCCGACTTGTCGGGTCCTCTCGACGCGACAAGTCGCACTTGTCGCGTGCATTTCCAACGACGAGTCGAGACTCGACCAGCTCCCAGTCGCCGTGAACGATCCCGAGCGGCCACCACGGCCCCGCGCGGCTTTCGAGCGTGATGCGGGGAGACTTTAGGTCGCCAGTCGCTCCAGCGGCCAGCTGGGCCTGTTTACGGAGATTTCAGCGAACCCCAGCCCCTCGCTCACCCGTCCTTCCACGAGCGACGCAGGGACGCTCTCAGCGGGCCCTGTACGCAACGCTGGTGGGCTGAATGGGTTACCTCAGTCCCCTTGCCCCATCAGCCGGATGATGCGCTCCAAATCGTCCAGCGATCCGAACTCCACAACGATCTTGCCCTTGCGCTGGCCGAGCTCAACTTTGACGCGAGTGTCAAAAGCATCCGACAGGCGGTCGGCCACTTGATCCACCTCTGGCGGTCGCTCGGTCTTGCGAGGGGCGGCGGAAGCCTTGCGCTCCGGCTCACGCTTGGCGAGCGTGACCGCCTCCTCGGTGGCGCGCACCGACATGCCCTCGGCCACCACTCGGGCGGCCAGCTCCTCCTGCCGGGAGATGTCGTCCAGGCCGAGTAGCGCCCGGGCGTGGCCCGCGGACAACACGCCGGCGGCAACCCGGCGCTGGACCGCGACCGGCAACCGGAGCAGGCGGATCATGTTGGTGACTACGGGGCGGCTGCGGCCGATCCGGTCAGCGAGCTGTTCGTGGGTCACGCCGAACTCGGCCAGCAGTTGCTCGTAGGCAGCTGCCTCTTCCAAGGGGTTGAGCTGGACGCGGTGGATGTTCTCCAGCAGCGCGTCCCGCAGCAGGGCGTCGTCCTCGGTCTCCCGGACGATCGCCGGCAACCGGTCCAGGCCGGCTTGCTGGGCGGCCCGCCAGCGCCGCTCGCCCATGATCAGCTGGTACTGGTCGGGGCCGACCTGGCGGACCACGATCGGCTGCAGTAGACCGAACTCCTTGATGGAGTGGGTCAGCTCGGTGAGGGCCTCTTCGTCGAACGCGCGCCGCGGCTGCTGCGGGTTCGGCACGATGGAGGTGGTGGCCAGCTCGCGGTAGCTCGCGCCGGCGACCGTGCCGCCGACTGCCTCAGTGCCCGACCCGTCGGCCGGGGGAGCGCCGGTGAGGGGGTAGCGGTCACCGGACGGGCCGCCGGGCGTGGGCGGCCCCTCCGGTGGCGCGGTGGGGATCAGCGCGGCCAGACCGCGTCCGAGACCCCCTTTTCGAGTGTTCACTGACCGGACTCCGCGGCGCGCTGTGCCGCCACCATCTCGCGGGCCGCGTCCATGTAGCTCATCGCGCCACGTGAACCTGGGTCATAGGCGAGCACGGTCTGTCCGAAACCGGGCGCCTCGGACACTTTCACGCTGCGGGGGATCACCGTGCGCAGCACCCGCTCGCCGAAGTGCTTGCGCACCTCGGTGGTGACCTGGTCGGCGAGCTTGGTCCGCCCGTCGTACATGGTGAGCAGGATGGTGGAGACGTACAGGTCGCGGTTCAGGTGCGCCCGGACGAGTTCGATGTTGTTCAGCAGCTGTCCCAGGCCCTCCAGCGCGTAGTACTCGCACTGGATGGGGATGAGCACCTCGGAGGTCGCCACGAGCGCGTTGACCGTGAGTAGGCCGAGTGAGGGCGGGCAGTCGACCAGTACGTAGTCGACGTCCAACTCGTCGAGCACGTGCGGAGCCAGCGCCTGCTTGAGCCGCTGCTCGCGGGCGACCATGCTGACGAGCTCGATCTCCGCGCCGGCAAGGTCGATGGTGGCCGGCACACAGAGCAGGTCGGGGGACTGCGTGCTGGGTACGGCGGCGTCGGTCAAGGCAATCTCACCGAGCAGGCATTCGTACACCGACGGGGTACCGCTCGTGTGCTCCACGCCGAGCGCGGTGCTCGCGTTGCCCTGCGGGTCGAGGTCGATCACGAGCACGCGCATGCCGTACGAGGTGAGCGCCGCGGCCAGGTTCACCGCACTCGTGGTCTTGCCGACGCCGCCCTTCTGGTTCGCAATGGTCAGGATCCGTCGCTGCGCTGGTCTCGGCATCGACGGGCCGTTCGGGTGTAGCACTCGAGCGGCCCGCTCGGCCTCCTCAGCGATGGGAGTCCACATCCACGCCTCCGATGACGATTTGGGAGCGCCGGCCTCGGGCCGGACGCCGTGCTGCGTGCTCTGATCGCCCGCCGGGACGGCCGGGTCGAGGGCGAACGTTTCACGTGAAACATCGGGGTTTCGAACCTGGCCGTGATCGTGGGGGCGACCGCTCGGCCCAGCGTCGAACTCTTGCCCGCCGTCCGGGGGCAACCACACGCTCATCCTTGCCGTCCCCTTGCTCGTCGGGCTTGCCGGGTGCCACTCCGGCTCGCCGTCCGTTCCACGACGACCACAGTGGTCGGCGGATCGACGTGCGTGCCCCCGCATTGGACCACGTGCGGGGCCGACCCTCCAAAGCCGCGGACGGCGTCACGGTCACGAATCACTTCATCGGTTGCCGACGCACCTTTAATCGCAAGAAGTCGACCGCCGGGCCGCAGCAACGGCAGCCCCCAACCGGACAGTCGAGCGAGCGGCGCGACGGCCCGGGCGGTCACCACGTCGGCGCCACCCCACTGCTTCCGCACCATGGCGTCTTCGGCGCGACCTCGGACGACGTTGACCGGTAGCTCGAGCTCGCCCAGCACGGTGCGCAGCCAGTCGACCCGCCGCGCCAGCGGCTCGAGCAACACGATCTCCAGATCCGGGCGGGCCAGCGCGAGCGGGATGCCAGGCAGACCGGCGCCGGAGCCCATGTCCAGCACCCGAGCTCCCGGCTCGACAAGTTCGGCCAGCACCGCGCAGTTGAGCACGTGCCGCTGCCAGACCCGATCGCCCTCCTTCGGCCCGATCAGCCCGTGCGTGACGCCGGTATCCGCGAGCATGTCGACGTAACGCTGCGCGAACTCCAGCCGGTCGCCGAACAGCACGGCGGCCACCGCCAACGGATCCCGCTCGCCGACACCCTCGGTCGAGCCGTGCGACTGTGACTCGTTCGCCGCGACCAGATCTGGTGTCGGAGCGCTCGGGTCGGCCGGTTCCGCCTGCATCGCCGACTCACCACTGGACACCGAGCCTGTCACGGCCGTCCTCCCCACGTTCTGGTTCGCCGCCGGTCGATCCCGGTTGGGCTGCCGCGGGTCACCGCCCGCCGTACAAGTTTGATCTGTCAGTCCCGCCGAGGCAGCGTTAGCTGCCGGTCGATCGCCCAATGCCGACCAGCCGGCGGCGATCGGCCCCGCCGCACGCAGCCGCGTCATGGCGGTCGACTTCAGACACCGGACGGCCGCGATTCCACGCGCGGGAAACGCCGGCGGATCGCCGATGCTTGCCGCGATACCACCGAGTATGAGCGCCCACCCGACCATGCCCCGCCGCCGGGTACGGGTGGACCGCAGCGCGCGCACGGCGGTCGGATCGCCGGTCCCGGTCGCGTGTCGATCGTAACCGCGCAAGCCGACAACAACGCGAGCCACGGCCTGTTCAGGGAGCCGAGGTAGCCGCCGGCGGCCGGCCGGAGCACTAGGTGCGACCGGGCGGCTCCTGGCGGTCGGACCTGCCCAAGCGGGCATCCGGGCGCTGATCGGCTCAGCTGGGTGGACACAGTTCGATTCGCCCTTGAGGATCTGCCGTGGTTCGGCCAGCCGTCTGTAGCGCACCTGCTCCACCGACCGGCGATGGCGGTCGGCTGACCGAGGACGCGGGGATTCGATCACCCCGCGATAGCCGACCACAACCGCTGCGCGTCGCCACGCCGCTCTGGCGCCACAACCGCACCGCTGGGGCCGTTGCCAGCGTGCCGCTGCCAATCCCGGCACGCTCTCCACCGGCATCCGCGACAGGATCCGACCGCCCGGTACCGAGCGGTCGGATGACCGCACAGGTGCCAACTGTCAGACCCGGGCGGCACTGGTGACGTTCACGCCCACAGGCCGACCTGTCGCGTCTATTGGGCACGCCAAGTCGATCTTGTCGTGCCTAATTCCCGCGACAGGTGGGACGGTCGGCTCAGCCGGACGGCATCCGGCAGCGCGCGTTGCGTGAGGCAGGTCGGCCGGCCCCGTACACCCCGGACACTTCGTTAGTTCGGGCCCGCCCGGATCGCGCACACATCGACAGCCCAGGCACTCGCCGATCGGGGCAAGCAGCCCGCGTCGCCCTGGTGTCTTGAGTCGGAGGTGCTGAGGCCGCATCCGACGCGAACCTCCGACTCAGGACACCAGGCATCGTCGCGCGCTCGCCGTTGTCCCGGTCCGCCGGACATCGGCCAGGCTCAGCCCGCCTGGAAGTCGCGGCGCGTCATCCGATGTGGGCCGCCGAACGTCGGCGCGGATCGGGCTCACCTCGCCCCCGGATGCCGGTTGGTTCGCATAGATCGACCTCATCGCGCCGTCGTTTCACACCGGCGGACCCGGCCGTCGACTGTCGGCGAAGCAGCGCGGTCAGCTCGGCTCACCCTCGGTCCCTATCAGCCGACCGAGTCACCACGCAGTCACCTCGTACCAACGGCGCCGGGGTATCAAGTATCGGTCAGGTCGCCGGCCCAGCTCTGCCTGGACTCGGTTCGCGGCACCTGCCACAGGCGGTCGAGTATCGACCGGCCCAAGTCGGCGCGGCTCGCCGTACCGTCGCTCCCTCGAGCGGACCCAGGTCGCCGAACCGCGATCTCGCGCCAGCCCGCCGGAGACTCGGTCAGGCCGACCGGCCCAACTCGGCCTGGACGTCGTCTCGCGGCAGTTGGTCCGCCGGTGTCCATCATCGCCACCGACCCGGCTCGGCCGCTTTTCGGTCCGCGCCTGACGGCTGGCCACTCGAGCGTCGAGTTGTGTCGGCTGACCGGGTCGACCGAGGTTCCTTCACGTTCAACACCAGCGCCAGATCGGCCGTCCAGGGGCCAGCCAGCCATGCCGCTCAACCTTCGTCGGGCGGGCCCGGCCCGGCGATTGCCCGCCTATCCGCGCCAGCTGGCCAATCCGCCGGAACATCCCTCGCGTTGGCCGCCGACATCGCAGCGACCGCTTTGCCCGCATGGCCGACCACTGGCACCGAGTGGCTCCGCCGCCGCACTCCGATCCGCGCGGCTCGTGAGCCTCCTCCAGTGAGCACCCAATTCCCGAGTAGCCCCGAACCGCGGGCGCCACACAACTACGCCAGGCGGCCCCTGGTTGGCGTCGGCCAACGATCTCGCGGCAGCCGCCGCTGGGAACGATGCGGGACATCCGACCCACCTGTCAGCCCGAACCGAGCCGAGTTCGCCGGACAGCTCGCCAGTCCCCGCCGAACAGGCGCGGTGTCGGCGACTCCCCGGCGCGATACCCCACCCGACAGTTCGACGGAGTAGCGGACGCGTCGCACCCACCGACCAAGCCGAATCGCACCTGTCGCGCCCTCTTCCCGCGACAAGTCACCCCGAGCCTCCGACTTGTCGTGGCTAAAGGTCACGACAGGTGGGACTTGTCGTGCCTATTTCCCACGACAAGTGGGGCGGAGTCGGTGACCTGTCGTGTCTTCTTCCCACGACAGGTGCCTGCGGGCATGACGGGCGCGACTGGGTGGGGCGCCGCTCCAGCGAGGCGAGCCACTCGAGGGGTCTGGGGCCGGCCCGGGAACACCGGTCCGACATGTGACTGAGCCTGCTCGCCACCCCGGGTCCCGTGAATCGTGCTGTACCGGAGAGCCATGGACAACCGGCAGTCGATCGCCAGCAGACGGCCACCCGCGTCAGTCGCCCGCGGCGAGCCACCCGCAGTCGATGGCCAGCAGCCAGCCACCGGCAGCCAGTCGCCGGCAGTCGATCGCCAACAGTCAGTCGCCAACAGTCAGTCGCCAACAGCCAGTCACCAGCGGCCAGTCACCAGCGGCCAGTCACCAGCTGTCTCTCACCACCAGCCATCGGGCCACCAGCCGCCGCAAACCAGGCGCCCGTCTCCAGGCGCCAGGTACCCAGCAGTCCGCAATCGGCGGTCAGCAGTCAGCAGCCGTGCGGCCACCAGGAGTCAGTCATCGGCAGTCGTGCGGCCACCAGGAGTCGGCCACCAGGAGTTCGGCCCAGCCGCGCGGTCAGCAGTCAACCGACGGGGATTCGGGGCGCCGCACGGGCCGGTCCGATTGCCCGACTTGTCGTGCCAATGAGACGCGACAAGTCGAATCTGACACGCCCATTTCCCGCGACAAGCACAGCGGGGGAGGCAAGCCGCAGCGACAGAGAAGATCACCAAGTAGCGCGCCAGCGCCCACATCCCCGCCGACCGCCGGTCACTGTCAACGACTCGCCGCCAGTCGCCTTACCACCGGCCACACGACCCGCGAACGGAACCCCGTCACCAAAACCAAGACGCGCCCGACCACCACGCGTCAACCACCCAGCCAGCCAGCGCCCACCGCCGCAAGCCACGAGACACCAAGCACCCACGCCACCGGCCGACTCCGTAGCGAGCGCCCCACACCAGCCCCAGCCACCGCCAGCCGGTCAGACCCGAGCCGACGCCAGCCGGCCAGTCACGCCGACCACCTAGCCTCACAAAACAACAGCGCCCGCCGGCTGGCGATCAAGGAGATCACCGAACCAGACGGGCGCTGCGCGACACATGTTTCACGTGAAACATCGAGCCATCGGCGCGACCACTCAGGGACGCGGGAACACCACCACGCGACGACGCGGGTCCTCGCCCTCACTCTCGGAGAAGACGCCACGGATACCGGCGACGGCGTCGTGCACGACCTTGCGCTCGAACGGCGTCATCGGCCGCAGCCGCACGGGCTCGCCGGAGTTGATTACGTCCTGAGCGGTCTGCTTGCCCAGTTCGGCGAGCTCGGCGCGCCGAGCGACCCGCCAGCCGGCAATGTCGAGCATGAGGCGACTGCGCGTACCGGTGGCCTGCTGCACGGCGAGCCGGGTGAGCTCCTGCAGCGCCTCGAGGCCGGCACCGCGGTCGCCCACGAGTCGGTCGAGGTCCTCGCCGCCGTCCACGCTGACCACCGCGCGGCCCGCATCGACGTCGATGTCCAGGTCGCCGTCGTAGTCGAGCACATCGAGCAGCCGCTCGAGGTAGTCGGCCGCGACGTCGCCTTCCTTGATCAGCAGCTCCTGCGAGGTCGAACCAGAACCGGCAGGTGCCTCGCCGGTCGCTGGCTGGTCCGCCTGGTCAGCCTGTGCGGTGTTCGCCACGGTTGCTCCTCTCCCACACATTTCGCACGACGCTACCGGCCGCCCGCCGGTGTTGATTGGTCCGCTCTGCCTGGGCGCGATTCGGTCCGCGCGCGGCCAGTGCGGCTATCGCTTTCGGGTCCGTTTGGTCGGCGCGGACGGCCGACCGTTGCGCTGCCCGCCAGTGCTCCCGGCAGAGCCAGCACCCTCACCAGAGCTGCTACCCGCCGGGCTGCCGTTAGCCACCGTGCCGCCGTTCGACTTCGCCGAGTCGCCGTTCGAGCCGTTGACCTTCGGAGTGCCGTTCGCGGTCGCGCCGCCCGTCTTGCCGGCCGAGCCGGGGGTGATCGGCTTGGCGCCGGGCTTCTTCTGGCGCGCGTCCGGGTCGGGCTTCTGGCCGACCTTCGGGGCCAGGGTCCGCTGCGTCTCGACCTTCTTCACGACCTTCTCGGCCTCTTCGCGGTCGATCTTGTTGTAGACGATCCGCTGCTGGCCGAGCGTCCAGAGGTTGTTGGACACCCAGTAGAACAGGATGGCCAGCGGCAGGAACGGAGCACCGACCACAACACCGATCGGGAACACGTACAGGGTCAGCTTGTTCATGATCGCCGACTGCGGGTTGGCCAGCTGCGCCTCGGTCTGCCGGGCCACCGAGTGCCGCGCGGTGATGTGGGTGAAGAGGCCAGCCATGATCATCAGCGGGATCATCACGACCAGCATCTGCGGGATCGTGGTGTTGTAGTCCGCCAGCGGCAGCGCGCCGTGGTAGGGGACCACCGACGCCCCGAGCTTCGCGCCGAACAGGCTGGCGTCGTTGAACGACACCACGTCCGCGCGGTCGAAGACGTAGTTCTCCATCTTGTAAGGCTGGAACTCGCGCAGTACGTGGAACAGGCCGATGAACACCGGGACCTGGATCAGCATCGGCAGACAGCCACCGACCGGGTTGACCCCGTGCTCGCTCTGCAGCTTCTGCATCTCGGCGGCGAGCTTCTGCTTGTCGTTGCCGTACTTCTTCTTCAGCTTCTGGATCTCCGGCGCGAACTCCTGCATCTTGCGCATGGACCGCACCTGGTGCACGAACGGCTTGTAGAGCAGCGCCCGCAGCGTGAAGACCAGGAAGACCACGGCGAGCGCCCAGGCCACACCGGTGGACGGACCGAAGACAAAGCCGAAGACTTCGTGCCAGAACCAGAGGATCCACGAGACCGGGTAGTAGATGAAGTTCAGCACGGTGCTCGCTCCTCGGTGGCGCGTGTTCGTCGGGGTGGCACGGGGTCGACACCTCCAGGGTGCCAGGGCGCGCAGCGCAGCAACCGCCACACCGTCAGAGCGCTGCCCCGGACCAGGCCGTGCACCTGCAGTGCCTCGACCGCATATGCACTACAACTCGGGTAGAACCGGCAACTCGGCGGCAGCACCGGCGAGATCACCCGCTGGTACACCCGGACCAGCAGGATCATCGGCCAGGCGAGCGGGGACACCCGGGGCGCCTCGCCGGACCGGTCCACGCTGTCCGCCTCGCCGTTCATCGGGCGGCCACGCTCCAGGTGCGCCGGCGGACCGGTGCGCCACTCACGATCGGTCCGTGCTGGGCAACACCGTGCGCAGGGCCCGGTCGATGTCCGAGCCGAGCCGAGCGGAGTCAGCCGAGGCGGACTTCGGCAGCGCGCGGACCACCAACCGGGTACCCGGCGGCAGCCGGTCCAGCCGATCCCGCATCACGTGCCGGATCCGGCGGGCCACCCGGTGCCGGACGACCGAACCGCCGACGGCCTTACTCACCACGAGCCCGACCTGAGGACAGCCGGGTATCGAGGCGGGTTGCCGGACCGGGGCGCCAGAAACCGGCGACTCCGGAGCGACACCGCCCTGGACCTGGTCCGGCACGAGAACATGCATCACAACCAGTGTGCGCCCGGCACGGCGTCCATGCCGGATCACCGTGGAGAAATCGTCCCGGTGGGTCAACCGGGCTGCCGCCGGAAGCACCGTCTGTCGCGGCCGGTCAGGCGGAGAGCTTCTCCCGGCCCTTACGGCGCCGCGCGGCCAGGATCGCCCGGCCGGCGCGGGTCCGCATCCGGAGCCGGAAGCCGTGGGTACGCGAACGACGGCGGTTGTTCGGCTGAAAGGTGCGCTTGCCCTTGCTCACTTCGCGGTTCTCCCGTTCAACGGCGAGTTGGTCTGTGCATACGCCGTCGTTCGACGGACCACGCCGGTCTCTCCTGGGTGGAGTGACCGGATGACTGCATGGCACAGCGCGCCGGCTCGCGGCGCGGTTACGTCCAGGGTACGCAGCGCGCTTTCGGGTGGTCAAACCGGGTGCCCCGGATTGGTCGAGCTCACCGCCCGTGTCGACCCGAACACGCACCGCGATCGACGCCGCGAGTACCGGACCGGGCCAGACCGACCGGGGCGCGGAGCACAAGCAGACCACATACCGGGCCATCCGACAGACCCGGCCACCGGCCCGCGCGCCGCCCCTCCAAACTCCCCGGTGCGGCCGAACTGCGGCTTGTGAGCGGATGAGGGCCTTGTTAGCGTGCCGTGCTCCGTGCTTCGACCCGGGGGAAGTGGCCTGACCGGGCGCTCCGGCTCCGGGGGTGCCCCGACACCCGCGCCTCCTCCCCGCGTACCGTCCCGCGCACAGGTGTGGATAACCCTGTGGACGGCACCGCTGACATCGGTGTTTGACAAGGGAAAAGATCGAAGGGGGAGCGCCGCGCGATGGCCGACCAGGCGAACGGTCTCGGGGAGGTCTGGCAGCGGGTCGTCGCCGACCTTTGCCAGGCCCGGGACGGCGGCACGACCGACTCGACCGCGCCCGGCGCCGCACTCTCCGCACAGCAGCGCGCCTTCCTGCGACTGACCAGGCCACTCGGCCTGCTGGACGACACAGCGCTGCTCGCCGCGCCGACCGAGTTCGCCAAGGACGCCATCGAGCGGATCCTGCGCCGGCCGATCAGCGAGGCGCTCGGTCGGCACCTCGGTACCTCGGTCACGCTGGCGGTGGTGGTCGACCCGGCCGCGGCGGCCAGCGGCACCGAGGTGCCCCGCGCCCAGGACCGCCCCGACGAGCGCTACGACTCCGAGCAGCGGCCGCGCTACGCCGTCGGCCCGGACCTCGGCGGCCGCCCCGGCCTCGGGCCGAACGGGCCGTACCACCAGCAGGACGACCGGCTCGGCACGCAGCCCGACCTCACCGGCCTTGACGCCGCGCCGACCCGGGACTGGAGCAATCACCCGAACCCGGCGGGCCACCCGAACCAGACGGGCCACCCGGGCCAGTCCGGCCCGCCGCCCGGCGGCCCGAGGGAGACCCCGCCGCAGCCGGAGAACTGGCCGACCTACTCGGCGCAGGGCGGGTCGAACAACTCCGGCGGCTCGGGCCAGGGCGGTCAGGGCGGCGCGCAGGCCCGGTTGAACAGCCGGCTGAACGAGAAGTACACCTTCGACACGTTCGTGATCGGCGCCTCCAACCGGTTCAGCCACGCGGCCGCCGTCGCGGTCGCCGAGGCGCCGGCCCGCGCGTACAACCCGCTGTTCATCTGGGGCGAGTCCGGCCTGGGCAAGACGCACCTGCTGCACGCCGTCGGGCACTACGCGCAGCGGCTCTTCCCGGGCATGCGGGTGCGCTACATCTCCACCGAGGAGTTCACCAACGACTTCATCAACAGCCTGCGCGACGACCGCAAGGTGGCGTTCCAGCGCCGCTACCGGGACGTCGACGTGCTGCTGGTGGACGACATCCAGTTCCTGGAGGGCAAGGAAGGCACCCAGGAGGAGTTCTTCCACACCTTCAACACGCTGCACAACGCGAACAAGCAGATCGTGGTGTCGAGTGACCGGCCGCCGAAACAGCTGGCCACCCTCGAGGACCGGATGCGCACCCGGTTCGAGTGGGGACTGATCACCGACATCCAGCCGCCCGAGCTGGAGACCCGGATCGCCATCCTGCGCAAGAAGGCCGCCCAGGACCGGCTGGCCGCGCCGGCCGAGGTGCTGGAGTTCATCGCCGCCCGGGTGGAGCGCAACATCCGCGAGCTGGAGGGCGCCCTGATCAGGGTCACCGCGTTCGCCTCGCTCAACCGACAGCCGGTTGACACCCAGCTGGCCGAGATCGTGCTGCGCGACCTGATCCCGGACTCGCAGTCCCCGGAGATCACCGCGCCGACGATCATGGCCGTGACCGCCGAGTACTTCGACCTGACCATGGACGAGCTGTGCGGGCCCGGCAAGACCAAAGCGCTCGCCCAGGCCAGACAGATCGCGATGTACCTGTGCCGGGAGCTCACGGACCTGTCGCTGCCCCGGATCGGGCAGACCTTCGGCGGTCGGGACCACACCACCGTGATGCACGCGGACAAGAAGATCCGTAACGAGATCGCGCAGCGCCGCAAGACGTTCGAGCAGGTCCAGGAGCTGACCGCCCGTATCAAGCAGCGCGCACGGTCCTGAGTTCACCCCCCGTTCACCACACGGAGTAATCGAGCTAACCCCGCGGTACCACTCGACCGCGTTGGTTGAGACTCGACACGGGCTTGCCGAAGGCCAGGACGGCCGTCGCGCTGCGTGAGTATGCCGAACCCTCCACCCACACTTGGGGATAACTCTGTGGATGGTTCCTCGGCGATTCGGCGTAACGCCGCTGGCGCATTCGCCGACTACCCAGTGGACTACTCGGCCGCAACCCGTGGACGGACTGGGGGTGAATTGGGGGCGGACGGGGACAACCTGGGGGTGCCCGGGGAGTTGTCCACCGACCCCCTCGAGCTGTCCGCAGGCGGACCGCTCAGTTGTCCCCATCGCGACGCGCCAAGTGACCAGCGGATATGGCGTGCATCCCCAGTATCCACACCCCTTACTGCTACGACTGTATTTCTTTTCCCCAAGGACTAAATACAGAAACCACGCTGTGCACGAGTGATCGGCGCGCCCGCCGTCCCAGCGGTGTCCGGCACCACCGCCTTGATCACGACAGGACCGTGCACCGGGCCCATCGGCATGCCCGGCGTCGGGCCGTCCGAGCCCAGGCTCTACGGTTGAGCCCCTACGAAAGCCGCGCCGCTCCCGCCAGCCTGTGGATCGAGCCGGCCGCGGAGTCACTGGCCGTAACTGGTCGATGGGGTGAAGAGGTCCGCCATGAAGTTCCGGGTCGAACGAGACGCGTTGGCCGACGGAGTTGCCTGGGTGGCACGCAGCCTGCCGGCCAGGCCGCCGGTCCCGGTGCTCGGTGGGGTGCTGCTCGAGGCAGGTACCGGTGCCGAGGGCCAGTCCCTGACCATCTCCGGCTTCGACTACGAGGTGTCCGCCAGGGTCGAGGTCGACGCCTCGGTGGGCTCGGCGGACCGGGCGCTCGTGTCGGGCCGGCTGCTCGCCGACATCACCAAGGCGCTGCCGGCGCACCCTGTGGACATCGCGGTGGACGGCTCCCGGGCCACGATCACCTGCGGTCCCGCCCGGTTCAGCCTGCCGACCATGCCGGTCGAGGACTACCCGAAACTGCCCGACATGCCACAGCTGGCCGGCTCGGTTCGCCCGGACGTGTTCGCCGAGGCCGTCACGCAGGTCGCGGTGGCCGCCGGCCGGGACGACACGCTGCCGATGCTGACCGGGATCCGGCTGGAGATCGAGGGCGCCAAGCTGACCATGGCGGCCACCGACCGGTTCCGGCTGGCGGTCCGCGAGCTGGAGTGGGAGCCGGGCGACGCCGGGCTGAGCACCGCCGTGCTGGTGCCGGCCCGCACGCTGGCCGATGCGGCGAAGACGCTGACCGGCAAGGACGCGGTGCAGCTCGCGCTGGCGGACCGGGACGGCATGCTCGGCCTCTCCGGCAACGGACGGCAGTCCACCACCCGCCTGCTGGACGCGGAGTTCCCCAAGTACCGCCAGCTGCTGCCCACCGAGCACACCTCGGCGGCCATCCTGGAGATCGCCCCGCTGGTCGAGGCGATCAAGCGCGTCTCCCTCGTCGCGGACCGGGGCGCGCAGGTACGCATGGAGTTCACCGAAGGTTCACTGCGGCTCACCGCCGGTGGCGACGACGAGGGCAGCGCTGAGGAACAGCTCAGCTGCGAGCTCGACGGCGAGCCCCTGACCATTGCCTTCAACCCCGGATACCTGCTCGACGGGCTGAACGCGCTGCACACCGAGCGCGCCCACCTGGGCTTCACCACGCCCAGCCGGCCCGCATTGGCGAGGCCCGTTACGGGTGAGGATGCGACCGCCGCGAAACCCGGCAACGCGTCGGGGTACGTGCACCTGCTGATGCCGGTACGGTTGCCGGGATAGCTCGCCGGCGGTCGCCCACCCGGCGGCGCTGCGGGGCACACATACGGCTGGGCAATCGCGATGGGAGCGGTAATGCAGCTTGGGCTGGTTGGCCTTGGTCGCATGGGCGGCAACATGGCCGAACGTCTCCGGACGGGCGGGCACGACGTGGTCGGTTACGACCCGCATTCCGACGCCACCAACGTGTCGTCGTTGGCCGAGCTGGTGAAGTCACTGGCCGCGCCACGGACCGTCTGGATCATGGTGCCGGCCGGCGACCCGACGAGGGACACGATCCGTCAGCTCGGTGAGCTGCTCGAGGCGGGCGACATGGTGATCGACGGGGGCAACTCCCGGTTCACCGACGACCAGCTCAACGCCGCGCTGCTCGACAAGTCGTCCGTGCGCTATCTCGACTGCGGGGTGTCCGGTGGTGTCTGGGGCCGGGAGGTCGGCTACGGCCTGATGGCCGGCGGCGCGCCGGAGGATGTCGAGCGCGCGCTGCCGATCTTCGACACGCTGCGCCCCGAGGGGCCGCGCGAAGAGGGCTTCGTGCACGCCGGCCCGGTCGGCGCGGGGCACTACGCGAAGATGGTGCACAACGGCATCGAGTACGGCCTGATGCAGGCCTACGCCGAGGGCTACGAGCTGCTGCTGGCCAAGGACCTGATCGAGGACGTGCCGGGCGTGGTCAAGGCCTGGTCGCGAGGCACCGTGGTGCGCTCCTGGCTGCTGGACCTGCTGGTCCGCGCGCTCGACGAGGACCCCGGCCTGGCCGAGCTGGACGCCTACGTCGACGACTCCGGCGAGGGCCGCTGGACCGTCGAGGAGGCCATCGACCTCCGGGTCCCGATGCCGGCCATCTCGGCCGCGCTGTTCGCCCGGTACAGCTCCCGCCAGGACGCCTCGCCGGCGATGAAGGCCGTGGCCGCGCTGCGCCAGCAGTTCGGTGGGCACGCGGTCCGGCACGGTGGCGCGGAGTCCGGCACCCTGTCCCGCCCGAGCTGACCTGCCGGTGGTCGGGTGTACCTGAGCCGGCTGGCGGTCACCGACTTCCGGTCCTGGCCGGCGGCGGAGCTCACCCTGGGCCCTGGGGTGAGCGTGCTGGTCGGCCCCAACGGCGTCGGCAAGACCAACCTGATGGAGGCGGTCGGCTACCTGGCCACCTTCGGCTCGCACCGGGTGGCCACCGACGCGCCGCTGATCCGCCGGGGCGCGGACCGGGCGGTGGTGCGCTGCCTGGCGGTCAAGGACGGCCGTGAGCTGGCGGTCGAGGTCGAGATCACCCCGGGCAAGGCCAACCGGGCGCGGGTGAACCGGGCGCCGCTGCCGCGCGCCCGGGACGCGCTCGGCATCGTGCGCAGTGTGCTGTTCGCGCCGGAGGACCTGGCCCTGGTCCGCGGCGATCCCGGCGAGCGCCGGCGCTACCTGGACGACCTGCTGGTCAGCCGGTGGCCCCGGTTCGCGGGCATCCGGTCGGACTACGACCGCGTGGTGCGGCAGCGCTCGGCGCTGCTCAAAACGGCGCGCGCGGCCGGTGACCTGCGCACCCTGGACTCCTGGGACGGCCACCTGGCCCGGCACGGCGCCGCGCTGCTGGCCGGGCGGTTGCGGCTGGCCGCCGAGCTGGCCGCCCCGGTCCGGGACGCGTACGCCGAGGTGGCGCCGGAGTCCGCGCCGATCGAGCTGCGTTACCGGTGCAGCGTGCCGGACGTGGCCCCGGGTGAGGCGACCGGCGTGCCGGTGGACACCGAGGCCGGCGCGCTGGAGCAGGCGCTGCTGGCCGAGCTGGGCCGGGTGCGCAAGCAGGAGATCGAGCGGGGGGTCTGCCTCGTCGGCCCGCACCGCGACGACCTGGAGCTGCGGCTCGGGGACGGCCCGGCGAAGGGGTACGCCAGCCACGGCGAGTCGTGGTCGCTGGCGCTGTCGTTGCGGCTGGGCTCGTTCGAGCTGCTGCGCGGGGACCCCGGCGACTCGACCGATCCGATCCTGGTGCTGGACGACGTATTCGCCGAACTGGACGTTCGGCGGCGGCGTGCGCTCGCCGAGCTGGCGGTGCGGGCCGAGCAGGTGCTGGTGACCGCGGCGGTGGCCGACGACGTACCGGAGAAACTCCGCGGTGCCTGGTTCAACATCGAATCGGGCCAGGTCAGCGGCCCGGCCTAGCCGGGAAGCTCGCGACGGGCGGGTGTGGACAACACTGTGGATACTGTGGATAACTCCGGAACAGCTGGGGACGCCGACGGCCGTCGACCGCCCGCCGCGGCCGACAGACCGCTCACCCCGGGCGAGTCGCCTGAGGTTGTCCTCAGGGCTGGGGATAGTTCCCGAAAACCGCCGGTCGACGGTGTGACCTCCGACACGCAAGGCGACACGCCGACCCGGACCGGTGCATCTGGCTCCGACCTGGCCCGGGATGCGCTGAAGGCCGCGCAGCAGGCGGCCGCCGCCCGTGGTCGCCGCCCCGGGGCCGCGACCACCGGAAAGTGGCGCCGCTCCAGCCGGGGCGCCCGCCGGCGCGGCTGGTCCGGCCCCGGCGCGGACGACCGGGACCCGCAGCCGCTGGGCCGGCTGGCCTCCCGGATGGCCGCCAGCCAGGGGTGGAACGAGAAGCTGGTGTCGGCGTCGGTCTTCGGGCGGTGGACCGAGCTGGTCGGTGCGGAGGTCGCCGAGCACGCCACCCCGGTCAGCCTGCGCGACGGCGAGCTGACGGTGACCGCCAGCTCGACCGCGTGGGCCACCCAGCTGCGCACCCTGCAGCGTCAGCTGCTCGGCAAGATCGCCGCTGGTCTGGGGCCCGATGTCGTGCGCCGGATGAAGATCCAGGGCCCCGCCGCGCCGAACTGGCGCAAGGGCCCCCGGCACGCGCCGGGCCGCGGCCCCCGGGACACGTACGGTTGAGCCGCCCCGGTGGTTGACCCCTCACGGACCCCCTGGCAGGGCGCAGGCGGCGTTTTCAGGGCGCGCTGTGTGGCCGAAGACCTCTTTAGAGGTGCTTTTCGGGCGAACACACCCGTCCTGGTCGCCGATCGGCGCTCTGTGTGCGTTCTAGGGGTGTCCTAGACGCCCTTCTAGTCGGGCCGACCAGTAAGATGTAGGTGGGAGTGTCACGCGGCCCCGATTTCCGGGTGGCAGCCCCCTGGCCGCGGCATGGAGCCGCCCGGCCGGTTCGTACCCAGGCAAGGAGATGTACAGGCCCGTGGCTGTCCAGAAGAAGAATGCCTACAGCGCGTCGTCGATCACCGTGCTGGAGGGCCTGGAAGCAGTCCGCAAGCGTCCCGGCATGTATATCGGCTCCACCGGTGAGCGGGGTCTGCACCACCTGGTCTGGGAGGTTGTGGACAACGCGGTCGACGAGGCCATGGCCGGGCACGCCACCCGGGTCGAGGTCACCCTCCGGTCCGACGGCTCGGTCTCGGTGAAGGACGACGGCCGCGGCATCCCGGTCGACATGCACCCGGTGGAGAAGGTCCCGGCCGTCGAGGTCGTGATGACCAAGCTGCACGCCGGCGGCAAGTTCGACGACAAGTCCTACGCGGTCTCCGGCGGTCTGCACGGCGTGGGCGTGAGCGTGGTCAACGCGCTGTCCACCGCGCTGGACGTGGAGATCCACCTCGACGGCGTGGTGTGGCGCCAGCACTACTCGCACTCGGTCCCCGAGCAGCTCCGCAAGGGCGAGGCCACCAAGGCCAAGGGCACCACGATCACCTTCTGGGCCGACGACACCATCTTCGAGACCACCACGTACAACATCGAGACGATCTCCCGGCGGCTGCAGGAGATGGCGTTCCTGAACAAGGGGCTGACCATCGTGCTGCGCGACGAGCGCAACGGGCACCCGGCCGAGGAGGAGGAGCCCGACGCCGAG
>DATAZG010000234.1:0-7478 GCA_036272155.1 Pseudonocardia sp.
CAGCAGCATGGCGCCGAGCGCGGCCGTGATCAGCAGCGCCGAGGTCAGCTCGAACGGGAACAGGTACTGGGTGAACACCAGCCGGCCGATGCCGCCGACGTTCCCGGTCGGCGCCGCGTTGGCCGCCCCGAGACCGACCGCCTGCACGGAGTCCAGCGAGTTGGCCAGCGCGCCGACCAGCAGCACCACGAACGCCAGGCCGAAGATCGCACCGGCCAGCCGCTGGCCGCGCAGCACCTCGACCACCGAGTCCGAGCTGTCCCGGCCGACCAGCATCAGCACGAACAGGAACAGCATCATGACGGCGCCGGTGTAGACGATGATCTGCACGAAGCCGAGGAACGGGGCCTGCTGGACCATGTACAGCGCGCCGAGGCAGAGCATGGTGACCACCAGCCACAGCGCGGAGTGCACCGCGTTGCGGGCGAACACCATGCCGAGGGCGCCGGTCAGCGCGACCACACCGAGCACCCAGAAGGCGATCTCTTCGCCGAGGCTGACCGGGCCGCCGGTGTCGGCGACCCCCTGGGCGAGCAGGGTGACCAGGGGACTCATTTGACCTGTTCCTCGACGGCGTCGGTGACGTTCGGGTCGGCGGCGTGCGCCGGGGCGTACACGTAGTAGTCCTGCTCGTCGTTGCCGAGGCGCATCGGGTGCGGCGGCTGCTCCATACCCGGCAGCAGCGGGGCCAGCAGGTCTTCCTTGGTGTAGATCAGGCGCTGCCGATCGTCGTCGGCCAGCTCGTAGAAATTGATCATCGTGAGGGACCGGGTCGGGCAGGCCTCGACACACAGGCCGCAGCCGATGCAGCGCAGGTAGTTGATCTGGTAGTCGGCGCCGTAGCGCTCCCCCGGGGAGAACCGCTCTTCCTCGGTGTTGTTGCCGCCCTCGACGAAGATCGCGTCGGCCGGGCAGGCCCAGGCGCACAGCTCGCAGCCGACGCACTTCTCCAGGCCGTCCGGGTGCCGGTTGAGCTGGTGGCGGCCGTGGTAGCGCGGCGCGGTGGGCCGGAAGTCCTCCGGGTACTGCTCGGTGACGACCTTCTTGAACATCGTGGCGAAGGTGACGCCGAAGCCCTTGAATGCATCAAGCATCGTCTGTGCCTCCCTGAGCGGAGTTGGTCGGCGCGCCCGGTGCGGACGAACCGGCCAGTGCGGCCTCGCCGGACGCCCCGCCGAGCGGGCCGTTCCCGTTGGGCTTCGCGGTGCGCAGCCGGTGCCTCGGCTGCGAGGGGATCGCCAGGTCCAGCGGTGGCACCGGGAAGTCCGAGGCCACCTCGACCTCCGGCGGCTCCGGTCTGCGCTGGTCGGGCACGAGGAACGCGAAGATCAGCGCGGCCACCACCACAACACCGATGACCACCAGCGCGGTACCGCCGCTGCCGCCACCACTGGTCCGCCAGGTGCGGATGGCGAAGATCATCAGGATCCACAGCAGGCTGGCCGGCACGAGGCCCTTCCAGCCCAGCCGCATGAACTGGTCGTAGCGCAGCCGGGGCAGCGTGCCCCGCAGCCAGATGAAGACGAACAGGAAGACCAGCATCTTGCCGATGAACCAGACCATCGGCCACCAGCCCTCGTTGGCGCCGGCCCACAGGCTCAGCGGCCACGGGGCCCGCCAGCCGCCGAGGAACAGCGTCGTGCCCATCGCCGAGACGGTCACCATGTTCACGTACTCGGCCAGGAAGAACAGTGCGAACTTCAGCGACGAGTACTCGGTGTGGAAGCCGCCGACGAGCTCGGACTCGGCCTCCGGCAGGTCGAACGGGGCCCGGTTGGTCTCACCGACCATCGAGATGCAGAACACCACGAAGCTGGGCAGCAGCAGCCAGATGTACCAGCCGCCCTCCTGCGCGTTCACGATCCCCGCCGTGGACAGCGTGCCGGAGTAGAGGATCACCGCGACGATGGACAGCCCCATCGCGATCTCGTAGGAGATCACCTGGGCGGCCGAGCGCAGCGCGCTGAGCAGCGGGTACGGCGAGCCGGACGCCCAGCCGGAGAGCACGATGCCGTACACGCCGATGGACGAGCAGGCCAGCGTGACCAGCACACCGACCGGCAGATCAGCCAGCTGCAGCACCGTGTGGTGGCCGAAGATGGACACCTCCGGGCCGAACGGGATCACCGAGAAGGCCACGAACGCCGGGATGCAGGAGACCACCGGGGCCAGGAAGAAGACCACCTTGTCGGCGGTGATCGGCATGATGTCTTCTTTGAACGCCAGCTTGAGCCCGTCGGCCAGCGACTGCAGCCAACCGTTGGGGCCGACCCGGTTCGGGCCGGGCCGGTGCTGCATCCGGCCGACGACCTTGCGCTCCCAGTTGATCATGAACAGGGTCAGCACCACGCCGATGGCGAACAGCGCGACGACCTTGACGATGATCAGCCAGAGCGGGTCCTGGGCGAGCAGTGCCTGGGTCTCCTGCTCGTTGAGCGCCAGCACGGAGTCGCCCGCGCCGGCCGTGAGCGGCTGGGACAGCGGCAGAGCGTGGTCGAGCAGGGCGGCGAAGCCGGTGTTCATCGGTTGTTACCTCCGGCGGTGACCGTGACCAGGTCGCCGTGCCCGGCGCCCAGGGTCGGGCCTACTCGGGATCCCGGGGCGTGCGCTGGCAACCAGAGCACCCCGTCCGGCAGGTCGGCCAACCGGACGGGCAGCGAGATCGCGCCCCGGTCGGTGGCCACCACGGCCGGCTCGCCCTCGGTCAGCCCCAGGCGCCGCGCGGTGGCCGGGTTGACCCTGGCCTCCGGGGCGCGCGCGGTGCCGGCCAGGTGTGGCTCGTCGATGCTCAGGCTGGCCGAGTCGAGCAGCTGGCGCCAGGTGGCCAGCACGGCCTGCCCGTCGCCGGGCACCGCCGCCGGCTGGGCCGTGCCGGACGCCGCGCGAACGTCGCCCTCGCCGGTGCCGGCACCCGCACCCAGTCGGTGCAGCTCGGCGGCCGAGACCGCCGAGGTCTGGGTGAACAGGTCGACGTCCATCTCGACCGCCAGGGTGTCCAGCACCCGGCAGTCCGGCAGCATGCCCGGCTCCGGCAGGGTGAGCCCGAACTCGCGGACCCGGCCCTCCCAGTTCACGTAGCTGCCGTCGCGGTTCACGTCCGGCGCCACCGGCAGCACCACGTCGGCCAGCTCGGTGACCGCCGAGGAGTGCAGCTCCAGGCTGACCACGAAGGCCGCGCCGCGCAGGCCGGCCAGCGCCGCCTCCGGGTCGGGCAGGTCGTACGGGTCCAGCCCGCCGACCAGCAGGCCGGCCAGCTCGCCCCTGGCGGCGGCCGCGAGGATCTCCGAGGTGCTCCGGCCCGGCTCGGCGGGCAGCTCGTCCGCGCTGCCGAGGCCCCAGGCCTCGGCGACCTCGGCGCGGGCCGCCGCGTCGGTGACCGGGCGGCCACCGGGCAGCAGGGTCGGCACCGCGCCGGCGTCCAGCGCGCCGCGCTCACCGGCCCGGCGCGGGATCCAGCCGATCCTGGCGCCGGTCCGCCCGGCCAGCTCGGCGACCGCCGCGTAGAGCCCGGGCACGTCGGCCGCCCGGTCGCCGACCAGGATCGCGGTGCCCTCCTGACCGAGCAGGTCGAGCACGTCGGAGCCCAGCTGCGCGAGCACGCTCGGCTCGGTGCCCGGCACCGCCGGGATCAGGGTCGCGCCGGTCTTGGTCACGCTCGGGGTGGTCCACTGGCCGAGGTGGAAGACCCGCAGGCCGCCGTGCCGGTTGGCCTTGCGCAGCCGGAGGAAGACGGTGCTCGCCTCCTCCTCGGGGTCCAGCGCCACGCACAGCACCGCCGGCGCGTGCTCCAGCTCGGTGTAGGTCAGGCCGCCGGACTCCGGGCTCGTGTTCACCACGTGCGCGGCGAGGAACTCCAGCTCCTCCGCGCTGTGCGCGCGGACCCGGAAGTCCACGTCGTTGGTGCCACCGGCGAGCCGGGCGAACTTGGCGTAGGCGTAGGCGTCGGCGCTGGTCAGCCGGCCACCGGTGAGCACGCCGATGCCCTTGGGCGAGTTCGGCTCCACCACCTCGACCTGCTCGGCCGGCCGCTCGACGCCCTCGGCCTGCTCCAGCGGGGTCTCGGCGGTGGTCGCGGCGACGGGCAGGGTGCCCGCCCTGGCGGCCAGCAGCCCGTCGGCGGCCACCTGCAGCGCCTCGGTCCAGGACGCCTCGGCGAGCTCACCGTCGGCGCCGCGCACCAGCGGGCGGGTGATCCGACCCTTCGAGGTCAGGTAGCGGAACGCGAAGCGGGTCCTGTCGTCGATCCACTCCTCGTTGACCTCGGGGTCGTTGCCGGCCAGCCGGCGCAGCACCTGCCCGCGCCGGGTGTCGATGCGGATCGCGGCCCCGCTGGAGTCGTGCTCGCTCACGCCGGGGGTGGACTCCAGGTCGAACGGCCGGGACCGGAACCGGTAGGCCGCGCTGGTCAGCGCGCCGACCGGGCAGATCTGGATGGTGTTGCCGGAGAAGTACGACTGGAACGGCTTGTCCTGCGCCACGCCGATCTGCTGGTTGGCGCCGCGCTCGAGCAGCTCGATGAACGGGTCGCCGGCGATCTCGTCGGAGAACCGGGTACAGCGCTGGCAGAGCACGCAGCGCTCCCGGTCCAGCAGCACCTGGGTGGAGATCGGCAGCGGCTTCGGGAAGGTGCGCTTGCGGTCGATGAACCGGGAGTCGTCCCGGCCGTTGCTCATCGCCTGGTTCTGCAGCGGGCACTCGCCGCCCTTGTCGCAGATCGGGCAGTCCAGCGGGTGGTTGATGAGCAGCAGCTCCATCACGCCCTGCTGCGCCTTGTCGGCCACCTTCGAGGTGTGCTGGGTCTTCACGACCATGCCGTCGGCCACCGTCATGGTGCAGCTGGCCTGCGGCTTCGGCATCGGCCGGCCGCCCATCTCCACCTCGACCAGGCACTGGCGACACGCGCCGGCCGGGGCCAGCAGCGGGTGGTCGCAGAACCGGGGCACGATGATGCCCAGCCGTTCGCAGGCCCGGATCAGGATCTCGCCCTTGGGCGCGTCCACCTCAACGCCGTCGATGGTGAGCCGGACATACCCCTCCGGCACCGGCCGTTCCTTGCTGCCGGTCCCAGAGTCCTGGGTCAGGGTCATGACTGGGCTCCCACGAGATCGTCGTGCTGGTCCTGTCTCGGCACCGTCGGCTGGTCCTTGCAGAGATCGAGGAACTCCTGCCGGAAATACTTGATCCCGCTGGTGATCGGGCTGACCGCCCCGTCACCCAGCGCGCAGAACGAGCGGCCGAGGATGTTGTCACAGACGTCGAGCATGGTGTCGATGTCGGACTCGGTGCCCTCGCCGGCCACCATCCGCTGCAGGATCTGCAACAGCCAGTAGCAGCCCTCGCGGCACGGCGTGCACTTGCCGCAGGACTCGTGCTTGTAGAACTCGGTCCACTTCATCACGGCCCACGGCACCGAGACCGTCTCGTTGAAGATCTGCACGGCGGTGGTGCCCAGCATCGAACCGGCGGCCGCCGCGCCCTCGAAGTCCAGCGGCACGTCGAGGTGCTCGGCGGTGAACAGCGGGGTGGACGAGCCGCCCGGCGTCCAGAACTTCAGCGGGATGCCGTCCTTCATGCCACCGGCCAGCTCCAGCAGCTCCCGCAGCGTGGTGCCGAGCGGGGCCTCGTACTGGCCGGGCTTCGTCACGTGGCCGGACAGCGAGTAGATCTTCGGCCCGGGGCTCTTCTCGGTGCCCATCGCGCGGAACCACTCGCTGCCGCCCTGCACGATGGCGGGAACGCTGGCGATGGTCTCCACGTTGTTCACCACGGTGGGCGCGGCGTACAGCCCGGCGGTGGCCGGGAACGGGGGCTTCAGGCGCGGCTGCCCCCTGCGGCCCTCCAGCGAGTCCAGCAGCGCGGTCTCCTCGCCGCAGATGTACGCGCCCGCGCCCGCGTGAATCACGATGTCCAGGTCGAACCCGGAGCCGAGGATGTCCTTGCCCAGGTAGCCAGCCTCGTAGGCCTCGCGCACCGCGGCGTTCATCCGGCGGATGCAGTGCAGCGCCTCGCCCCGCACGTAGATCGCGCAGAAGTTGGCCCGGATCGCGTAGCTGGTGATGATGCAGCCCTCCACCAGGGAGTGCGGGTCGGCCATCATCAGCGGGATGTCCTTGCAGGTACCCGGCTCGCCCTCATCGGCGTTGATCACCAGGTAGTGCGGCTTGGCGCCGGCGCCGGTGCTGCCCTGCGGGATGAAGGACCACTTCATGCCGGTCGGGAAGCCGGCGCCGCCCCGGCCGCGCAGCCCGGAGTCCTTGACCAGCTGGATGAGCTGGTCCGGGTGGGCGCGCAGCGCGGTGTGCAGCGCCTGGTAGCCCTCCAGCCGCTCGTAGGTCTCCCTGGTCCAGGACTTCGGGGAGAGCCAGCGGCGGGTGAGTACCGGGGTCAATGGGGGTGTCGTCATCACTTCTTCTCCGGTACGGGCGGCAGCTCCGGGTGTTCCGGCATGGCCGGTGCGGTCCAGCCGCTGGACTCGGCCAGCGCGGCCCCGATCAGCGTCTCGTGCGCGGCCGAGGGACCGTCGGAGGCGGCCGTCAGGTCGTCGTGGAACCCGGCCAGCTCGCGCTCCACGGTGCGCCAGTCGGTCAGCGGGGCGCCCCGGGTCGGCGCCGGTTTCTCGCCCCGGCGCAGCGCGTCGACCAGCTCGGTCGCCGAGTCGACGGTCTGGTTGTCGTAGTACTCGTAGTTGACCTGCAGCACGGGGGCCAGGTCGCAGGCGGCCAGGCACTCGGCGTGCTCCAGGGTGATCGAACCGGTGCTGCCCGGCTCGCCGACGGTCTGCTCGTGGCCGAGCGGCTTGCCCGGTTCGCCGAGCCGCTCGCACACCCGCTGGTAGATCGCGTCCCCGCCGAGCGCCGCGCACAGCGTGTTGGTGCACACGCTGACCAGGTGCTCACCGCCGGGGCGGCGTTTGTACATGGTGTAGAAGGTGGCCACCGCGCTGACCTCGGCCGTGCTCAGGTCGAGCTCCTCGGCACAGAACCCGATGCCGCGCTGGCTGACGTAGCCCTCCACCGACTGCACCAGGTGCAGCAGCGGCAGCAGCGCCGAGCGCGACTCCGGATACCGGTTGATGATCTCCTTCGAGCGCTGCCGGGTGAGCTCGCCGAACACGTCGTCGGTGCTCGTGCCCGTCTGCGCGCCCACCTCGGACTGGTCGGTGCTCATCGGTCGCATCCCCCCATCACCGGGTCGATCGAGGCCACCGCGGCGATCACGTCGGCGATCATGCCGCCCTCGCTCATCGCCGGCATGGTCTGCAGGTTGATGAAGCTGGGCTCGCGCAGGTGCACCCGCATCGGCCGGGTGCCGCCGTCGGAGACCAGGTGCGCGCCGAGCTCGCCGCGCGGCGACTCGACGGCCGTGTAGACCTGGCCCGCCGGCACCTTGAAGCCCTCGGTGACCAGCTTGAAGTGGTGGATCAGCGACTCCATCGACTGGCCCATGATCTTGCGGACGTGCTCGAGGGAGTTGCCGAG
>DATAZG010000235.1:0-6465 GCA_036272155.1 Pseudonocardia sp.
CCCCAGGGAGGCCAGAGTCTGATGGCGCGCTACGACTCCCTGCTGCACGCTGTCGGGGACACCCCGCTGGTCGGGCTGCCCTCGTTCTCGCCGGCGGCGCACGTGCGGCTGTGGGCCAAGCTGGAGGACCGCAACCCGACCGGCTCGATCAAGGACCGCCCCGCGCTGGCCATGATCGAGGCGGCCGAGGCGGACGGCCGGCTGAAGCCCGGCGCCACGGTGCTGGAGCCGACCTCGGGCAACACCGGCATCTCGCTGGCCATGGCGGCGAAGCTCAAGGGCTACAAGCTGGTCTGCGTGATGCCGGAGAACACCTCCGAGGAGCGCCGCGTACTGCTGCGCATGTACGGCGCGGAGATCATCTCCTCGCCGGCGGCCGGTGGTTCGAACCAAGCGGTGGCGATGGCCAAGAAGCTGGCCGCCGAGCACCCGGACTGGGTGATGCTCTACCAGTACGGCAACCCGGAGAACGCCCGCGCGCACTACCGCACGACGGGTCCGGAGATCCTGCGCGACCTGCCCACGATCACGCACTTCGTGGCCGGCCTCGGCACCACGGGCACGCTGGTCGGCACCGGCCGGTTCCTGCGCGAGCGGAAGCCGGACGTGCAGATCGTGGCGGCCGAGCCGCGCTACGGCGAGCTGGTCTACGGGCTGCGCAACCTGGACGAGGGCTTCGTGCCGGAGCTGTACGACCCCGACGTGCTGACCGGGCGCTACTCGGTGGGCAGCTTCGACGCACTGCGCCGCACCCGTGAGCTCGTCGAGCGCGAGGGCATCTTCGCCGGCATCTCCACCGGCGGGGTGCTGCACGCGGCGCTCGCCATCGCGGAGAAAGCGGCCGGCGGCGCCGACCCGGCCGACATCGTGCTGGTCGTCGCCGATGGCGGCTGGAAGTACCTGTCCACCGGCGCCTACTCCGGCGACCTCGCGGAGAGCGCCGCCGACCTGGACGGCCAGCTCTGGGCCTGACCGGTTCGGTGTCACGTCAGCAAGCCCCGGCTCGGGCGGTCCGAGCCGGGGCTTTCGCGTTGCCGGGCCCGGGCTTCGGCTCAGCCGGGCCGGGGGCCTGGGACTAGCCGGGCCGGGGCCTGGGGGCAGCCGGGCCGGGGGCTTGGGTGGCCGGGGCGCGGCTTTCGGGTGGCCGGGCCGTCGCGCCGCCACCCGCCCCGGCGGTGCTCGCGTAGCCTCGATGTCATGGTGACCCCAGTCCGGCCGAACCGGAGCCGGTCCGTCTCCCGAGTGCTGCCGCCCCGGCCGTTCGCGGCCGCCGTGACGATGTTGCTGTTCACCTTCGCGCTCTACGCCATCGAGGCGTACGACGTGAGCACCGGCCTGGCGCTGGACGACGAAGAGGGCATCATCGCCCGCGAGCCGAGCCACCTGGACGGGGTGATCTTCGCGCCGCTGCTGCACCACGGCTGGGAACACCTGGCGTCGAACACGCTGCCGTTCCTGGTGTTCGGGTTCCTGGCGATGGCCGGTGGGATCGCCCAGTTCATCATGGTCACCGCGACGGTCTGGCTGGTCAGCGGGCTCGGGGTGTGGGTGCTCGCGCCTCCCGGCAGCGTCACCGTCGGCGCCTCCGGGGTGATCTTCGGTTGGCTGGTCTTCCTGCTGTTCCGGGGGTTCTTCGCGCACAGCCTGAAACAGATCCTGCTGGCGGCTGTGCTGTTCTTCCTGTGGGGCGGGGTGCTGCTCGGCGTGCTGCCCGGGCAGCCGGGGATCTCCTGGCAGGCCCACTTGTTCGGCGCGCTGGCCGGGATCCTGGCGGCGTCCATGGTGGCCAGGGCGGACCGCCGCCGCGCCGGCGACGTGGCGCTGCCCCGATGAGCCGGCCGCCGGGGAGCCGGCTGCCGGGGGCGCGGCCGGGCAACTACCGGGAGCTGCCGGTGGACGCGCCGATCGGGATGTTCGACTCCGGGGTCGGCGGCCTCACGGTGGCCCGTTCGGTGCTCGACCAGCTGCCCGCCGAGCGGCTGATCTACATCGGCGACACCGCGCACTCGCCGTACGGGCCGCTGCCGGTCGCCGACGTGCGCCGGCACGCGCTCGCACTCGGCGACGAGCTGGTGGCGCGCGGGGTGAAGCTGCTGGTCATCGCCTGCAACTCGGCGTCGTCGGCCTGCCTCGTGGACGCCAGGGAGCGGTACCCGGTGCCGGTCGTCGAGGTGATCCGGCCGGCGGTGCGGCGCGCGGTGGCGGCCACCCGCAACGGCCGGATCGGGGTACTGGGCACCGAGGTCACCATCCGCTCCGGCGCCTACGCGGACACGTTCGCCGCCGCTCCCGACGTGACGATGGTCCCGGTGGCCTGCCCCCGGTTCGTGGACTTCGTCGAGCGCGGCATGACCAGCGGCCGCCAGGTGCTCGGCCTGGCCCAGAGCTACCTGGAGCCGCTGCAGCGCGCCGAGGTGGACACGGTGGTGCTCGGCTGCACGCACTACCCGCTGCTGTCCGGCGTGCTGCAGCTGGCGCTGGGGCCGGACGTGACGCTGGTGTCCAGTGCCGAGGAGACCGCCAAGGACGTGCTGCGAGTGCTCTCCGAGCTGGACCTGCTGCGCGAGCCGGGCGGGTCCGACGGGGGCGGGCAGGTGGGCCACGAGTTCCTGGCCACCGGTGACCCGGAGCCGTTCCGGCGGTTGGGGCGGCGGTTCCTGGGCCCGGAGATCGCCTCGGTCACCTCGCTGCCGACGGCCGCGCTGGCCACCTGAGCCCGGCCGGCTGGTGCCCCGCACGGGTCGCCACCGCCGGTCGGTCGGCGGCCCGGGGTGCCCGGTATCGTCCGCCGCATGATCCACCCCCTCGCGGTCGCGCTGGTGATCCTGACCGGCGCGCTGGCGGTGTTCGGGATCGTCAGCACGGTGCTCGACAAACCACCGGGCCGCCCGCTCGTGCTCGCGGTCGGGGTGGTCGAGGCGCTGCTCGCGGTGCAGGCGCTGCTCGCGGCGGTCCGGGTGCTCGGCGGTACCCGCCCCGCCGAGACGTCCACCTTCCTGATCTATCTGGTGGTCTCGGTGTGCGTGCTGCCGTTCTTTCTGCAGTTCGCCCGCGCCGAGCCGAACCGCTGGGGTGGCGCGGTGATCGCGGTGGGCTCGATCGCGATGGGCGTGGTGGTGCTGCGCCTGCTGGACCTGTGGGCGGGCGCACATGCCTGACCCGGCTCCGGATCGCCGTGCCACCGCCACCGGGCCCGGCCGCGTGCTGATCGCGGTATACGCGATCTTCGCGCTGTCCGCCACCGCCCGGGCCGGAGTGCAGCTGGCCACCAAGTTCCACGAGGCGCCGCTGGCCTACCTGCTCTCGGCGTTCTCCGGCATCGTGTACATCCTCGCCACCGTCGGGCTGGCCAGGACCGGTTCCTCGGCGCGGCGGCTGGCCTGGACCGCGGTGACCATCGAGCTGGTCGGCGTGCTCGTGGTCGGCTCGCTGAGCGTGTTCGACCGGGCCGCGTTCCCGAGTGCCACGGTGTGGTCCGGATATGGCGCCGGATACGGCTGGGTACCGCTGGTGCTGCCGCTACTCGGGTTGTTTTGGTTGTTCAGGACCGGCCGAAACGGCGTCGGAAAGGCAAGATAACCCGATGGAGCTCACCGTGCTGGGTTGCTCGGGCAGCGGACCGGGGCCGCTGTCACCCTCCTCGGGCTATCTGGTGCGGGCCGGCGACAGGACGCTGGTGCTCGACCTCGGCAACGGCACACTGGGTGCGCTGCACCGCTACGTTGATCCGTTCGACCTGGACGCGCTGCTGCTCTCGCACCTGCATCCCGACCACTGCGCGGACGTGGCGTCCCTGGTCGTCTACCGGCGCTACCACCCGGCGCCGCCGTACCCGCCGGCCGCGCGGCGGCTGCCGATCTACGCCCCGGGGGAGGCGGCGGACCGGCTGGCCGCCCAGTACTGCGCGTCCTCCGCCGAGCGCTGCACCGAGGACCTGACCGACGTGCTCGACTTCCGCGTGGTCACCGACGGGCTGAGCATCGAGGTGGCCGGCATCGCGGTGCGGTCGCGGCTCGGGGTGCACCCGTGCGAGTCCTACGCGACGCGGCTGGAGTTCGGCGACCGCAGCCTCGCCTACAGCGGGGACACCGGCGCGTGCGACTCGCTGATCGAGCTGGCCAGGGGCGTCGACGTACTGCTCTGCGAGGCGACCTGGCCGCGGGTGGGTCCGCACGGTGAGGCGCAGCCGGAGGGTGTGCACCTGTCCGGGCGGGAGGCGGGCGAGCACGCGGCCGCCGCCGGCGTCGGTCGGCTGCTGCTCACCCACATCCCGGTCTGGTACGACGCCGCCGAGCTGCTCGCCGAGGCGAAGTCCGCCTACGACGGCCCGGTCGAGCTGGTCAGCGCGGGTTCGAGCTACCAGATCTGACCTCGGCCGGGGCTCAGCCGCCCACTCCGGACCAGACGGCCAGCGCGCCGGCGTCCCCGATCCACACCACGAGCCCGGTGACGACGAGGCCGGCGACCGCCGCGAGCACGCCGGCCGAGGTCGTCAGCCGGACCTGCAGGCGGTGCTGGTCTGTCTGGCTGGTGTTGATGGCGTGCCCGGGCTGGCTGGCGGGCGCGGCTTGGCCGGCGTGCCCGGGCTGGCCGGCGGGCGCGGTCTGGCCGGCGTTGTTGCTGTGGCTGGCCGGCTCGGTGCGGTCGGCCAGCCGCCCCAGCAGCAGGGTGGCCAGCAGCAGTACCAGGAACACGACCGCGTACGGAAGCAGGTGGTCGGCGCGCTGTTCGTGCACCTCGACCAGTGGCCCGCCGCCGCCGAGCAGGCCCTGCAGCTGCTCGCCGGTCTGCACGGCCACCGGCACCGCCACCACGCCGACCAGCGCGATCAGGAACACCGGCACGCCGAGGTTGCGTCGCCAGGTGGGTCGGGCGGCGACGGCGAGGGTGCCCAGCGCCGCGAGGGGGAGCAGCACCACGACCGCGTGCACGACCAGTGGGTGGGCGGGCAACCCGCCGATCGTCACCATGCCCTCAACAACGGGAGCCGCCGCCCAAGAGTTCACCGGCCTCGCTGAGAGCCCTCCCGGCAGGCGTTCCGGCGCGGGAACGATCACATTGCCGGGACACCGGGAACCGGCCCGAAGCCTCACGTTTAGGGTGGCCCGGTGACGCGAGCAGACGGCAGGGCGGACGACGAGCTGCGCCCGGTGACGATCGTCCGAGGGTTCCAGAAGCATCCGGCGGGTTCGGTGCTGATCTCCTACGGGGAGACGAAGGTGCTGTGCGCGGCGAGCGCGTCGCCCGGCGTGCCGCGCTGGCGCAAGGGTTCGGGGCTGGGCTGGGTGACCGCCGAGTACGCGATGCTGCCCTCAGCCACCCACACCCGGAGCGACCGGGAGTCGGTGCGTGGCCGGATCGGCGGCCGCACCCACGAGATCAGCCGGCTGATCGGCCGCTCGCTGCGGGCCTGCATCGACCTGGCCGCGATCGGCGAGAACACCATCGCGATCGACTGCGACGTACTGCAGGCCGACGGCGGCACCCGGACCGCCGCGATCACCGGCGCCTACGTGGCGCTGGCCGATGCGGTGACCTGGCTGGGCGCCGCCGGCCGGCTCAACGACCCGAAGCCGCTGTCCTGCCAGATCGCGGCGGTCAGCGTCGGCGTGGTGGACGGCCGGGTCCGGCTGGACCTGCCCTACGACGAGGACTCCCGCGCCGAGGTGGACATGAACGTGGTGGCCACCGACGTGGGCACCCTGGTGGAGGTACAGGGCACCGCGGAGGGTGCCACCTTCACCCGGTCCACGCTGGACTCGATGCTGGACATGGCGCTGGCCGGCTGCGTCCAGCTCGCCGCCGCCCAGGCCGCCGCGCTGGCCGAGCCCTACCCCAAGGAGCTGCCGTCGGACGGACGCTCGGCGTGACGGAGCCGGCGTGAAGCTCCTGCTGGCCACCCGGAACCCGGGCAAGCTGGCCGAGCTGGAGCGGATCCTGCGCGAGGAGCTCGGGTCGGCGTCCGGCATCGAGGTGGTCGGGCTGGCTGACGTCGCCGAGTACCCGGAGGCGCCGGAGACCGGGGCCACCTTCGCGGAGAACGCGCTGGCCAAGGCGCGCGACGCGGTGGCGGCCACCGGGCTGCCCGCCGTGGCCGACGACTCAGGGTTGGCGGTGGACGCGCTCAATGGAATGCCCGGTGTGCTGTCCGCACGGTGGGTGGGTCGCCACGGTGACGATCGGGGCAACCTGGACCTGGTGCTCGGCCAGCTGGCGGACACCCCGGACGAGCGCCGCGGCGCCGCCTTCGTGTGTGCGGCGGTGCTGGTGGTTCCGGGTGGCAAGGAGACCGTGGCGCGCGGGGAGTGGCGCGGTCGGCTGATCCGCGAGCCCCGGGGAACCAACGGCTTCGGCTACGACCCGATCTTCGTGCCGGACGGTGGGCAACGGACGTCCGCCGAGCTGTCCGCCGAGGAGAAGGACGCCGCTTCGCACCGCGGCCGGGCGTTCCGCGCGCTGCTGCCC
>DATAZG010000236.1:0-69119 GCA_036272155.1 Pseudonocardia sp.
CGACACCAACTCCGGTGATCATCAGGACGTGAGGGCTGTTTCCGGACCCGGAAACAGCCCCGAGGTCCTGATGATCACCGGAGCGGGGCGCAGAGCAGCCCGACGGTGGCCGAGGGGAGAGCGGTGGGAGGTCTGTGGGGACTGCTCGGCGCGGGTGGAGTTACTCGCCGGTACCCCCGGATGACCTCGGTTGGGTGAGAAACCAATCACCTCCGGTGCGCCTTGCGGGGGGTCACGTGGAAACATCACCGAGGATTCGCGTCGAAGTGGACCGCGTCAAAGAGGACAAGGAGATCCCGTGAGCACGGTGCGCGTGAGCAGCCCCCGGCCCCGCCGATCCTGCCTGGCGGTGCCCGGGTCCAGCCAGAAGTTCATCGACAAGGCACGCACGCTGCCGGTCGACCAGGTTTTCCTGGATCTGGAGGACGCCTGCGCCCCACTGGCCAAGCCCGGCGCCCGCAAGACCATCGTGGCCGCGCTGAACGAGGGCGGCTGGGAGGGCAAGGCCCGGGTGGTCCGGGTGAACGACTGGACCACGGAGTGGACCTACCGGGACGTCACCGAGGTCGTCGAGGGCGCCGGCGCCAACCTGGACGCCATCATGCTGCCCAAGGTGCAGACCGCCGAGCAGGTCGTCGCACTGGACCTGCTGATGACCCAGATCGAGAAGACGCTCGGCTACGAGGTCGGCAAGATCGGCATCGAGGCACAGATCGAGAACGCCCTCGGGCTGATCAACGTCAACGCGATCGCCACCGCCAGCCCCCGGGTGGAGACCATCATCTTCGGCCCGGCCGACTTCATGGCCAGCATCAACATGAAGAGCCTCGTGGTCGGCGAGCAGCCCCCGGGCTACGACGTCGGCGACGCGTACCACCACATCCTGATGAGCATCCTGATGGCGGCCCGGGCGCACGACAAGCAGGCCATCGACGGCCCGTACCTGCAGATCAAGGACGTGGACGGGTTCCGCAGGGTGGCCGGCCGCAGTGCCGCGCTCGGCTACGACGGCAAGTGGGTGCTGCACCCGGGCCAGATCGAGGCGGCCAACGAGGCGTACAGCCCGAGCCAGGGCGACTACGACCACGCGGAGAACATCCTGGACGCCTACGACTGGTACACGTCCGAGGCGGGTGGCGCGCGTGGCGCGGCGATGCTCGGGGACGAGATGATCGACGAGGCGTCCCGCAAGATGGCGCTGGTCATCTCCGGCAAGGGGCGCGCGGCGGGCATGCAACGCGGCGACAAGTGGGCCCCGCCGGAGAGCTGACCGGCCCGCACCCCACCGTTAGAAGCGCAGAACCGTTAGAAGCGCAGAGCAGCGCACCACGCCAGGAGGCACCCCATGGCCCGGCTCGCCCAGACCGCCGGTCTGACCGACGTCCAGCAGGAGATCCTGTCCACGGTCAAGTCATTCGTGGACAAGGAGATCATCCCGCACGCCCAGGCACTGGAGCACTCCGACACCTATCCACAGGACATCGTGGACGGGATGAAGGAGATGGGCCTGTTCGGGCTGACCATCGCGGAGGAGTACGGCGGGCTCGGCGAGTCGCTGCTGACCTACGCGCTGGTGGTCGAGCAGATCGCTCGCGGCTGGATGAGCGTGTCCGGCGTGATCAACACCCACTTCATCGTGGCGCACATGATCAGCCACCACGGCACCGAGGCGCAGAAGGCGCATTACCTGCCGAAGATGGCCGAGGGCGCCGTCCGGGGTGCCTTCTCGATGTCCGAGCCGGACCTCGGCTCCGACGTGGCGGCCATCAAGACGCGCGCCAAGCAGGACGGCTCGGGACCCGACGCGGACTTCGTCATCGACGGCGCCAAGATGTGGCTGACCAACGGCGGCAGCTCGAACCTGATCGCGCTGCTGGTCAAGACCGACGAGGGTGCCGAGAAGCCGTACCAGAACCTGACCTGCTTCCTTGTCGACAAGCCGGAGGGCTTCGGCGAGGTGTCGCCAGGGCTGACCATCCCCGGCAAGCTCGACAAGATGGGCTACAAGGGCGTCGACACCACCGAGGCGGTGTTCGACGGCTTCCGGATCGGCGGCGGCCAGATCCTCGGTGACAAGCGCGGCGGCGGCTTCGCGCAGATGATGGACGGCGTCGAGGTCGGCCGGGTGAACGTGTCCGCGCGAGCCTGCGGCATCGCGATCCGGGCCTTCGAGCTGGCCATCGACTACGCCCAGTCGCGCCAGACGTTCGGCAAGCCGATCGCCCAGCACCAGGCCATCGCGTTCAAGCTCGCCGAGATGGGCACCAAGGTCGAGGCGGCGCACCTGATGATGGTCAACGCGGCCCGGCTGAAGGACTCCGGCGAGCGGTTCGACGTCGAGGCCGGCATGGCCAAGCTGCTGGCCAGCGAGTTCTGCGCGGAGGTCACCCAGGAGTCGTTCCGCATCCACGGCGGCTACGGGTTCTCCAAGGAGTACGAGATCGAGCGGCTGATGCGCGAGGCACCGTTCCTGCTGATCGGCGAGGGTACCTCGGAGATTCAGAAGACGATCATCAGCCGCGGTCTGCTGCGCGAGTACCGTGCACGGTAGCTTGATCTACTCGTCGAGCTCGAGGAGAGGTCACCGTGACGACTCCGCCGTTCGGCGGTCCGGGGCGCACCAGCCCGGGGCTGCCTAACCTGCCCACCCCGCCGACCGGCTGGCCGGTGGGTTCCTTCGCCACCTACGCCGAGGCCCAACAGGCCGTCGACTACCTGGCCGACAACGAGTTCCCGGTCGAGGACGTGACCATCGTCGGGGTCGACCTGATGCTGGTGGAGCGGGTCATCGGCCGGCTCACCTGGGGTCGGGTGCTCGCCAGCGGCGCGGCCTCCGGCATCTGGATGGGTCTGTTCGTCGGTGCGCTGCTCGCCTACTTCAACAACAACGTCGGCGCGCTGATCGTCGGTGTGGTGGCCGGTGTGCTGTTCAGCGTGGTGTTCGCCGCGCTGAGCTACTCGCTGACCAGGGGCCGGCGCGACTTCACCTCGTCCAGCCAGCTGGTCGCCGGCCGCTACGACGTGCTCAGCCAGCCGCGCAACGCCGAGCGGGCCAAGGAGATGCTGGCCAAGCTGGCGATGGGGCCCGGCAACTCGATCTCGTGACCGCTCCGGAGCCGGGTCAGCGCGCGGCGGCGCCGGCCCGGCTGCTGCCGGCGGCGGTGCCTGCCGCGTTCGACACGGTGGCCAGGGGGTACGACCGGCTGGTCGGCGCCAACCCCGGGTACCACGAGCACCTGCGGATGTCGACGCGCCGGCTCGGGCTGCCCGACCAGGGTGAGGGGCTGCGGCTGCTCGACCTGGGCTGTGGCACCGGGGCGTCCACCGCCGCGCTGCTGGACGCCGCGCCGAAGGCCCGGATCGTCGCGGTCGACGCGTCCGCCAGGATGCTCGACGTCGCCACGGAGAAGACCTGGCCGAACACGGTGCGGTTCGTGCGCTCGCGGGCCGAGGACCTCGCCACGACACTGCCGGCGGTCGGGCTGGGCGGCCCGTTCGACGGGGTGTTCGCCGCCTACCTGCTGCGCAACCTGCCCGACCCGGACGGCGGCCTGCGCACGATCTTCGAGCTGCTCCGGCCCGGCGCTCCGCTGGCCGTGCACGACTACTCGGTGGCCGACTCGGTGCGGGCGCGGGCGATCTGGACGGCGGTCTGCTGGAGCGTGATCATCCCGGCCGGCGCGGTGGTCACCGGGCACTCCGAGCTGTACCGGTACCTGTGGCGCAGCGTGCGCCGGTTCGACGGGGCGGCCGCGTTCGAGCGCCGGTTGGGCCGGGCCGGTTTCGTCGACCTGCGCACGCAGACCGTGCCCGGCTGGCAGCAGGGCATCGTGCACACCTGGCTCGGCCGCCGCCCCGCGCCGGTCGAGGCGCGGGTCAGCGAGCCGGTCACCGAGGCGCCGGCAGCGCCGGTCAGCGAGCCGGTCAGCGAGCCGGTCAGCGAGCCAGCCGCGCCGGTCACCGAGGCCCCGCCGGATCCCGCGCCGGCGGGCTGATCAGTCCTTGGCGCGCAGCGCGTAGCGGCGCTCGGCGTAGGCGAGGTCGTCGCGCCACAGCCGGGCGGCGGCGCGCCGGATGAGCGGGCGCAGCAGGGGCGCAGCCGCGCGGGCCACCGCGAACCCCTGCCGCGCCGAGTGCGCCACGGTGGCCTCGATGACCGCGGTGCGGGGTGCCCCGTCGGGCCCGGCGCCGAGCGGGGTGGCATGCGTCTCGACCACACTGCCGGCGCCCTCGCCCTCGACGATGGTCATCAGCACCGTGCGCGGCTCGGGGCAGCGGAACTCGGCGATCACCGGCACGCCGAGCGAGCCGCCGACCCGGTAGGCGACCTCGACCACGAACCGGTCGTCGGCCCGGTCGTCGGCCCGGTCGTCGGCCCGGTCATCGGCCCGGTCATCGGCCCGGTCATCGGCACAGTCCACCGGCGGCGCGGAGAGCACCCGCAGGTTGGCGAACGAGTACGGGTGGAACCAGGAGCCGTGCCACGGGTCGAGCCGATTGGCGACCACGTCGGCCGGCTCGCAGCGCCCGGCCATGCTGGCCACCGCGACCACGCTGCGCGCCAGGGGCGGCCGGGGGCCCAGCACCGGGGCGGGCAGCGCGGGTTCGCGGCCGACCTCGTCGAGCCGGACCCAGACCAGTACGCCGTCGTCGTGCGCGGGCCACGGCGTCCAGTCCGGCCGGCCGCCGGCACCCAGCTTGAGCCCGTGCCACCGGCAGACCAGCCGCCCGCCGGCGACCGCCGCGTCACACAATGGCGCGCCGAGGTGCGGGCACGCCCCGGGGCCGGTGTGCACCCCGCCGTCGGCGCCGCGCCAGGCGACCACCTCGACGCCGGCCACGGTGGCCCCCAACGCCCGGTCGGCCCGGAGCGCCGCGCTGGCGCCGATCACGAACCAGTTGCCGCTGGGCCGGTCGGTGGCCCGGCGCAGCGCGGCGTCGATCACCGCCGGCTCGGCGTCGGCCCAGCTCGGCCGCTGCCGCGACCACGCCGGGACGCGCAGGCGGCGCAGCGGGTTGAACCGAGCTGGCGGAAGCACCATCTCCGCAGGCTAGCGGGCCGGCATCAGAGCCACTTGTTGCGGCGGAACGTGCGGTACAGGAACGAGCAGACGGTCAGGATGACGATCCACACCATCCCGTAGCCGTAGGTCCAGTGCAGCTCGGGCATGTGGTCGAAGTTCATCCCGTAGATGCCGGCGACCATGGTGGGCACGGAGATGATGCCGGCCCACGCGGTGATCTTCCGCATGTCGTCGTTCTGCCGCATCCCGATCTTGGCCAGCACCGCGTCGACCAGCGTGGTGAGCAGCTCGTCGAACCCGGTGACGCGCTCCGCCACGGTCGTCAGGTGGTCGTCCACGTCGCGGAAGTAGGAGCGCACATCGTGCGGGATCAGCGAGCTGTAGCCCTCGGCGAGCCGGCGCAGCGGTGGCCCGAGCGGCATCACGGCCCGGCGCAGCTCCAGCACCTCGCGCTTCATCACGTAGATCTGCTCGGAGTCGACGTTGGAGCGCGGCTCGAACACGGCGCTCTCCATCACGTCGATGTCGGCCTCGATGGCGTCGGTGACCTCGAGGTAGCTGTCCACCACGTGGTCGGCGACGGCGTGCAGCACGGCGGCCGGGCCCTGGGCCAGCTGCTCCGGGTCCTCCTCCAGCTTGATCCGCACCTCGTGCAGGCCGGAGTGGTTGCCGTGCCGGACGGTGACCACGAAGTCGTGCCCGACGAACGCCATCACCTCGCCCGTCTCGACCAGCTCGGCGGCGGTGGCCGGGTCGGCGTGCCCGACGTAACAGACCGTCTTGAACACCGCGAACAGCATGTCCTCGTAGCGTTCCAGCTTCGGCCGGTTGTGCGCGTGCACCGCGTCCTCGACGGCCAGCTCGTGCAGCCCGAAGGTCTCCGCGATACCGGTGATCTGCTCGTCGTCCGGCTCGTGCAGGCCGATCCAGACGAAGGCGTCCTCCCGGCTGCGCACCTCCTGCACGGCGCGGTCGTGGCTCCACCGGCCGGGCAGCCGATGGCCCTTGACGTACACCGCGCAGTCGACCACATAGGCTGAGAGCGGGACCGGGATGTGCGGGGACACGACGCCGTTGATGCGCGTCGCGACCTTCCCGCGCGCGCCTCTGGTCCGGATCGAAGGCAAACTGGGCACGGCGACCTACCTCCAGGTCAGGGGGCCCCGGAATCGACTGAGTTCCGGGCGGCTGGCGGATTTCTGGTCCCCGCCGTGCGAGAGCCGACTAGCCGGCTCCCTCGGTGGGGACCTGGCTACTGCAACCTGGCGCAGCGTCCATGGCTCCACCTCCCCTGTGAGATCCACCTACCGACGTGATCTCGGGTCATCCGACTGCCTAGGGTACCTCGCAAAGAGCCCGTTTTAGCTAGGGAGGCGTGCGAGGTGCAGTTCGGCCGGTACTTCGAGGAGTTCGAGGTCGGTGCGGTGTACAAGCACTGGCCGGGCAAGACGGTCACCGAGTACGACGACCATCTGTTCTGCCTGTTGACCATGAACCACCACCCGCTGCACCTCGATGCGCACTTCGCGGCGGAGACCACCGAGTTCGGCAAGAACGTGGTGGTCGGCAACTACATCTACTCGCTGCTGCTCGGCATGTCGGTGCCCGACGTGTCCGGCAAGGCCATTGCGAACCTCGAGGTGGAGTCCCTCAAGCACGTCAAACCCACCTTCCACGGCGACACGATCTACGGCGAGTCCGAGGTGCTGGACAAGACGGAGTCGAAGTCGAAGAACGACCGGGGCATCGTCTACGTGGAGACCAGGGGCCACAACCAGGACGGCGTGCTGGTCTGCGTGTACCGGCGCAAGGTGATGGTGCCCAAGCGCTCGTACGGCGAGGCCAGGGGCGGCGAGCAGCCGGGTCGCCCGAAGCCCGTCGCCTGATCGCCCCTCGGCGTTCGCCAGGCCGTTGCTGAGGGGCGCCCTCAGCAACGGCTCTCAGACTTGCCTCAGGATGTCCGGCTCCGGACCCGCTTGCGGTAGCCGGCGATCTTGGCCAGGTTGCCGCAGCGATCCATCGAGCACCAGCGGCGGGCACCCGACTGCGAGTCGTCGAAGAACAGCAGCGAGCAGTCGGGGTACTCGCACTCCTTGATCCGGGCCGTCCGGGCGCCGGTGAGCAGCGCGACCGCGTCCCGGGCGAGGGTGGCCAGCGCCGCGTCGACCGGGTGGCCCGGGGCCCGGTGGGTCGCCGGCTCGGCCGTCGCGGCCGCGTCGAGATCTGTCGGGAGCTGCGGGGCCAGGTCGGGCCGGGCCGCGACCTCGTTCACCAGCGTGACGTCCGCGCCCGCCCAGGGCTGGCCGGTCATGGTCGCGCGGGTCAGCCGGTGGACCGCTTCGCGCAGGTCCCGGATGTCGCCCAGCTGGCCGTCGGTGGCCGCCGGCCGGGTGGCCAGCACGCCGGCCGCGACCAGCCACTCGGCCAGCGTCGCCGCGTCCGGGACGCGCTCGACCGGCTCGGCGTGCCGTCGCCCCAGCGTGCCGACCAGGTCCAGACACGGCCGGCCGCCGAGGAGGACGAAGCCGGCGGGTTCGGTCATGCCCCCAGCCTACCGCTTGACACCGGTTCAAGGGCGGTACACGCTGACACCAGTTCAACTGGTGTCAGGTTCAGGCGCCAGCAGGTCCCGGAGAGGCGGCGGTCCGATGCGCGCGGCGATGGTTCAACAGTTCGGTGGCCCGGAGCAGCTCCGGCTCGAGCGGCAGCCCGACCCGATGCCCGGCGCCGGCGAGGTGCTGCTCGCGGTCGAGGCGGCCGGGGTCAACCGCGCCGATCTGCTGATCAGGGCCGGGCAGTACCACCGGGCCGCCCAGCCGCCGCTGCGGCTCGGGGTGGAGGGCGCCGGCACCGTCGTCGCGCTGGGCGCCGGGGTGACCGACGTGGCCGTCGGGCAGCGGGTGGTGGCCATGGGGCCGGTCAACGAGCCCGGGTTCTACGCCGAGCTGGCCGTGGTCGCGGCGGCGCGGGTCACCCCGGTGCCCGACGGCGTGGCGCTGACCACCGCCGCCGCGCTGCCCACCGCGTGGCTGTCGGCCTGGTACTGCCTGCGCGCGCTGGCCGAGCTGCGCGCCGGCGAGACCGTGCTGATCCCGGCGGCCGCCAGTGGGGTGGGCAGCGCCGCGGTGCGGATCGCGGTGGACGCCGGGGCCACGGTGATCGGCACGGCGCGCTCGGCGGCCAAGGCGGACTGGGTGCGCGCGCTCGGCGCCCAGCACGCACTGGACACCGCCACGCTGGACAGCGAGGGCCTGCTCGCCGAGGTCGCCCGGCTGACCGGTGGCCGGGGCGTCGACGTCGTGCTGGACACCGTCGGCGGGCAGACGTTCGCCGACGGGCTGCGCGCGGTCGGCTACGCCGGGCGGGTGGTCGCGCTGGCCAATGTGGCCGTCGCCCCGAGCACCGTCGACACCAGGGACTTCTACCCGAAGAACGTCCGGATCCTGGGCTTCCAGCTGACCAACCTCATCGAGCACGGCTACGACCCCCGCCCCGACCTCACCGAGCTGCTGGACGCCGTCGCGGCCGGGCGGTTCGAGGTACCCGTGGACGTGGTCTTCCCGCTGGCCGAGGCCGCCGAGGCACACCGCTACCTGGAGCGCCGCGCCAACCGGGGCAAGGTCCTGCTGAGCACTGACGCCTGAGGGCGCCCTAGGCTCGCCCCGGTGAGCGGGCAACTGGTGTACGGCTGCATGGGACTGGGCGGCTCGTGGTCCGAAGACGGGCTGAGCGGCGCCGACATCGACGCCGCCGAGCGGGCGGTGCACGCCGCGCTGGACATCGGCATCACGTGGTTCGACCAGGCCGACATCTACCGGCGGGGCAAGTCGGAGGCGGTACTCGGCGAGGTGCTGCACTCCGACCCCGGGCTGCGCGGCCGGATCAAGATCCAGACCAAGTGCGGCATCCGGCTGGGCGAAGCCGGCCTGGAGGCGTACTACGATCTCAGCAAGGCCGCCATCCTGGAGCGGGTGCGGGGCAGCCTGGCGCGGCTGCGCACCGACTTCGTGGACCTGCTGCTGCTGCATCGGCCGGACCCGCTGCTCGAGCCGGCCGAGATCGCCGAGGCGTTCACCGAGCTGGCCGAGGCCGGGCAGGTCCGCGAGTTCGGGGTGTCCAACATGTCCGCCGGGCAGCTGGCCTACCTGCGCGCGAACCTCGGTGTGCCGCTGGTGGTCAACCAGCTGGAGATGAGCCTGCACCAGCGCGCCTGGGTGGAGGCCGGCATCCTGGTCAACCAGGCCGAGGGCCGGCAGTACAGCTTTCCGGACGGCACGCTGGAGTACTGCGCCACGCACGGCATCCGGCTGCAGGCCTGGGGCGCGCTGGCGCAGGGCCGCTACTCCGGGCGCACCGGCCCGGAGCTGACCGACGCGGACCGGGCCACGGCGGAGCTGGTCGCGGCGATCGCCAAGGAACAGGACAGCACGCCCGAGTCCGTCGTGCTCGGCTGGCTGATGCGGCACCCCGCCGGCATCGAGCCGGTGATCGGCACCGCCGACCCGGCCCGGATCCGCGCCTGCGGCGACGCGGCCCGCCAGGCCGCCCGGATGGACCGCCCCGAGTGGTACCGCCTGCTCACCGCCGCCCGCGGCACCCCCGTCCCGTAACCCGCTCGGGTCTCGGTTTGGTTTCGGGTCGGGGCGGTGCGGCGAATTCGGCCGGCTCAGGCCCTGGGGAGCTGGCCCCACTCGGTCAGTGCCTCGGTCAAACCGTGCACGAGCGGCAACCCCGCGTAGTCGGCGGCGGTCACCCACCGGGCGTCGTCGGCGTCGGTGCCCGGCCGCGGCTCGTCCTCACCGGCGACCTCGCACGCGTAGTCCGCGATGTCGTACACGCCGCCGGATGGCGCGTCCCTGCTCACGCGCCCGACCAGCCGACCCGGCCGGACGGTCAGCCCGGTCTCCTCCTCGACCTCGCGGACCACCGCCTCGTGGTCGGTCTCACCGGGTTCGACCCGCCCGCCGGGCACCGACCACAGGCCCCGGCCGGGTTCCTGGCCCCGGCGGATCAGCAGTAGCCGCCCGCGACGATCGTGGATCACCGCGCCCACGCAGGCGATCTTGTGATCACTCTCTGTTGCCATTTTGTGTTCTTCACCCCATTGGAGTACGCCCGCCTGTCGTATTCACACGTTGGCGCTCCGTGCTGTACAACAAGATCCGACATGGCTGCCAAGCCTCAACGCTCGGATGGTGGTTCGCGGTGAATCTCAGGAAACTAGTGGGCTTTGTCGTGGTCATCTTTGTGTTGTTCTGGGTCATCTCCCAGCCGAGCAACGCGGGTGACAGAGTCAACGGTGTGATGGGCAACCTCAAGGATGCCGGCCAATCGATCGTCACCTTCATCGGCAAGGTGCTCTAAACTCGGTGGTCTGATCAGGACCGAGGTAACTGAGCTGTGCTGGCACCAAGAGAGATCGACGAGTACCTGCTGCCGACCGAGCGTCGCGTTATCCGGGTGCGCCAGCACTGGTCGGTGATGCTCAACGACATGACCCAGGCGGCCATCGCGCTGGGCATCCTGGTCGCGTTGCAGCGGTACCTGCCGTCCAGCCTGGTCATCGATAACCTGACGTTCTACGGGGCTCTCGTCGTGGTGCTCCGGTTGACCATCTTCGTGGCGCTCTGGTGGGTGGAGCGGATCGTCATCACCGACAAGCGCGTGATGCTGGCCAAGGGCATCCTGACGCACAACATCGGCATGATGCCGCTCGGCAAGGTCACCGACCTCACCTTCGAGCGCACGCTCACCGGCCGGATGATGGGCTACGGCACGATGGTCATCGAGTCGGCCGGGCAGATCCAGGCGCTGAACCGGATCGACTACATGCCCCGCCCCGAGGAGATCTACGAGGCGCTCACCGAGCTGATCTTCGGGGACAAGAAGCAGACCAGGTCGCACCTGCTGTCCAAGCCTCGGCGGCGGTAGGCCGATCGCTTGCGGATAGACCTGCACACCCATTCGAACGCCTCGGACGGCACGGACGACCCGGCCGAGCTGGTGCGTGTCGCCGCCGACGCCGGGCTCGACGTGGTCGCGCTGACCGACCACGACACCACCGCGGGCTGGACCGACGCGATGAAGGCGAAGCCCGCCGGGCTGCGGCTGGTCCGGGGCGCGGAGCTGTCCTGCGTGAGCCCGGACGGGCGCGGCCGCTGGGCCTCGGTGCACCTGCTGGCCTACCTGTTCGACCCGGAGCACCCGGCGGTCGTCACCGAGCAGACCCGGTTGCGCGGGGAGCGCAGGGAACGGCTGGTCAAGATGGTCGGGCGGATGGCCGAGGACGGCTACCCGGTCGACCCGGCCACGTTCCTGGACCGGTTCCCGCCGGACCTGCCGGCCGGCCGCCCGCACCTGGCGAGGGCACTGGTCGAGCAGGGTGTGGTCGGCAGCGTCAACGAGGCCTTCCAGAGCCTGCTGAACAACAACAGCCGGTACTACCTGCCCCGGGCGGACACCCCGGTCGAGGACGCCATCGAGATGATCACCGCGGCCGGCGGGGTGTGCGTGTTCGCCCACCCGCTGGCGCGGCGCCGGGGCCGGGTCGTGGAGACGTCGGTGATCGCCGACCTGGCCGCTGCCGGGCTCGCCGGCGTCGAGGTGGACCATCCTGACCACGACGCACCGGACCGGGTCCTGCTGCGCGGGCTGGCCGCCGAGCTGGGCCTGGTCGCCACCGGGTCCAGCGACTACCACGGCACCAACAAGACCACCCCGATCGGCGCCGAGAGCACCGACCCGGAGATGTTCGAGCGGCTGGTGGCCGGGGCCACCGCGATCGAGGTGCTGGACTGATCGGACCGGCCGGCGCGGCCGCGCCGGCGGGGCGGTGCCGGCGGAACGGTCGGGGCCGGGGGATACGGTGGTTCGCGTGGACGGGCAACTGAGTCTCGAGGGGATGCCCCGCAAGCTGTTCAAGGTCACTCCCTCCCGGCTGTCCACCTGGCTGGACTGTCCGCGCCGCTACCGGATGACATATCTGGACCGGCCGGCCCTGCCGCGCGGTGGGGCCTGGGCGCACAGCACGCTCGGCGCGGTGGTGCACAACGCGCTGCGCGCCCTGTTCGATCTGCCGGTTGAGGGCCGCACCCCGGAGGCGGGGGCCCGGCTGGTCAACCAGCACTGGGTCAGCGAGGGCTTCCGGGACGACGCGCAGGTGCAGCGGTACCGGGAGCGCGCCCGGGGCTGGGTGGCCGACTACGTGGCCGACCTGGACGTCACGGAGGACCCGGTCGGCCTGGAGCGCTGGGTGTCCACGCCGACGGGGCGGATCGTCGCCGAGGGCCGGGTGGACCGGATCGACGAGCGCGGCGGCCAGCTCGTGGTGGTCGACTACAAGACCGGCCGGCACGCGCTCACCGTGGACGACGCCCGCGCCTCGCAGGCACTCGCGCTCTACGCGCTGGCCGCCCGCCGCACGCTGCGCCGGCCCTGCTGGCGGGTTGAGCTGCACCACCTGCCCAGCGGTGAGGTGGCCGCCTGGGAGCACAGCGAGCCGTCCCTGCAGCGCCACCTCAGCCGGGTGGAGGAGGCCGCCGACGACGCCGCGCTGGCCACCGACACGCTGGCCGCCGGGGGCGACGCCGAGCTGCTGTTCCCGCCGCGCCCGTCCGCCCGGTGCTCGTACTGCGACTTCCGCCGGCACTGCGCGGAGGGCAAGGCGGCCGGGCCCGAGGTGGAGCCGTGGGCTCTGCTGGTGCCGTGACACCCGGCGCCCTGAGGTCTGGTGCTCTGAGGTCTGGTGCTCTGAGGGCTGTGCCGTGAGGGCGGCCCGTTGAGGGCATCGGAGCGGCTGCTGCGGGCCACCGGTGGTGCGCTGTCGGCCGGGCTCGCGGTGTTCGCGGTCGGCATGTTCGGCGTGTGGCTGGTGGCGTTCTCCCAGGACGACCCCGGCCCCAGGGCACGCCTGCTGGTCGGGCACCTGGTCGCGGCGGTGGTCGCCGTGGGCCTGCAGTGGGTCGCGGACCGCCGCCCCGACCGGGTCGGCCGCGCCGCCGCCGGCGGGGTGCTGCTGGTCGCGCTGTCGGTCGCGGTGTTCTTCTGGTGGACCTGAGGCCTGATGGAATCCGCGACTCACCCTGACAAAATCCGCGACTCGCGGGAGGGTTGGGGCGGGACGTTGGTGCCGGGGTTGGGCCGGGCGGTCAGCGGAGGGCGACCACCGAGGGGCCGCGCTGTTCCAGCAGCACCGGGCCGAGCGCGGCGAGGCCGACCGGTCCTCGGTAGTCGCCCCGGTTGACCGGCACGCTGCGCAGCACGCCGCCGTCCGCCGGGCTGACCTCTACCAGACCGCCCGGCACCGGCACCACGGGCGCGCCGGCGAACAGGGTGCCGGGGCCGAGCGCGCCGGGCACGGTCCACAGCGGGTGCAGGTCCGAGGAGTCCAGCGCGATCGTGCGGGAACCGGTCCACCACAGCACGGCGCCGGGGATGTCGGTCGTCGGCACGATCTCGCCGGGCGGGTCGCCGGCCAGGTCGCTCGGCGGCAGGTCAAGCGGATAGCTGGCCAGCTCGTTGCCGTCCTGGCCCCGGACGCTCAGCCGAGGCGGGTTGTTGAACAGCACCGCCTCGCGGTCGGCGGTGATCGCGATCAGCCGGGTGCCGGTGGCCGGCAGCACGGTGCTCACGTCGACGTTGGGCCGGTCGGCCTCGGTCTCGTCGGGCAGCAGCACGGTGAGCCGGTCGCCGGGCTCGCCGGGGCAGCGTTCCAGCACGGCCAGCCGGCCCTCGGTGACGGCCGTCGAGGTGTGCAGGCAGTCCGGCCGGGGTTGGGTGCCCGGTTGGATGTCGGCCCGCAGCTCGCCGTACTCCATGGTCTTGACCAGGTCCGAGCGCCACGTCTCCAGGTGGTTGGAGCCGGTGGCGGTGACCAGGTAGCCGTCGGAGAGCAGCCCCGTGCCGACCGGTACGTCGGAGTTGCGCTGCGGGCCCCTGGCGCCGGTGGTGGCCTGCAGCGAGGTGACGTCGCTGCAGTACTGGCCGTTGCGGTACAGCGCGATGGCCCGGCCCCACTCGGCGCCGACGGTGCACAGCGGCACGGTGCGCCGGTAGCTCCAGTGCTCCGCCCCGGTGAGCGGGTCGCGGCCCACCACGGCCGAGCCGTCCCCGGTGACCACCACCGGCCCGACCACGACCGGTGCGCTGGTGGCCGCGCTGGGGGCCCGCCAGATCTCGGCGAGCGTGGCCGGCACGTGCGGCGGGGCGGGCGGCGGCGAAGGCACCGGGCCGGTCGCGGTGTTCGACGTGGTGTGCACGGCGGAGCTGGTCAGCAGCACCACGACGACGCCGAGTGCGAGGACCACCACCAGTACGGCGGCGGCCACCAGGTCAGCCCGGCGGCGGCGCTCCGCCCGGAGCACGGTCAGTCGATCCCTTCGGTTTGTGACACCCGGGCCGGGCGCGGCTCGCGGGGAGCGCGCCCGGCGGCGGGACTGGTGCATCGGCACCGGCACTGACCAGCGCCGGTGCGAGGGGCCGTAGTTAGCTGGCCGCGGCGTCCGGTGCGTCCGAGGACTCCGAACCGCCGGAGCGGCGGCGGCGCCTCGGCCGGCGGCGGGTGCCCCCGGTGCGGCCGGCGCTGGCCAGCTCGTTGACCGCGCCGTTCTGGCCGCCGTTCTGGCCGCCGTCCGCCCCCGGTGCGTCGGTGCTGGTCTCGACCTCGGCGGACCCACCGGTGGCCGACACCGAGTCGCCCTCACCGGCGGACTCGACGCCGGCACGGCGCCGACGCCGCTGCCGGGGCGGGCGGGCCGCGCGGGGTGCGGCGCCCGTCTCGGGGGCCTCGTCGGTGCTGGCCTCGCCGCTGTGCCGGCCGCCACCGGAGCTGCGGCTGGTGCCGACCCGGCCGCCACGCCGCTTGTCGCCGCGGCGACCGCGGGGGCCGTCGTCCTCGATGTACTCGGCGTTCAGCCCGGCCCGGGTACGACTCGCGCGGGGCAGGCGGCTGCCGGCCTCGGTCGGGATGCCGAGCTCGGCGAACAGGTGGTCGGAGGTGGAGTAGGTCTCGACCGGCTCGGGCATGTCCAGCCCGAGGTCGTCGCTGATCGTCTTCCAGCGGGGGATCTCGTCCCAGTCCACCAGGGTGACCGCGACGCCCTCGCGCCCGGCCCGGCCGGTGCGGCCGATCCGGTGGATGTAGGTCTTCGCGTCCTCCGGGCACTGGTAGTTGACCACGTGCGTGACGCCGGTGACGTCGATGCCCCGGGCCGCCACGTCGGTGGCGACCAGCACGTCGACCTTCTCGGAGCGGAACGCGCGCAGCGCCTGCTCGCGGGCGCCCTGGCCCAGGTCACCGTGCACGGCGGCGACCGCGAAGCCGCGGTCGGACAGGTCGTCGGCCACCCGCTGGGCGGTCCGCTTGGTACGGGTGAAGATCATCGTGAGGCCGCGGTCCGCCGCCTGCAGGGCCTTGGCCAGCAGCTCGACCTTGTCCAGCGCGTGCGCCCGGTAGACCAGCTGGCGGGTGCGCTCGTGGATGGCGCTGGCGTCCGACTCCTCGGCGCGGATGTGCGTCGGCTGCGTCAGGAACGTGCGGGACAGCGTGATGATCGGGCCCGGCATGGTGGCCGAGAAGAGCATGGTCTGGCGCTGCTCCGGCAGCATCCGCAGGATGCGCTCCACGTCCGGCAGGAAGCCGAGGTCGAGCATCTCGTCGGCCTCGTCCAGCACCAGCGCGGAGATTCGGCCCAGCACCAGGTGGCGCTGCTCGGCCAGGTCCAGCAGGCGGCCGGGGGTGCCGACCACGATGTCCACACCCCGGCGCAGCTCGGCGATCTGCGGCTCGTAGGGGCGGCCGCCGTAGATGGCGGTGATCCGGGCGCCCAGGTGGCGGCCGGCGTCGGCCAGGTCACGGGCCACCTGCACGCACAGCTCGCGCGTCGGCACCACGACCAGCGCCTGCGGCACGTCCTTCTCGCCCTCGCTGGCGCGCAGCCGCTGCAGCAGCGGGACGCCGAAGCCGAGGGTCTTGCCGGTGCCGGTGCGCGCCTGGCCGATGACGTCCTCGCCGGCCAGTGCCAGCGGCAGCGTCAGCTCCTGGATCGCGAACGTGCGCTCGATACCCACGTCGGTCAGTGCGCGGACGATCTCGGGGCGCACCCCCAGCTCGGCGAAGGTTGGCGAGTCGGCGCGGACCGGTGCGCCGGCCTGCAGCGGCTCGGGCGTCGGCAGCGCAGTGGCTTCGGCGGTCGCTTCGGCGGAGGTCTCGGGGCTGGTGTCGCCGTGGTTGGGGTCGTCGCTGTTGATGGTGTTGCTGTCTTCGGTCAGAACAATCGCCTCTCTCCAGCGCGCGGAGGCCAGGTCCATCTCGTCGACCGCCGCCGGAACTGGCCGGGCGGGAGAGACGGCGAGGCGCTGCTCACGCGCACATGTTGTGGCGGGCCCGGACTGTCCGGGCTAGAGCCGGAATTTCGGGTGTCCACCCTGACGCGCGCCATAGATACAGCACTGCGTTGAACAACATCATACCGCGTGCGGTCCGCTCTGGTCACGGTGACATGCCTCGCCGCGCGAACTCCGTGTTAACTCCGTGCTGATTGCCGCCAATTCCCCGCGGGTGCGGTGGCCCCCGCCACACTAGGCTCGACCCCATGAGCACGCTGGACCGGTCATCCGGGGTCGCGAAATGAGTGCCGGGACGACCGTGGGCGGTGGCGACGGCGGGCCCTCGGCCGCCGGCGGGGCGCCGAACGCGGCGGTGGTGGACCTGCTCGGCGCGCTGGCCTACGGCGAGCTGTCCGCGTTCGACCGGATCGCCGAGGACGCCCGCCATGCGCCGACGCTGGCCGGCCGGGCCGCGCTGGCCAGCATGGCCGCCGCCGAGATCGGGCACTTCCGGCTGCTCGAGGAGCACCTGGCCGGGCTCGGGGTGCTGGCCGAGGACGCGATTGCGCCGTTCGTCGCCGCGATCGACGCCTACCACCTGGGCACCGCGCCGCACGACTGGCTGGAGTCGCTGGTCAAGGTGTACCTGGGCGACGGGCTGGCGGCCGACTTCTACCGCGAGGTGGCCGGCTGGCTGCCGGAGCCGACGAGCTCGCTGGTCCGCCAGGTGCTCGCGGACACCGGGCACGGGGCGTTCGCCGAGCGGGAGGTGGCCGCCGCGATCGAGGACAGCCGTCAGGTGCGCGACCGGCTGGCGCTGTGGGGCCGGCGGCTGCTCGGCGAGGCGATCAGCCAGGCCCAGCACGTGGTGGCCGAGCGCGACGAGCTCGCCGAGTTCTTCGTCAGGGGCTCCGGCGACCTGAGCGGCATCGCGGCCCTGTTCAAGAAGCTGCAGACCCAGCACGGGCGGCGGATGGCCACCCTCGGCCTCGCCTGAGCCGCGGTGTCGCGCCGGGGCGGTTGTTGCGCCCTCGGCGAACCCCGTGCCCCAGTTGCGGGTCCGCCAGCACCCCGGGTGGGGTCCTCGACTAGCCTGGCCGGCGGTAGGGATCCGCGACGGTGTGGATCCGGCGAGCGGTATACCAGCACTTTTCGGCCTGGAGGTTTGGCGTGGAGGTCAAGATCGGCGTCGCGGAGAGCCCGCGCGAACTCGTGGTGTCCAGCACTCAGACGCCGGACGAGGTCGAGGCGCTGGTGAGTGACGCGCTGAAGAACCCCACCGGCTTGCTGAGCCTGGTGGACGACAAGGGGCGGCGCTTCGTGCTGCCGTCCGCCCGGGTGTCCTACGTGGAGATCGGGCCGGCGGACTCCCGCCGGGTCGGTTTCGCCGTCGGCGGCTGACACACCCCGGGGCCTTCGCGGCCCCGGAGACTAGCTCTCCCGGTCCAGGCCGGCCACTAGACGCAGTGGCTGGTCTGGGCCGTTTTCTTTCCCGCCCGCCTCGGTCGCGGGCCCGGTCGCCGCGTCGCCGGAGCCGCTCGAGGCGGCCGCCGGCTTGCTCGCGGGGGGTTTGCTCGGTATCGCGGGGGACTCGCCGAGCAGGCCGGCGAGGCCACCCCAGATCATGCTGGTCAGGTACTCGGTGAGCGCGGCGCGGGACATGGTGCGCCGCTGCAGCCACCAGTCGCCGGCCGTGTAGACCATGCCGGCCAGCCCATAGGCCCACGCCTCGGCGCCGCCGGCATCGCGGCCCCGGTCGCGCAGCGCGTCGACGAGGGAGCCGGTGAGCAGGCCGGCGACCATCGCCATGTTGTGCGCGACGACGTCGGCGCTGGCGTCCCGGTCGCCGCCCGGGTTGTGCACCACGAACCGCCACAGCTCCGGTTCTTCCTCCGCGCCGGCCAGGAACGCGTCCACGATGGCGTGGATCCGCTCGGTGGGCTCGCGCTGGTTGATCAGCTCGGGGACGAGGCGCTGCAGCAGCATCTGCGCGGCGCGCTCGCTGACGGCCCGCTGCAGGTCGGCGCGGTCCTCGAAGTGCCGGTAGAGCACCGGTTTCGTGACTCCGGCGGTGGCCGCGATGGCCGCGACGGACACGCCGGCGCCGTTCTCCCGGATCGAGTTCACCGCCGCTTCGATCAGCTCGACGCGGCGTTGCGCGCGGTGTGCCGCCCAGCGGGCGGAGCGTCCACCGCCTCGGGGCTTGACAGCTTCTTCATCCACGTTACCATTGGTAACAGTTACCGCCGGTAACGTCAAGCTTGCCGCACGTCGAAGACCTCTCGGAGAGGAGCACGGCATGAGCGCCGAGACGCTGAGCGTCACCACGGACCACGAGGCCCGGGAGAGCACCGCCAAGCGTTTGTTGCGCAGCTCGCTGCAGCACTCGTACGAGCCGAACCTGGATATCGACTGGGATGCCCCGCTGGTGGACGGTGCCTACGGGATGCCGGCCCACCGCGTGTCGCTGTACGGCACCGAGCTGTGGGACCAGCTCACCGAGGAGCAGCGGATCACGCTGTCCATCCACGAGGTGTGCAGCATCGCCAGGGTCGGGCTGTGGTTCGAGATCATCCTGATGCAGATGCTGCTGCGCTACGCCTACGACCGGGATCCGCGCACCCAGCACATCCAGTACGCGCTGACCGAGATCGCCGACGAGTGCCGGCACTCGGTGATGTTCGCCAAGATGACCGAGCGCTACGGCGTGCCGGACTACAAGCCTCAGTGGCACACCCAGCAGGCCGGCCGCCTGTTCAAGGCCATCGCGTCCGGCTCGGCGATGTTCGCCGGCACCCTGGTCGCCGAGGAGATCACCGACCAGCTGCAGCGCGAGGGCATGAAGGACAACACCGTGCAGCCGCTGACCCGGATGGTGAGCAAGATCCACGTCACCGAGGAGGCGCGGCACGTCCGGTACGCCCGCGAGGAGCTGGCCCGGATCACGCCGAAGCAGAACTGGCTGACGCGCGCCGTCGGCCGCTGGCTGACCGCGATCAGCGCCCACCGGATCGCCACCAACCTGATCCACCCGGACGTCTACCGCAGCGTGGGGCTGGACCCGAAGGTCGCCCGCAAGGTCGCCCGGAACAACCCGCACCACCAGGCCACCATCCGCTGGTCGGCGCGCAAGCTGGTGCCGTTCCTGCGCGAGCAGGGCATGATCAGCGGTCCGAGCGAGATCCTCTGGCGGAAGGCATTCCTGGTCTGATGGGTACGCGGAGCTTTCGCACGAGCGCCGGCACCGGGCTGCACGTCGAGCTGGACGGTCCGCCGGACGCGCCCGTCACCGTGGTGCTGGCGCACGGCTGGACGCTGGACTCACGCAGTTGGGGCCCGGTCGCCTCGGCGCTGACCTCGGTCCGGGGCGCCACCGAGACCCGGCCGGCCGTGCGGGTGATCCGCTACGACCATCGCGGGCACGGCCGCAGCGAGCTGCCGGCCCGCGCCGAGATGACGATCGACGGGCTGGCCGACGATCTCGCCGAGCTGGTCACCGAGCTGGCGCCGACCGGCCCGGTGGTGCTCGGCGGCCACTCCATGGGCGGCATGGCGATCATGGCGCTGGCCGAGCGGCACCCCGCGCTGCTGGCCGAGCGGGTGGCCGGTGTGGCGCTGGTGTCCACCGCGTCGGGCGGGCTCGCCGAGACGAACCTGGGGCTGTCCGTACGTGTGCTCGGGCTGGTCCGCAAGGGAGAGGCCAAGCTCGCCGAGGCCGCCTGGGTGGACCGCCGCCCGGCGCTCACCCGGCGACCGGCGCTGCTCGCCCCGGGGCTGCGCGCGCTGCTCGTCGGCCGCGGCGCCGACCGGGGCGCGCTGCGGATCACCACCCGGTGCCTCGCGGACTGCCGGCCGGCCGTGATGGTGGGCTTCCGGCCGACGCTGAACGAGCACGAGCGGGACGCCGCGCTGGCCGCGTTCGACCGGATCCCGACCGAGGTACTCGTCGGCACCAACGACAAGCTGACCCCGGTCTACCAGTCCCGGCGGATCGTCGAGCACGCCCGCCGCGCCCGGCTGACCCTGTACCCGGGCGCCGGACACATGCTGCCGCTGGAGCGGGTGGACGGGGTGACCGGCCGGCTGTCCGAGCTGGTCACGGCCGCGCACCGGCGTACCACCGAGGCGGCCGCGGCGGCCGACGGGCTCAGTCGTGAATCATCGGGAAGTGCGCTAGCCCGCGCCACGCCAGCCGGGACATGAGCTCGACGGCCTCGTCCCTCGGCACCGCCTGACCGGAGTCCAGCCAGTACTGCGCGGCGACCTGGCTCAGCCCGACCATGCCGACGGCCAGCAGCCGCGCGCGGTCCCGGTCCAGTCCGGCGTCGGTGGTCACCGCGTCGGCCACCAGGTCGATGCACTGGCTCAGCACCTTGTCCAGCACGGCGGCCATCTCCGGCTCACTGCGCAGGTCGGACTCGAACACCAGCCGGAACGACTGTCCCTCGCTGGCCACGAAGTCGAAGTACGCGGTGACCGCGCCGCGCAGCCGCTGCTCGTTGTTCGTGGTTTCGAGCGCGCTGCGCAGCCGGCCGAGCAGCTCGTCGGCATACGTGGTCAGCAGCGCCCGGTACAGCTCCAGCTTGCTGGGGAAGTGCTGGTAGAGCACCGGCTTGCTGACCCCGGCCCGGTCGGCGATGTCGTCCATCGCGGCGGCGTGGTAGCCCTGGGCGGCAAAAACGTCGCGGGCGGCGCCGAGCAGCTGGGCGCGGCGGGCGTCCCGGGACAGCCGGACCCCTCGCTGCCCGGGAGCGGCGGGAGGGCGCGCGATCTCGGTCACCGGGCCTACCCTACCGGCGAGTCACCAAAATGCCGGGTGACGTCCGGGTGGCCTTGAGTTGACCGGATGGCGGCCGACAGATGTCGGTTGATGTTGGGAATCCGGCGATGCATACCGCATCCTGGAGCCATGGTCCTTCCCTCCCTGCTCGGCTCCGGCGACCGCGCCGGTGCCGGCACCGGTCGCCAGCTGGCCGCGCCCGCCGCCCTGCCACCCGCTCGAGTGGCTCCGCTGGCCGACGCCGGCGAGCTGCCGCCGCTGGACCCGTGGCAGCGGCCGTGGCCGGGGCGGGAGATGACCTACGGCGGCGTCACGATGCACGTGCGCGAGACGCCGGCCGGCACCGGTGGCACACCGGCCGTGTACGTGCACGGGCTGTCCGGCTCGGCCACCAACTTCACTGACCTGGCCGGCCAGCTCGCCCCGCACGCCCCCGGGCTCGCGCTGGACCTGCCCGGGTTCGGCCGGTCCCGGCCGCTGTCCTCGGGCCTGTTCACCCCGGCCGCGCAGGCCGACGCGCTGCTGTGCTTCCTGGCCGGGCAGGGCCGCCCGGTGCACCTGGTCGGCAACTCGCTCGGTGGGGCGATCTCGCTGATGGTGGCCGCCCGCCGCCCCGAGCTGGTGCGCAGCCTGACGCTGCTCGCGCCCGCCATGCCGGACCGCAGGCCCGACCCGCGCCGGGTGTCCGACCCTCGGCTGCTGCTGGCCCTGGTCCCGTGGCTGCGCGCCCGGGTCGGCCGCCAGATGGCCGAGGTCACGCCGAGGCAGGGCGTCGAGCAGATGCTCCGGCTGTGCTTCGGCGACCCGTCGGGCGTACCGGAGCACCGGATCCTGGAGGCGATCGAGGAGGTCGGCCTCCGGGTCCAGCTGCCGTGGGCGCGCGAGGCGCTGCTGCAGGCCGCCAAGGGCATGTTCCGCGGCTGGTTCCTCGGGCCGGGGCTGTGGTCGATGGCCGCCCGGGTGCAGATTCCGACCCTGGTCGTCTGGGGCGGCCGGGACCGGTTGATGTCGCCCCGGCTGGCCCGGCGCACCACGGTCACCCTGCCCCACGCCCGGCTGCTCGCGCTGCCCGAGGTCGGCCACGTGCCGCAGATCGAGACGCCGGTGACCGTGGCGCGCGCGGTGCTCGGCCTGTGGCGCGCGGTGGACGCCGGCTCCTGGTAGACGGATCGAGCCTGGTAGGTCGGGCCGTGTGAGGCGCGCTGCTGAGCGGGGGTTTCGGCGAGGTGAGCGCGGGTGGGCGTGCGGGTGGGAAGATAGCCGGCGGGCCAGGCGTTGCACCTATGAGTCGCACGCCGAAGTAGATCCGAAGGAGCGATTGACCATGGCGCTACCGCCGCTCGTTGAGCCGGCCGCCGAGCTCACGAAGGAAGAGGTCGAGCGGTACAGCCGGCACCTGATCATCCCGGACGTGGGGATGGCCGGCCAGAAGCGACTGAAGAACGCCAAGGTCCTGATTGTCGGCGCCGGGGGCCTCGGGTCGCCCGCGCTGCTGTACCTGGCCGCCGCCGGGGTGGGCACGCTGGGCATCGTCGAGTTCGACGAGGTGGACAGCTCGAACCTGCAGCGCCAGGTCATCCACGGCGTCTCGGATGTCGGCAAGCACAAGGGGGAGTCGGCGAAGGAGTCCATCGCCGAGATCAACCCGCTGGTCAAGGTGATCCTGCACAAGGTCCGGCTGGACTCGTCGAACGTGCTGGACATCTTCCGGGACTACGACCTGATCCTGGACGGCACCGACAACTTCGCCACCCGCTACCTGGTGAACGACGCCGCGGTGCTGCTCGGCAAGCCCTACGTGTGGGGTTCGATCTACCGCTTCGAGGGCCAGGCCTCGGTGTTCTGGGAGGACGCGCCGAACGGGCTCGGCCTGAACTACCGCGACCTCTACCCCGAGCCCCCGCCCCCCGGCATGGTGCCGTCCTGCGCCGAGGGTGGCGTGCTGGGCGTGCTGTGCGCGTCCATCGGCTCGATCATGGTGAACGAGGCGATCAAGCTGCTCACCGGCATCGGCGAGCCTCTGCTGGGCCGGCTGATGGTCTACGACGCCCTCGAGATGAGCTACCGGACCATCAAGATCCGCAAGGACCCGGAGACCAAGCCGATCACCGAGCTGATCGACTACGAGGCCTTCTGCGGCGTCGTCTCCGACGAGGCGCAGGGTGCCGCCGCGGGGCATACCATCACCGCGCGCGAGCTCAAGGACATGATCGACTCGGGCAAGGACTTCGCCCTGATCGACGTCCGCGAGCAGAACGAGTACGAGATCGTCAGCATCCCGGGCGCGGTGCTGATCCCGAAGGACCGCATCCTGTCCGGCGAGGCGCTCTCCGAGATCCCGCAGGACAAGCCGGTGGTGCTGCACTGCAAGTCCGGCGCCCGCTCCGCCGAGGCGCTGGCCGCCCTGCAGAAGGCGGGCTTCAAGGACGCGGTGCACGTCGGCGGTGGTGTACTGGCCTGGGTGAAGCAGGTCGACCCCTCGCTGCCGACCTACTGAGTCGCTGAGCTGGAACGGCCGGCGCCGCCTGGGGGTTTCCCCGGGCGGCGCCGGCCGTTCGGCTTTTCCGGCTACGGACGACCGGTCATCTCGGCTTCGAGCGCCTGGGTGGTCGCCCCTGGGTGCTCCCGGAAGCGCAGCTCCGCGTAGGTCACGACGAGCGCGCCGGTGAGGAAGATGCCGATCGGGATGGTCAGGAGCGCCTCCACGATGCCGGGAGTCACGGAGAGCGGCCCGCCGAAGGCCGACCCGATGGCATGCGTGATCCCGTAGTAGACGAGATAGATCAGCCAGAGGATCACCAGCCGACCCGTGGTGGGCCAGAACCGGGCGTTGACCAGCGTGAAGCAGCGCCCGATGCTGCCCCGCTCGACCACGATCACGCCCAGCAGCGACGCGCCGAACACGATCGACAGGTACAGCCCGGGAATGATCAGCAGGATGAAGCCGACCACGGTGATGAGGCCGCTGAGGATGCCCCAACCGACGGTCGCAAGTAGCCGGCTGCCACCGAACCGTAGCGCGTCACCGAGCGATGCCGGGTGCCCGGCCGCGTCGCTGATCACCACGAAGAACGTGGCCGGGTAGATCAGCGCGGAGATCAGGCCGAGCACCACCATGCCCGCCAACAGGACCAGGGAGAAGATGCCGAACGCGGCCATCCCGTCCGCCGGCGGCAGCGTTTGACCGGCGCTCAGCGCATCGCCGTACTCGGCCATGCGGGCGGTCACATTGACCGTGACCGCGAGGTAGATCGCCGTCAGCACCGCTATGACCAGCTGGAAGATCGCCAGCTGCCGCCAGCTGCGCTGCGCCACTCCGATGATCTTCTGGAACCAGCTGGAGAAGTCGCCCGGCACCAGCGGGTCGTCCGGCGGCGGCGTCGCGGCCCCGCCGTCGGGATAGCCCGGATAGCCGGGATAGCCCTGGTACCCGCCCTGTGGATAGCCACCCTGTGGATAGCCGCCCTGGGCACCTTGTGGGTAAGCGCCTGGTGGGTAGTTGCCTGGTGGGTAGCTCGGTGGGTAACCGCCCTGGGCGTAGCCGGCCGGCGGGTAGGTGGGCTGGGAGAAGCCGCCCTGCGGGTAGCCGCCCTGCGGGTAGCCGCCCTGGGGGTAGCCCGGCGGGGGCCACTCGGCGGGTAGCCCTGAGGGGCGCCGCTCGGCTGGTAGCCCGGCGGGTAGCCGCCCGGCGTGGGACCGCCCCTCGGCTGCTCGCCTTGGGGATGGTCGCCTTGCGGGTAGGCCGGCGGGGTGCCGTTGTCGCTCGGGTTGTGGGGCGGTAGGCCGGCCGGTGGCGGGCCGCCCTCGGCCCCGCCGCTGCGCAGGTAGCTGCCGGACGGGTAGCCCTGGGGCGGCGGTCCGCCGCGCGGCTGGCCCTGGGGCGGCGGATTGCCGTCTTGTGGGTGGCCCTGGGGCGGTGGGATGTCGTGCTCCGGAGTGCCGCGCGGCGGCTCGGCCGTGGCCTGGTGCGGGGTGTCGGGGGCAGTCGGCGGGGTGCTCTCGGTTGGCGCGGGCTCCGGTGCGGCAGCGTCCGGAGTGGGGGCGTCCGGTGCGGCGCCATCCAGTGGCGGGGAGCCCTGCGGCTCGGCCCCCTCCTGGCGCTGCTGCGGCTGGTCCGGCTCGTGGCCGGGAGGTGGCGGCGTCGACATGGCAGGACGGTAGCGACTAACGCACCGCTACGGGAGCCTATTCACCGTGGTCGGGGGCCTGGAAATGATCGTGACCGACCCATCGGGGGGCACCGCGCCCGGCTCGGCGTGGCGTCGCCGAGGCGGGCGTTGTCCGGCGGTACCGTGCCCAGTTGTGAGTACCGCGACGGATCGTGCCGGTGGCCCGCCGTCGGATGCGGTGCCCGGTCCGGGAGCGTCGCCTCGGGACGCGCCGCCCGACTCCGGCGCCGGCCTGCCCCAACACGTGCGGACCGCGTTCGGGGTCCGTGACGCGCACGTCCAGCCGCTGGTGGTCGCCGGCATCCCGTGCTGGCGGTGCGACGACGTGCTGGTCCGGCCGGTGACCGACAACGCGCTCGCGGCCTGGTCGGCCAGGGTGCTGGACACACTGGTCGTGGACGGGCTACGGGTGGCCAAGCCGCTGCGCTCCTCGGACGGCCGGTGGGTGGTGGCCGGCTACTCCGCCTGCGAGCACGTGAGCGGCACCCCGCAGCCGCGCTACGACGAGCTGGTCGCCGCCTCGCTGCGCCTGCACACGGCGACGGCCTCGGTCCGCCGCCCCCGACTGCTCGACGACCGCGACGGCCTGACCGCGCGCGCCGACGCCGCCGCCTGGGGTGAGCGGGCGATCGCGCTGGAGCCGACGACCGGCGGCCTGCTGTTCGACGACCTCGCCCGGTACCGGCGGCAGATCCGGCTGCCCGCGCAGGTGGTGCACGCGGACCTGTTCGGCACGGTGCTCTTCGACGGTGACGCGGCGCCGGCGATCCTCGACCTGGTGCCGTTCTGGCGGCCGGTGGAGTGGGCGGCGGCGGTGATCGTGGTGGACGCGCTGGCCTGGGGCGGTGGTGACCCCGCGCTGCTCGGTACGTGGTCGCACCTGGACAGCTGGCCGCAGGCCCTGCTGCGCGCGCTCCTGTTCCGCGTCGCCCTGCACGCGCAGCACCCGGCATCCTCGACAACCTCGCTACGCGGCCTGGAGTACGCCGCCGACCTGATCGTCCCCCGCCTGTAGCGGCCCGCTGGTTGCCGCGCTGGCCCGCCGTTGGCCGCCGCCTCCACCGGCCCGCCCTGATGATCAGGGAGAACGGGGCGAGCGAGGCGGGAGTGGCCAGTGGTGCGGGCCGGCGGGGTGTCCAGCCAGAGGGACTGCTCGCCGCCGCACATTGCGGGCGCTGCCTTCTGGTTCGAGGAGTCGGCTGCCACGCATTGGTTCGACTTGTCAGTGCAATTAGGCACGACAAGTGCCACTTGTCGTGCCTAATTGCCACGACAAGTCGGAATCTCGTCGACCTTGCCTGCCTACCGCTCGCCGTCGCCACCTCACCTGCGCCGTCCGCCGCCGGCCGGCCCGTGCCCGCCGGCCGGCACCGTGCCCGCCGGCCGGCCCCGTGTCCGCCGGCCGGCGCCGGCCGACAAGTCGAGCCCGGGGCACCAGCGCCACGGGTGTCGGCCCTGCGCGGTCCGTTCGAGCAGGGGGTGGGGGTGGCCCTACCTGGGGGGCGGCGGTCTGCTGGATGGGAAAGAGCTGGCGTCGCGCTTAGCGTCGGGCACCATGAACCTCATGTCCGCACCGGCGGTGTTCGACCCGCCGTCCAGTACGCCGTCCAGCACGCAGGCGGGGGTCGGGCGGCCGTGGCTGTCCGCGCTGGCCGCCGACTCCGCCTACGTGTTGACCGGCTGGGTGCTCGCGGTGATCAGTTTCTCGGTACTGGTCACGCTACTGGCGTCGGGGATCGGCACGTTGGTCGTGGTGGTGGGCTTCCCCGTGCTGGTGCTGGCGCTGTTCGTGGCGCAGGGGTTCGCGGTGCTGGAGCGGGCCCGGCTGCGCACCCTGACCGGCGGCCCGGTGCTCGTGCCGGCGTACCGGCCGGTGGCGGGCGGCTCGGTGGCCCGGCGGGTGCTGAGCGTGCTCGCCGACGGCCGCCGCTGGTTGGACCTGCTCTACGGCGTGGTCGTGCTCGTGCCCGGCCTGCTGGTGTTCCCGATCGGACTGGCCTGGTGGTGCGTGGCGTTGGCCGGGGTGCTCTACCCGCTCTACGACTGGGCGCTGCCGCACGGCCCGGACGGGGTCAGCCTGGCCCAGCTGGTCGGCCTCGGTGACTCGACGACGGCGCGGGTCGGACTGGTCTTCGGCATCGGGCTCGGCGCGGCGCTGACGTTGCCGGTGGTGATGCGCGGGCTGGCCATGTTCCTGTCCTCGTTCGGCCGCGCCATGTTGACCAGGCAGCGCGCGTCGGTGCTGGCCGAGCGGGTGTCCGCGCTGACCGAGAGCCGGGCCGCCGCGGTGTCGGCGGAGGCCACGGCGCTGCGCCGGCTGGAGCGCGACCTGCACGACGGGCCGCAGCAGCGCCTGATCCGGCTCGCCATGGACCTGGGCACCGCGCAGCGCCGGCTGCGCACCGACCCCGAGTCGGCCGGCCCGCTGATCAGCGGCGCGATCGAGCAGACCAGGGAGACGCTGGAGGAGCTGCGCGCGCTGTCCCGGGGCATCGCGCCGCCGGTGCTGGCCGACCGGGGGCTGGCGGCAGCGCTGGCCGCCCTGGCCGCGCGCTGCCCGGTGCCCGTCGAGGTGGCGACCGGGCAGGTGGAGACGCCCCGCCTGGCGCCGGCGGTGGAGAACGCCGCCTACTTCCTGGTCGCCGAGGCGCTGACCAACGTCGTCAAGCACAGCGGGGCGAGTGCCGCCGCCGTGCTGGTGAGCCGGGACGAGCACGCCGTCCGGGTCACCGTGTCCGACAACGGCCGGGGTGGGGCGCACCCGGCCAAGGGGCACGGGCTGGCGGGCCTGCTCGACCGGGTCCGCGCGCTGGACGGCCGGCTCGTGGTGGACAGCCCGGCCGGCGGCCCGACCGTGCTGGCCGCCGAGCTGCCGGTGACCCCGAATGAGAGCCCGGCCACGTGAGGGTGGTGCTCGCCGAGGACTCGGTGCTGCTGCGGGAGGGGCTGGTCCGGCTGCTCGAGGAGGCCGGCTGTCAGGTCGTGGCGGCGGTCGGGGACGGCCCCGCGCTGGTCACCGCGGTGGCCGAGCACACGCCGGACATCAGCGTCGTGGACATCCGGATGCCGCCCACCCACACCGACGAGGGCCTGCGCGCCGCCGTGCACATCCGCCGCGCCCAGCCCGGCGCCAAGATCCTCGTGCTGTCCCAGTACGTCGAGGTGTCCTACGCGGGTGACCTGTTCGCCGACCGGGACGGCGGTGTCGGCTACCTGCTCAAGGACCGCGTGGTGGACGTCGACGAGCTCACCGACGCGCTGCGCCGGGTGGCCGCCGGCGGCACCGTGCTGGACCCGCAGGTGGTGTCCGAGCTCTTCGCCGCCCGCCGGGACCCGCTGGCCACGCTCACCCCGAGGGAGCGGGAGGTGCTCGGGCTGATGGCGCAGGGCTGCACCAACACCGAGATCTGCCGCCGGCTGGTGGTCAGCGAGGGCGCCGTGGAGAAGCACATCGGCAACATCTTCGGCAAACTGGCGCTCGCTCCCTCGGAGAGCGCGCACCGCCGCGTGATGGCCGTGCTCACCTATCTGCGCCTCTGAGAATGAGTACCACTTTTCACGGGCGTCACATGCGGCCACGTCGAGGTAACCGTTCGTTCCTACGGTCGGCCCCAGTCGATTCGCGATCCCGCGATCTTGGAGGACGGCGTGAGCACTGACCAGTCCACGGAGTCGAGTGGTACGACCCCGCACCGGGGCGGGCGGTGGATCGAGCGCTGGGAGCCGGAGAACCCGGAGTTCTGGGCCACGGTCGGCCGCAAGGTCGCCACCCGGAACCTGTGGTTCTCCATCTTCGTCGAGCACGTCGGCTTCTCGGTGTGGTCGCTGTGGTCGGTGTTCGTGCTGTTCATGGGGCCCGCCTACCACATCGACACGGCGGGCAAGTTCTTCCTCGTGTCGACCCCGACGCTGGTCGGCGCGATCCTGCGGGTGCCCTACACCTTCGCGGTGGCGCGGTTCGGCGGGCGCAACTTCACGGTGTTCAGCGGTCTGTTGCTGCTGATCCCGACCGTGGTGGCCGCCTTCGTGCTGCACCCCGGCACGTCATACACGACGTTTGTGCTGGTGGCGGCGCTGGCCGGGTTCGGCGGCGGTAACTTCGCCTCCTCCATGACGAACATCAACACGCTGTTCCCGGAGGGCCGCAAGGGTCTGGCACTGGGGCTGAACGCCGGTGGCGGCAACCTCGGCGTGGCGGTGGTGCAGCTGGTCGGGCTGCTGATCATCGGCGTGGCCGGGGTGGCCTACCCCCGGCTGATGCTCACCGTGTACATCCCGCTGATCGTGATCGTGTCGATCTGCGCGGCGCTGTTCATGGACAACCTGGCCACCGTGCGCAACGACACCGGCGCCGCCAAGGAGGCCGTCACCGACCCACAGACGTCGATCATGTCGCTGCTCTACATCGGCACGTTCGGCTCGTTCATCGGCTACAGCTTCGCGTTCGGGCTGGTGCTGCAGAACCAGTTCCACCGCTCGCCGCTCCAGGCCGCGGCCGTGACGTTCATCGGCCCGCTGCTCGGCTCGCTGATCCGCCCGCTGGGTGGCTGGCTGTCGGACCGGGTCGGCGGCACCCGGGTCACCTTCTGGAACTTCCTGCTGATGGGGGCGGCCACCCTGGTCTGCATCCTGGCCTCGGGCAGTTCCTCCCTGGCGCTGTTCACGGTCGGCTTCATCGGGCTGTTCGTGTTCTCCGGAGTGGGCAACGGCTCCACCTACAAGATGATCCCGGCGATCTTCCGGGCCAAGGCGATGGCCGCGATCGACGCCGGCGAGGACGCCGAGGCCGCCCTGCCGCGGGCCCGCCGGGTCGGTGGCGCGGCGATCGGCATCATCTCGGCGGTCGGCGCGCTCGGCGGCTTGCTGATCAACATGGCCTTCCGGCAGTCGTTCGCGGTGGCCAAGAGCGGGGTGCCGGCGTTCTACGGTTTCCTGTGCTTCTACGTGGTGTGCGCCGCGGTCACCTACGCCGTCTACCTGCGCGGCGCGAAGGCGGAGGCGGACTCCCCGGCCGGCGCTCCCGCGTACGCGGGGGTCTAGCAGAGTTCAGGTCGCGTCCCCGCTGTCCACGGACCGCAGGATGTGCGGGGCGAACAGCTCCGAGCGGGGATGCGACATGCTCATCCGGAGCATCTCGTAGGGGTGGTTGCGCCGCTCGTGGCGCAGCCGCTCGATCATCTTCCAGCGGAACATCTCCAGCTGGCGGCGGATCGGCAGGTTCTCCCACCGGGTGTTCAGCCTGGGCAGGATCAGGTTCTGCGCCGAGCCGGGGTAGTAGCGCTCGCCGTGGATCGTGTACACCCGGTGCACGCGCAACCGGCTGGCGCCCAGCTCGGTGACGTCCTGCGGGATGAGCAGGTCCCGGCCGCTGAAGCTGCGCTGGTGCTCGTCGGGCACCGTCTGCCGTTCGCAGAAGTCCCGGACCGACCTCGAGCTGCCCGCGGAGCTCGAGGTCAGCTTCGGGTTGCCGGCCACCAGAATCCAGCGCAGCACGTCGGCCGAGGCAATCCGCAGGTCGATCGGGTACTCGCCCCGGTTCGGCGCCCAGGACATCACCGGGTCGTCCTCCTCGGTCCACATCCAGATGCGCTGGCTGAACAGCGTGTTGCCGTCGTCGAGGCGCCGCGCCCGCCACTCGGCGGCCCGCTCGCCCAGCGCGGCCAGGCTGGCCCGGGAGCTGCCGGGCAGGGCGTCCAGCCCCGCGATCACGTCGTCCAGGAGGTCGAAGTCCGGGATCACCAGCATGATGTCGACGCTGGTCCCGGGCAGCTCCCCGTGGCGGCCGCGCACATTGAAGTAGCGGGAGTAGTTGACCGAGCCGCCCAGTACGCACGAGGTGGGCAGGCCGTCCAGCACCGCGCGAAGGTGGTTCAGGTCGCGGAACCGGCGGGCCGTCTCGACCAGCGTCTCGAACGGGCGGGGGCGGCGGCGCAACCGCTTCGGGTCGTGACCGGCCGCGTACTGCGCGAACCGGTCGAACCGGTCGTCGGTGTAGAGCAGCCGGAACAGCGCCGGCGTGATCTTGTTCGTGTGCTCGGCGTTGCCCAGGATGCCGAGCCCGTGCTCGATCAGCTGCTCCTCGCGGCCGAAGTAGTTGGCCGACATCCGGCCGAGCGCCTCGGCGAAGAACGCGGGGATGGCGTCCGGCATCAGCCCGCCCTCGTGGTTGCGGGCGATGTCCACGCACTGCAGGTACACGCCCTCCACCAGGTCCCAGTCGGCGTTGGCGTGGGCGGCGCGCAATACGTCGGCCACGTGGTGCTCGCGCCAGAACTCCGCCGCCACCGTGCGGTCCGGCGGCGCGGCCTGGGCGGTCGGGACCCCGTCCAGCTCGTCGAGCAGCCCGAGGATCTCGGTGGCCAGCTGGTCGAGCAGAGTGACCTCGTAGCTCTTGCGGAACGTCTCGATGCTGACGCCCTGGATTTGCGCGGCGGCCCGGCGCCGGTCGGCCGCCTTCCACAGCTTGTGCCCGGGGGACAGCCCGAAGCTGCGCTCGGCGGCGGTGGCCTCGCGGCTCTCGCCCAGTCGCTGCACGGCCTGGCGCAGCAGCTCCGTCACGGCGTTGTCGACCGGGGTGCCGGCGGCGCGGTAGCCGAGCTGCTCCGCCGCCGCCAGCAGCCGGGGGATCTGCAGGCTGCGCGCCCGGGGGATGCCGTGCAGGCGCAGTAGCCGCAGGTCGGCTCGCAGGCCGGTGTGCGGATCCGCCCCGTCGACCTGCATAACCCGATGTTGCCCAACCGATGACCAGCATTCAACCGGCCTTCGCCCTGATCACCCCCGACGGTGGATGGTGCACTCAATGTGTCAACGGACACAGAGGGAAAAAAGAGGATGAGAGGCAGGTCGGAGATCATGGGCACGACCGTTGTACTTCTGGCCGCCGGAGTGGTCTTCCTGGTCGGCTTCGCGGCCGGCACGCGGTTCAAGGAGTTGAACCTGCGGATGCGGGAGCTCCGGCTGGCCCAGGGCCGCCGGGAACTGCGCCGGACCGCCCAGGCGATGCAGACCCACCGTGAGCTGGACTGGTCGCCGGTGCCGGCGACCGCCCTGCTACACCGGGCCCTGACCCCGGACGGCGAGCTGCTGCTGGTGGCCGAGCCCCGGATCGCCCTGGAGGGCGACCGGACCTCGGCACCGGAGGGGTCGGCGGCCTGACGTTCCCGATCGTTCGCCTGGGTGTGCGGGTGCGGGCGGTGCCGGTGCGGGTGCTGTACGGCCGGTCGGCGGGCATCACCGCTGGCAGGGCGCGTGGGTGATCGGAGCGTAACCCCGCTGTCATGCCGCGCCGCGCGGACGTAACCCTGGCTTCCTAGCGTGGCTGGGTGACTCGCCGCATTGTGATCATCGGCCATGGTTTGGTCGGTGCCCGGTTCGCCGAGGAGGTGCGCCGCCATGATCCCGCCGGCGAGCGGGTCGCCCTCACGGTGTTCGGCGAGCCCACCGAGGGCTCGGTTGGCTCGGCGGCCACGGCGGACCGGGGAGAGGGAGCCGCATGAAGACACTCGTCGTGGTGGGCCACGGCATGGTTGGCCACCGGCTGGTCGAGGCGATGCGCAGCCGGGACACGGCCGACACGTGGCGGATCGTGGTGCTCGGCGCGGAGACCAGGGCGGCGTACGACCGGGTCGCGCTGTCCAGCTACTTCGAGGGCGTGGACGCCGAGGCGCTCAGCCTGGTCGGTCCGGAGGTGCACGCCGACGAGCTCGTCGACCTGCGGCTGGGTGAGCAGGTCGAGCACGTCGACCCGGACGCCCGCTCGGTGCGCACCGCGAGCGGCACCGTCGTCGGCTACGACGCGCTGGTGCTGGCCACCGGCTCCTACCCGTTCGTGCCGCCGGTGCCGGGCCGCGACCTGCCCGGCTGCTTCGTCTACCGCACATTGGACGACCTGGACGCGATCAAGGCCGCGGCCGCGGCAGCGGTGGAGTCGGGCGGCGCGGGCCGGCGCTCCGGGGTGGTGGTGGGCGGCGGACTGCTCGGCCTGGAGGCGGCCCGCGCGCTGCGCCTGCTGGGGCTCTCGCCGCAGGTGGTCGAGATCGCGCCGAGGCTGATGCCGGTGCAGGTGGACGAGGGCGGCGGGGCGCTGCTGCGCCGGCTGGTGTCCGAGCTGGGCGTTTCGGTGCGCACCGGGGTGTCGGTCCAGGGCATCGAGGCGGGGCCACGCGGCCAGGGGCTGGTCAGCAAGTTGTCCGACGGGGTGGAGCTGGACGCGGACGTGGTGGTGTTCTCCGCCGGGATCCGCCCGGAGGACGGGCTGGCGCGGCGGCTCGGGCTGCCGGTCGGCGAGCGCGGCGGCGTGCTGGTCAACGCCCACTGCCGGACCGCCGAAGACCGGATCTACGCGATCGGCGAGTGCGCCGCGATCTCCACCGGCGGGGCCGGGCGGACGTACGGGCTGGTCGCGCCCGGGTACGCGATGGCCGAGGTCGTGGTGGACCGGCTGCTGGGCGGCTCGGCGAGTATCACCGAGGCCGACCTGGACACCTCGACCAAGCTCAAGCTGCTCGGCGTCGACGTGGCCAGCTTCGGCGACGCGCACGCGGCCACCGAGGGCGCGCTGGAGGTCGTGGTCAACGACCCGGTGGCGGGCACGTACTCGAAGCTGGTGGTGTCCGACAACGCGAGGACCCTGCTCGGCGGTGTGCTGGTCGGTGACGCCTCGAAGTACGCGATGCTGCGCCCGCTGGTCGGTTCGCCGCTGCCGGCCGACCCGGTGGCCATGATCGCGCCCGGCGGTGTGGAGCTCGGGGCCGACGCGCTGCCGGACTCCGCGCAGGTCTGCTCGTGCAACGCGGTCACCAAGGGCACGCTCCGCGAAGCCATCGCGGGCGGTGCGCACGACGTGCCCGCGCTGAAGGGGTGCACCAGGGCCGGCACCAGCTGCGGTTCCTGCGTCCCGCTGCTCAAGAAGCTGCTCGCGGCGGAGGGCGTTGAGGTATCGAAGGCGCTCTGTGAGCACTTCACGCACAGCCGCGCGGAGCTGTTCGAGATCGTCGCCGGCACCGGGATCAGGACGTTCTCCGAGCTGATCGAGCGGCACGGCACCGGGCGCGGCTGCGACCTGTGCAAGCCGGCGGTGGCGTCGATCCTGGCCAGCCTCGGCTCCGGGCACATTCACGACGGTGAGCAGGCCACCCTGCAGGACACCAACGACCACTTCCTGGCCAACCTGCAGCGCAACGGCACGTACAGCGTTGTGCCGCGCATCCCCGGCGGCGAGGTCACCCCGGAGGGGCTGATCGCGATCGGCGAGGTGGCGAGGGACTTCGGGCTGTACACGAAGATCACCGGCGGGCAGCGGATCGACATGTTCGGCGCGCGGGTCGAGCAACTGCCGGCCATCTGGCGGCGGCTGGTGGACGCGGGCTTCGAGTCGGGGCACGCGTACGGCAAGGCGCTGCGCACGGTGAAGTCCTGCGTGGGCACGGACTGGTGCCGCTACGGCGTGCAGGACTCGGTCAGCCTGGCCATCGCGCTGGAGCTGCGCTACCGGGGGCTGCGCAGCCCGCACAAGCTCAAGTCCGGGGTGTCGGGCTGCGCCAGGGAGTGCGCGGAGGCGCGCAGCAAGGACTTCGGGGTGATCGCCACCGAGACCGGCTGGAACCTCTACGTCGGCGGCAACGGCGGCTTCAGCCCCCGGCACGCCGAGCTGCTGGCCAGCGACCTGGACACCGAGACGCTGGTCCGCACGATCGACCGGTTCCTGATGTTCTACATCCGCACCGCCGACCGGCTGCAGCGCACCGCGCCGTGGATCGAGGCGCTCGAGGGCGGCCTTGACCACCTGCGTGAGGTGATCATGGACGACTCGCTCGGCATCTGCGCCGACCTGGACGCGGGCATGGCCAAGCACGTGGCCGGCTACGCCGACGAGTGGCGCGGCGTGCTGGAGGACCCGGCGAAGCTGGCCCGGTTCACCTCGTTCGTGAACGCCCCGGACACCCCGGACCCGACGGTCGAGTTCGTGGACCGCCGGGGGCAGCGGGTGCCGGTCGGTGGGCGCAACGGCACCGACAAGGGCAGCCAGCCGGTGCTGATCGCCGGCCCGAGGTTGGAGGTGGCGCGATGACCCGGTCCGTAGTGCGGCGTGAGGCGCCCACCTGGCACGCGGTCTGCCCGCTGGACCGGCTGCAGCCCGGCCGGGGCGTGGCCGCGCTGTTCGGGGACCGGCAGGTCGCGGTGTTCCGGACGGTTGACCCCCAGGAGGATGAGAGGCTGTACGCGATTGACAATGTGGACCCCTGCAGTGGCGCCGCCGTGCTCAGCCGCGGCATCGTAGGGGACCGCAAGGGCGAGCCCATCGTCGTGTCGCCGATCTACAAGCAAGCGTTCAGCCTGGTCACCGGCCGGTGTCTGGACGAACCGGACCAGGGCGTAGCCGTCCACGCAGTACGGGTCGAAGACGGCTGGGTCCAGGTCGAACTGGGATGACTCGTGCTGGGATGATCATGATGACGCAGCGAGGGACCTATCCCGCGACACCGGAGGGAACCCGGCCGGCCGAACCGGGCCAGGTGCCGCCGCTGGCCGGGTTCACCGTGGGCGTGACCGCCGCGCGCCGGGCCGAGGAGCTCGGCGCCCTGCTGGAGCGCCGAGGCGCCTCGGTGCTGCGCGCCCCGGCGCTGCGCATCCTGCCGCTGCCCGACGACGCCGAGCTGGCGGCGGCCACCCGGTCCCTGATCGACACGCCCCCCGACTTCGCGGTCGCCACCACCGGCATCGGCTTCCGGGGTTGGGTGGAGGCCGCCGACGGCTGGGGGCTCGGTGAGGCGCTGCTGGACGCGCTGCGCGGCGGCACCGTGCTCTGCCGGGGGCCCAAGGCGCGGGGCGCGGTGCGCGCGGCCGGCCTGATCGACGCCTGGTCACCGGCCTCCGAGTCGTCCGCCGAGGTGCTCGACTACCTGCTCGACGCCGGTGTGGAGGGCAAGCGGATCGCGGTACAGCTGCACGGCGAGCCACTGCCGGACATGGTGGAGGCGCTCGAGTGCGCCGGCGCCGAGGTGGTCGAGGTACCGGTGTACCGCTGGCTGCCGCCCGCCGACATCGCGCCGCTGGACCGGCTGACCGACGCCGTGGTGGCCGGCACCGTCGACGCGCTGACCTTCACGAGCGCCCCCGCGGCGGCCAGCATGCTGGCCAGGGCGGCCGAGCGGGGCATCCAGGACGAGCTGGTCAGGGCGCTGCGCGGGCCGGTGCTGGTGGTCTGCGTCGGCCCGGTGACCGCGGCGCCGCTGGAGGCCCGCGACATCCCGACCTCACAGCCGAAGCGGTCCCGGCTCGGCGCCATGGTGCGCACCCTGGAGGCCGACGCGCCGCGGCTGGCCCGCACCTACCCCGTCGCCGGGCACTGGCTGGAGCTTCGCGGGCACGCCGCGCTGGTCGACGGCGACCTGCGGGCGGTGCCGCCGGCGGGGATGGCGCTGCTGCGGTCGTTGGCCCGCCGGCCCGGCCGGGTCGTGACCAGGGCGGAGCTGCTGCGTGCGCTGCCCGGCGGTGGCGACGACGAGCATGCCGTGGAGACCGCGATGGCTCGGCTGCGGTCCGCGCTCGGCCACGCCCGGCTGGTGCAGACGGTGGTCAAGCGCGGCTACCGGCTCGCGCTGGACCCCGGTTCCGGGCCCGCGCCGGTCGGCGGCAACTGCCTGTCCGGGGACGGCCGGTGAGCGCGGCTGTGCCCCCGGTCCCGTCGTGTTCGCTGTCGTCCTGTTCGTCCGTTGTGTCGTCCGGAGTGTCGTCCGGAGTGTCGTCTGAGGCGGTTACGTCCGAGTTGTTGTCGGCGGCGTCCTGTGGGCTGCCGCCGTTGTTGCTGGTCGCGCACGGCACGCGGGATGCCGCCGGGGCCGAGGTGGCGCTCCGGCTGGCCGCCTCGGTCCGCCGCCGGCTGCCCGGTGCGACGGTCCGGCTGGCGTTCGTCGACGTGCGGCCGCCGACCGTGGCGGACCTCGCGCCGGCGCTGCGGCGGGCCGCCGAGGTGGTTGTGGTGCCGGCGTTCCTGGCCGCCGGGTACCACGTCCGGCACGACCTGCCCGCGCAGCTGGCTTCAGCCGGGCTGGGCGGCCGGGCGCGGCTGACGCCGGTGCTGGGGGCTGACCCTCGGGTTGTGCTGGGTGGGGACCGCGGGCTGGGAACGGATCCTCGGTTGGTGGCCGCCGCCGAGGACCGGCTGCGCGCCGCCGGCTGGCGTCCCGGTGACGCGACAGTGCTGGCCGCCGCCGGCTCGTCCGACCCGGGCGCGCGCGCCGAGGTCCGCGAGGCGGCCCGCGCGCTGGGACGCCGGCTGGGCTGCCCGGTACGGGTCGGCTACCTGGCCAGTGGGGATCCGAAGCTGGCCGGTGTGGTGGCCTCGGCGCGCGCGACCGGGCGGCGGGTGGCGGTGGCCAGCTGGCTACTCGCGCCCGGGGTGTTCCAGCGCCGGCTGGAGGACGCCGGGGCCGACCTCACCGCCGCGCCACTGGGCGTGCACCCGGGCGTGCTGGACGCCGTGCTCACCCGGTACCGGGACACACTGGCGGACCGCGCCGCGGTGGCCTGACGGCAGCGGTCTCTCCACTGCACTGTTGTGCTGACGTCCTCGGATGACCGTGGAGTGGAAAAATGGGAGCTGAGCGAGCCGCCGGCGGTCGGCCTACCGAGTCAGCGTGGTCGGCGGACCTTGCCGTTGACCACGGTGACCCCCTCGGCGCGCAGCCGGGCCAGTTGCTCGTCGGCCAGGTGCGGGGCGGGTGAGCCGTCCGCGCGCAGCACCCGGTGCCACGGCAGGTCCTGGCCGTCCTCGGAGAGGAGCCGGCCGACCATCCGCGCCGACGGCAACCCGGCGATCGCGGCGATCTCCCCGTAGCTGAGCACGCTGCCCACCGGGATCGACATGATCACCTCGCGCACCCGGTCCGCCGTCTCCTGATCCACCTGGGGAGGATAGGCCGCCGACCGACACCGGCGCGCCCGCCCGGCGCCGAGTGCCGGGTGGGGCGGGATGTGGTCGGGGTGACGTGGTTCCATGCCGGACGTGACGCGTCCGCTGCTGGTTCGCCGACCCCGACCGGCGACCCCCGAACCGCGCTGGGACGAGGCCGCCCGCCGTGTGCTCGCCCACCGCGCGGGGCTGTTGCGGGTGCTCGGCGGCCCGGGTACCGGCAAGACGACCGTGCTGGTCGAGTCGGTGCTGCGGCGGATCAGGGCGGGCGTCGACCCGGAGCGGCTGCTGGTGCTGGTCGGCAGCCGGCGGGCGGCCGGTGAGCTGCGCGAACGGCTCACCGCGCGGCTCGGCGACGGGTCCGGGCCGGGCTTCGGCACCGTGCGCGAGCCGCTGGTGCGCACGGTGCACTCGTACGCGTTCGGGCTGCTGCGGCTGCACGCCACCCGGATCGGTGACCCGCCACCCCGGCTGCTGGCCGGCCCCGAGCAGGACGCGGTCGTCCGCGAGCTGCTCGCCGGTGAGCTGGCCGGCGACGTGCCGGGGTCGGGCTGGCCGGACCGGCTGCGCCCGGCGCTCGGTGTGCCCGGCTTCGCCACCGAGCTGCGCGAGCTGCTGCTGCGCGCCGCCGAACGGGGCCTCGGCCCGTACGAGCTGGCGGAGCTGGGCGCCCGGGAGGACATGCCGGAGTGGGTCGCCGCCGGCCGGTTCTTCCTCGGCTACGAGCAGGTGAACCTGCTGCGCGGCGCCGCCGGCGGTGGGGCGCAGGGCAGCTCGGCCGCGCTGGACGCCGCCGAGCTGGTCGCCGCCGCGCTGGACGTGCTGGCCGCCGACCCCGAGCTGCTGGCCGCCGAGCGCACCCGGATCCGGCACCTGCTGGCCGACGACGCCCAGGACCTCGACCCGCAGCAGATGCAGCTCGTCCGGCTGCTCGGCGAGACGGCGGAGACGTTCCTGCTGGCCGGCGACCCCGACCAGGCCGTACTCGGCTTCCGGGGTGCCGACCCGAGCGCCCTGCGCGACGCCGACCCCGGCGGCCGCGCCACCGTCGTGCTCACCGCCGACCACCGCGCCGCGCCCCGGCTGCGCCAGGCCACGAGCCGGCTCGCCGCCCGGCTGCCCGGCGCCGGTGCGGCCCGCCGGCGCACCGGCCCGGTGGAGGACAGTGCGGCGCCCGCCGGTTCGCCGCCGGTCGGCCCGGCGGACGGCGGTGCAGAGCAGGTGGGTCCGGCCGACGGCGGTGTGGGGGAGGGTGCGCTGGCGGTGCAGGTGTTCGCGTCGGCCGCCCAGGAGGCCGGTTGGGTGGCCGACCGGCTGCGCCGCGCCCACCTCACCGACGGCGTCCCGTGGTCGGAGATGGCGGTGCTGGTGCGGTCGACGACCCGCTCGCTGCCGGTGCTGCGGCGCGCGATGTTGGCCGCCGGGGTGCCGATGGCGGTGCCGGGGGACGAGCTGCCGCTGTCCCGGCAGCCGGCGGTGCTGCCGCTGCTGCTGTTGCTGCGCTCCGCCGCGCGGCCGGAGCAGATCGACGCCGACGCGGCGGTCGCGCTGCTCAGCTCGCCGCTGGGCGCGGCCGACCCGCTGCGGTTGCGCCGGCTGCGCCGCGGCCTGCTCCGGCTGCACGCGGCCGGCATCGAGGCGGCGGGTGCCGAGGAGCTGGTGGGCGCCGACGACCCACCCGCGAGTCGCGGATTCCGTCAGGGTGAGTCGGGGATTTCGTCAGCCGGCAAGCACGTGGGTTCCGAGTCCGAGGACGAGGAGCTCGACGGCGACGGCGGTGATCGAGACGGCGGTAGCGACGAGCTGTTGGTGGCCGCGCTGCGCGCCGGGGCGGCCGGTGAGACCGACCCGCTGCCCACGCTGCCGGCCCGCGACACCGCGCCGCTGCGCCGGGTGGCAGAGCTGCTCGGGCTGGCCAGGTCGGCGGACCGGGAGGGCGCCAGCGCCGAGGAGGTGCTCTGGCGGCTCTGGCAGGCGAGCGGGCTGGCCGGGCGGTGGGCGGCCGCGAGCGCGCACCCCGGGCCGGCCGGCGCGCAGGCGGACCGGGACCTGGACGCGGTGGTCGCGCTGTTCGACGCCGCCGCCCGCTACACCGACCGGCTGCCCGGTGGCGGCAGTGTGGAGGGGTTCGCCCAGTACGTGGCCGATCAGCGCATTCCCGGCGACAGCCTGGCTCCGAGGGCGCCGCAGGGCGAGGCGGTCGCGGTGCTGACCGCGCACGCGGCGCGCGGCCGGGAGTGGCGGGTGGTCGCGGTGCCGTCGGTGCAGGAGGGCAGCTGGCCGGACCTGCGGTTGCGCGGCACCCTGCTCGGCGTCGAGCGGATGGTCGACGCCTTGGACGGGCTCGGTGGGGCGGCGGCGCTGTCCAAGGTTGCGCCACTGCTCGCCGAGGAGCGGCGGCTGTTCTACCTGGCGTGCAGCCGGGCCGGGGAGCGGCTGTACGTGTCGGCGGTGCGCGGTGAGGACGAGCAGCCGTCGCGGTTCCTGGACGAGCTGGATCCCGAACCCATTGCGGACGAGCCGGATGCGGCCCGCCCGGTGACCCGGCCGCCCCGCGCGCTGGTGCTGGCGGAGCTGGTCGGTGAGCTGCGGCGGGCGGTGTGTGCCCCGGTGGCAGCCGGCGAGGTGGAGGGCGAGGAGCGCCGGCAGCGGGCGGCCGCGCAGCTGGCCCGGCTGGCGGCGGCCGGGGTGCGCGGGGCACATCCGAACGACTGGTACGGGCTGGCGCCGATGTCGACGGACGAGCCGCTGCGCGATCCGGCGCAGCCGGTCCCGGTGTCGCCCTCGGACGTCGAGAAGATCATGAAGTGCCCGCTGAAGTGGGTGCTGGAGCGGCACGGCGGCGACGACGGGGCGGTGCTGCCGTCGGTGACGGGGTCGCTGGTGCACGCGCTGGTGCAGGCCACGGCGGCCGGCGCGACCGAGCCGGAGGTGGATCTCGCGCTGCGCCGCGCATGGTCGGCCGTGGACGCGGGCGCGCCGTGGTTCGGCCGCCGCGAGCTGGACCGGGTGCGGGGCATGCTCACCGCGTTCCGCACCTGGATGGCGGACAGCCGGCGTGGCGGGCTGACCGAGGTCGACGTGGAGCGGGGGCTGGAGCTGGCGCTGGCCGGCGGCGCGGACGGCCCGGACGTGGTGCTGCGCGGCCGGGTGGACCGGCTGGAGCGCGACGCCGAGGGCCGCCCGGTGATCGTCGACGTGAAGACCGGCAAGACGGCGGTCAGCCGGGAGGACGCGGAGGCGCACCCGCAGCTCGCGGTGTACCAGCTGGCGGCGGCACTGGGCGCGTTCCGCGACGCACTGGGCGGCCCGGCCGGGGTGAGCGGTGTCGTGCCGGGCGGGGCACGGCTGCTGTTCCTGGCCGACCGGGGCGCCGACGGCCGGGCCAAGGAGCGCACCCAGCCCGCGCTGACCGAGGACGACGTGCGAACCTGGCGCCGGGAGCTGCACGGGGCGGCCAGGGCGACCGGCGCGGCGGAGTTCACCGCGCGGGAGAACGCCGACTGCGAGCGGTGTGGCGTGCGCACCAGCTGCCCCGTGACCGGCGATGGACGGGGGGTGCCGAGCGGATGACCGCCACCACCCAGACCGAGTGGCTCACTCCGGCGCGGTTGGCGCACGCGCTGGGTGTGCCGCCGCCGACCGAGGAGCAGGCCGCCGTGATCGCCGCGCCGGCCGAGCCCGCCCTCGTGGTGGCCGGGGCAGGGGCCGGCAAGACCGAGACCATGGCCGCCCGCGTGGTCTGGCTGGTGGCCACCGGGGCGGTGCTGCCGGAGCAGGTGCTCGGCCTGACGTTCACCCGCAAGGCGGCCCAGCAGCTGGCCGACCGGGTGCGCTCGCGGCTGCGCCGGCTGGCCGGGTCGCGGCTGCTGGACGACCTGGACCCGACCGGCGCCCGCAAGGCCGCCCTATTCGGAGGCGACGGCGGTGATGTGACTGTAGCCACGTACCACGCCTACGCGGGCCGCCTCGTCGCCGAGCACGCGCTGCGACTGCCGGCGGAGCCGGGCGCGCGGCTGCTGTCCGAGACGGCCGCGTGGCAGCTGGCGCACCGGGTGGTGTCCACCTGGGCGGCCGACCTGGACATCGACCGGGTACCGGCCACGGTGACCAACTACCTGCTGGCGCTGTCCGGCGAGCTGGGCGAGCACCTCGTCCAGCCCGACCAGCTGCGCGCGCACGCCGAGGCGTTCGTCGCGCTGGTGGAGAACGCGCCGAGGGCGCCCCGGCAGCGGGCGAACCTGGCGCAGGAGTTCCAGAAGATGGTGGACAGCCAGCGGCTGCGGGTGTCGATGCTGCCGCTGGTGGAGGCGTTCGCGGCGCGCAAGCGGGCGGAGCGGACGGTGGACTTCGCGGACCAGATGGCGATCGCCGCCCGGATCGCCGCCGAGCACCCGGAGGTCGGGGCCGGCGAGCGGGCCCGCTACCGCGCCGTGCTGCTCGACGAGTACCAGGACACCGGGCACGCGCAGCGGGTGCTGCTGCGCTCGCTGTTCCGGGTGGCCGACCCGACCGAGACGCCGATCGCGGTCACCGCGGTGGGCGACCCCTGCCAGTCGATCTACGGCTGGCGCGGCGCCAGCGCGGCCAACCTGCCCCGGTTCAGCACCGACTTCCCGAACAGCCTGTTGACCGGCGAGCTGCGCCCGGCGCGGCGCTACGGCCTGCTGACCAGCTTCCGCAACCCGGCCGAGGTGCTCACCCTGGCCAACGCGGTCTCCGAGCCGCTGCGGCTGCCCGACCCGACCGGGCCGGCCTCCGCGGCGCACGTCGAGGTGGACGAGCTGCGGCCCCGGGAGGGCGCGCCGGCCGGCGCGGTCCGGCTCGCGCTGCTGGCCGACGTGACGACCGAGGTCGCCTGGGTCGCCGACGCACTGGCCGCCCGCTGGCACGCCGCGCTGGACGAAGGGCAGCCGGCGCCGACCGCCGCGGTGCTGGTCCGCCGCCGGGCCGACATGCCCGCGCTGGCCGCCGCGCTGCGGGCCAGGGACGTACCGGTCGAGGTGGTCGGCCTCGGTGGGCTGCTGGCCGAGCCGGAGGTGCGGGACCTGGTCAGCGCGCTGCGCCTGGTCGCCGACCCGCTGGCCGGCACCGCCGCGATGCGCCTGCTCACCGGGGCGCGCTGGCGGCTCGGCGCGGCCGACCTGGCGGCGCTGTGGGCGCGGGCGAAGGAGCTGGCCAGGCCGCTGGCCGGCCAGAGCGCCCGGGCGGACACCGTCACCGGGCTGGCCGCCGACGCGCTGCCCGGCGAGCAGGCGGAGCAGGCCGGGCTGGTCGACGCGCTGGACGACCCGGGGCCGCCGGAGCGCTACTCGGAGGCCGGGTTCCGCCGGATCCGCCGGCTGGCCGGCGAGCTGACCCACCTGCGCGGGCGGGCCGGCGGGTCGAGCACGTCCGGCTGGGCGGGGCTGCCCGACCTGGTCGCGGATACCGAGCGGGCCCTGCTGCTGGACGCGGAGACGGCGGCCCGCCCCGGGCCGGTCGGCCGGGCGCACCTGGACGCGTTCGCCGACGTGGTGGCCGACTTCTCGGCCGGCGCCGAGGTGCCGACGCTGCCCGCGCTGCTGGACTACCTGGCCACCGCTGAACAGGCCGAGGACGGGCTGAGCCCCGGCGAGGTGGAGGTCGCCGCCGACCGGGTGCAGATCCTCACCGTGCACGCCGCGAAGGGCCTGGAGTGGCAGCTGGTCGCGGTGCCGCACCTGGTCAGGAAGGTGTTCCCGGGCGCACCGCGCAGCGGCTCCTGGCTGACCAACCCGGCCGAGCTGCCGGTCGTGCTGCGCGGCGACGCCCCCGACCTGCCGGACCCGGCGCTGCCGCCCGACGGCGACCGCAAGGAGGTCACCGACGGGCTCAAGGCGCACAAGGAGGCGCTGGAGGAGCGGCGGCTGTCCGAGGAGCGGCGGCTGCTCTACGTGGCGATCACCCGCGCGGAGCGCGAGCTGCTGCTGTCCGGGCACTGGTGGGCGGCCACCGGCGACACCCCGCGCGGCCCTTCCGACTTCCTGCTCGAGCTGCGGGAGATCACCGAGGCGCACCCCGAGCTGGTCGTCGAGCGCTGGGCCGAGGAGCCCGAGGAGGGCGCGCCGAACCCGGTCACCGCGCAGCCGCACACCGAGCGCTGGCCGATCGACCCGCTGGGCAACCGCCACACCCCCGTGCACGAGGGCGCCGAGCTGGTCAGGGCGGCACTGGCCGCGCTGCCCAAGCAGGTGCCGCAGCTGTCCCTGTTCGACACCGGCGAGCCCGCCGACCCGGAGCCCCCACCCGCCGAGGGGGACGACCCGGAGGGTTGGGCGGCCGACGTCACGGTACTGCTGGCCGAGCGGGCCAGGGCCCAGGCGGCGCGTCCCGAGGTGGCGCTGCCGGCCGCGCTCTCCGTCAGCCAGCTGGTCGAGCTGGCCGCCGACCCGGAGGCGCTGGCCGCCCGGCTGCGCCGCCCGATGCCGTTCCCACCGAACCCGCACGCCCGGCGCGGCACCGCGTTCCACGCCTGGCTGGAGCAGCGGTTCGGCGCGACCCGGCTGCTCGACCTCGACGAGCTGCCCGGCGCCGCCGACGACGGTGCGGCGGCCGACTCCGAGCTGGACACGCTGCGCGGGGCGTTCCTGGCCTCGGCCTGGGCGGACCGCCGCCCGGTCGAGGTCGAGGTGCCGTTCGAGACCGTGCTGTTCGCCGACGACCTGCCCGACGACGGCGCCTCCGACGGGGCCGTCGCTGAGAACCCTGAGAACGTCGGAGGCCCGCGCGCCGGAACCGCGGTGCGCGGGCGGATGGACGCCGTGTTCGCCGACCCGGACGGCGGCTGGACGGTGGTGGACTGGAAGACCGGCGCGGTGCCCGACGAGGCCAGACTCCCGGCGCTCTCGGTACAGCTGGCCGCGTACCGGCTGGCCTGGGCCGCGCTGGCCGGCTGCCCGGTGGAGCGGGTCAGAGCGGCGTTCCACTACGTGCGCGCCGACGTCACGCTGAGCCCGGCGGACCTGCTCGACGCGGCCGGGTTGCGCGCCCTGCTGCGCGGCGTGCCGCTGGCCGGCGCCGGGTTACCCTCAGCGCCATGACGGCGAAGATCGTGCTCCTCGGCGCCACCGGGTACACCGGCGCGCGCACCGCCGAGGCGATGACCCGGCGCGGCCTGCGCCCTGTGCTGGCCGGTCGGAACAAGGAGCGGCTGGCAACGCTGGCCGAGCGGTTCGGCGGGCTGCAGACCGCGACGGCCGACGTCACCGACCCCGCCTCGGTGCGCGCGCTGATCGACACCGGGGACGTGCTGGTCAGCACCGTCGGCCCGTTCGCCAAGATCGGCGAGGCCGCGGTCTCCGCCGCCGTGGACGCCGGCGCCATCTACTTCGACTCGACCGGTGAGCCGCCGTTCATCCGCCGGGTGTTCGAGCACCACGGCCCGGCGGCGGCGCTCTCCGGGGCGGCGCTGCTCACCGCGTTCGGCAACGACTACGTGCCCGGCACGCTGGCCGGCGCCCTGGCGCTGACCGAGGCGGGCGTGGCCACCGCCGGCGTGCACGTCGGCTACTTCCTCACCTCGGCCGGGGCCGGCCAGGGCTTCTCCAAGGGCACCCTGAACTCGCTGGTCGGGGTGCTGCTGGAGCCGATGTACCGGTGGCGCGACGGCGCACTGCACGACGAGCCGGCCGGGGCGCGCTACCGCACCTTCCAGGTCGCCGGCAAGGACCGCCCCGGGGTGAGCATCGGCGCCACCGAGCAGTTCGCGCTGCCCCGCCTGGCCGCGACCGGGGTGGCGCCCCGGCTGCGCGAGGTGGACGTCTACCTCGGCTGGTTCGGCCCGATCAGCCGGGCGGTGCACTTCGGCTCGCGGGCCACGCCGCTGTTCCGCCGGTTCTCCCCGGTGGCCGACGTGCTGACCGCCGTCGGCCGGGCGGCGGTGCGCCGGGCCGCCGACGAGCCGAACGCGGCGACGCTGGCCGGCAGCACGTCGTACTTCGTCGGCGAGGCGTTCGGGGCGTCCGGGCAGCGGCTGGCCACGGTGCTGCTCACCTCGCCGGACGGCTACGCGATCACCGCCGAGCTGCTCGCCTGGGGCGCCGGCCACGCGCTCGAGCACGGCCTGGCCGGCTCGGGCGCGCTGGACCCGGTGAGTGCGTTCGGCCTGGACACGCTGCGCGCCGGGGCCGCCGAAGCCGGCATCGTCCCGGCCTGAGGCACGCACCGGGGCGTGTCCGGTAAGTCCTGGGCGGCGCGAAGACCACGCTCAGCGGCTTGCGGGACATGGCCTAGGCTGATCGGGTGATTAGGCCGAGCGCCGACGGCGGCACCGCCGGGTCCGGCATCATCCGGATGCCCGACCGGGCCATGGGCCCGACCGGGGCCATCCTGCGCCGGGTGGTCGTGGCGCTGCTCGCCCTGGGGCTCACCGTGCTGGTGGTCTACCTGGGGCGGGACGGCTACCGGGACGTCAACGGCGACGGGGTGTCGCTGCTGGACGCGATCTACTACGCCACGGTGTCGCTGTCCACGACCGGCTACGGCGACATCACGCCGGTGTCGGACAGCGCCCGCCTGATCAACGTCGTGGTGATCACACCGCTGCGGCTGCTGTTCCTGATCGTCCTGGTGGGTACCACCCTGGAGCTGCTCACCGAGCGGTCCCGGCAGGCATTCAAGGTCCAACGGTGGAGGTCAAGGGTGCGAAACCACGTGGTTGTGGTTGGTTTCGGCACGAAGGGCGCGGCCGCCGTCGACACGATGCTCGGCGACGGCGCGGACCCGTCGACGATCGTCGTGGTGGACAGCGACCCGGAGCGCCTGCGACTGGCCGCCGGGCGGGGCCTGGTCACGGTCAGCGGCAACGCCACCCGGTCCGAGGTGCTGCGGACCGCCGGGGTGCCGGCCGCCGCGTCGATCGTGGTGGCCCCGTCGCGGGACGACACGGCGGTGCTGGTCACGCTCACCGCGCGCGAGCTGGCCCCGACGGCGACCATCGTGGCCGCGGTGCGTGAGACCGAGAACGTGCACCTGGTCCGCCAGTCCGGCGCCGACTCGGTGGTGGTCTCCTCGGAGACGGCCGGGCGGCTGCTCGGCATGGCCACCACCACGCCGAACGTGGTGAACGTGATCGAGGACCTGATCACCCCGGATGTCGGGTTCTCCATCGCCGAGCGGCCCGTGGAGCAGTCCGAGCTGGGTGGCTCGCCCCGGCACCTGTCGGACATCGTGCTGGGCGTGGTGCGCGGCGGCGAGCTGTTCCGGGTGGACGCGCCGAAGGTGGACGCCCTCGACGCCGGCGACCGCCTCCTCTACGTCAAGAAGGTCACCCCGGCCGACGAGGACTGACCCAGCCAGCTGACCAGGAGTCGCGCGCTTGTCCCCACCCATTGGGCGCCGCGTTGTGAAATCGTGGCCCGCGAGGAACGGAATGCCGATCAGAGCGGTGGCGGGCGGGATCGGGCTCGTGCTCGCCGCGCTGGTGAGCTGCGGCAACCCGGCATCGACACAGCCGTCTCCGTCGGTTGCGCCGACACAGCCACCGGCGGTCTCACCGACACCGGCGCCCCCGCCGTCGACGAGCCGGGTGGACAGGTACACCGACCAGCGGCTGCTGGCCACCGACGCAGCCCTCAACCCACCGGCCTACCCGATGCGGACGAAGCCCGGCGGCTCCTGGCTGACCGTCGGTGCGGACGACTGGACCGCCGGGTTCTACGCCGCGACGCTGTGGCGGACCTACGAGCGCACCCACGACCCGGCCTGGCGGCAGCGGGCCGAGACCTGGCAGGCCGGGCTGGCGCGCCAGACGTCGCAGGACAGCACCGATCTCGGCTTCAAGCTCTTCGACACCTACGGCGTCGGCTACCAGCTGACCGGCGACGAGTCGTACAAACGCGTCGTGCTGGCCGCCGCCGACACGGTGGCGCATCGCTACAACTCGAAGGTCGGGATGTTCCGGGTGTGGGACAAGGCCAACGACCAGACGCGGTTCCGGGTCAACATCGACGCGTTGATGAACCAGGAGCTCATGTTCTGGGCCGGGCAGAACGGCGGGAACCCGCAATACGCCGACATGGCGAAACACCACGCACTGCGGGCGCTGCAGGATCTGGTCCGCCCGGACGGTGGGACGTGGATGGTCGCCAGTTACGACCAGAAGACCGGCGCCCTCCTGGGCCATTCCACCAAGCAGGGCTATGCGACCGAGTCGACCTGGTCACGGGGGCAGGCCTGGGCCGTCTACGGCTTCACCACGGCCTACCGCTACACCAAGGATCCTCGGTTCCTCGATGGCGCCCGGCGCACCGCGGACTATTTTGTCCGCCGCCTTCCGCCGGACCGGGTTCCCTACTGGGATTTCGACGTACCGAACAAGGCGACCGCGCCGCGCGACACCTCGGCCTCCGCCGTCGTCGCCAGTGCACTGGTGGAGCTCAGCGGCTACGAGACCGACCCGGCCGCGAAGCAGCACGACACCGATACCGCCCGCGACATCCTCACCGCGCTGTCCTCGCCCACGTACGCACCACGCAACCAGACGTTCGCGGCGATGCTGCAGCACGGCACCCAGCATTACCCGGCCGGTTGGGCGGACACCGGCATCATGTTCGGCGACTACTACTTCGTCGAGGCACTCGGCCGCTACGAGAAGGCCGGCAACTCGACGGCGGCGTTCATGTCGGACTGACCTCCCACCTGGCTGGGGCGGCTGACTTGTCGTGGCTATTTGCCGCGACAAGAGCCACTTGTCAGGCCCATTTCCAGCGTCAGGTCGAGTTCAGGCGGCCGCGCGGCGTCGGTGGATGGGGGATCCGGTTTGGTGAAAACGCCATGCTGAGCGGGTCTCAGATGCGATCCTGACCGACATGACGAACCCCCAGGAGTCACACGCGCCCCAGCAGGCTTACCCGGGGGAGTCGTACCCGGCCCAGCACGCGGAGGCCGGCCCGCCCGCCTACGGCGCCCAGCCGTACCCGCCCGAGCAGTACCCCGGCCAGTCCTACGGCGGCCAGCCCTACCAGGGTCCGCGGTACGGCGGCGAGCAGTACGGCGGCCAGCCTTACGGCAGTGGCCAACCGGGCTACGGCTACCCGGAGGCCGGCTACCGCGGGCTGGCTACCCGCGGGCCGGCTATCCGCGGGCCGGCTATCCGCGGGCCGGGGGCCGGGGTGGACGATCCGACGGCGGTGGTCGGCGCGCGGGTCGGGCAGTACCTGCTGGACGGTGTGCTGGTGATGGTGCCGCTGCTCGCGCTGCTCTTCGGCCTGGCTCTCCTGGCGGCGGAGAACGACTCCGCGCTGGGCGCCCTGGCGAGCCTGTCGGTGTTCCTGCTGGCGTTCGGGCTCAGCTGGGGCGTGCACGCCTGGTGGCCGTCGACGCACGGTGGACAGACACCCGCGATGGGCTGGCTGAACCCGCGGATCGTGACCGCGCGGGGCGGTCCCCCCGGCATCGGCGCGCTGAGCGTGCGCTGGCTGCTGCTGATGGTGGACGGGAGCTTCGGCGGCCTGGTCGGCTTCATCATCATGATGTCCACCTCGCGGCACCAGCGGCTGGGTGACATCGCGGCGAGCACCTACGTCGTGCGGGCCAGCTGACCGACTCCTCGGCCGCCCCGGGCTCTGGTCGGCCGCCCCGGGCACCCTGGACCCAGTTCGACGGCAGGGTCAGTTCGACGGCAGGGTCAGCTCGAAGGCGGAGTCGGCGTCGCAGCGCAGTTCGCCGCCGTGCGCGCGGGCGATGCCCCTGGCGATGGCCAGCCCCAGCCCGGCCCCGCTGAGCCCCGGCCCGCTGAACCCTGGGCCGCCGGCGTCGCGGCTGCGAGCGTCGTCCAGCCGGACCAGCCGGTCGAAGATCCGTTCGCGGTCCGCCGCCGGTACCCCCGGCCCGGTATCCAGCACCCGGACCCGCGCCCAACCTGAGCCGTGCAGGTCGGCCTCCGTACCCGCCCCGCCCGTACGCGGCCACGCCCCGGACGCCCGCGGCTCCGCGCCGGCGGCCGTGCGCGTCTCCGCCCCGGAGGTGCGCGGCTCGGCGCCGGGCAGCCCACCGGAGTCCGCCCCACCCGCCGGCGCGCGGTCGACCGTGACGGTGATCTCGCCGCCGTCGGGTGTGTAGCGCCGGGCGTTGTCCAGCAGGTTCGCCAGCACCTGGGCCAGCCGTTGAGGGTCGCCGGGCACGGTCAGCGGCTCGCCCCGGACGCTGACGGTGACCGTCGGCGCCAGCAACCGGATCCGCTCCACCTCCGCCTCGGCCAGCGCGCGCAGCTCGACCGGCTCCTGGCGCAGTCGCAGCCCCGCGTCGATCTGGGCGAGCGCGAGCAGGTCCTCGACCAGCCGCCCGGCCCGTCCCGCCTCGCGCAACAGCAGCAGGTGCAGCCGCTCCCGTTCCTCCCCGCTGGCCCGGCTGCTCAGCGCGGCCTCGGCGGCGGCGCGCAAGCCGGTGATCGGGGTGCGCAGCTCGTGCGCGGCGTCGGCGACGAACTGCCGGGTCTGCCGCTCCGAGTCGCGGGCCACCGCCTCGGCCTGCTTGGCGGTCCGCTCGGCGCCCTCGAGCGCGTCGAGCATGTCGTCGAACGCGGCGGCGGTGCGGCCGAGCTCGGTGTCGGTGCGGATCGGCGCGAGCCGGCGGCCCCGGTCCCCGCCGGCGATCGAGCGGGCCAGCGCGGTCATGGTGTCGAGCGGCCGGAGCGCCAGCCGGGTGGTGGCCAGCAGCGCGAGCCCGGCCACCGCGAGCCCGGCGAGCCCGAGCAGCACGAGCAGCCGGCTGAGCCGGCGCTGGATCGCGGTCAGCTCGGCGGGGTCGCCGTACAGGGTCAGCTGGGAGCCGTCCGACAGCGTGCGGCGGACCACCGGGCCCCGGTGCGGCGCCGGGCGGGGCGGCTCCGGATACACCTGGACCGAGCCGGGCCCGCCGGCCCCGCCAGGTCCGCCGGCCCCGCCTGCTCTGACGGGTCCGCCTGCTCTGACGGGTCCGCCGACACCGCCGGACCCGTCGACCCCGCTGGGGCTGCCCATACCAGCAGGTCCGCCCATACCGGCGGGTCCACCGGGCATACCGAACGGCGAGTCCGGGTCGTCGGGATCGGGATCCGGCAGGTCCTGGTCGGCGGGGTCGGGACCGGTGTCCGCGGTGTCGGCCGAGGGTGGCGTGCCCAGGTTCGAGGGACCGGGACCGGGACCGGGGCGGGGGCCGGTGCTCGGCCGGTCCGGGTGGCCACGCGCCGGGCCGGGCGGGTACTGCCGTCCGCTGCTGACGTAGGTCGTGCCGTCCGGGGTGACCAGCCGTACCCGCACCGCCGGCCCCCGTGTGCGCTCCACCACGGTCGCCGGCGCCACCCGCTGCCGCACGAGCTGCTCGGCCAGCGCGGCGCGGCTGTTCAGCGCCACGACGAGATCGGACCGCGACTCGATCCCGGTGAGCAGCAGCACCAGGCCGCTGACCAGCACCAGCACCACTCCGAGCACGGCGAGGCTGAACAGCACGACCCGGCGCCGCAGCGACACCGTGCGCAGCCGGCCGAGGTCCTCCCGAACCCGACGCCGAAGCCCAAGCCGAAACCCAAGCCGCCGCCGAAACCCAAGCCGCCGGCCGAGCCCACCCCGGGAAGGACCTCCGGGCGGCGTGGTCACGGCTCGACCCGCAGCACGTAGCCGAGGCCGCGCACGGTGTGCAGCAGCCGGGGCTCCCCGAGCTTGCGGCGCAGCGCGGAGATGTGCACCTCGACGAGGTTCGGGTCGAAGTCCTCGTAACCCCACACCGAGGTGAGCAGCTGCGTCTTGCTGAGCACCTGGTCGCGGTGCGCGGCGAGGTGCTCGAGCAGCCGGCGCTCGGTTGCGGTCAGCTCGATCGGCCGGCCGGCGCGCAGCACGGTGCCCGCGGCGCTGTCCAGCATCAGGTCGCCGATCTCGACGACGGTCGGCGTGCGCCCCAGCCGCCGCAGCACCGCCGTCACCCTGGCCACCAGCTCGGCGAGCACGAACGGCTTGACGAGGTAGTCGTCCGCGCCTCCGCGCAGGCCGCGCAGCCGGTCGTCGATGCCGTCCCGCGCGGTCAGCAGCAGCACGCCGGCGGCGCTGTGCCGGCGCACCACCTCCAGCAGCGCGAACCCGTCCCGGCCCGGCAGCATGATGTCCAGCACGACGAGGTCGGGGCGGAAGGTGGCGAGGTCGCGCTCCAGCTCGGCGCCGTCCGGCCGGCCGGCCACCCCGAAGCCGGCGTCGGTCAGCCCGGTCAGCACGGCGGCCCGGATCGCCTCGGCGTCCTCGACCACCAGTACCCGCGCCTGCTCGCCCACCCGGCCATTCTGCCGCCGCCGCCTGTGTACCAGGCCGTTCGGCCACTCGGCCCAACCTGAAGATCGGCTGAAGGGATGCCCGGTCCTCAGCTCAGACATAGGGAACGGGAGCACCGTCGGTGTGGAGGGGCCATGGCCACAGCACCGCCACAGCACCGACAGAGCACCGCCCCGAAGCGTCGAGGAGACACTGATGAGTACGCCAGAACCCCCACGCGGGGAACAGCCGGAGCGGCCCGAGGCCGGTCCTACCGACCCGAACCGGCCGGCGTCCGAACAACCGACCGTGCAGCACCCCGTCGCCGACGGGCAGCCGGCCGCACCCGAGCCGGCCGCGACCGCGTCCCCGGCCGAGGGCACGTCCCCGGCGGAGGCACCCCGACCGGCCACAGCGGCCTTCGACACCCCGGCGGCAGCGGCCGGCGGAGCGGCCGGCGGCCGACAGTGGTACCGCCCCCGGCGCAGCTGGCCGTGGATCACCGCCGGGGTCGTGGGCGGCGTTGTGGTGCTGCTGCTGGTGTTCGGCGCCGGCGCGCTGGTCGGGTCGCACCACGGCGGCGGGTGGCAGCACGGCCGGGGCCACCACGGCGAGCACAGCCGGTCCTACGGCATGGCACCCCGGGCCGGCGAGTTCGGCGGCCCGGGCGGAGGCGGTCCGGGTGGGCCCGCCGGTCCCGGTGGACCCGCCGGCTTCGGCGGTCCGGGCGCCCAGGGCGGCCCTGACGGTCCCGGCGGCCCGGCTGGCCCCGGTGGGCCCGGTGGGCCCGGCCGGATGGGGCACGGCGGCATGGGCCCGGGCGGTGGCTTCGGCCACGGCGGCGGGTTCGGCGGCGGGTTCGGCGGCGAGCAGGGCGCGTTCCAGATGGGCGCCACCCCGCCGGTGGTCGGCACGCTGGTCACCATCAACGGCAGCAACATGGTGCTGACCCAGGACGGCGGCGCCCAGGTCACCGTGACCACCACGCCGCAGACGCGGGTCGTCGGCGAGCAGCGCGCCGCGCTGACCGACCTCAAGGCCGGTGACCGGCTCGCGGTCCGCGAGGACAACAGCCACCAGGCGCTCGGCGTGCTGGTGGTCCCGGCCAGGGCGGTCGGCACGGTCACCGCCGTCAACGGCGACCAGGCCACCCTGACCAGGCCGGACGGGCTGACCGAGACGGTCGACACCTCCGGTGTGCCCACCAAGCCGAAGGTCGGTGACCAGGTGGCGGTGTCGGGCACCGCGGTGAACAACGGCTCGGTGCTCAAGGCGACCGAGCTGCGCGATCTGCCGAAGGCCGGCTGAGCGGAGCCGGTTCGACGGAGCGGGCCGATCCCGGGCCGGCCGACCCCCGAGTCGGCCGGCCCGAGGCGTCCGGCCCGCGCGCGGCGACGACCGGAAACCCCGATGCATCGGGGCCGCCGGATGTGATCGGATGAGTCGGTGCCCCCTCCACCAGACCATCCGAACGTCCAGGCGGTGGTCGCCGCGCTGCGGGCCGGCGGCGCGGCGGCGAGCGGCGCGCGCATGCGGGTGCTACCGGACGCGGTCACCACGGCGCGCGCCGCCGCCGACGCGCTCGGCATCGAGGTCGGCCAGATCGCCAACTCGCTGATCTTCGTGCTCGAGCGGAGCGCCGGCCCGGGCGAGAAACCGGGTACCGAGAGAAGCGCCAGCGGAACGAGCATCAATACCGAGAGAAGCGCCAGCGGAACGAGTATCAATACCGAGCCGCTGCTCGTGTTGGCCTCCGGAGCACACCGGGTGGACACCGCCAAGCTTGCCGCCCAGCTCGGCGCGGTGGCCATCCGCCGGGCCGACCAGAAGTTCGTCCGCGCGGCCACCGGCCAGGTCATCGGCGGCGTCGCCCCGGTCGGCCACCCGGCGCGGCTGCGCACGGTGGTGGACACGGCACTGGCCGAGTACGCCGAGCTGTGGTGCGGCGGCGGCATTCCGCACGCGGTGTTCCCCACCAGTTTCGACGAGTTGATCACGCTCACCGGCGGTACCGCCGCGGCCGTCGCGGAAGGGAGTTAGGGTCACTGGGTGTCCCCTGCGTCGACCCCAGTGTCAACCCCGACCGGGCCAGCCCAAGCCAGCAAGGCCGAGCTGCACCGATTCACCCTGCCCAACGGCCTGCGGGTGCTGCTCGCGCCGGATCCGAGCACGCCGGTGGTGGCGGTCGCGGTGCACGTCGATGTCGGCTTCCGCTCCGAGCCTGAGGGCCGCACCGGCTTCGCGCACCTGTTCGAGCACCTGATGTTCCAGGGCAGTGAGAGCCTGGAGAAGCTCGCGCACTTCAGGCATGTGCAGGGCTCTGGCGGCGTGTTCAACGGCTCGACCCACCAGGACTACACGGACTACTTCGAGGTGCTGCCCGCCGCCGCGCTGGAGCGGGCGCTGTTCCTCGAGGCCGACCGGCTGCGCGCCCCCCTGCTGACCGAGGAGAACCTGCGCAACCAGGTTGACGTGGTCAAGGAGGAGATCCGGCTCAACGTGCTGAGCCGGCCGTACGGCGGCTTCCCGTGGATCCTGCTGCCGCCGGTGCTCTACGACACGTTCCCGAACGCGCACAACGGCTACGGCGACTTCTCCGAGCTGGAGCAGGCCACCCTGGCCGACGCGGCGGGTTTCTTCGACAGCTACTACGCGCCGGGCAACGCGGTGCTCACGGTCGCCGGTGACCTGTCGGTGGACGACGCGACCGCGCTGATCGAGAAGCACTTCGGCGACATCCCGGAGCGCCCGGTGCCGGTCCGGCCGTCCTTCGCCGAGCCGCCGCCCGGGGCGGAGCGCCGCCAGGCGGTACCCGACGCGCACGCCCCGCTGCCGGCCCTGGCGCTGGGCTACCGGCTGCCGGACCCGACCACCGACCTGGACCGCTACCTGGCGCACGCCCTGCTCGGCTCGGTGCTCACCGACGGCGAGGCGGCCCGGCTGCAGGAGCGGCTGGTCTACGGCGAGGGCATCGTGACCGACATCTCGGCCGGCTGCGGGCTCTTCGGCTCGCCGCTGGACGCGCGGGACCCGGACACGTTCACGGTCACCGCCGTGCACCCGCCGAACATCGACTCGGACCGGGTGGTGCGCGCGGTCGACGAGGAGCTGGACCGGCTGGCCAACGGGGGTCCGGACGCCGGTGAGCTGTCCCGGATCTCGGCGCGCTGGTCGGCGTCCTTGTTCCACGAGCAAGATCGGGTGATGAGCCGGATGCTCGCGTTCGGCGCCCGCGAGCTGCTCTACGGCCGCGCCGAGCTGGCCGCCGAGCTGCCCGCCCGGCTGGCCGCGATCACACCGGCGCAGGTCGCCGAGGCGGCCGGCGCGCTGCGTGGCCAGGGCCGGGCGATCCTCGTGGTCGAGCCGACCGGGTCCAACGGTGCCGACGACGGGGCCGACGACGGTGCCGACGACGGGGCCGAACAGTCCGAGCAGGACGCGGGGGAGCAGCAGTGACGGTGACAGCGGGAGCCGCGACCAGACGGGGCCATCGCAGCGCGGAGCAGATCGGGCACACCGAGGCCGGCCCGCGCCCCCTGCCGCCGCTCGGGGCCCAGCGCACGGTCGCCGACCTGGACCTGGCCGACCGCACCCTGGCCTCCGGACTGCGCGTGATCGCGGTGGCCAGGCGCACCGTGCCGACCGTCGAGCTGCGGCTGCGCATCCCGTTCGCCGGTGCCGAGCCGACGCACCCGGCGCGCGCCGAGCTGGTGGCGTCCGCGCTGCTCGCCGGCACCGCGCGACGGGGTCGGGTGGAGATCGACGACGAGCTGGCCACGATCGGCGGCGAGCTGGCCGCCGGGGTCGACCCGGAGCGCCTGATCATCTCCGGCAGCGCGCTGTCCAGCGGCCTGCCCACGCTGCTGGACGTGCTGGCCGACCTGGTCACCTCCGCCTCCTACCCGGACGGCGACTTCGTCCGCGAGCGCGAGCGCCTGGTGGAGCGGATCGCCGTGGCCCGCTCGCAGCCGCGCACCATCGCCCGCGAGGCGCTGCAGCGGCGCCGCTACGGCGACCACCCGGCCTCGCGGGAGATGCCGCTCGCCGAGGATGTTGCCGCCGTCACCCCGGAGCAGGCGCGCGAGCTGCACCGGGCCGGCGTGCTGCCCACCGGGGCCACCCTCGTGCTGGTCGGTGACATCGAGCCGGAACTGGCGATCGACGCGGTCGGCGCCGCCCTGGCCGGCTGGAACCCGCCGGGGCGCGCCAGCGAGCTGCCGCCACTGCCGGTGCTCACGGGTGCCGACGTGCTGCTGGTCGACCGGCCCGGCGCCGTCCAGTCACAGCTGCGCTTCTCGGCGGCCGCTGTGCCGCGCACCGACCCGCGCTACCCGGCCGTGCAGCTGGCCAACCTGGTGCTCGGCGGTTACTTCTCCTCGCGCCTGGTGGAGAACCTGCGCGAGGACAAGGGGTACACGTACTCGGCGTCGTCCTACCTCGAGTTCTCGCCGTCCGGGGCGACGCTGCTGGTCGACACCGATGTGACCACCGACGTCACCGCCGCCGCCGTGCTGGAGACCCGGTACGAGCTGGCCAGGCTGTCCGCCGTGCCGCCGACCGAGGCCGAGGTCGAGTCGGCCCGCCGGTACGCGATCGGCTCGCTGCTGATCTCGCTGGACAGCCAGGGCGGGCTCGCCTCCACACTCGGCGCGCTGGCCGGCGTCGGGCTGGACGCCGCCTGGCTGCGCGCGCATCCCGCGCGGCTGGAGGCGGTTACGCTCGAGCAGGTGGCGGCCGCCGCCGAGGAGTTCTTCACCCCGACCGCGTTCACCGGCGTGATCGTCGGCGACGCGGCGGCCGTGGGTGGCAGACTCCGCGCCCTCGGCGGAATCGAGCTCCCGTGAGGTTCGAGCTGACCACGCCGCCCCGGCTGTCCCGGGCCACGGTGTCGCGCGAGGAGCCGCTGCGACTGGACCCCGAGCGGCTCGTCACCAGCTGGCCCAAGGCGAAGGTCCTGGTGGTGGACGACAAGGGCCGGACGCCGATCCGGCTCGACGCGAACAACGAGTACGCCGTGGTCACCCGGCCGGGCCCCGACGTCAGCAGCGAACCGCCGTCGAACGCCTCGCTGCTCGGCGAGCAGGACGGGGTGGCCTACTGGGCGGTGCGCGGCGCCCCGTCGCTGATCGACGGCGACGACCCCTCGGAGTGGCAGGACCTGCGCGCCCGGGGCGGTGACCTGGACGCCACGAGCGCCGGCCTGATGGTCAGCGCGGTGGCGGTGCTGGGCTGGCACGACAACGCCCAGTTCTGCGCGCGCTGCGGATCAGCGACGGAGCCGACCCACGCCGGCTGGATGCGGGTCTGCGTCAAGTGCCAGCACGAGGAGTACCCGCGCACCGACCCGGCGATCATCTGCCTGGTGCACGACGACGGCACGGGTGACTCGGCCCGCGTGCTGCTGGCCCGCCAGCCGGTGTGGCCGCCGGGGCGGTACTCGGTGCTGGCCGGCTTCGTGGAGGCGGGCGAGTCGCTGGAGGCCTGCGTGGCGCGCGAGATCGAGGAGGAGGTCGGGGTGGCCGTCACCGATATCCGCTACCTCGGCTCGCAGGCGTGGCCGTTCCCGCGCTCGCTGATGATCGGCTTCTCCGCGGTGGCCGACCCGGCGCAGCAGCTCGTGCTCGCCGACGGTGAGATCGCCGAGGCGTTCTGGCTGACCCGCGCCGAACTGCGCCACGCCCTGCACGAGGGCGACTGGGCGAACCAGGACGGCAACCCCGTGCTGCTGCCCCCACCCGTCTCCATCGCCCGCTCCATGCTCGACGCCTGGGCCGCCGCCGACTAACGCCGTACGAGCTGCACCTGCTCCGCCGGGGCGCGCTCACGCCGGCGCCGCCGTACGAGCCGGGCCGGCTCCGCGCGGGTCGGCGTGGACCAGCGGGCGTGGACCGCACGAGCGACTTCTCGCGCACCTTCCGTGGTTCCCGCGCACCTTCCGCACGGACGCCGCGCACCTTGCGTGGTTCTCGCGCATGGTGCGAGGTGCGCGGGAACCCCGCGAGGTGCGCGACGCCGGATCCGAGTTATCCACAGGCACGTCGGCGGCCCTGTTGAAGGCCACCATCTCGCCGGCACCCTGGAGGTGTGACCACTCCAGCGAACACAGCCGCACTGCACCGCACGTCGTCGTTGCGTGCCGCCGGCTATACGTATGACGACGTGCGGCACCTGCTCCGCCGAGGTGCGCTCACCCCGGTCCGCCGGGGTGCCTACGTCGCCGGGAGCTGGCCCGATGATCAGCACGCCCAGCACCGGCTGGCCATCCGGGCCGCGGTGCGCGAGCTGGGTGCCGACGCCGTCGTCAGTCACACCTCCGCGGCCGTGCTGCACGGACTACCGACCTGGCGCACCTCACTGGACCAGGTCCACGTCACCAAGAACCGGTCGTCCGGCGGCCGATGCTCACCGCGGGTGCACCTGCACGTCGCCGCGCTGGACCCCACGGAGATCGTCGAGCTTGGCGGGGTCCGGGTCACCTCACCGCTACGCACGCTGGCCGACCTGGCCCGCTCGGTGCCGTTCGAGCAGGGCGTCGTCGTGCTGGACGCGGCGCTCGCCGGCGGACTGGTCGATCCGGAGGAGCTGCCCGATGCTCTGCACCGGATGCGGCGGCGACGGGGAGTGTCCGTGGCCCGCCGGGCCGCCTCGTTCGCCGACGGCCGGTCGGAGAGCGTGGGTGAGTCGCGCAGCCGGGTGGCGATCGCCCGCGCGGGCCTGCCACCGCCGACGCCGCAATGGGAGGTGCGGGACGCGGCCGGACGGCTGGTCGGGCGGGTGGACTTCGGCTGGCCCGAGCAAGGTGTGGTCGGCGAGTTCGACGGCCGGGTCAAGTACGGCCGCGGCAGGTACGGCTCACTGGGTCGTGGTCAGAAGGGGGCTGAGCAAGATTTTGGGGAGGTGGTCTACCGGGAGAAGCGACGGGAGGACGAGCTGCGTGCCCGGCAACTCACCGTGATCCGGTGGAGTTGGGCCGACCTCGAGCGTTTCGAACCGGTCGCCGCGAGACTGGACCGAGCGATCCGCGACGGCTGAGTTACAGACTGCCCTCACACGGTCGCCTCCGGTGATCATCAGGACCTGAGGGTTGTTCTCGGTGTGGTCCAACAGCCCGCACGCCCTGATGATCACCGGAGGCGCCGCCGTCTCCAAGTGGCCGCCGCGCGGCGCCTACGCGGCCGCCAGTACAGCCTTGACCTGGGCGAAGCTGGGGTTGGTTGCCGTACTGCCGTCCGGGTAGACGACCGTAGGCACGGTCTGGTTGCCGTTGTTGACCTTCTCGACGAAGGTCGCGGCGTCCGGGTCCCGCTCGATGTCGATCTCCCGGTAGGCGATACCGGCCTCGTCCAGCTGCAGCTTCAGTCGCCGGCAGTAGCCGCACCAGGTGGTCGAGTACACCGTCAATTCGCTCATACCGGTTAGAACGCGGAACGGCCTGCCCAACTTCCCCGGAACGATCACTCGTGCAACCTGGCGCCCTTGAAGATCTTGTCGACCGCGTTGCGCGGGCCGTGCACCGCCAGACCGACCAGATCCAGCGCGGCGAGAGGTACCGCGCGCACCGCCGCCCGGTTGTCCCGGTCGTTCCCGGTGCTGAACAGATCGGAGGTGAACACCGACAGGGGCACACCCCGCGAGAGCGCCCGGGAGTGCGCGGCGGTGAGGGTCTCCTTGGACCCGGCGAAGACCAGCACCGGCTGGCGGAACATCGGCAGGTACCGGGTGCCGTCGGCGTCCCGATACGGCTCGCCGATGAGCTCGGGGTCGGTCCCGGCCAGGCCGCTGACCAGGAACGCGGTCACGTTGAGCCGCTGCCAGCTCTGGAGGTCGTCGCGTAGCAGCACCGCGATCTTGGTGTCGAACCGGACGGGTCGGTCGGCGGTATCCACGGTGCTGTCTGTAGGGGCATCCACGCCGGCCACTGTGCCGCGCGCGCCCGGCCCGGTCTTGTACGTTCTTTGCGTGGCCAACCGCGCCGAGGTCACCGCGTGGCGCCCCGATCTGCCGGGTGTCGCCGAGGTGCTGCACGCGCACTTCATCGACCACGCCTACCCGGCGCACACCCACGAGGTGTGGACGCTGTTGATCGTGGACGACGGCGCGGTCCGGTTCGACCTGAACCGCCGCGAGCACGGCGCGCTGCGCGGGCTGGTCACCCTGCTGCCGCCGCACGTGCCGCACGACGGGCGGGCGGCCACCGCGCACGGGTTCCGCAAGCGGGTGCTGTACCTGGATCCCGAAGTGCTCGGTACCGACCTGATCGGCGCCGCCGTGGACCGGCCGGGCTGGGCCGACCCGGCGCTGCGGCTGCGCATCCACCAGCTGCACGGGGTGCTGGACCAGCCGGGGGAGCGGTTGGCCGCGCAGAGCCGGCTCGCGCTGATCCGGGAACGGCTGCGCCAACAGCTGCGCGGCCGGGTGGCGCCGCCCCCGGTGGCCCGCGACCCGGGCCTGGCCGACCTGCTCAGGGACCTGCTCGACGCGCACGTGGTGGACGGCGTCACGCTCGACCGGGCCGCCGAGCTGCTGCACGCGCACCCCACCCACCTGGTGCGCGCGTTCACCCACCGGCACGGCATGCCGCCCCACCGCTACCTGACCGGCCGGCGGGTCGAGCTGGCGCGGGGGCTGCTGCTGGAGGGCCGGCGGCCCGCCGAGGTGGCCACCGAGGCCGGCTTCTACGACCAGTCGCACCTGAACAGGCACTTCGCCCGGATGCTCGGTATCAGCCCGGCCCGGTTCGCGCGCACCGGGGAGAGTCGTCGCCCGGATGTCGGGCCGGCTTGAGAGGATGCGGGCATGACCGCCGCTCTGGACTCTGCCCTCGACCCCGAGCAGCAGGCGGCGGTCACCGCGCGACGCGGCCCGGTCTGCGTGCTGGCCGGCGCCGGCACCGGCAAGACGCGGACGATCACCCGCCGGATCGCGCACCTGGTCAGCGCCGGGCACGTGGCCCCGGGCCAGGTGCTCGCGGTCACCTTCACGGCGCGGGCCGCCGGGGAGCTGCGCACCCGGCTGCGCAGCTTCGGCGTCGGCGGGGTGCAGGCCCGCACGTTCCACGCCGCCGCGCTGCGCCAGCTGCGCTACTTCTGGCCGAGGGTGGTCGGCGACGAGCAGTTCCAGCTGATGGAGGGCAAGCTGCGGGCGGTCGGCCAGGCGGCGCACCGGGTCGGCGCGGACACCAACACCGAGTCGCTGCGCGACCTGGCCAGCGAGATCGAGTGGGCCAAGGCCTGCCTGATCACCCCGGAGGGCTACCCGGCCGAGGTGGCCAGGGTGCGCCGCGAGGTGCCGGCCCCGGCCGAGCTGGTGGTCAAGGTGTACGCCGCCTACGAGGCGCTCAAGGCGTCGTCCGGGCTGCTGGACTTCGACGACCTGCTGCTGCACACCGCCGCCGCGCTGGAGACGCAGCCGGAGGTGGCCGGCGAGTTCCGGGAGCGCTACCGGTGCTTCGTGGTCGACGAGTACCAGGACGTCACGCCGCTGCAGCAGCGGGTGCTCAACGCGTGGCTCGGCGAGCGGGACGACCTCACGGTGGTCGGCGACGCGAACCAGACGATCTACACGTTCGCCGGCGCGACGCCCCGCTACCTGCTGGACTTCTCCCGGCGGTTCCCGGACGCGGTGGTGCTGCGGCTGCAGCGCGACTACCGGTCCACCCCGCAGGTGGTGTCCGCCGCCAACACGGTGATCTCCGCCGCCCGCGGCCAGACCGCCGGCACCCGGCTGCGGCTGGAGGGCCAGCAGCCGCCCGGCCCGGAGCCGACGTTCACCGAGTACGACGACGAGCCGGCCGAGGCGAACGCGGTCGCCGCGAGCATCCGCCGCATGATCCGCGACGGCATCCCGGCCAGCGAGATCGCGGTGCTGTTCCGGGTGAACGCGCAGTCCGAGGTCTACGAGCGCGCCCTGGACGAGGCCGGCGTGCCGTTCCAGGTACGCGGCGGGGAGCGGTTCTTCGCCCGGCCCGAGGTGCGGCAGGCGATGGTCTCGCTGCGCGCCGCCGGCGCCGCCGCGCGCCAGGCAACCGGCTGGGTCGACAGCCCGCCCGCCCGCGACGCCGGGCCTAGCGACCCCGCCGGCGGGGCGCCCGCGCCCGGCGACGACGGCCCGCCGGCCCCAACCGATGACGGGGCGCCCAATGCGCTGGCGGCGGCGGTGCGCGCGGTGCTCGTGCCGCTGGGGCTGACGGAAGAACCGGCGGCGGGCACGGCGGGCCGGCAGCGGTGGGAGTCGCTGCGCGCGCTGGTAGGCCTCGCCGAGGAGCTGGCCGAGGTCGAGCCGGATGCCGACCTGGCCCGGTTCGCCGTCGAGCTGGTCACCCGGGCCGACGCGTCCCACCCGCCGACCGTGCAGGGGGTCACGCTCGCCTCCCTGCACGCCGCCAAGGGGCTGGAGTGGGACGCCGTCTACCTGGTCGGCCTGGTGGACGGCACGCTGCCGATCCAGCACGCGGAGGGCGACGACGCCAAGATCGAGGAGGAGCGGCGGCTGCTCTACGTGGGCGTGACCAGGGCGCGGCGCCACCTCGCGCTGTCCTGGGCACTGGCGAGGGCGGCCGGCGGGCGCCGAGGGCGGCGGCGCAGCCGGTTCCTCTACGGCCTGATCCCCGACAGCCACCCCACCGCCCGGGTGGCCGCCGGGCGGGGCGGCACCAAGCCGAAGTGCCGGGTCTGTGGCTCCCCGCTCATCGGGGTGGACGCGCTGAAGCTGCGCCGCTGCTCGGACTGTCCCTCCGACGTCGACCTCGAGCTGCTCGACCGGCTCAAGACCTGGCGCAGCACGACGGCCAAAGCACAGCAGGTGCCGACGTATGTGGTGTTCACCGACGCGACGCTGACCGCGATCGCCGAGCACCGGCCCTCCGACAATGCCGCGCTGGTGGGCATCCCGGGCATCGGCGCCCGCAAGCTGGACCGCTACGGCCCCGACGTGCTGGCGCTGATCTCCTCCGACGACCCCGCCTGACGACGGGGACACGCCTGACGATCCCGCCTGACGACCGGGCCCCGGACCGGCCGAACCCGATCATCGCCGAAAAAAAGTTCTGACGCGCTGACCTGGTAGTTCGTGCATCATGATGGCTCTCCGCCACGCCAATCGGGTGCCGATGTAAAAACTCGGTTGCCTGCCGCACACAGGTCCTTCTAAGGTCTTTTGTGCTGGGCCGGGTTCGGCCCGGCACAGATTCCGGCGCGATGTGATTCCGCGCTGATGTGTGGCTCGGGAGGGGGTGGCCAGGATGAAGCTCTCTTCCGCCTTCGCTCACTACGGTCCCCCGGTCACCGGTCCCGGTGGGCTGCCGTCTGTCGGCGCGTGGCTGAGCCGCGCGCGTCAGTCCGTCTTCGGCACCCCGCGCATGACCGATATCCCGGCCAACAAGCCCCCATACGTGTCCGCTCCGGAGCGATGCCCTTGACCTGTCAAGGACGCTCTAACGGCTCTTTCAAAGGCCGCGGACCCGTATCGGGACCGCGGCCTTTTTGTTTGCCCAGGACCGAACTCCCAGCTCGCACATCGAGAAGGAGGAATCACTGTGTTAGTTCGAAACGTCCCGCTAGACGGCGGGGCGCTCACATCGGGACCCGACGGTGACCCCGTTGTCGGTCTCGCTGGGTTGATCGTCGCGGAACCCCGTGACGAGTCGACCCTGCCTTGCCGAGAAGCCGAGGACGCCGATCTCTGGTTCGCCGACACCCCGGCCGAACTGGAGCGCGCGAAGTCGCTCTGCGCCAGCTGCCCGGTCAAGGCCGAGTGCCTGGCGGGTGCGCTGCGTCGTGAAGAGCCCTGGGGTGTCTGGGGCGGCGAGATCTTCCAGCGCGGCACCGTGGTCGCCCGCAAGCGGCCGCGTGGCCGACCCAGCAAGGCAGCTCTGGCGCGCGACCGTGCGCTGGCGGAGGCGGGCGCACCGCTGTAGGCGGCGCGACTCGCGGGTAACGGGTGCGGGCCGTTCACCGGCGCGCACAAGGGGTCGCCGAGGCGACCGGAACAGGAGGAACCAGTGGTGACCGATCTCGATGACCGAGCGCACGAGGGTCGACCGAGCTTCACCGAACCGGGGGTACACGAGATGTTGCTGTACGAAGCACTGGCCAGAGCGCGAATGCGCGAGGCCGAGGAGGCCGCTCACCGCCACCGGGTCGCCCGGCGGCTGGTGGCCGGCCGCCGGTGGGCCTGGCTCGCCCGGTACGCCACTGAGCGTGCCGAGCGGGCGCGCCAGCTGGTGTGACCTCGGCCTTTGTCAGCCACGGGGATCTGTGTCGGGTCCCCCACCGGGGCGGGTCCTCGGTCATCGGGTACATCCCGGTGCCGAGGATCCGCCCTTCTCTACGCGGTCAGACCTCGGGGTTGGGCTCGGGCTCCGAGCCCTCGGTGATCGTCGGCTGCCAGCGCGAGACGATGCCGCGCAGGGCGACCTCGGCACCGAGCTGGCACATCACCCCGAGCGTGCCGAAGGTGACCCGGTGGATCAGCAGGTGCCGCGGTGGCAGGTTGAGCGCCCGGCCGGTGTGGAAGTCGGGGCTGTGCAGGTCGCCGACCCGCTCGGCCTGGCGCTGCAGCCACCGCCGGCTGAACCGGAACCGCTCGAAGCGCAGCGGTTCGGCAAACGGGGCCAGGTAGGAGAGCACGTCGTCCGGGTCCAGCCGCATGCCCGCCCGGATGAAGCCCTCGGTGCGCAGCAGATCCATCAGCTGCTCGGACTCGCCGCGCAGCGCCAGACGGGTCATCCGCTGCAGCACCATCGGTGAGCCGTCGGGCAGCCGGGCCACCGCACCGAAGTCCAGCACCGCGATCCGGCCGTCGGGCATCAGCTGGAAGTTGCCCGGGTGCGGGTCGGCGTGCAGCAGCCCGGTCCTCGGCGGGGAGGAGTAGTGGAACTCCGACAACAGCCGGCCGGCCTCGTCCTTGGTGGGCTGGTCGGCCTCGCGGATGATCTTCGAGATCGGCGTGCCCGTGATCCACTCGCTGACCACGGTCTTCGGCGAGGAGGCGACGACCCTCGGCACCTTGATCTCCGGGTCGTCGGCGTAGGCGGCGGCGAACGCGCGCTGGTTGTCGGCCTCGTCCCGGTAGTCGAGCTCCTCGGCCATCCGGTCGCGCAGCTCCGCGATCAGCGGCTTGATGTCCATGCCGGGGACCAGGGGCTGGATCAGCCGGCTGAACCGGCCGAGCTGGCGCAGGTCGGCCAGCAGCGCCTCGTCGGCGCCCGGGTACTGCACCTTGACCGCCACGTCCCGGCCGTCGTGCCAGATCGCCCGGTGCACCTGGCCGATGCTGGCCGCCGCCGTCGGGTGGTCGTCGAAGTCGGCGAAGCGCTCCCGCCAGTTGCGGCCGAGCTGCTCGGCGAGCACCCGGTGCACATCACTGGCCGGCATCGGTGGGGCGGCGCTCTGCAGCCTGGTCAGGGCATCGCGGTACGGCTCGGCCAGCTCGTCAGGGACGGCGGCCTCGAAGATGCTCAGGGCCTGGCCGAACTTCATCGCGCCGCCCTTGAGCTCGCCGAGTACGGCGAACAGCTGCTCGGCACTGCGGGCGGACAGCTGCGCGGAGATCTGCTCGCCGTCGCCGCCGATCAGCCGCCGGCCCCAGCCGGCCGCCGCCCGTCCGGCGACCCCGAGCGGCAGGCTCGCCAGCTTCGCGGTGCGGTGGGCCCCGCTCCTGGGGATATCGGACACCAGGTGATTCTCTACTGTTCACCACTCGCCGTGCACGCCGCCTGGCCCGTCACCCCCTCGCGTTCGCCGGACCGGGGGACCGACGCGCTGGTCGTGGCGCTGCGCGCGGTGTCGCCCGGCCGGGTGTGAGCTGCGCCGCAGCCGCAGTCGGGATGGGGCGGGCGGTGCCGCCGTCGCAGCCCGCCGCCGCGCAGGTCCAGCTCCAGGACCGCGTCCAGGGTGGCCGGCGGCTCCGCCCGGAACTCCGCGTCGACCGCGAGCAGCGCCTGCTCGGTGGCCAGCGCGGCGGTGGCGGCCAGGGTGGTGGCGCTGCCGGAACCCACCCAGCCGGCGAGCCGGGCGGTGACGGCCGGCCAGTGCGGGTCCGTGTCCGCGCGATGCAGGTCGAGGCAGCGCAGGCACGCCGAGCGCCCGGGCAGCACCAGCGGCCCGACCAGGCCGAGGTCGTCGGCCATCCGCACCACCAGCTGCGGTACGCCCCGGGTGGCGAACTCCCGGTGCCGCTCGGGATCCGGCGCCAGCAGGTCGGTGAGCACCGCCAGATCGGGCCGCCGTCTCGGCCGCCCGGCGCGGATCCGCGCGTCCGGGGCGAGCTCGCGTACGGTGGCCACCACCGTCTCGAGCCCCGAGCCCGGGCCCGCCGCCGACGACGAGCCCGGCGGCCCCGCGGCAGCGCGCGCCTCGGCCTCGGTGGCCAGGTAGAGCGTGCCGACGCCCGCCACCGCGAGCGCCCCGGCCACCGCCCCGAGCAGTGGCCCGGCACCGCTGACCAGCACACACGCTCCCCGCCGGTGCTCCAGCGCGCGCTTGGCGACCGCCGCGTCCTGCACCGCGCCGGCGGCGTACAGCTCGTCGAGCACGGCCGCCGCGTCGTCCTCGTCGGCGCCGAGCTGCCGGGCGCGCGCCAGCAGCTCCGCCCGCGACCAGCTGCCGGGTAGCTCCAGCAGCAGCTCGACCAGCGGCCGGGGCAGCCCGGTGGCCTCCACGGCGTGCCCGGGCATCAGCCCGAGCTGGACCCCGTCCGGCCCCCGGCGCAGCACGGGGTGGTGCGGCCGGGAGCGCAGCAGGCTCGGGGCGGTGACGGTGCTGGTGACGGTGCTGGTGACGGTGGTGCTGGTGGCGGGTAGTGCGCGAGGCGTCATACCTCGAGGATGGCTCGCCGGGCGCGCGGCCGGCGGAAGTTATCCACAGGCCGCGCTCACCCGCCGGGCGATCAGCTCTTGTCGGTCTCGCCGGAGTCCGACTCCGGCTTGGACTCGGAGCCGATGTCCGACCCGGGCTTCGGGTCAGAGCCGGACTCCGCCGCGTGCTCCGCCTGCTCGGTGCGCTCCAGCTCCGCGATCGGGTCGGACACGTCGGACTTGCGCCGCTCGACGAACGCGGCGGGGTTGTCCAGGTCCTCGACGTCCGGGATCAGGTCGGGGTGGGCCCAGACCTCGTCCCGGCCGACCGAGCCGCACTCGTTGGTGAGCAGCCGCCACAGGTCGGCGGCGGCGCGCAGCCGTCGGGGCCGCAGCTCCAGCCCGACCAGGGTGGCGAAGGTCTGCTCGGCGGGCCCGCCGGAGGCGCGGCGGCGGCGCAGGGTCTCGCGCAGCGCGTCGGAGCCCGGCAGCCGGCCGGCCACCGCGTCGCTGACCACGACGTCGACCCAGCCCTCGACCAGCGCGAGCAGCGTCTCCAGCCGGGACAGCGCGGTGAGCTGCTCCTCGGTGGTCGGCGGCTCGAACAGCCCGGACTGCATCGCGGACTCCAGCGACTGCGGGTCCGAGGGGTCGATCTGCCCGGCGATCTCCTCGATCCGCGAGGTGTCGACCTTGATGCCCTTGGCGTACGCCTCGATCGCGCCGACCAGCCGCTGGGCCAGCCACGGCACGTGCGCGAACAGCCGGTGGTGCGCGGCCTCCCGCGCGGCGAGGTAGACCATCACCTCGCTGGCCGGCAGGTCCAGCCCGGCGGTGAACGTCTCGATCGCGGCCGGCAGCAGCGCGGCAGTGCCGGCGGGCCCGAGCGGCAGCCCGATCTCGGTCGAGGTGAGCACCTCGGTACCGAGCTGCGCGAGCCCGCTGCCCAGCTGGCTGCCGAACGCAAAACCACCCATCTGGCCGAGCATGGCCAGCATCGGGCCGGCGGCCTGCCTGGCCTCCTCGGGCAGCCCCTCCAACCAGGCGCCGGACACCCGCTGGGCGACCGGGTCACACATCCGCTGCCAGGTGGGCATGCTGGCTTCCACCCAGTCCCTCGGGGACCAGACGGTGACCTTCTTGGTGCCGGTCGGGAACGAGGTCGCGGGGTCCAACCAGAGCTCGGCCAGCGAGAATGCGTCGGTCACCGCCTTGCGCTGCTCACCGGTCGGCGGGCGGCTGTGCCCCAGCTGCTGCACGGCGAGCTGCTTGGCCAGGTCGTAGTTGACCGGCCCGGACGACGTGCCGGCCTGGCTGAGCATCTGGCCGAGCTGGCTGAGCATCTGGCCGAGCTGGCCCATGTCGAACCCACCAGCGGGGCCGCCCGCGCCCATCCCGGGCAGCATGAAGCCACCGGGCAGGCCGCCCTGGCCGGGGAAGCCGAAGCCGAACGGGTCCTGAGGACCCTCGGGGCCTCCACCGGAACCCGAGTCGGACCCCTGCGGGGAGCTCTGCTCGTGGTCGCGGTCCTTATTCTTGTCACGGTCATCGTCCCGATCGCGGTCGGGACGCCCGAATCCGAACGGGGTTTCACTCATAGCACCACGGTACGCGGCGGTGCCGCATCCGCTCCGCGAGATCGGCCGTAGGCTGAACCGGTGAGTCGTCGTACCAGAACCCTTGTGATCGGTCTGCTGGTGGTGTTGGCCGTCGGGGTGCTCGCGGGCACTGTCCGGGTCCCACTCGTGGCGCTGGGGCCGGGCCCGACCTTCGACACCCTGGGTGCGGTCGACGGCAAGCCGGTAGTGAGCATCACCGGTCGGCAGACCTACCCGACCACCGGCCACCTCAACATGACCACGGTCGCGGTCACCGAC
>DATAZG010000237.1:0-50998 GCA_036272155.1 Pseudonocardia sp.
CAAGGAGATCGAGGTCGGCTTCCCGGCCGCCAGCCAGACCGACTTCGACTTCGTCCGCGAGATCATCACCCAGGACCTGATCCCGGACGACGTGACCATCCAGGTGCTGACCCAGGCCCGCGCCGAGCTGATCGAGCGCACGTTCGAGGCCTGCGAGGACGCCCCTCGGGCGGTCATGCACCTGTACAACTCGACGTCCATCCTGCAGCGCAGGGTGGTGTTCCGGTCCGACCGCGACGGTATCCGCAAGATCGCCACGGTCGGCGCGGAGGACGTGGCCCGGTTCAGCGAGAAGTACCCGTCCACGGACTGGCGGTTCCAGTACTCGCCGGAGTCCTACACCGGCACCGAGCTGGAGTACGCGGTCGAGGTGTGCAACGCGGTGTCCGCGATCTGGCAGCCGACGCCGGCCAACCCGATGATCGTGAACCTGCCGGCGACCGTCGAGATGGCCACCCCGAACGTCTACGCCGACTCCATCGAATGGATGCACCGGCACCTGGAGCGCCGCAACGGCATCATCCTGTCGCTGCACCCGCACAACGACCGGGGCACGGGCGTGGCCGCCGCCGAGCTGGGCTACCAGGCCGGCGCGGACCGGATCGAGGGCTGTCTGTTCGGCAACGGCGAGCGCACCGGCAACGTGGACCTGGTCACCCTGGGCATGAACCTGTTCAGCCAGGGCATCGACCCGCAGATCGACTTCTCCGACATCGACGAGATCCGCCGCACGGTCGAGTACTGCAACCAGCTGCCCGTGCACGAGCGGCACCCGTGGGGCGGCGACCTGGTCTACACCGCGTTCTCCGGCAGCCACCAGGACGCGATCAACAAGGGCTTCGACGCGATGAAGGTAGATGCGGCCGAGGCCGGTGTCGAGGTCGACGACTTCCGCTGGGCCGTGCCGTACCTGCCGATCGACCCGAAGGACATCGGCCGCTCCTACGAGGCCGTGATCAGGGTCAACTCGCAGTCCGGCAAGGGCGGCGTGGCGTACGTGATGAAGGCCGAGCACGGGCTCGACCTGCCGCGCCGGCTGCAGATCGAGTTCTCCCGGGTCGTCCAGGGCATCACGGACGACGAGGGTGGCGAGGTCAACCCGAAGGCCATGCGGGACCTGTTCGACAACGAGTACTTCCGGCTCGCCACGCCGCTGAAGCTGGTCCGGCACCGGTTGACGAACGACGGTGAGGGCCGCGACGAGATCGTCGCCGTGGTGCGTGTCGAGGACACCGAGCACGAGATCCAGGGCTCCGGCAACGGCCCGATCGCCGCGTTCGTGGACGCGCTGTCCACCGTCGGCTTCGACGTGCGGGTGCTCGACTACCACGAACACGCACTCACTGCCGGTGACGACGCGCGCGCCGCCGCCTACGTGGAGTGCGCGACCGGCGGCCAGGTGCTCTGGGGCGTCGGGGTGGACCACTCGATCGTCACGGCCTCGCTGCGCGCGGTGGTTTCCGCGGTCAACCGCGCCTCCCGTTGAGCATCGGGGACGGCACGTCGGACGTCTGCTCGGCGTACCGTCCCCGGCCCGGTCCGGGCCCCTCGGCGATGGGTACCGGACTCGCCCTGGCGCTGGTCTCGGCAGTCACCTTCGGACTGTCCGGCCCGTTCGCCAAGGCCCTGATAGACGCCGGCTGGTCAGCTACCGGAACGGTGCTGGTCCGGCTGGGCGGAGCAGCGGTGGTGCTCGCGGTCATCCTGGCGGCCACCCGGCCCGGAGTCCTCGTCGCGATCCGACGGGACGGCTTCGGGCTGCTCCTCTACGGCGTGCTGGCCATGGCACTGGTGCAGGTCGCGTTCTTCAACGCGATGCGCTACCTGGCCGTACCGGTCGCGCTGCTGCTGGAATACGCCGGCCCCGTGCTGGTGATCGTCTGGGTGTGGCTGGTGCGCCGCCAGCCACCCACCCGGCGGACCCTGCTCGGCGGTGGGCTGGCCATCGCCGGGCTGGTACTGGTGGTGCAGATCTGGTCGGCGGACGCGGTCAGCCCGGCGGGCCTCGCCTGGGGGCTGACCGCCGCCGTCTGCCAGGCCGGCTACTTCCTGATCGCCGACCGCGCCGACGTTGGCACGCCGCCGCTCGTGCTGGCCGGCGCCGGCACGGTCGTCGGCACGGTCACCGTCGGCCTGCTCGGGCTGGTCGGCCTGCTGCCGCTGGCCGTGGACCCGCACGCGGTCGGCGTGCTGCTGGCCGGGCTGGACGTCGGCTGGCCGGTGACCGCCGCGCTGTTGATCCTGGTGTCCACCGTGCTGGCCTACCTGACCGGGATCGGCGCCATCCGCCGGATCGGCGCGTCCGGGGCCTCGCTGGTCGGCCTGCTCGAGGTGGTGTCGTCGGCGGTGGCGTCGTGGCTGCTGCTCGGTGAGGTGCCCACGGCGGTCCAGGGCCTCGGCGGCGCGCTCATCCTGCTCGGCGTAGGCCTGTCCCAGACCCGCCGCCTCCGGTCGCGCCGCCGCCGCCGCCCGTCCAGTCTCTGACGGACCGAGGGGACGGGCCGCAACGCTTAATCAGCTGGTCTTGGGCGCCGCGACGGGCAGGGTGGACGCCAGCTCGTCGATCCGGGCGGCATCCTCGGCGGTGAACGCCGTCCTGGGGATGGGGACTGCCTGGCGGTTGAGGAGCCTGAGTACCCACACGTCCCGCTCAGTGCGGACCTGGCGGATCCCGGTCCAGTTCACCGTCACATCGGTCTGCGGAGTGTGGATGCCGACCGTGGCCTCGCTGACCTCGTACCGCCACGGCCGGCTGGTGAGCGGCGAAGTTCGCCGCCACCCGAGCCAGATCCCCAGACTGGGCACCCCGAGGACGAACACACCGACAACCGCGAGAAAGACCGCGTAGCCCGGTCCGTCATAGCCCGACGAGACCACCGCCAGCAGGACGACAAACCCTCCGACGGCGCGTAGGAACCAGAAGGTGCTTCGGCTCGCCGCCAAGACCATGCGCCGGTACATCGCTCGATCGAGCTTCAGCTCGCCCACCATCAGCACTTGAGTCCCCTCGACATCGCTGGCGTGAGTGAACCAAGTCGGCATCGGTAGACCGTCAGGTTTTTCTCGCGGCGGGCGGTTCGGGTGGGGCGGCGCCGATCACCGCACCCACTGTGGCGATCCCTGTGGCGATCCCTGTGGCCATACGCTGCACCTCGCGCATCGTCATGGCCTCGATCAGACCGTCCCGGTCGCCACCGAAGGAGAGTGCTGCCATGGCCGTCACCGGACCGCCGCCGGAACCGCTCGCCGATGCCCTGCTGCACTACTGGCCCAGCGCCCTCGACCAACGGATGATCAGTACGGCGCTGGGGCCGTGGCGGGCGCTGACCGAGCCGACGTACTACGGCCTGGACCGGATTCCGGCGGACGGTGCGGTCCTGCTGGTCGGCAACCACACCGTGTTGGGCATGCTCGACATGCCGCTGATGCTCGGCGAGATCCACCGGGTGACCGGGCGCTTCGTCCGGGGCATGGCCGATCACGCCCACTTCGCCGTGCCGGTATGGCGCGACGTGCTCGTGCGCCAGGGCGGCGTGCGCGGCACACCGGAGAACTGCAGGGCGCTGCTCGGGGCCGGCGAAGCGGTGCTGGTCTACCCCGGCGGCGGGCGCGAGGTCGCCAAACGCAAGGGCGAGAAGTACCAGCTGCTCTGGAAACAGCGGATGGGCTTCGCGCGCCTGGCGATCGAGGCCGGCTGCCCGATCGTGCCCTTCGCCGCGGTCGGCGCCGAGGAGTCCTACGACATCCTGCTCGACGCCGACAGTCCCGTGTTCGCTCCGCTCCGCGGCCTGATCGACCTGGCCGGCGGGCGGGGCGAGCTGATCCCACCGCTGGTCCGCGGTATCGGACCGACCCCGCTACCCCGCCCACAACGCTTCTACTTCGCTTTCGGCGAGCCGATCGACACCCGGCCGTGGGCCGAGGGCGGGGAACCCGGGGTGGCGGAGCTGCGCGACCACGTCCGCGCGGCGGTCGAGGAGCGCATCACGTTCCTGCTCGCCGAACGCGAGGCCGCCCCCGACCGCTGAGGGAATGACCACATGGTCTCGTGCCGGGCCCAGCGGCCCAGCGGCTCAGTGGCCAAGGGCCTCGGTGATGGAGGCGGGCGGTTCGGGTGGAGCGGCACCGATCACCGCCGCTTCAGGCACGACCTCCGGGGACACGTCGTGCGGGCGCAGCAATCCGGCGTCGATCTGCTCTGCGTAGTGGCACGCGACGCGGTGCTCGCCAGCGCCACCCCCGCCGGTCCCGTTGCCGCCGCCGGCCGGGAGCAGCCGCAGCTCAGGCCGCTCGTCGTCGCACCGGGTCGGCTGCCGCCACGGGCACCGGGTGTGGAACCGGCAGCCGCTCGGCGGGGCGGCCGGGGACGGCAGGTCACCGGTGAGCAGCAGGTGTTCGCGGCGGTCCTCCACCACCGGGTCCGGCACCGGCACCGCGGACAGCAGCGCCCGCGTGTACGGGTGGCGGGGCGAGCCGTACAGCGCGCCGGCCGGCGCCTCCTCGACGATGCCGCCCAGGTACATCACGCCGACCCGGTCGGCCATGTGCCGCACCACGGCCAGGTCGTGCGCGATCACCAGATAGGTCAGCCCGAGCGCGACCTGCAGGTCCTCCAGCAGGTTCAGCACCTGGGCCTGCACGGACACGTCCAGCGCGGACACCGGCTCGTCGGCCACGATCAGGTCCGGGTTGACCGACAGCGCGCGGGCGATGCCGATCCGCTGGCGCTGCCCGCCGGAGAACTCGTGCGGGTAGCGACGCAGCGCCGTGGCCGGCAGCCCGACGGCGTCCATCAGCTCGCGTAGCCGGGCCTCGGTGGCCTCCCGCGAGGTGTCCAACCCGTGCGCCCGCAGCCCCTCGGCCAGCATCGCGCGTACCGACTGGCGCGGGTTGAGGCTGGACAGCGGGTCCTGGAACACCATCTGCATCCGGCGGCGCATCTTGCGCAGCGGCTCGCCGCGCAGGCCGGAGAGGTCGACGCCGTCGATCACCACCCGGCCACTGGTCACGTCGGTCAGCCTCAGCAGCGCCCGGCCCAGGGTGGACTTGCCGCAGCCCGACTCACCGACCAGCCCGTACGTCTCGCCGCGCCGGATCCGCAGCGACACCCCGTCCACCGCGTACACGTACCCGACAGTGCGGTCCACCAGCACGCCGTACTTGAGCGGGTAGTGCACCTTGAGGTCGTCCACCTCGACCAGGTCACCCATCGCCGTTCCCCCTCACGACCGGACCTGTACCGGGACCGGGTTGTGGCAGCTCAGCAGCCGCGCCATGGCCTCTTCGGTCGGCGGCGTGAGCTCGGTGCACTCCGCGAGCGACCGGGGGCAGCGCGGCGCGAACGCGCAGGCCGAGTCCCAGGCCAGGTTGTCCGCGACCGACCCCTTGATCGCGGCCAGCCGTTCCCCGGACGGCGCGTCCAGCCGGGGGATCGAGCCGAGCAGGCCGTGCGTGTACGGGTGGCGCGGCGTGGCGAACAGCTCGTGCCGCCGCGCCCGCTCCACCACCCGGCCGCCGTAGAGCACGTTCACCTCGTCGCACAGCCCGGCGACCACACCGAGGTCGTGCGTGATCATGATCAGCGCGGTGCCGGTGTCGGCGACCAGCTCGGCCAGCAGCGCCAGGATCTGCGCCTGGATGGTGACGTCGAGCGCGGTGGTCGGCTCGTCGGCGATCAGCAGCCGGGGCTGGCAGGCCAGTGCGATGGCGATCAGGGCGCGCTGCCGCATACCGCCGGAGAGCTGGTGCGGGTACTCGGTCAGCCGGCGCGCGGGGTCGGGGATGCCCACCCGGCGCAGCAGCTCGGTGGCCTCGGTCTTCGCGTCGGTGGCGTTCATCGCCCGGTGCCGGCGCAGCACCTCGGTGACCTGGATGCCGATCGGCACCACCGGGTTCAGCGCGGACAGCGGGTCCTGGAACACCATGCCCAGGTCACGGCCGCGCCGGTCGCGCATCGCCGCGTCGGACAGCCTGAGCAGGTCGATGCCCTCGAACCGCGCCGAGCCGGTCACCCGCGACCCGCGCTTGGGCAGCAGCCCCATGATCGCCAGCGAGGTCACCGACTTGCCGCAGCCGGACTCGCCGACCAGCCCGACCACCTGGCCGGGCGAGACGTCGAAGCTCACACCGTCCACCGCGACCGTCGGCGGCGCATCGCCCCGGCGCCGCCGCCCGGTGCCGCCGAAGGTCACGCGCAGGTCCCGCACCTCGAGCAGGGGTTGGCCCGTCATCGGGCGCTCACCGCCGGCTCTTCGGGTCGAGCGCCTCGCGCAGGGCCTCACCGAGCAGCGTGAAGCCGAGCGCCACCAGGATGATCGCCACCGCCGGGTAGAACGCCAGCTCCGGCCGCACGTCCAGGTAGGTCTGCGCGTTGGCCAACATCAGCCCCCATTCGGCACGCCCCGGGTCGGCGTCGCCGAGCCCGAGGAAGGACAGCGCGGCGGCGTCCAGGATCGAGCTGGCCAGCACCAGGGTGGCCTGCACGATCACCGGCCCGACCGCGTTGGGCAGCATGTGCCGCAGCACGATGTGCCGGCGTTGGATGCCGAGCGCGGTGGCCGCCAGCACGTAGTCGCTGGACCGCTGGGCGAGCATCGCGCCGCGCAGCAGCCGGGCGAACACCGGCACGCTGACCACGGCGACCGCGATGATCACCGTGGTCTGGCTGGCCTTGGCCGCCAGCGCGGCGATCGAGATGGCCAGCAGCAGGCTCGGGAAGGAAAGCAGCACGTCGGTCAGCCGCATCAGCAGGGTGTCCACCCAGCCGCCGAAGGCCCCGGCCAGCACGCCGATCAACACCCCGGCCAGCAGCCCCAGCACGGTGGCCAGCACGCCGACCAGCAGCGTCTGCCGCGACGCCAGGATCATCCGGGACAGCTCGTCGCGGCCGTTCTGGTCGCTGCCGAGCGGGAAGCCGGGCATCGGGCCGGGGATCGAGTCGGGGCGCAGCGAGGTCCGCAGCGCCTCGAAGCTGTCCTCCGCGTTGTGCGGCGCCAGCAGCGGCGCGAACACCGCCACCAGCAGGAACACCACGATGATCCCGGCGCCGGTGACCGCCACCGGGTTGCGCCGCAGCCGGGTGAACGCCTCGGCCAGCAGGCTCTGCCCGCCGCCACCGCCGGGTCCGCCGGCCTCGGCCAGCCGGTCCAGCCGCTCCCGACGGCGCTGCATGAGCACGTTCATGACAGCCGCACCCTCGGGTCGATGATCGCGTAGGACACGTCGACCAGCAGGTTGACCACCACGTACACCAGCGCGCCGAGTAGCAGCAGCGCCTGCAGCCGGGGGTAGTCGTGGCGGCTGATGCCGTCGGCGAGCAGGGTGCCGAGGCCGCCCCAGACGAACACCTTCTCGGTGAGCACCGCGCCGGCCAGCAGGAGCCCGGTCTGCAGGCCGATGGTGGTGGACACCGGCAGTAGTGCGTTGCGCAGCACGTGCCGCCCGCGCACCGTGTGCGGCGCCAGCCCCTTGGCCCGCGCGGTCCGGATGAAGTCGGCGCCCAGCACGTCGAGCACGGAGGCCCGCGTGATCCGCACGATCACCGCCAGTGGGATGGTGCCCAGTACGACCGCCGGCAGGATGAGATGCCGGAACGCGTCCTCGCTGGCGTCGAACTCCCTGGTCAGGAGCCCGTCCAGGACGGCGAACCCGGTCACCCGGGTGGCATCCAGCCCGATCGACTCCCGCCCGGACGGCGGCAGCCAGCCCAGCTTGACCGCGAACACCGCCTTGAGCAGGTAGCCGAGGAAGAACACCGGAACGGCCACGCCGACCAGGGTGGCGACGATGGTCGCGCTGTCCAGTGCCCGGCCGCGCTGGGTGGCCGCCAGGTAGCCCAGCGGCACGCCCAACCCCACCGCGAGCACCATCGCCGCCACCGACAGCTCGGCGGTGGCCGGCAGGGCCCGGCCGATCTCCGCGAGCACGCTGTCCCCGGTGATCAGCGAGCTGCCGAAGTTGCCGGTCACCGCCCGCCCGAGGAACCGCAGGTACTGGGTCCAGATCGGTTGGTCGAGGCCGAGGATGTGGTTCAGCTGGGCGATCTTCTCGGGGGTGGCCTTGTCCCCGAGCAGCGCGCCGGCCGGTCCGCCGGGCAGCGAGCGCAGCCAGGCGAACACCAGTAAGGACAGCAACAACAGCGTCGGGATCAGCTGGATCAACCGACGCACCACGAACCGGAGCATCGGCCTAGGAGGCCGCGTTCTTGCTGACCGGCGCGTAGTCCTCATACGTCAGCGGGCTGGGCACGAGGCCGTGCACGTTCTTGCTGACCACGATGAAGGCCGGCGCACTGGACAGCGGGATGGCGGGCAGGTACTTGGCCATGATGTCCCGGTTGGCCTGCTGGTAGGCCGCGGCGTGCCCGGCCGGGTCCGCTGTGGCGTCCGCCGCGCTCAGCTCGTTGAACAGCGCGGGCGCGTCGAAACCGAACTCCGGCTTCGGCCGGCCGAAGAACGTGCCGAGGAAGTTGCCGGCGTCGTTGTAGTCGCCGGTCCAGCCGAGCAGGTGCAGGTCCTGCTTGCCCAGCTTCTGCACGTCGTCCTTGTAGCCGCCGTTCCACGGCTCGGGCACCGGGTTGACCGTGATGCCGATCTGGCGCAGGTCCTCGGCGACCACCGAGAAGATGTCCGTCGGGTTCGGCATGTAGGGCCGGGTGACCTCGGTCGGGTAGTAGAAGTTCAGCGTCAGGTTGGTCGCGCCGGCCGCGGCGAGCAGCGCCTTGGCCTTGGCCGGGTCGTACGGGTAGGCCTGCGCGTCCGGCGCGTAGCCGGCCACCGCCTCCGGCATCACGTTGGCCGGCACCACGGCGCCCTCGGGCATCTTGTTCTGCACCAGCGCCTGGCGGTTGATGCCGTAGGCCAGCGCCTGGCGCACCCGCAGGTCCTTCAGCGCCGGGTTGTTCTTCTGGTTGATGCCCAGGTAGAGGATGTTGAACGGCTTGCGGGTGAGCACCTGGAAACCGTCGTTGCGCAGGCTGCCCAGGTCGGCCGGGGACGGGAAGTCGTAGCCGTCGATCGTGCCGGCGCGCAGCTCCTGCTTGCGGGCGTTCTCGTCCGGGATGATCTTGAAGATCACCTTGGCCATCTTGGCCTTGTCGCCCCAGTAGTCGTCGTTGCGCAGCAGGGTGATGGTGTTGTTCGCCCGGTCGAAGCCGCCGAACTTGAGAGGGCCGGTGCCGGTGGGGTGCTCGTTGGCGTACGCGCTGTAGCTGAACGAGTCACCGCTCTGGGTGACCTGGTCGGCGTTGAACTGCTTGAGCGCGGCCGGGCTGGAGATGGACAGCGAGGTCAGTCCGAAGGCGGCCGGGAATGCCCCCTTGAACCGGTTCAGGTGCAGCACCGCGGTGTTCGGGTCCGGGGCCTGGCAGTCCTTGTAGAGCGGCTGGCCGGTGGTGTCGCCCTCGTTGTGCGCGAAGCCCTCGAAGACGTCCCCGTAGTAGATCATCTGGGACTGCGCGGCCGCGCCCTTCATGTTGAACCAGCGGTCGAAGTTGAAGCACACCGCCGCGGCGTCGAACGGGGTGCCGTCCTGGAACTTCACTCCCTGCCGCAGGGCAAACGTCCAGGTCTTGCCCTCGTCCGTCGGCGTCCACGAGGTGGCCAGGCCCGGCTCCAGATCGGCCGAGCCCGGCTTGTAGGCGATCAGCGTCTCGAAGATCTGGTGCTGCGGCCGGAAGCTCTCGCCCTCGTCGTTGAAGATCGGGTCGAAGTTCTTCGGTACGGCCGCGGTGCCGAACACCAACGTGTCCTGTGTCCCGCTTTGCCCCTCACGTTGCGACGCCGCGCAGGACACCAGTGAGGCCAGCACTAGGCCGGCGGTGAGCACAGCGAGGACTGAGCGCATCGAGACTCCCCCAGGTGGACGTACCGCGTGCCAGAAACGCACGATCGGGTGACACTAATCGCCCCCGACTACTCCTGGGTAGACCAAGATTGTTGTAACTCGGTGTTCACATAGTGCGGCGACCGGACAGCGCCCGGCCCAACGTCAGCTCGTCGGCGAACTCCAGGTCACCACCCATCGGCAGGCCCGAGGCCAGCCGCGATACGGTCAGCCCCGGGAAATCCCGGAGCAGCCGGAGCAGATAGGTCGCGGTCGCCTCGCCCTCGGTATTGGGGTCCGTGGCGATGATGATCTCGACGATATCCGTCTCGTCCTCGGCCGGGCCGGTTCCCCCGATCCGGGCAACCAGCTGACGGATTCTCAGCTGGTCGGGGCCCACGCCGGCCAACGGGTCCAGCGCGCCGCCGAGCACGTGGTAGCGGCCTCGGAACTCGCGGGTGCGCTCCACCGCGAGCACGTCCTTCGGCTCCTCGACCACGCACACCAGAGTGGCGTCGCGGCGGGCGTCCGAGCAGTACCGGCAGCGGGTCTTCTCCGAGACGTTGCCGCAGACCTCGCAGAACAGCACGCCCTGCTTGATCCGCTGCAGCACCTCCTGCAGCCGGGTGACGTCCACCGGATCGGCCGCCAGCAGGTGGAACGCGATGCGCTGCGCGCTCTTCGGACCGATCCCGGGCAGCGTGCCGAGCTCGTCGATCAAATCCTGGACGGGACCTTCGAACACCGGGGCCTACATCCCTCGCTGTCGCTCGCGCACGCGAGCTCAGCCGCCGAGGCCGGGCAGCCCCAGGCCGCCGGCCATCTGACCGAGCCCACCCGCGAGCGGGCCCATCGTCTGCTCCTGCAGCTCCTTCGCCGCGCGCGACGCGTCCGCGAGCGCGCCGACCACCAGGTCCTGCAGCGTGTCCACGTCCTCCGGGTCGACCACCTTCGGGTCGATCGTGACCTTGCGGATCTCGCCGGCCGCCGTCTGCGTGACGGTGACCAGCCCGCCGCCGGCCTGCCCGGTCACCTCGGTCTCGGCCAGCCGCTCCTGCGCGGCGGCCAGCTGGCGCTGCATCTGCTGGGCCTGCTGGAGGATCATGTTCATATCGGGCTGCCCTGGCCTCATGGCCGCGTCTCCTCCTGCTCGGTCTTCGGACTGCAGCGTAGCCCCGCCCGGGTCGGTGAGCTGGGCGCCGGGCCCGGAACCGGGTGTCGCTTCCCACGCGTGCGAGGGGCCGTGGGATCGTGACAGCTGTGATATCCGCCCGACGCACCGCCCTCCCGCTGCTGGCGGTACTGGCTGTGCTGCTGGCGGGCTGCGGCGGTGAACCGGTCCAGCCGACGCCGACGGCGTCGGTGACCAACCCGTCGGCAGCCGACTCGGCAGCGCCGGCCGCCCCGGTCGTGAAGCGCACGGTCCTGCTCGACCCCGGCCACAACGGCGGCAACGGCACGCACCCCGACCAGATCAACAAGAAGGTGCCGGACGGCCGGGGCGGCACCAAGCCGTGCAACACCACCGGCACCGCCACCGACGCCGGCTACCCCGAGCACAAGTTCAACTGGGACGTGGCGCTGCGCGTCGGCGAGCTGCTGCTGGCCAACGGCGTCAACGCGAAGCTGACCAGGACGAACGACACCGGCGTCGGCCCGTGCGTCGACGTGCGCGGCGAGATGGCCGAGAAGATGAACGTGGACGCCGAGGTGTCCATCCACGCCGACGGCGCCCCGCCCGCCGGCAAGGGCTTCCACGTCGCGTACCCCCGCCCGGCACTGAACACCGCCCAGGGCGCCCCGTCACTGGCGCTGGCGACCGCGCTGCGGGACGCGCTGCACGGCGCCGGGCTGCCGGAGTCGACGTACCTCGGCAAGGCCGGGCTGTTCCCCCGCGCCGACCTCGCCGGGCTGAACACCTCCAAGCGGCCGATCGCACTGGTCGAGTGCGCCAACATGCGCAACCCGGACGAGGCGGTCACCGTCTCCAACCCCGCCGGCCGGCAGCGCTACGCGCAGGCCATCACCATCGGCATCCTCGCCTGGCTGTCCCACCTGCCGGCGCCGAGCACCACCGCCGCCAAGCACCCCGAGGCGGCCGACGCGCCCGACTCCGCCAGCACTCCCGACTCCACCAGCACTCCCGACTCCACGGCACCCAGCTCCAGTGCCGGCACCTCGGGTGGCGCTTCGGGCTCGTCCAGCTCTTCGGGTTCTCCTGGCTCTTCTGGCTCCTCTGGTGTCGCCTCTGGCCGGTCGTCCGGTGCCTCGACGTCCGGCTCGACCGGCACCGGCGTGCGCAGCCCGGCGACCCCGGAGAAGAAGACCACCACCGACTCGACGACCAGCCACACCGATAACAACGCCGAGGCCGACGAACCCGCCGAGCCGCCGGCCCGCAAGCCCAGCAAGGCCCCGAGCCCGGTGTCCAAGCTGGACCCGCTTGGCGGCAACGGCAGCCAGGGCAGCGGCCCACTCGGCTGAGGGCCCTCGGACCCGGCGGGCTGAGCAGCGTGCCGGCCTGTCGGCGGACGGGCTCCGAACCGGCGGATGACGCCGGCCGGAGCCGGGCTCAGCTCAGCGGCGGTCTTCCAGTGCGCGGGCGCCCAGCTGCGCGCTGAGCAGCTCGATCGCCACCTCTTCGGGGTCGCGCCGGTTCTCCTGCGGCGCCGGCAGGTCCGCCACCGGCTCGTCGGGCATCTCTTCTTCGTCCTCGTACGGCGGCGGCTCGGGCGGCAGCGGCGGCTCCGACCCGGTCGGCCGGCTGGGCGCCGCCGGGCGCCGCGCGGGCGGCGGCGGGGCCGGGGAGGCGGCAGGCGCGGGGGTGCTGGCCGCCGGGCTGGCCGGGGCGGCGGCACCGGACGCGGCCGGACCGCGGCTGGCCGGTGCGCCGCCGTCGTGGTCGCAGCGCACGTGCCAGGCCACCCCGAGCACGCTGCGCAGCGCGGCGCTGATCACCTCGGTGTTGCGCTGCTCGGAGAGCCGGCGGGCCAGCGGGGCGGCCGCGATCGTGAGCACCAGCGTGTCGCCCTCGACGGCCTTCACGGTCGCGTTGACGAGCAGGGCCCCGGTGCTGCGGCTGGACTGTTTCGCGGCGTCCAGCACCGACGGCCAGGCTCGGCGCACGGCGGCCGCATCGATCCCGCCCGAACCGCCGGACCCGGACGGTGCCGGGGCGGTGGGGGCCTCTGGCACGGCGGCCTCGGCGATCGGGGCGGCGGCCGGGGTTTGGGCGTCGGCGGGGGGCGGGGTTTCGGGGGCGCCGGCCGGCGGAGCCGGCGAGGTGCGGACCGGCGGCGGGGGCAACGACTCGGCCCGGCCCTGGGGCGCCTTCGCCTCGGACGCCGACTCGGTCGGTGCCTCGGCGCCACCCGGCTCGGAGGCCCGCGACCTGCGCTGGAACGTCCGGCTCGACTGGCCCGCGGCGCCCGCAGGGCCCGGGGGGGCCGCCTCGACCGGGGCGGCGGCCGCCAGGGCGATCGGCGCTGGCGCGGCGGGAGCCGGCGCGGTAGGGGCCGGCGGGGTAGGGGCCGGCGCGGCGGGAGCCGAGACAGCGGCGGCCGGGGCAGCGGGGGCGGCGGGCAGCGCGTCGGGGACACCGTCCGGACGGGGCTCGACGACGATGTCCGCGCGCCGCTCCATCCGCTCCAGCCGCTGCAGCAGCGCCAGGTCGGTGGTGGACGCGGCGGGCAGCAGCATCCGGCCGCAGAGCAGCTCGAGCAGCAGCCTGGGGGCGGTGGCGCCGCGCATCTCGGTCAGCCCGGTGTGCACGATCTCGGCGTACCGGCTCAGCGTCGCGGCGCCGAGGCGGGCAGCCTGGTCGGCCATCCGGCCCAACTCGTCGGCCGGCGCGTCCACGAGGCCCCGGCCGGCCGCATCCGGCACGGCGTTGATCAGTGTCAGGTCCCGCAGCCGGTCCAGCAGGTCGCCGGCGAAGCGGCGCGGGTCGTGGCCCGCCTCGACCAGCCGGTCCACCGCCTCGAACACAGCGGCGCCGTCACCGGCGGCCAGCGCGTCCACCGTGTCGTCGATCAACGCCACGTCGGTGACCCCGAGCAGCGCGACCGCCCGCTCGTAGGTCACACCCTGCGGGCCGGCGCCGGCGAGCAACTGGTCCAGGATCGACAGCGAGTCTCTGGCCGAGCCACCGCCCGCCCTGATCACCAGCGGGAACACCGGCGGAGCGACGACCGCGCTCTCCTCCGCGCAGATCTTCTCCAGTAGCGCGCGCAGCGTGCCGGGCGGGATCAGCCGGAACGGGTAGTGGTGGGTCCGCGACCGGATGGTCGGCAGCACCTTCTCCGGCTCGGTCGTGGCGAACACGAAGATCAGGTGCTCCGGCGGCTCCTCCACGGTCTTGAGCAGGGCGTTGAAGCCCTGCGTCGTGACCATGTGCGCCTCGTCCACGATGAACACCCGGTACCGCGACTCGGCCGGCGCGTACAGCGCCCGGTCCCGCAGGTCCCGCGCGTCCTCGACGCCACCGTGCGAGGCGGCGTCCATCTCGATCACGTCGATGTTGCCGGGCCCCTCCGGGGCCAGCGCGATGCACGACGGGCACTTGCCGCACGGGTCCGGCGTCGGGCCGAGCTCGCAGTTCAGCGAACGGGCCATGATCCGGGCGCTCGACGTCTTGCCGCAGCCGCGCGGCCCGGAGAACAGGTAGGCATGGTTGATCCGGCCGGCACCCAAGGCGGTCCGCAGCGGCTCGGTCACATGTTCCTGGCCGACCACGTCAGCAAAGGTCGCCGGGCGGTACTTGCGGTACAGAGCCAGCGCCACGTCGGCGAGGCTACCCGCCGGGCCCGACAGCCGCGGTGGCGGCTCGGTTCGGCCGCGGACGCGGCCAGCGGACCGAGACAGAAAGGGGACCCCGCGCACCCGCCAGAGCCCATTGACCCTTGCTGCCTTCCGGCCCTGGGGGAGTTCACAGGATGGACGCCGCGCGGGGTCCGTCGAACAGTGTAGTGCTTCGGCGCGAACCGCGGCACCGGGTGGGTGCCCAAAAGCGGGGCGCTACACTCTGCGACGGAGGATTCGCCTAGTGGCCTATGGCGCACGCTTGGAAAGCGTGTTGGGTGTTACAGCCCTCGCGGGTTCGAATCCCGCATCCTCCGCCAGTGACCTGGTAAAACGCCCCGGAAGCCCGCACGACGGCTCCCGGGGCGTCCTCGTCCGGTCTCATTTCCAGTCTCATCTGCCCTGCCCAGGGGCCGGTCCGTGCCCGCCGACCAGGCTCAGCTGTTGAGCTTGGCGACGTCGGCGAGCAGGTTGGTGTTGCCGGTGTGGTGTATCGGGGAGAGGTGCGCGGCCACGATCTTCCAGCCGTCCGAGGTCCGGTGCAGGCGGTGCTCGCCTCGGCCGTAGAGGGTCCAGGTGTTGACCTGCTCGTCCTCGCCGAGCGCCGGGTGGTGATGCAAGGCCTGCTCGTAGAAGGAGACGGTCGCCTCGTCGCCCTCGACGCTGGCCACCTGGTTGGAGATCATGTGCGGGGTGGTGGCGACCGGGCCGACGACGGTGCGAGCTGATTTCGCCATTGCCTCGGCACTGATCTCGCCCTGGCTGTCGTCGTTGATCCCACCGGAGTCGACCGTGATCCGGTCGGCGTGCAGGGCCCGGTAGCCGTCGAAGTCCTTGCTGTCGGCGAGCGCGAACGAGCGGTTGACCACGGCGATCACGTCGACGGCATCTTGGTTGGTGTCACTCATCGCAGGATTCCTCTCACGGGGTGGTCACAGCGCCGGCGGGCGTTGGCCACGGATGACGGCGGTCATCTCCTCGTCGGTCAGAGACGGATGCGGCAACGACAGCGGATCGGGCCGCAGCCCGGCAAGCAGTACCTCCAGGTGTCGTCTCCAGGCTTCGACCGGCTGTCCTCGCGTCACATCGAGCACGCCCTGGACCGCTCAGAGCGCGACGGCAATGTCCCGCGCGGTCAGCTCGGCGCGCACCAGCCCGTGGGCCTGGGCCGAGGCGAGCAGCTTCCCCTGCAGCTGCCGAGACCGGGTGACGAGCACGGCCGCGCCCGGCACGTTCCAGACTCGGCTCACGAACCCTCGGTTGGTCGCGAGCAGCGCGCTGACCTCCCACAGGTAGCCGAACAGGCCGGTGCCGTCCGGATCGTCGACATGGCGTTCCGCGATGGCAACGGCGTCGGCCAGCAGCCCTCGGGCCAGTTCGTCGACCAGCTCCTGCTTGTCGGCGAATCGCCGGTAGATCGTGCCCAGCCCGACCCCGGCTCGGCGCGCGACGACCTCGATGCTGGTCTGCGGACCGTGCTCGGCGAACACCGCCGCGGCGTCTTCTGATGAGCTTTGCCCGAGTCGATGTGGGGGTCTGAGCGCGGCTTGTGTTGGTGCGGGCCGCTCGTCAGGCGCCCGGGGTCCAGTCGGCGGGTAGGCCGGACTGGCGGAGCACGACCGCCAGGTTGTAGTTGTCGCTGTTGCGTGTGATCAGCTCACTGTCCAGTTGCAGGATCGTCGTGACGGGCACGGCGAAGCCGCTCGGGGCGACGCGCAGTTGTCCGCTGAACATCCACTCGATCGCCACCATGTCGTCGGTGCGGAACCCGGTTCTCACCTCGACCTGCACATTCGCGAGGGTCTCGTGGGTCCGCCCCACCCACCACGCCACCTGGCCCCGGCCCTGCCACGTGCCCTGGAAGGCGAGGTCGTCGTACGCACAGTCCTCGGCGAACAGGGCGGCGAGGTCCTCGCCCCGATTCTCGTTCCAGGCCGAGGCCCAGCTGGTCACGATCGGCGGCAGGGTGCTGCTCGGACTCATCACATCTCTCCTCTTGCGGTTGTTGCCGAAGCAATGCCAGCCACACCGGGCTCAGCCGAACCACCGGGCGAGGGCGGTCTCGAGCGATTGCCCGTCGGAGCTGGACCAGGCGATGTAGCCGTCCGGCCGGATCAGCACGGCGTCGATGTCCTCATCGGCCTTCGCCCGCACGTGGTCGACCCGGTCGGCCCAGCCGTCGATCGACCTCGGTGTGTCGTCGAGCGACAGCAGCAGGCCCCGGCCGGAGTGCATCAGCCGGCTGACTCGGGTCGGGCCGTCCTGGGTGGTCAGGTCCAAGTCGATCATGCGCGGACCGAGCCCGGGATACTGCACGTCGAGCCCGGACATCATTCCCGAGATGAAGCGGTTGACCTCAGGCAGCCGGAGCAGGTCGGTGAACATGTCACGGACCGCGGCGAGGTCCTCGTCCCGGGTCGGGTTCGTGATCACGCCCTGCACACGGGTGTTGCGCAGTACCTGCGCGGCGACGGGATGCCGCTCGGTGTGATAGCTGTCGAGCAAACCCTCCGGGGCCGACCCGCGCACCGCCGCGGCGAGTTTCCAGCCGAGGTTGACCGCGTCCTGCACGCCGAGGTTCACCCCCTGGCCGCCGAACGGCAGGTGGATGTGGGCCGCGTCCCCGGCGAAGAACACCCGCCCCTCGCGGTAGCGCTCGACCTGCCGGCTGGAGTCGCTAAACCGGGATGCCTCCCGGATCTCACCCAGTTCCGTCCCAGGCCCGTACACCACCCGCAGGACCTCGCGGATCTCGTCGGCGGTGACGGGCTCCTCGCGGCCTGGGCCTTCGCCGGAGAGTTTGCCGGACATCAACCGGTACAGATCGCCCTCGATGGGGTGCAGGACGCTGAAGAATCCGCCGGTGGTCTTCATGTAGTGGCTGAAGTGTTCGGACGTGGTGGGCACCTCGGCGGATCGGGCCGCGAGGGTGATGTCCGCGACCACGCCGGACATCGTGCCCGCGGTGCCCGGGAACGGGACGCCGAGCAGCTTGCGGACCGCGCTGTGCCCGCCATCGCACGCGACCAGGTAACTGCCTCGAATATCCCCGACCGTGACACCGTCGGCGTCCTGCTCGACCGCCTTCACCTCGTAGCCGCGAAGCACGGGTACGCCCTGGCTGACGAGGCGCGCTTCCAGGAACGCCTCGAGCCGGGCCTGCGGGATGGCGACCGGGCTCGGGTACCGGGTCCGCCACGGCCGGCAGTCCAACTCGACCGGAAGCGCGGCGAAATGCCCACCGAACTCGCCGCGGGGCAGCGCGCGGTCGAGCAGCGGATCCAACAGGCCACGCAGGTCGAGCACCTCGGCGGTGCGCGGTTGCAGCCCTCCCGCCCTGGACTGTGCACTGCGCGTCCGCTGCTTCTCCAGCACTACGGCCGGTATCCCGGCCAGCGTGAGCTCATGGGCCAGCATCAGGCCGGTAGGGCCAGCTCCGACCACGATCACCTCGGTCTGCACGATCTCCCCTTAAGTAGACTCGATGCAAATATACACCACGTCTACCGATGCGGTATGCTGAGTTTCATGACCGAGCCGGTGGGGTTGCGGGAACGCAAGAAGGCGCGCCTCCGCGAGACGATCGCGGCGACGGCGATCCGCCTGTTCCTCGAGTCGGGGTTCGACCAGGTCTCGATTACCGATATCGCGCGGGAGGCCGACGTCGCCCGGCGGACCCTGTTCCACTACTTCCCGACAAAGGAAGACCTTGTCCTGCAACGGTTCGCCGACCACGAGGACGAGGCGGCCAGGATCGTCCGGACCCGGCGGCCCGATCAGCCGCCGCTGGACGCGCTACGCGAGGCACTGCTGGATGCGTTGCGGCAGCGTGATCCGAACACCGGCCTGAACGACGATCCCGAGATCATGGCCTTCCTGCGCCTGATCAGTGAGACCGAGAGCCTGGCGGCCAGGCTGCTGCGCTACACCTCACGGGGCATGGATGCCCTGGCCGGAGCGTTGCGCGAGAGCGGTTTCGACCCGCTCACCGCGCGCCTCGCGGCCGCCCAGGTGATCGTCGTACAGCGCGAGCTCGCCGACCTCAATCACAAGTGCCTTGTCCATGGCGAGTCCGCCTCGGACCGCCATCCGGAAGCGGTCCGAGCGACCGCTCGTGCGTTTGACCTACTGCGCGACGGCCTGGGCGGCTAGAGGGTGCCGACCGGCGCGGTCAGTCACCTTCGGCCGACAGGTGCCGGACCAGGAAGTCCGCGCTCCGCTCCAGCAGCGGGCCCAGCTCGACGCCCAGTAGGCCGTGCCCGGCGCCCGGCACCGCGACCAGCTCGATCGGCGCACCGGCCCGCCGGTACGCGGCCACCAGCTCCTCGCTCTGCGCGAACGGCACCGCGTCATCCGCTGTGCCGTGGACCAGCAACAACGGCGCCGCGCCCGTCGTGACATGGCTGACCGGGCTGGCGTGGGCGGCCAGCTCGGGCACACTCGCCGGCGGCGCGCCGAGCAGCTTCGCCTCGGGGGATCGCGCGGGATCGGTGTTGCGCCAGGCCGGCGGGCCGAGCGGCGGCTGGGTGGCCAGGTTGCTCGGGCCGTACCAGCTCACCCCGGCCCGGATGCCGCCCTCGTGCCCGGGCGGGCCGGTCGGTTCCGGGCGGCTTGCCGCCACGGCCAGCATCGCGGTCAGGTAGCCCCCAGCCGAGTCGCCCCAGGCGCCCAGCCGGGCCGGGTCGACGCCCACGTCCGCGCCGTGGCGGCCGAGCCAGCGCACGGCGGCCCACACGTCGTGCGGCTGCGCGGGGAAGCGGGCCTCGCCGCTGAGCCGGTAGCCGACGCTCGCCACGGCAACGCCCCTGGCCAGCAGCGCCTCGGTGGCCCGGCGAGCCGCCGGGTAGCGCGCGAGCTGGTGCGTACCGCCGGCGAACCCGCCGCCGTGCAGGTACACCACTACCGGCACGGGCTCCGGCTCCCGCTTCGGCTCGAGCTTCGACTCGGGCTTCGACTCAGGCACCGACTCGGGCACCGACTCGGGCACCGGTTCCGGCTCGCGGGACGGCTCGGGAGCCGGCTCCCGGGCCCGCAATACCGGCACGACCAGGTCGAGCAGCAGCGGCCGAAAGCCGGACACCTCGGCGAACACCACGTCCCGGTAGCCGGTCCGGTCCGCGCGCCGGTCGATCTCCAGCACCCCGTCCACGGCCATGCCCCGATCGAAGCAGACAAAATCCGCGACTCACCCTGACAAAAACCCCGACTCGCGGGAGTGGGGGGCGGCGGCTGGGGGCGGTGGTGAGTTCAGGGGCGGTGGTGCGTTCAGGGGCGGTGGTGCGTTCAGGGGCGGTGGTTAGGCGACGGCGGTGAGGGGGCGGCGGGACGGGGGCTGGTCGGCGACTGGGGGCGGGGTGGTGGCGCGGTGGAGTTCGCGGGCGTGGGTGTGTAGTTCGTCCAGCGTCCGCAGGTCCTTGGTGATGGCGGCCAGCTCGGCCGGGGCCCGCCGGACGGCGTCGGCGGCGGTGCGCAGGACGTCCAGCTCCTCCGCGATGGCCTGTTCGCGGTGCGTGACGGTGTGGGTGGTCGCGCGGCGCAGGTCGTGCTGCAGGGTGCGGAGTGCGTCGCGCACCTGCTTGAGCAGGGCCAGCTGGAACTCCTCGCCGGTGCCCCGCAGCGCCTTGGTCAGCTCGGCGCGGCGCCGGTCCAGCTGGCGTCCGCGTTCCACGCTGGCCTTGGCTCCACTCAGGGCCACGGCGCCGACCAGCGCGAACGCCGCGATCAGCCAGCCCGACAGCTGCAGGCCCAGCGCCCGGGAGAGCACCAGCGTGATCACCATCCCGGTGTAGCCGGGCAGCAGCACACCGAGCAGCCGGGCCAGTGGAGGGCGGCCGGGCGCGGGCCGGTACCGGTCCGGCAGCTGGGCGACCAGCCGGCCGGGCGGGATCACCAGCAGTGGCGGTACCCGGTGCGGCGCCGGCAGTTCTAGGTCGGTGGCGACCTCGGCGGCCACGCGGCACACGCCGGCGTACAGGAACGCGTAGGTCCGCTCCGCTTCGGCAACGAGGTGGCCGCGCAGCCGGGTATCGAGCTCGGCGCGGACCCTGCGCGGGTCACCGGTCTCGGCGGCGATCTCGAGCTCACCGGCCAGCCCCCGGATCCTGGTGCGCACGTCGAACTCGACGTCGGAGCCGAGCCTGGCGAAGCCGTGGGCCAGCACGTGCGACCACTCGCGCGAGCGCTGCCGGCACCGGTCGGCGTACGCCTTCGCCTCGCGCAGCTCGGCGGTCAGGCCGCCGACGCGGTCCTCGTCGCTGAGCAGCGCGCGCCGGGACCGCAGGTCGACGCCGAGCGAGTCCAGTGCGCGCAGCGCCTCCTCGGCGGCCAGCCGGACCGCCCGGGTCTTCCGCTCCGCAGTGCCTTCTTCAGCCGTCTCCGGGGTGGCCTCCTCAACGGAGCCAGAGTCGGAGCCGCCGACGGCGTCCAGGGCGCGCCGGGCGCGGTCCAGGCGGCGGATCAGGTCGGGGCGGGCGTTGGCCTTCGCCCCGGTCAACGTCTGCTCGATCAGCTCGGCGGCCCGGCCGAGGATCTCCTGGCCCGGCCCCGATACGGCGGTCATGGCTACTCCTGGTCGCGTCATGGGTGTCGCTCGGGGCCGGGTTGGCAGGAAAGGTGGCGAGAAACGTGGAACGAGACCGAACGGCGCTAGGCGCCGTCCCCGTCGTCGTCCTCGTCGCTGTCGTCACTGCCGTCGTCGTCACCGCCGTCGTCACTGCCGTCGTCGTCACTGCCGTCGTCACTGCCGTAGCCACTGCCGTCGCCACTGCCGTCGTCGTCACTGCCGTCGTAGCTGACCGCGACGAAGCCGACCTCGTCGTATGTGGTGTCCGAGTCCTCGCTGTCGAAGTCCTCGTCCGCGTGGTCGTCCGACTCCGCCTTGTACGCATAGGTGCTGGTGAACATGCTTGACCCTCTCTCGCTGGCGTCCCGGATCCGTACTGTCCGGCTGTCCTGAACAGTGCTCCGGATCCCCGACACGCACGATCGAGCAACCCCTACTACCGCTTCCGCCAGCCCTACTTCGCCAGGTAGGGCTAGCCACCCGCGAGTCGGGGAATCTGTCAGGGTGAGTCGCGGATTCCGGCACCCTGTGCCACGCTTCGGCAAAATCGTCGCAATGGCGCGAGGCGGAGTCAGCCGAGCCGCGCCGCCCGGCCTCCCGAGGAGTCGATCCGACCATGGCACTGCTCTCGCTCCGCACCGCCGGCACCCTGCTGGCCAGCGTCGGCGCCAGCCACTTCGTCGCCCCGAACCTGTACGAGTCGATCACCGCGCCGGCGTTCCCCACCGACACCAGGTCCTGGATCTACCGCAATGGCGCCACCGAGCTCGCCCTCGGCCTGGCGTTGCGCAACAACAACCGGACGCTGCGCGGCGTGGCCCTCGCCGGTCTGCTCGGCTACACGGCCTGGCTCGGCAGCAACCTCAAAAAGCACCGCTGACCTGGCGTTTTCGCCAGCCTCCAAGCCGATCAAACCCCGCCCGGCCGATCGCACGGCGATGCCCCGCTCCGTCCCGGACCCCTCGCTCGGACAGGCCTCCGCAAACGTCAGAGGTTATCCTGACATGACAAGTTCGCGGGACTCAACGCCGACGGTGTCGAGGGATGGGGTAGCCGTATGCGGAACATCGTGCTGGGCCGGAGCGGCCTTGACGTCTCCCGGGTGGCGTTCGGCACCTGGCAGCTCGGCGGCGACTGGGGCTCGTTCGACGAGGACGCGGCGATCGGGGCCATCCGGCACGCGCGCGAGCTCGGGGTGAACATCTTCGACACCGCCCAGGCGTACGGCTTCGGTCGGTCCGAGGAGGTGCTCGGCAAGGCGTTGCGCAGCGAGCTGGACCGCGACCGTGACTCGCTGGTCATCGCCACGAAGGGCGGCATCAACCCCGGCAGCGCCCGCCCCCGGGACGCCCGCCGGGACTGGCTGCGCAGCGGTGTCGAGGCCAGCCTGCGCACGCTGGGCGTCGACCACATCGACCTCTACCAGGTGCACTGGCCGGACTCCGAGGCCCCGGCCGAGGAGACCGCCACCGCGCTGCAGGAGCTCGTCGACGAGGGCAAGCTCCGGCACGTCGGCGTGTCCAACTACGACGCCGACCAGCTCGCCGCCTTCGACAAGACCCGGCCGGTGGAGACGCTGCAGCCGCCGTACCACCTGTTCCGCCGCGACATCGAGGACAGCGTGCTGCCCTACACCAGGGAGCACAACGTCGGCGTACTCGCCTACAGCCCGCTCGGCAGTGGGCTGCTGACCGGCCAGCTCACCCCGGACAGCACGTTCGACAGCGACGACTGGCGGTCCCGGTCCAGCGCGTTCCGGGGCGAGACGCTGCGCCGCAACCTGGCCGTTGTGGACCGGCTGGCCGAACTGGCCGGCTCGCACGGGCTGTCCATCGGCCAGCTCGCCACCGCCTGGGTGCTGGCCCAGCCGGGCGTGCACGTGGCCATCGTCGGGGCCCGCAGCGCCCGCAACATCGAGAACAGCCTCGCCGCCGCCGACGTCGATCTCACCGAGGCCGACCTCACCGAGATCGAGAAGATCGTGGCCGACGGCGTATCAATCACCGGCGCGTCGCCGGAGGGTGTGGCCTGAGGTTACGGGTCCGCCGAGTCGAGAGTGCTGGCCGCCACGTAAGCCCCCGGACGGGGTGAGCTGTCCCCCGGGCGGGGTGGGCTTCGGCCGATCTCGACGTGTTGGGCCGCCGCGCCGGTACTTGATCGAGTACCGTGCGCGGCGTCTCGACGGGGGGATCCATGCGCACACTCATCGCCACATCCGTGCTGGTCAGCGCCGTGCTGGCCAGCGCGGCGCTCGCCGGCTGCGGGGCACCGGCGCCTACCGTCGCGCCGCCGTCCGACTCGGCGGCGCCCTCGGCCGAGGCGACCTCGTCCGCCGAAGCGGCACCGACCTCGGCCACCACTGGCCCGACCTCCTCGGCCGCACCCGCGCAGGCCGCCGCGCGCTGCCACACCGCGCAGCTGTCCGCCAAGCTGGGACCGCGCTCGAAACCGGGTACCTCCGACCAGGCGTGGCTGCCCCTGACCTACACCAACACCTCACAACAGGCCTGCCTGCTGCGCGGCGTACCCGGGGTCGACCTGCACGGACCGAACGACCCCAACGGCCCCGTCTACTCGCTGTACCGCAAGGACACCGGCGCACCGGGCGTGACGCTGCGGCCGGGCGCCAGCGCGTCGGCGCGGCTGGTCGTGCTGTCCGACTCACCCGGCTCGTTCGGCAGCTTCGGCTCCACGAACTGGGTGCCGACGCAGCTCGTCACCACCCCACCCGGCGAGACCACCACACTCACCGTGCCCTGGCCGGCCGGCCTCACCGTGTCCCGCCAGGACGCGGCGACCCACCCCGGCACGTGGGTGGAGAGCGTCAGCTGAGCCGTCCTCCGCGCTGGCCGGGACCCGGTCAGGTCGTCGGCGCCACCGCGCGGGGAGCCACCACCACCCCGGTCAGGCCGATCACGGCGAGTAGTCCGAGCAGCACGGGCATGGCCAGCGCCGGCGAGCCGAGCAGGGCCAGCAACGCGCCGCCAATGCCGATCATGGTGGCCGTGCCGAGCTGGTCGGACATCTGCGCCGCCGACGTGTGGAAGCCGACCTCACCGGGCGCGGACTGGCGCAGCAACAGGAACCCGATCGACGGGAAGACCAGCCCCATCCCGGCGCCGGCGCACACCCACACCGGCAGCGCCAGCCACGCCACGCCCCAGCTCGGCGCGACCAGCTGCAGCGCCAGCACACCGCCGAAGAGCAGGCAGAACCCGATCCGCAGCAGCCGGCCCCTCGGCAGGTCAGGGTGCCGCCCCTGCCACCAGGACACCGACGACCAGCCCAGCGAGCCGACCACCAGCGGACCACCGGCGGCGGCCAGCGACCAGTGGTGGGTGCTGGTCAGCATCAGCGGCAGGTACGAGTTCGTGGTGAAGAACAGCGCGGCGCACAGCCCCCGGCAGGCCACCACGGTCGGGATGCCCCGCCGCGCCCGGAACACCCCGGCCGGCAGCAGGCGGCGCATCGCGGGTACGAGCACGAGCAGGGCGGCGACCAGCACGATCCCGGCGGTGACATCCGGTTTCTGGCCGGCCCAGGTCAGCGCGGACACCCCGACGGCGGCCCCGAACGCGGCGGGCAGCAGACCCCGGCGTTTCGGCGCGGCCGCCCGGTTCGGGTCCGGCGGGCCGAGCCGGCGCACCGCCGGCACCACGAGCGCCAGCGCGAGCGCCGCCACCGGCACCAGGCCGAAGAACACCCACCGCCAGGACAGCCGCTCGGTGACCAGCCCGGAGATCGGCGGCCCGATCAGTGACGGCAGCACCCACGCCGACGACATCAGCCCGAACATCGCCGGCCGCACCCGCTCCGGGTACACCTGCCCGACCAGCACGTAGATCGCCACCGTGACACTGCCCGCGCCGAGGCCCTGCAAAGTCCGGCCGACCAGCAGCTGCGGCATGCCGGCCGCGGTGGCCGCCGTGAGCAGGCCGGCGGCGAACAGCACCGGCGCGACGATCAGCGGCAACCTCGGGCCGGCGAGGTCACACCAGCGCCCCCCGAGCACGGTACCCAGCACCCCGGTCGCCATGAAGGCCACGAACGGCCAGGCGTACAGCGACAGCGCCCCGAGGCTCGCGACCAGCGCCGGCATCGCCGTGCCGACGCCCATCGCCTCGAACGCCACCATGCTGATCAGCAACACCACGCCGACGGTGATCGACCGCCGCCCCGGCCCGAACAGCTCACCCCGGGTCGAGCTCGGCACGTTCGGGGTGACCGGCGTGATCCCGGGTGCCGCGTCCTGCGTACTCATGTCCTCCACACTGCATCCTCGACCACTCTCAAGGTCAACCCACCCCACCATCGCCCCCCAACCCGCCGCCCCCACTCCCCGCGAGTCAGGGATTCGGTCAGGGTGAGTCGCGGATTCCGTCAGTCCGCGAGTCGCTGGATTTCCGCGGGTCCCGTCAGGTTTCAGCCGTAGACCACCAGCCCGGCGGCCAGATACGCGCCGAGGTCGGGATCGACCGGGTCGGACAGCGCGTACTCGACCCAGGCCCGCCGCTCGTGGTCGATCGCCAGCAGCTCCCAGACGCACGCGGTCGGACCGTCCGGCGGTGCACCGTGACACGCCGGGCCGGACCGGCGCGACGGCCAATCCAGTTCGATTCCGAGGTCCACTCCCCGGACGCCGAACTGCGCCCCGGCCGGGTTCGCGGCACGCTCCGACCATGACCCTGACGATGTCGTGCGCGTTCAACACCTCGCTGGAGAGCCACGAGCACGCCCGGATCGCCGAGCAGCTCGGCTACCGCAATGTCTGGTTCTACGACTCGCCCGCGCTGTACGCCGACGTCTGGGTGCAGCTGTGCCGGGCCGCCGAGCGCACCGAGTCCGTCCGCCTCGGGCCCGGCGTGCTCGTGCCCACGCTGCGCCACCCGATGGCCAGCGCCGCCGCGATCTCCACGCTGGCCTCGATCGCCGGGCCGGAGCGGGTCGCGGTCACCGTCGGCTCGGGCTTCACCGGTGCGTTCACCCTCGGCCAGAAGCCGGCGAAGTGGACCTACGTGGCGAACTACATCCGCACCCTGCGCGCGCTGCTGCGCGGCGAACAGGCCGAGTGGGACGGCGCCCGGATCCAGATGATGCAGTACCCCGGGTTCGGCTCGGCGCGGCCGCTCGACATCCCGATCCTGGTCGGCGCGCAGGGTCCGAAGGGCACCGCGGTGGCGCACGAGGTCGGCGACGGGGTGTTCGGCGCTCCTCGGCCGGTGCCGGGGTTCGACTGGAGCGCGGTGCTGATGTTCGGCACCGTGCTGGACGAGGGCGAGGACCCCGGCAGCGAACGGGCCATCGCCGCCGCCGGGCACGGGGCCAGCGTGGTGCTGCACTGGGCGATGGAGTTCGGCCAGACCGAGCGGCTGCCGAACGGGCCGGCCTGGGCGGCCGCCTATGCCGACGTACCCGCCGGGGAACGCCACCTCGCCCTGCACGACGGCCACCTGGCGGTGGTCAACGAGCGGGATCGGCCGTTCGTCACCGGCGAGGTGCTGGTCGGCGCCGGTCTGGCGCTGTCACCGGCCGCGCTGCGGGAGAAGTTGGCCGAGTTGGCCGAGTGCGGCGCCACCGAGGTGGCCTACCAGCCGGCCGGGCCGGACGTGCCGCGCGAGCTGGAGGCGTTCGCCAAGGCGGTACGCGGCTGACGGAATCCGCGACTCACCCTGACGGAATCCCCGACTCGCGGGAAGTGGGGGCGGCGGGTTGGGCGGTGGCGGGTTGGGGCGTGGCGGCGGCTTGGATGGCGTCGACTATGCCGACGTAGCCGGTGCAGCGGCAGATGTTGCCGGACATCTCGGCGCGGATCGTGTCGCGGGACGGCTCGGGGTGCGTGCGCAGCAGGTGCAGCGCGCTGATCAGCATGCCCGGGGTGCAGAAGCCACACTGCAGGCCGTGGTGCGCCACGAACGCCTCCTGCAGCGGGTGCAGCGTGCCGTCGGCGGCGGCGAGGCCCTCCACGGTGGTCACCGAGGCGCCGTCGGCCTGTACCGCGAACATCAGGCAGCCACGCACCGGTTCGTCGTCCACCAGCACCGTGCAGGCGCCGCACACACCGTGCTCGCAGCCGAGGTGGGTACCGGTGCAGCCGAGGTCCTCGCGCAGCGCGTCGGCGAGCGTGCGGCGGGGTTCCACGTCCAGCCGGACCCGCTCGCCGTTCACCGTCAGCTCTACCTTCATCCGCCAGCTCCGAAACATCCGCCAGCTCCGAGACATCCGCCAGCTCCGAGGCCGGCCTGGTCGAGCGCGCGGCGGACCAGCTCACCGGCCAGCGCGCGGCGGTAGTCGGCCGAGGCGTGCAGGTCACCGGTCGGCGTCAGCTCGGCGCGCACCTCGGCCACCACCTCGTCGACCGAGCCACCACGGGCCAGCACGCGCTCGCCGGCCACCGCCCGCACCGGCACCCCGCCGACCCCGCCGAGCGCGATCGACACCTCACCGGCCACCTCGGCGACCGCCACCGAGACCAGCGCGAAGTCACCGTGCCGGCGGGCGAACTCGGCGAAACCCCAGCGCGCCGGCACCGGGAAGGTCACCGAGGTGATCAGCTCGTCCTCGCCGAGCGTGCTCATCAGCGGGCCGAGGAACAGCTCAGCGGCCGGCACCCGCCGCGACCCCGCCGGGCCGACCACCGTGGCCACGGCCCCGCAGGCCACCGCGACCACGGGCAGCTCGGCGGCGGGGTCGGCGTGCGCCAGGCTGCCGGCCGCCGTCCCCCTGCTCCGGATCGCCGGGTGCCCGATCCACCGGGCGGCCTCGGCCAGCAGCGGGTGCTCGGTCTGGGTGGCGAGCGCGCTGTGCCTGGTCAGCGCGCCGACCTCGACCTCGGCCGAACCCGCCCCGTCGGTCCGCGTGAACCCGGTCAGCTCGGCCACCCGGTTGATGTCGACCAGTACCGAAGGGCGCGCCATCCGCAGCGCGAGCAGCGGCACCAGGCTCTGCCCGCCGGCCAGGATCTTGATCTCCGCCCCGTCGGCGCCGGAGGTCAGCGCGGCCACGGTCTCCTCCACCGAGGCCGGCCGCACGTACTCGAACGGCGCCGCCTTCACCCGCTCACCGGCCCTCGAACCGCGGTCGGCGCCGCTGCTCCCTGGCCAGCCGGCCCTCGGCGAAGTCGTCGCTGGCCCAGCAGCCCTCGAACGCGTCGAACAGCTCCTTGTCGGCGAACGGGTCCAGGTCGGGCTCGAACAGCTGGTTGAGCACCTGCTTGCTGTAGCCGACGGTCAGCGGGGCGAGCTCGGTCATCGGGGCGGCCCAGTCCAGCGCGTCGGCGAGCAGGCCGGCGCGGTCGGCCAGGCCAGAGGCCAGCGCCTCCTCGGCGGTCAGCTGCTCGCAGGCCAGCAGCAGCCGCCGGGCCACCCCGTTGCCGGCGAGCAGGGCCAGGCGGCGGATGGTCCACGGGTCCACGGCCAGCCCGATCTTCGCGGTGGGCACCCCGAACACGGCCGACGGTGCGACCACGCGCAGGTCGGCGGCCAGGGCCAGCTGCGTGCCGGCACCGATCGCCGGGCCGTTCACCGCCGCGATCACCGGCAGCGGCGCCTCGGTGACCGTGTGCAGCATCTCGTACAGGGCCTCCCGGAAGTCGGCGGTGTACACCGCGTCCAGGTCGGCGCCGGAACAGAAGCTGCTGCCCGTGCCGGTGATCACCAGGGCGCGGGCCTCGGCGGCCAGCGCACCCAGCACCGCGTCGCGCAGCAGCTCGCACAGCTCGATGGTCAGCGCGTTGCGCTTCTCCGGCCGGTGCAGGGTGACCAGCGCGACCCGCTCGTGCCAGCGCAGCGACACCAGCGCCGCGCCGTCGGCCGCCGCGCTCTCGGCTGGCTGGTCGGGGTCGGGGTCGGGCCTCGGGTCGCTGGAGGCTTCGGTTGTCATTGCAGTTCCTTCCACACGGTGCCTGGGGAGAGCGGCAGGGTGTCGATCCGGATGCCCAGCGCGTCGCTCACCGCGCCGGCCAGCACGGCGTTGGGGCCGAGCGTGCCGCCTTCGCCGACTCCGCGCACGCCGAGCGGGTTGGCGGCCGGGTGCTCGACGTGGTCGATCAGCAGCTCGGGAACCTCGGCGCTGGTCGGCATCAGGTAGTCCAGCAGGGTTCCGGTGATGAGGTTGCCAGTTTCGTCGTAGACCAGGTGCTCGTAGATCGCGCCGCCGATGCCCTGGGCGATCGAGCCGGCGATCTGACCGTGCACGATCTGCGGGTGCATGGCGCGCCCGGAGTCCTCGACACAGGCCCAGCCGAGGACCCGGATCTCGCCGGTGGCCCGGTCCACCTCCACCGCCGCGGCCTGCGCACCGGCAGCGAACGCACCCCGGATCGGGTCGTAGAACCGGGTGGCCTCCAGGCCGGGCTCGATGCCCTCGGGCAGCCGGTTGGACTCCAGGTAGGCGACGCGGGCCAGCTCGGCGACGGAGATCGACGAGCCGGGGTCGCCGGCCACCCGGACCCGGCCGTCGGACACCTCGAGATCGCCGGTGGACGCCTCCAGCAGGCCCGCCGCGAGCAGCACCAGCTTCTCCTTCACCGCCACCGCGGTCCGGTGCGCGGCGCCGCCGCCGATCACCGCCTGCCGGGACGAGAACGCGCCGAAGCCCCACAGCGACGTCTCGGTGTCGCCGGTCCGGACCTCCACGTCGTCGTAGCGCACGCCCAGCCCGTCGGCGACGATCTGCGCGATCACCGTCTCCTGGCCCTGACCCTGTGAGGTGACACCGGAGAACACGGTGACCCGCCCGTCCGGGTTGACCCGCACGGTGCACGCGTCGTGCCCGGTGCGGAACGGCATCCTCGGCCCGGCGGAGGCGGCCCGGCCGAGCCCGGTCAGCTCGTTGTAGCAGGCCATCCCGATGCCGACCGGGTGGCCGGTGCCGCTCGCCCGGCGGCGGTGCTGCTCGGCCCGCCACTCGTCGTAGCCCAGCGCGTCCAGGGCCTTGGTCAGGCACTCCTCGTAGTGCCCCGAGTCGTCCACCAGCCGGGACGGCATCTTGTAGGGGATGTCGGCCGGCTGGATCAGGTTGCGCCGGCGGATCTCCACGGTGGAGATGCCCAGCGCGCGGGCCCCCTCGTCCAGGATCGTCTCCATCGCGAACACCGTGGACGGGCGGGCCACACCCCGGTACGGCCCCGAGGGCGCGGTGTTGGTGGCCACCCCGCGCACGGTGCACCGGTAGTTGTCCAGCTTGTAAGGCCCGCAGAGCAGCCCGCCGGCCATCAGCGGCTCGATGCCGGCCGTCCACGGGTACACCGAGTAGGCGCCGACGTTGCAGGTCACGTCCGCCTCGAGGGCCAGCAGCGTGCCGTCGGCGGCGAACCCGGCGGTGATCAGGTAGCGGTGGTCGCGGGCGTGGGTGGCGGCGGCGAGGTGCTCGACGCGGTCCTCCACCCACTTCACCGGCACGTTCGGCATGGCGCGGGCGATCAGGCACAGCGCCACGTCCTCCGGGTACAGCACCGCCTTCACCCCGAAGCCACCGCCGACGTCCGGGGCGATCACCCGCACGTTGCCCTCGGCGAGGTCGAGCAGCTCGGCGACCATGTTCCGGACCAGGTGCGGTACCTGGGTGGACGACCAGAACGTGAGCTTGCGGTCGGCCGGCTCCCAGAGCGCGACGCCGGCCCGGCACTCCATCGGGTTGCCGCCGTGCCGGTTGGTCACCAGCTCCCGGCGCACCACCACGTCGGCGCCGGCCAGCGCCTCGGTCACCGAACCGGCGTCGAAGGTGCGCTGCAGCAGCACGTTGTCCGGCGCGTCCTCGTGCAGCGGGGCAGCGGGATTCTGTGCCGACTCAGCCCACGCGCACACCGTCACCGGCAGCGGCTCGTACTCCACCTCGACCAGCTCGATGCCGTCCTCGGCCAGGTACCGGTCGGCGGCGACCACCGCGGCCACCGCCTCGCCGGCGAACCGGACCCTGGTGTGCGCCAGCAGCGGCTGCGCCGTCTCCACGTACGACGGCAGCGCGGACTTCGCACGCAGCGCCACGTCGGCGAAGTCGGCCCCGGTGAACACACGGAAGCCGGCCTCCCGCGCCGCGTCGGCGTCCACCGAGGTGATCGTCGCGTGCGCGACCGGGCTGCGCAGGAACGCCACCTGCCGCATCCGGGGCAGCTCGAGGTCGGCCACGAACCGCCCGTGGCCGGTGACCAGCCGCTGGTCCTCCTTGCGCCGAGGACTCGTCCCCAATACCCGTGAGTGACGAGTGGGGCTATAGCCCAACTCGCCACTCACGGGGTCCCGGGTGTCGGTCATGGCATCGCGTAGCCGCCGTTGACCGAGACCACCTGGCCGGTGGTCCAGGACGACAGCGGGGAGGCCAGCAGCAGCACCATCGGCGTGATGTCGTCCGGGCGGCCGAGGCGGCGCAGCGGGTACTGGGCGAGGATCTTCTTGGTCCGCTCGGCATCGGCGTCGGCGCCGCCGGAGTGCTCGTCGTAGTGGTCGGTGCGGACCAGCGCGAGCGACACCGCGTTGGTCCGGATGCCGAACCGGGCCAGCTCCTTGGCCAGCGAGCGGGTCAGCCCGACGGTGGTGGAGCGGGCGGTCGCGGTGACCAGCAGGCCGGACTCGCCGACCCGCCCGGAGTCGCCCATCAGGTTCACGATCGCGCCGGCCTTGCGCTCGGCCATGCGCTTCGCCACCGCCTGCGTGAGCTGCAGCGTGCCGGTGACGGTGACGTCGATCTGCGGCGCCCAGTCGGCCGGGGTGGAGTCCAGGAACCGCTGGACCTTGGTCGCCGCCGCGTTGTTGACCAGCACGCCGATCGGGCCGAGCTCGGACTCGGTGCGCTCCACCAGCGCCGCCACGTCGGCCTCGGACCGCAGGTCACCGCCCACCGCGATCGCCCTGACCCCGAGCCCCGTGGCCTCGGCCACCGCCTCCTCGGCCCCGGAGCCCGACGAGTGGTAGTGGAACGCCACGTTGGCGCCCTCGGCCGCGAAGCCCAGCCCCAGCGCGCGGCCCAGCCCCTGGCCGGCACCCGTGACCAGCACGTTCGCCCCGTTGAGTTGCAGATCCATGCCGTCCCCCTCAGATCGCCCGGAACCGGCGCGCGCCGCCGGCCCGGATCACCCGGCCGAACCGCAGCTCCGGGAAGTGCGCGCCGACCACCAGGTCCGGCGTGTCGGCCACCTCGTCGGCCAGCCGGTTGCGCGCGGCCGACGCGGCGCCCGGGTCGACGTCGAACACCGCCTGCCAGTCCGGCTCGGCCAGCTCGACGACCGAGTGCACGATGTCGCCGAGCAGTAGCGCGCGCTCGCCCCGGTCGGAGATCACGTACACCGTCGAGCCCGGGGTGTGGCCCGGCGTGTGCCTGGCGTCGAGACCGGGCGCCAGCGGGCCGTCGGCGTCGAACAGCTCCAGCTGCGGCTCCACCGGGGCGAGCTTGCGCACGGCGCCCGGGTCGGGTGGCTGCTCGCCGTCGCCGTCGGTGACGAAGTGCGCCCAGTCGGCGGCGTGCGCCCGGTACGTGGCGTTCGGGAACACCACGGCGCCCTTGCGCGAGGACCAGCCGACGTGGTCGAAGTGCAGGTGGGTGAAGACCACGTCGGTGACGTCCTCCGGGGCCACGCCGTGCGCGCGCAGCGAGTCCAGGAAGCCGCCGCCGGTGTACCGCTCATTGGCGATCGCGCCCAACCCGGCGTCGACCAGCACGACCCGCTCGCCGGTGCGCACCAGGAAACCGCCCATCGGCAGCGTCAACTTGCCGTCGGCGTCCAGGTGCTCGGCGTGGCAGGCCCACGCGTCGGCCACCCCGGGGCGGCTGAGCACCTCCCCGGCGACGTACCGACCGGCGCCGTCCAGCACCGGCAGGACCTCGATGTCCCCGACCTTCACTCGGCCAGCCTCTCCCGCAGCCGGTAGCGCAGGATCTTGCCCGAGCCGGTCCGCGGTATCTCGTCGATCTCGATCAGTTGGGTGGGCACCTTGAACTGTGACAGCCGGCGCCCGCAGTCGCTGAGTACGGCCTCGACGTCCAGCGGCGCGGCCCTGGGCACCACGAACGCCACGGGCACCTCGCCGAGGCTCTCGTGCGGCACGCCGACCACCGCGGCGTCCAGCACCGAGGCGGAGGCCAGCAGCGCGTCCTCCACCTCGGCCGGGTAGATGTTCTCGCCGCCCCGGATGATCAGTTCCTTGGTCCGGCCGCTGATCCGCAGGTAGCCGTGCTCGTCGCGCCGCGCCAGGTCGCCGGTGCGGTACCAGCCGTCGGTGAGCACGGCCTTGGTCGCATCCGGCAGGTTGTGATAGCCCGGCGTCACGTTCGGGCCCTGCACCCAGAGCTCGCCCTCCTCACCGGGCAGCACGTCGGTGCCGGTCGCGGGGTCGACCAGCCGCACCGTCAGCCCGGGCACCGGCAGCCCGCAGGAGCCCATCACCCGCGTGCCGGTCGGCCAGTTCATGGTCACCATCGTGGACGTCTCGGTGATGCCGTAGCCGTCCAGCAGCGGTACCCCGAACGCCCGCTCGAACTCGGCGTTCAGCGCGGCCGGCAGGATCGCCCCGGCGGACACACACAGCCTCAGCCCGCCCAGCCCGGCGTGCGCGTCGCCCCGTTCCAGCAGGTAGTGGAACATCGTCGGCACCCCCGGCAGCACCGTGTACCGCCCCGACCGCAGGCACCCGAGCACGCCGTCCACCGAGAACCGGCGCAGCACGTGCCCGGTGGCACCGACCGCGAGCACGCCGAGCACGCACAGGTCCAGCGCGTAGGAGTGGAACAGCGGCAGCGGCGAGAGCAGCACGTCGTCCGGGCCGAGGCCCACGATCGGCGCCCAGCACGCGGCGACCACCCACAGGCAGCCACGCTGGGTCAGGTAGACGCCCTTGGGCCGGCCGGTGGTGCCGGACGTATAGAGCATCCAGGCCACGTCGTCCAGGGCCAGGCAGTCGCGGGGAGCGGACGTTTCGGGGCTGGCCAGCAGGCTCGCGTAGTCGTGCTCTGTGTGGTCGTGCGGAGCGTCGTGGCCAGGGCCGCCGACCGTGATCACCGCCGGCGGGCGGGGCAGCGCGGACACCAGCGTGCGGACGGTGTCCAGGTGCGCCGCGTCGGTGAGCACCACGGTCGCGCCGCTGTCGTGCAGGATGTGTGCCACCTCGGCCGGCGCCGACGCGGGGTTGGCGCAGACGGCGATCCCCCCGGCGCGGGGCACGGCCAGGTACGCCTCCACGGTGGCCACGGAGTTGTCCAGGTACAGCAGCGCGCGGTCGCCGGGGCCCAGCCCGAGGTCGGCCAGCGCACCGGCCAACCGGCCGGTGTTGCGGGCCAACTCGCGGTAGCTGACCTGGCGATACTCGTCGGAGAAGGCGATCTGCTCGGGCCGCCGCGCGGCGTGCTCGGCGAGCAGCTCGGGCACCGGTCGGATCAGATCGGTCCGGATCACGGGCACCTCCTCGCCATCGAGTACGAGTAAGCTAACTAACGCGCGTTAGTCACGCAACCACGAACCTCGACTGCGTTCGACGGGATGCGACTCCGCGTGACGACCGGTCCGGCCTAGGGTGGGCACGTACTGGGGGGAGGTTCGAATGTGAGCACGGACACACGCGTCACGGTGACCAGCGAGGCGGTGCTGGACGCCGCGCTGACCCTGTTCGCCCAGCGCGGCTACCACGGCACGGCGCTGAGCCAGATCGCCGAGACGCTGCGCATCCGCACCCCGAGCCTCTACAACCACATGCGCTCCAAGCACGAGCTGCTGCGCAGCATCGTCGACGACACCACCGCCGGCGTGCTCACCGACTTCCACCAGGTCCTCGCCGAGACCGCCGACCCCCGGCAGCGCCTGTACCGGGCCACCCTCGTCTACGCACTGCGGCACGCCACCCACCGCCGTGAGGCGCTCGTGGTCAACCGCGACACCGCCAGCCTGGACCAGCCCTACCGCGACGAGATGCAGCGCCGCCGCCGCGAGCACGGCCACGCGATGCGCGGGTTGATCGCCGACGGGGTGGCCGCCGGGGTGTGCACCGTGGACTCGCCCGCGCTGGCCTCCTTCGCCATCCGGGAGATGTGCGTCAGCATCGCGCGCTGGTTCCGCCCGGACGGTGAGTTGACCGCCGCCGAGGTCGCCGAGCAGTACACCCGGTTCGCGCTGCGGATCGTCGACGCACAACCGGCCTGAGTACGGCACTATCTTCGGGGTGGGCCGAGCGACGGAGCACTTCTCACTGGACGGCGTGCCGGGGCCGGACCGCCCCGAGCGGTGGACCGAGCTGCTCTCGGCCACGCACGTCGAGATGGCGGTCCGGGTACCGGACCAGGCCGCCCGCTACCGCGCCAGCGTGCGCAGGCAGTGGATCGACGACCTGGCGCTGGTGGACTGCGAGTGCGATCCGTGCAGCGGCACCCGGGGCCGGTCCCGGATCGCGGCCAGCCAGCGGGACTACATCGCGGTGCTGGTCACCCGGCGCGGCCGGGAGAGCGTGGCGCAGGGTGAGCTGCAGCGCGAGCTGCGCCCGGGCGACGCGCTCGTCTGGGACAGCACGCGGCCGGTCCGGTTCACCGTCTGGGAGCCGCTGACCAAGCGCACGCTGCTGATCCCGCGCACCGCGTTGGACGAGGTCAACGGGCGGCCGTGGCAGGCCGGCGGCGTGCTGCTGGACGGGTCCGCGCCGGCCACCCGGCTGCTCACCGGCTACCTGGACCTGCTGGCCAACACCCTCGACGACCTCGCCCCCGGCGCCGTCACCGCCGCCCGCAACGCCACCCTGGAGCTGTTCGCCGGCGCGCTGCGGCCACCCGACGCCCCCGCCGGCGCCGCGCCGACGCCCGCGCTGCGCGCCGCCATGGAGGCCTGGATCGACCGGAACCTGCCCGGCACCGACCCCGCCGCCCTCACCCCGGCGGCCATCGCGGCGGCCCACGGCGTCTCGGTCCGCACCGTGCACCGCACCTTCGAGTCGACCGGCCGCACCGTCGGCGCCGTCATCCGCTCCCGCCGGCTGGCCCGCGCGCGCGCCGAGCTGGCCGGCCGGGGCGAGCCCATCTCGGTGATCGCCCACCGCTGGGGCTTCTCCGACTCCAGCCACTTCACCCGCGCCTTCCGCGCCCACTACGGCGCCACCCCCTCCGACTACCGCGCCCACCACTAGCGCACCGCCGCCCCCCTCACCGAACCCCCACGACCCGCGAGTCGGGGATTTTGTCAGGGTGAGTCGCGGATTCCGTCAGACCCGACGGGCGGCCGACCAGCTCCGGCACGCCCTGGCAGGCAACGGCCAGCGCGCGGCACGCACGTGCAAGCGCGCCGCCGGGCTCCGCCACCAGGATGGGACCCGACGCAGGGGACCGATCAAGGAGGATCACGTGGCCCGACAGGACATCGAGTTCACCGCGCAGGGGGCCACCCTGCGCGGCTGGTTCTATCCCGCCGAGGGTTCGGCCGGTGGCGAGACGCCGTGTGTGGTGTTGCAGCACGGCTTTGCGGCAGTCAAGGAGATGTGGCTGGACCGCTACGCCGAGGTGTTCGCCGCCGCCGGACTGTCGTGCCTGGTGTACGACCACCCGGGGTTCGGCGCGAGCGAAGCCGTACCGGGCACCCCGCGCCAGGAGATCGACCCGTGGCAGCAGGTCCGGTTCATCCAGCACGCGATCACCTACGCGCAGTCCCGACCGGATGTCGACGCCGAGCGGATCGGGCTCTGGGGCTCCAGCTACGGCGCCGCGAACGCCTACGTGACCGCCGCCATCGACCGCCGGGTGAAGGCCATCGTCGGCCAGGTGCCGGCGATCTCCGGCTCCCAGCACTTCCGCGAGCTGGTCCGCATCGACAACTGGGCCGGCATGGACGCGATGTTCGCCGCCGAGCGCCAGTCACTCGCCGCCGGCGGCCAGCCGACCCTGATCCCGGTGGTCGCCGCCGACCCGACGGCCGTGTCGGCCCTGCCCACCCCGGACTCCTACCAGTGGTTCACCGCTACCGCCGAGCAGCGCGCGCCCGCCTGGCGCAACGAGGTCACGCTGCTGACCATGGAGTACTTCCGGGGCTACGAACCCGGTAAGTACCTGCCGCTGATCTCGCCGACGCCGCTGCTCATGGTCGTCGCGCCGGCCGACCGGCTGGCCGCCGGTGAGATCGCCGCCGCCGCGTACGAGACGGCGGTACAGCCGAAGAAACTGCAGTTGGTGGACGGCGGGCACTTCGACGCCTACACCGGACCGGGCTTCGACGTCAGCTCCGGCGCGGCCCGCGACTGGTTCGTGGAGCACCTGCTGACGAAGTCCTGAAACCGGCCGGGCTCGCTGCGATCTCCGTCAGCGCGACTGCAGCGCGTCCAGTGCCACGGCCATCGAGGCAGCCACGCGGAAGTCGATCCTGGGGTCGGACACGGTCACCACGTACCGGTCCCGGATCGACTTCCGCCGCTCGCTGATCATCACCACGGCGCCGGTGTCCGTGTCGGTGAAGTCGAAGTGGAAGACGAACGGCACCCAGATGTCCCCGAGGTAGGGGATGAAGTCCCAGATGCGGCGCATGATCGCCACGCTGATCCGCCGCTCCTGGCCGACCGCGTCGAGGCCCCCGCAGGACAGCTGCCAGGTCGACCGCAGCAGGCTCGCCCCGAAAGCCTTGCTGAAGTAGCCGAGCTCGACGCCGTTCTCGTCGTAGACGTCGTGCTCGGCGTGCACGTCCAGCCGCTGCCTGGCCCGGAAGGAGAACAGCACGGTGGACTTCGACTCGTCGGCGTAGAAGGTCACCTGCTCCTTGAACGCCATCCGCTTCTGCTGGGCGAACGCCAGCAGCTCGCCCTCCGTGCCGTCGGGGTTGGCCGCGAAGATCTGGTAGCGGTTGACCATCAAGGTGATCTTCTGACGCACGAAGAAGCTGGGCACGAACTTCGGCGCGGTCATGGCCGCGGAGTCTTTCAGTTGCCGGGCGGAACCGCCGCGGCCATATCCCCCCGGCGCGTCCCGGTCGGCTCGGACCGGTCGGGCTCGGCGTCAACAAGCGGCGCCAGACCCACCGCGCGGCGCAGCGCGGCACGCAGCTGGCCGGTGTCGGTGGCCACGGCGGCGAGGTGCCCGTCCGGCCGGACCACCCACCACTCGCCGTCGCGGGCCTCCACCAGACTGGGCAGCTCGGCAGCCAGCTCCGCCATCTCGGCCACGCGCACGGGGATCGGCGCCAGCTCCTCGGCCATCGCCGCAAGCTCGGCGGGCGACACCGCGGTGAGCGCACCCGGCGCGGCGAGCACCAGCACCCCGTCCCGGCTGAGCCGCCGCAACGACCCGGCGGGACCGGTCACCGGCAGGTCCGGCAGCAGCAGTCCCGGCGCGGACAGTGGCGGTGCGCCGCGCGACGGCCGGCCGGCGAACGGGCGCCGGGGATCGGGTGTGACCAGCGGCGAGTCGACGTACCAGTACGGCTCGGCCAGGCGCCCGGAGTCCACCAGCGCCCGGACGGCCGGCTCCGACCGCGCCCTGGTCAGCACGTCGCGGCGGTGCGCGGCGGCCGCCGGCGTCTGCGGTACCAGGAAGTCCATCGTCGCCGTGGTGACCTCGACGTTCTCCCTGGCCGCCGCGTGCCGCTCGGCGTGGTAGCTCTCCAGCAGCAGCTCCGGGTCGGCCCAGCCCCGGCCGAGGTAGCCGATCTTCCAGGCGGCGTTCTCCACGTCGGCCACCCCGGAGTTGAGGCCTCGGGCGCCGAACGGGGCGTACAGGTGCGCGGCGTCCCCGGCCAGCAGTACCCGGCCGACCCGCATCCGGCTCACGCAGCGCGTGTGGAACCGGTACACCGACTGCCAGAGCAGCTCGTAGCCGGTGTCGCCGACGATCGCCCGGATCCGCCGGTCCAGCGCGCCGGAGGCCAGCTCGGCGTCCAGGTCGTAGTCGGGCGGCACCTGCCAGTCGATCCGGTACACCGAGTCCGCGCAGGGGTGGATCAGCACCTGGCGGCCGGGGTTCCACGCCGGGTCGAAGTAGAACCGCCGCTCCCGCGTCCAGCCCGGCAGCTCGGCGCGGATGTCGCAGATCAGGAACCGGTCGTCGAAGGAGTGCCCGTCGAGGCTGACGCCCAGCTCGGCACGCAGCGCGTCGGACCGGGCGCCCGTGCAGGCCAACAGGTACGGCGTGCGCAGCCGGAACAGGCCGGCGACGGTGTGCCCGGCGACGGTGACCCCGGCCGCGTCCTGGCCGACCGAGGTGACCTCGTGACCCCAGCGCACCTCGATCAGCGGTTCCTCGGCGATCCGCTCGTCGAGCAGCTGCTCGGTGCGCGACTGCGAGATGTTCACGAACGGCGGCAGCGGCGAGCGCCCCGGGTCGGCGAACTCCACGCTGAACAGCTCGTCGGCCTGGAAGAACGTGCGGGCCGTCGTCCAGGTGGCGCCCTCGGCGGCGATCCGGGCGCCGACGCCGACGGACTCCCAGATGTCCAGCACGTCCCGCTGCTGGCAGATTGCCTTCGAGCCGACCAGGTCCCGCTCGGCGCGCTGGTCGAGCACGATCGCCGGCACTCCCCAGCGCGCGAGCAACAGCGCCGCCGTCTGGCCGACCGGCCCGTTGCCGAGCACCACCACGGGGTCCAGCGGCCAGGGCTGCGCGGGTCGTGAGTGCGGAGTGGTCCCAGGGGACCACTCGCCACACACGAGGTCCGGTTCGGTCATGACTGGAGCTGGTCCCAGACCTCTTGGTCCCGCTCCGCCGTCCAGATCACCGGGCGCTCCACCCCGCTCAGCTCGTCCCACAGCCTGGACACGTCGAACGGCAGGCAGTGCTCGAAGATCGGCCAGCGACCGTAGTCGTCGACCAGCGCGGCGTGGCAGGCCTCGAACGCGTCCCGCAGCGCGCCACCCTTGGCCTGCGCGGCGGAGACCTCGCGGATCATCACGTTCAGGAAGTTGCGGGTCTGCGCGATCGCCGCGGTCACGGCGGCGCCGCCCTGGCTGACCGCGCCCCGGCCGCCGATCAGCGCGTCCGCCCCGATCGCCGCGACATTGTCCAATGTGGATGACGCCCAGTCCCGGTGGAACGCGTCGCCGGTGTACAGCGCGGCCTCCGCCTCGACCAGGTCGCCGGCGAACAGGATGCGCTGGCGGGGCAGCCACGCCACGAGGTCGCCCTCGGTGTGTCCCCGGCCGCAGTAGCGCAGCTCGAGCTCGCCCCGGTCACCGCCGAGGTCGATGGTCAGCCGGTCGGAGAAGGTCAACGTCGGCCAGGTCAGACCCGGTACCGAGTCGGCGGCCTTGGCCAGGCGCGGCATCCGGGCGAACTCGCTCGCCCAGTCCTCCTTGCCCCGCTCGGCGACCAGCGCCTTGGTGTTCTCGTGCGCCACGATCACCTCGGCGTCGAACGCGGACGCGCCGAGCACCCGCACCGCGTGGTAGTGGCTGAGCACGAGGTAGCGCACGGGTTTGTCGGTGTGCTGGCGCAGCACGGCCAGCCAGTCACGGGCGGCGACCGGGGTGGCCAGTGCCTCGAAGCAGACCAGGAAGTCCTCGCCCTCGATCGCGCCGACGTTGGGGTCGCCCTCCGCGGTCAGCGCGTAGACGCCGTCGGCGAGCACCTCCAGGGTCTGCTCCTTGGCGGCCAGGTCGGCCGACGATGCGAACGGCTTCGCGGTGGTCATGAGAAGTCCTCCTCAGGATGCTTTGCTCTGCGCAGACATACGCGACAGCCCGGTCACGCCGAAGTCCGGGCGCCGCGGCGCAACCACAGCCGCAACGGCCCCCGGAACGAGACGTTGGCCGGGAAGTCGAACCGCTGGTCCGGCACCAGCTCGAGGTCGGGGGCGGCGGCGGTGAGCAGCTCGAGCACGATCCGGGCCTCCATCCGGGCCAGCGGGGCGCCGAGGCAGAAGTGCATGCCCTTGCCGAACGCCACGTGCCGCGCGGCGTCCGGGCGGTGCACGTCGAACCGCTCCGGCTCGGGGAACCGCTCCGCGTCCCGCCCGGCGCCACCGAGCAGCAACAGCAGCCGCGCGCCGGCCGGGATGTCGACACCGCCGATCCGCACGGCCCGGGTGGTGATCCGCCGCCACGCGATCACGCTCGAGTCGAACCGGAGCACCTCCTCGACGGCGTTCGGGATGAGGCTCGGGTCGGCGCACAGCTCGAGCCACTGGTCGCCGTGCTCCAACAGCCGCCGGACCGCGTTGCTGGTCAGGTTCGTCGTCGTCTCGTGGCCGGCGAAGCTGAGGCCGTAGATCACGCTCGTGATCTCCAACGACGACAGCTGCCCCGGGTCCTCGAGGTGGATCCGGACCAGGTCGCTGGTGAAGTCGTCGCGCGGCTCGGCGATCCGGTCACGCACGAACTCCTTGCAGTAGGTCCAGTAGCGGCGCATGTTGCCGGCGATCTCGACCTGCTCGGCCGGGGTGGGCCGACCCCAGGAGAACGCCATCCGGTTGCCGCACCAGCCCTTCAGCAACTCGGTGTCCTCCGGAGGGAACCCGATCAGCGTGAAGATCATGAACGCCGGCAGCGGGTGGCTCAGCCCCGCGACCAGGTCGAACGGGCCGCTCGCCGGCAGCGCGTCGACCAGCTCCACGGCGGCGGCCCGGACCCGGGGTTCCAGCGCGGCGGTACGCCGGGCGGAGAACGCCTGGAGGCTGAACCGCCGGATCCGGTTGTGCACCGGCGGCTCGGCGTTGGACATCGTCCTGGGCAGCGGAAATTCCGGGCCGAGCACGGCGCGGGCCGCGTCGCTCAGCGGGAACATCGGGTCCTGCGCGATCGAGGCGGAGAACGTCGCCGGGTCGCGGAACACCGCGTCGATGTCGGCGAACCGGGTCAGCACCCACATGTCGAGGCCGGGCGCATGGAACGCGGCCGGTAGCTCGGCCAACAACGGGTAGGGATCAGCCAGGTAGGCCGCGTCGAACGGGTCGAAGCTCGCATGTGCGGGACAGGCACTGGTCGCGGTCATCGGCAACTCCCTCGTCCGCCGTGCTCCGAGCATGGCGCGGCCCACAATCGCTGTAAAGCGCACAGTTCTGAGGTTTCACATGAGCAAACCTCATACAACGCCCGCCGCCGCTCCCCACCCCGTTGCTCCCGAGGTTGGGCGGCGGTACCGGGCGGCGGCGGGGGTTAGGGCGGGCCTTCGCGGAGGGTGGCGTGGCAGTGGTCGGCGAAGGCTCGGGCGCGGCGGGTGGGGGGCGCGGCGGAGGGCCAGGCCAGCACCACGGCGGTCGGCGGCACGTCGTCGGCGACCGGGCGCGTGACCAGCGGCCGGCCCTCGTAGCTGACCTCCACCGTCGGCTGCTGGATGAGCAGTGAGAACCCGTGCCCCCGGGCCACCAGCGAGCGGACCATCTCGAAGTTGACCGTGCGGTGGCGGATCCGGGGCACCACGCCGGCGGCGGCCAGCATCAGGCTGAAGTGGTGCACGCTGGGCGGGAAGTCAAGCATGATCATGTCGTGCTCGGCGAGGTCGGCCAGTGCGATCGAGGTGCGCGCGGCCAGCGGGTGCGTCGGCGCGAGCAGCACGTGCGGGGTGGTCAGGTAGACGGTCTCCCGGTGCACCGCCGAGCTCAGGTCCATGTCGTAGAGCAGCGCCACCTCGCACGCGCCGTCCAGCAGCATCGCCTGCAGCTCGACCAGTGAGCCCTCCACGAAGTCCAGTCGCACCCCCGGCTGGGCTGCCTGGAAACTGTCGAGCAGCGCCGGCATGACAAAGGGGCCGATGGTCTGGAAGCAGCCGACCACCAGCCGCCCGGTCAGCGCGGTACCCAGCTCACCGGCCCCGGCGCGCAGCTCCTCGGCCAGCCGGAGCAGACCCCGCGCCGGGCCGATCAGCTCCCGGCCGGCCGCCGTCAAGGTGAGCCCCCTGGCGCGCCGGCGCAGCATGAGCTGCACACCGAGCTGGCGCTCCAGGTCGGCCAGCCCGAGCGACACCGCCGACTGGGACACGTGCAGCGACACCGCCGCCCCGGTCATCGTGCCGTTCTCGGCCGCCGCCACGAAGTAGGACAGCTGGCGCAGGCTCAGGTCCTCGATCATCTCATTCCACGGTGACGCTCTTGGCCAGGTTGCGCGGCTTGTCGATGTCGCGGCCCAGCGCGTTCGCCACGTGATAGGCGAACATCTGCAGCGGGATGGTCAGCAGGATCGGGTCCAGCTCCGGAGAGTTCTTCGGCACCCGCAGCTCGGCGTCGACCAGGCCGTGCGGCAGCGTCGCGTTGGTCACCGCGATGACCGGGCCGCCGCGCGCCTTGATCTGCTCGATCGTGGAGATGTTCTTGGCCAGCAGCTCGTCGTCCGGCACGACGACCACGCTCGGCATCGCCGGGTTGATCAGTGCCAGCGGGCCGTGCTTGAGCTCGGCGGCCTGGTACGCCTCGGCGTGCAGGTAGGAGATCTCCTTCAGCTTCTGCGCGCCTTCCCGGGCCACCGGCCAGGCGCGGACCCGGCCGACGAAGAACATGTGCTCGGCGTGGGCGAACTTGCCGGCCACAGCGGCCACCTCGGCGTCGGTCTCCAGCACGGACCCGATCTGGCCGGGCAGTGCCTGCAGCGCGGCGACCAGGCGCTCGCCGTGCGCCGCCGACAGGTCCCGGACGCGGCCGAGCAGCAGCGCGAGCATCGCGAACGTGACGGACATGTTGGTGACCGCCTTCGTCGAGGCCACCGACACCTCCGGCCCCGCGTGCAGGAAGACGCCGCTGCCGCACTCCCTGGCCACCGCGCTGCCGACGACGTTGACGACGCCGATCACGTTGCCGCCCTTGCGCTTGAGCTCCTGCACGGCGGCCAGCGTGTCCAGCGTCTCTCCGGACTGGCTGATGGCCACGTACAGGGTGTCGGAGTCGACCACGGGGTTGCGGTAGCGGAACTCCGAGGCCGGCTCGGCGTCGGCGGGCATCCGGGCCAGCTCCTCGACCAGCGTCGCGCCGAGCTGGCCGGCGTAGTACGCGGACCCGCAGCCGAGGAACTTCACCCGGCGCACCGCGCGCAGCTCGCGGGGGTCCAGCCGCAGGCCGCCGAGCCGGGTGGTGTTGAACCGGAAGTCCAGCCGGCCCCGCAGCGCCCGGCCCACCGCCTCCGGCTGCTCCGCCATCTCCTTGCGCATGAAGTCCTCGAACTGGCCGAGCTGGTAGTCCTCGTCGGACAGCTCGACCGTCTCGGCGCGCCCGCTGGTGCGGAAGTCGTCCGCGCGGACCGTGGCGATCTCGCCGTCCTCCAGGTACACCACCCGCTGGGTGTGCCGGACCAGCGCGGCGACGTCGGAGGCCACGAACGTCTCGCCCTCGCCGATGCCCAGTACGAGGGGGCTGCCGTTGCGGGCGACGACCAGCTCGTCGGGCCGCTGCGCGTCGAGCACAACCAGGCCGTAGGTGCCCTCGACGCCGGCCAGCGCGGCGCGCACCGCGGCCTCGAGCGTCTCGGTCTGCTCGGCCTTCGCGGCGATCAGGTGCACGAGCGCCTCGGTGTCGGTGTCGGACACCAGCCGCACACCGGACGCGACGAGCTGCGCCCGCAGCTCGTCGGCGTTCTCCACGATCCCGTTGTGCACGACCGCGAACCGGCCGGACGCGTCGAGGTGCGGGTGCGCGTTGACGTCGGTCACCTCGCCGTGGGTGGCCCACCGGGTGTGCGCGATGCCGACCGTGCCCGGCGCCGCGTCATCGACAAGTCGCCGCAGGTCCTCGACCCGCCCGGCCGTCTTGTGCACCTTCAGCCTGCGCCGCTGCACCAGCGCCAGACCCGCCGAGTCGTAGCCCCGGTACTCCAGCCGGCGCAGCCCCTCCAGCAGCACCGGAGCGCCCTGCCGATGACCGATGTAGCCGACGATCCCGCACATGTGAATCCCTCTCGCCGTTGCGTCGTACCCAGCTCAGCTTCAGTTCTTCGCGCCGACCGGCTCCGCGCCGTCGCGCGCGGGCGGTCAGCCGTACACGATGCGGCGCAGCTGCCGTTCGGACAGCCCCGGCGCCGCCACCCGCCGCTCGGCCAGCTCGGCCGCGAGCGCCGGCCAGATGACCGCGTTGCCGTGTCCCCGCCGGTGCAGCTCCGCGTGCCGGCGCCGGACGAACTGCTCGGTACTCTCACCGAAGTACGCCAGCACGTCGGCGATCACCCGGGTGGCCGTCTCCGGCCCCAACCCGGTCGACACCACCACGTGCCGGACCAGCTCGTCATGCCGCACGGCCGGCGCGGTGCCCGACCCAGTAGCGCTCACGGTCGCCGAGTCTGGCACCCGGCGGACCCCTTTTGCCAATTTCCTGCCCGAATTCGGGCACACTGTGCCCCATTCAGCGTTCCAGAGCCACAGAATGGACTCCCGGCGCGGGGAAATCGACCTGACAGCTCGGGCAGAGTGGGGCGCGTGGGCACAAGCGTGGCGGTGCGGCGGGAGCGGGCGGCGGACGGGGAGGCCATCCGCCGGGTGCACGACGCGGCGTTCCCGACGGCGCTGGAGTCCGGCCTGATGGACGCGCTGCGGGCGGATCCGGGCTGGCTGCCGAAACTGTCGCTGGTCGCAGTCGTCGACGGCGTGGTGGTCGGCCATGTGGTCGCCACCCGGGGCCGGGTCGACCGCGCGCCGGCCCAGAGCGGTGGGCAGCCGGCGGCGCTCGGGATCGGCCCGCTGGGAGTCCACCCGGACCGGCAGCGCCACGGGGTCGGCGCGGCACTGATGTACGCGTTGATCGGCGCGGCCGAGGCGCTGGACGAGACGCTGCTCTGCCTGCTCGGCGAACCGGACTACTACCGGCGCTTCGGCTTCGTCACCGGGCACGAGCTCGGCGTGCTCAGCCCCGACCCGTCGTGGGGCGCCTACTTCCAGGCCAGGCGACTGACCGAGGACGCCCCAGTCGGGGCGTTCCGCTACGCCGAGCCGTTCAGCCGGCTCGACTGAACGGGCGCCTCGAACTACGTTCGATGTTCGTGAGTCATCGAATGTAGGGCAGGTATGCTGGTCAGCATGCGGCACGCCAAGCATCCGGACATCGACGACGTGCGATTGACCGAGGTGATGGCCGCGCTGTCCGACCCGATCCGGATCGGCCTGGTCCGGCTGCTCGCCGACGGCGTGGAGCGCGGTTGGGGCGAGCTGCGCGCGCCCGTCGCCAAGTCGACACTGAGCCACCACCTGCGGGTGTTGCGCGCCGCCGGCATCACCTGGACCCGCGAGGAGGGCACCCGCTGCTTCGTGCGGCTGCGCCGGGACGACCTCGAGGCCCGTTACCCTCAGTTACTGAACGCGGTGCTGGGCGCGGCCGGGCGCGAGGACGTCGGCGACGGCGTCGGCCTGGCCACGCCGACCGGCAGCGGTACGCCGACCGGCAGCGGCGTCTGCTGACCCGACCCGGCCGGCGCCCGGCGGCTTTCATAAGCAATTCACAGATAATGGACAGCAAAAGCTCGCCCCCGGTTAATTCGCGCCAAACCTCGCAGGTCACCCTGATCTCACTCAACATCACCCGCATCGGGTGCATTGCACATCCGGCATGCCGGCACGGCGTTTGGTACCGTGCCCTCGCGGTCACCCCTGAGGACCTTCTTAGGGCGAGATCGTGGCTGGAAGGAGCTCCCCGATGCGACGATGTCGCCTGCGATTTTGTGGCACCCGGTCGCTGTGTCCGAGGTAAACGAGCGCCGGCCCAGGGTGTATCTGCACGTCGGCGCGCCGAAGACCGGCACGACGTATCTGCAGGACGTGCTGTGGCATAACCGGGGCGCACTGCGCCGGTCCGGAGTGCTTTACCCGGGATTGAGCAAGGACGCCCAGTTCCATGCCGCAATGGATTTGCAACAGGCCTATTTCCAGGAACATCTCGACCCGGCGGTCCCCGGCGCCTGGGAGCGGCTGGTCGGCCAGGCCAGGGCGTGGCGGGGCGACGTGGTGCTCTCGCACGAGCTGTTCAGCCTCGTCGACGAGCGGGCGGCGGCCCGCGCGCTGGACCACCTGAACTGGGCGGATGTGCACGTGGTGCTGACCGCGCGGGACCTGGCCCGGCAGCTGCCGGCGGTCTGGCAGGAGGACGTCAAGAACCGCCAGGTGCTGACCTTCGCCGAGTTCGCCCACGAGCTCGCCGCGCCCGGGCCGGACGCGCATTATCTGGCCACCCTGTTCTGGCGGTTGCAGGATCTGCCCCGGGTACTGGACACGTGGACCGCGCGGCTCCCCGCCGGCCGGGTACACCTGGTGACCGTGCCCCCGAGCGGCACTCCATCGAATGAACTGTGGCAGCGATTCAGCCGGGCCACCGGGATCGCCGGGCACACTTGCGAGATCGACCTCACGGCCGAGTCGAACGGTTCACTCGGTGTCGCCGAGACAAACTTGCTGCGGCGGCTGAACGTAGTGCTGGCGGACAGTCTCGAATGGCCGGAATACGATGTGCTGGTCAAGGACTACCTGGCGCTCTCGGTAATGGGCCGGCGCGATTCGTCGACGCCGCTCGGTTTGCCGCCCGCCGAATACGAATGGGTCGCCGACCGCTCCCGACAGATGGTCGAGGCTCTGCGCCGGCGCAATTGCCAGGTGGTCGGCGACCTGACCGACCTGCTGCCGGCCGACCTCCCCCGCTCCGACCGCCACCCCGACGACGTCGCCGACGACGAGCTGCTGGACACCGCCGTGCACGCGCTGGCCGGGCTGCTGCACTACGCCCGCGATCACACTCCGCCACGGCGGCCGGGCTGGCGACGGCGCGCCATCCAGATCAGCCAGCGGCACGCGGCGCTGACGCGGCTGCGCCGGCGTTACCTGGCGGCGAAGGCACAACGCGGCGGCCATCGGAGCCGTTGGCACTCGGCCCCCCAGCCGTAGCGGCCCCCGCCCCGGTAGCGGCGCCCCTGATGCAGACGACCCGCGCGTAGATCCAGAACATCAGCACCGTGAAGGCCATCGCGCCCAGGGTGCCGGCCGTGGTGATGGCGGCACTGGACGTCGAGCTGACCGTCGAGAACCCGAGCATGGCGCCGCCGGTGTGCGTGGCGAGCACCACGGCCGGCATCACCGGGACGAGGACGAACCAGCGGTTGGCCGGCAGCAGCCGCAGCAGCAGGACGAGCACCACGCCGCTGGCGATGAAGCTGTGCCCGTTGACGAACGCCCACCACAGCGGGAAGCCGCCGATGCGGAAGGGCTGCTCGCCGTAGTAGGTCCACAGGCCGAAGTGCAGCGGTACGAGCTCGATCAGGCAGGTGGCCACCACCATCACGCCGCACGTGGCCCAGAACGCGCGCGGGGTGATGCCGCGCCGGAACCGGTCGATGATCCACAGCCAGGCCGGCGCCCAGTAGAAGAGGTAGGTCAGGCCGATGTACATCGGGATGTGGCGGCCGAACGTGCTGATCCAGCCGATCTGGTCCTGCTCGGGGAACACCGCGGCGCCGAGCAGGTCCGGGTACGGCTCGAAGAAGACGGCCAGCGCCCCGGCGGCGAACAGGTACAGCGGCAGCGCGGACCGGTCGCGGCGTGCGCGGACCAGGCAGAACACCAGGGACGCGAACGCCAGTACCCCGCAGATCGCGATCGCGGTGTGCTGGACGGAGTTCGGGATGCCGTAGTGCGGCGCGATCGGCATGAGCACTCCCGGGCTCGGTGTACTAAGTAAACAGGTGCCGTAATCTACTTAGTACACTGACCGCGTGCAAGCCCGTACACAGGAGCTCAGCCAGGCGCTGATCGTCGACGCCGGACTCGCGCTCGCCGACGCACGCGGCATCGGTTCGCTGACGATGCGCGCCCTGGCCGAGCGCCTCGGCTGTACCCCGATGGCCATCTACCGCCACGTGGCCGGCAAGGATGCCCTGATCGCCCTGATCGTCGACACGGCACTGGCGGAGCTCGCGCCCGCGCGGTCGGACGTCGGGTGGCAACGGGCGATGGAGGAGTTCTGCGCGGCGTTCCGCGCGCTGCTGCTGCGGCACCGGTCGGTCGCCGAGATCATGGCCGGTCGCGCGATCGTCAGCGGCCAGACCCTGCGCCTCGCCGAGAGCGCGGTCGCCGCCCTCACCCGGGCCGGCTTCGACGACGCGGTCGCGGTCGAGGCGTTCGTCGGGCTCTCCCAGTACACCCTCGGCGCGTCCCTGCCCGGCACCGGGCAGGAGCTCTACCTCGGCTGGCGGGACCTCGCGGGCGAGCTCACCACCAGCCAGTTCCCGGTCCTGTCCCGGGCCGGGCGGCATCTCGGCACCGCGCACGCCGACCAGCGCTTCCTGGCCGGCCTCCGGCACCTCATCCTCGGCTACCAACCGGCGAGCGGCCGGGCCACCGGGCGATAGCGGTACCTGCGCGGCCGGTCCGAGGGGCGGCATGGTCGACTGCGTGCCATGAGACGCTCCCTCGCCATCGCCGCTGCCGCCACCGCACTCGGGGCACTCGCCGGCTGTGGATCAAGCACGCCAGCGGCCTCCGCCCCCTCGCCGGAGGCGTCCCCGGCGGCCAGCGCCGCCCCCGACGCGACCCCCGACGCGGCCGCGAGCCCCGGCTCGGCCGTCCCCGGCGTCCCCCCGCTCACCGGCAACCCCACCGACGTGACGAAGGCCAGCCAGGCGAAGGCCGGCGCCGGGCAGCCCCCGACGAAGCTGGTCACCCAGGACGTCGTGGTCGGCAAGGGCACGGCGGCGACCCTCGCGGACACCGTCAACGTCCGGTACTCCGGCACCCTCTACTCCAACGGCACGCTGTTCGACAGCTCCTGGTCGAGCGGGGACGCCCCGGTCAGCTTCCCGCTGAACGGTGTGGTGCCCGGCTTCGCCCAGGGGATCGCCGGTATGCAGCCGGGTGGTCGCCGGGTGATCGTGATCCCGCCGGCCCTCGGCTACGGCGAGCAGACCAACGGCCCGATCCCGGGCGGCTCGACGCTGGTCTTCGTGGTGGACCTGGTCGGCGTCAGCTAAGTCCCGCTGGCGCCGGAGCCGCCGAGGGACCGACCAACGTCGTGAGTGGCGAGTGGCCCTATCGGACCACTCGCCACTCACGGGGTTCGAGCACTCAGTCCTGGGAGGCGGCCGCCGCGACGGGACGGCGGCTGGCGAACCGCAGCGCGGGGTCCTCGACCGGGCCCTGGCGCAGCCGGGCGACGTCCTGCTCGTAGGCGTGCTCCGCGGTCCACGGGCCGCGGGTGCCGGCCTTGGGGAAGGCCGCGATCCGGCGCTGCACGTAGCCGGAGCTGAGGTCCAGCAGCGGGCCGCGCGCCTGGTCGACGTCGTCCAGCACCGGGACCACCGTGTCCTGCCCGGTCGCCGCCATGTGCTCGAGCAGCCGGCAGAAGTGCTCGCAGACGAGGTCCACCTTGAGCGTCCAGGAGCTGTTCGTGTAGCCGACGGCGAACGCGAAGTTCGGCACGCCGCTGAGCATCATCGACTTGAAGACCACGGTCTCGGACAGCTCGACCGGCGCCTCGTCGACGCTGAGGCCGATGCCGCCGAGCGGCATGATGTTCAGCCCGGTGGCGGTGACCACGATGTCGGCCTCGAGCTCGGCGCCGGACTCCAGCACGATGCCGGTCGGGGTGAACCGGTCGATCCGGTCGGTCACCACGGACGCGCCGCCGCTGGAGATCGCGGTGAACAGGTCGCCGTTCGGCACCATGCACAGCCGCTGGTCCCAGGGGTTGTAGCGCGGGCCGAAGTGCGTGTCCACGTCGTAGCCCTCGGGCAGCCGGCGGCGGACGTCGGCCATCAGCAGCCGGCGCGCCAGCTTCGGGAAGCGCTGGCAGAACTTGTAGATCGCGCGCTGCTGGCGGATGTTCTTGCGGCGGATGATCGAGTACGCGCGCTCGGCGCCGAGCACCCGGTTGAGCAGGTTGGCGATCGGGTCGGCGGCCGGCAGCGACAGCACGTAGCTCGGCGAGCGCTGCAGCATGGTGACGTGCTCGGCGCGGCCGGCCATCGAGGGGATCAGGGTGACGGCGGTGGC
>DATAZG010000238.1:0-4698 GCA_036272155.1 Pseudonocardia sp.
GTCGGACCGGACCAGCTGGCCTACATCTACTTCACCTCCGGCTCCACCGGGACGCCGAAGGGGGCGATGTGCGAGCACGCCGGGATGCTCAACCACGTCTACGCCAAGATCGAGGACCTGGGGGTCGGCGAGGGCGAGGTGGTCGCGCAGACCGCACCCCAGTGCTTCGACATCTCGCTGTGGCAGCTGGTGGCCGCGCTGCTGGTCGGCGGGCGGACCCTGCTGGTCGAGCAGAAGGTGGTCCTGGACGTCGCGCGGTTCGTGGACACCATCGCCGACGGCCGGGTCGGGGTGCTCCAGGTCGTGCCGTCGTACCTGGAGGCCGTGCTGTCCCAGCTGGAGGCCGACCCGCGCGACCTGCCGGACCTGCGGTGCGTGTCGGCCACCGGGGAGGCCCTCAAGCGGCAACTGGTGCAGCGCTGGTTCGCCGCGATGCCGGGCACCACGCTGGTCAACGCCTACGGGCTGACGGAGACCTCGGACGACACCAACCACGAGGTCATGCGCGAGGTACCGCGGTCGGCCGGCGTGCCGCTCGGGCGGTGCATCCGCAACGTGTCGGTCTACGTGGTCGACGAGCAGCTGCGCCCGGTGCCGCTCGGTGCTCCCGGACTGATCGTGTTCTCCGGGGTGTGCGTGGGCCGGGGCTACGTCAACGACCCGGACCGCACCGCGCAGGCCTACCGGACCGATCCGCACCGGCCGGGCGCACGGCTCTACCTCGGTGGCGACTACGGGCGCTGGCGCCCCGGGGGGACCCTGGAGTTCCTCGGCCGCCGGGACCACCAGGTCAAGATCCGCGGGTTCCGGATCGAGATCGGTGAGATCGAGAACGCCCTGCTGCGGGTGCCCGGCGTGCGGGACGCCGCGGTGGTGGTCCTCGAGCGCGACGGGCGCGACGCCTGTCTCGTCGCGTTCTGCGCCGGCGAGCGACCGGTGGCGACCGGCGCCGTGGAGACTGACGCCGTGCGCGGGCGGCTGGCCGCGTCGCTGCCCGACTACATGGTGCCGCCGGTGATCCACTGGCGCGACGCCCTGCCGCTCACCGCCAACAGCAAGATCGACAGAACAGCGCTGGTCGGGCTGGCGGCGGAACTCGGTGCGCTAGCCGGTGTCCCCGGCGGTTCCGACGACGCGGCTCCGGTGCGCGAGACGCCGACGACGCGGACCGAGCGGCGGCTGGCACTCGCCTGGGCGACGGTGCTCGGGCTGCCCGCCGAGGAGATCGATCGGCGCGACCACTTCTTCGACCGGGGTGGCTCGTCGCTGTCGGCCGTGAAGCTGGCGATCGCGCTGAACCGCGCGGTCAGCCTCAAGGACATCACCCGGCACCCGGTGCTGGCCGAGCTGGCGAGCCTGCTGGACGGTGGGCCCCCGGCCAGCCGGCGGCCCACTGCCTGACCGATCGAAGGGAACACCTGCGATGTCGCCATCCCCGAGCGCACTGCTCGACCCGCGGTTGCAGCCGGGCGCACCCCCGGTCGCGCGGGCTGAGCCGGCCGGCGACGCGAGTGACTGGGTGGCGGGGCACCGGGATGCGCTGCGCGGCGCGGTCACCGAGTACGGGGCGGTCCTGGTCCGCGGCCTCGGGCTGCGGGACGCCGCCGGGGTGGCCGCCGTGGCGGCCCGGCTCGGTGCTGGCCCGATGGCGGAGCGGGAGGCCTTCGCGCCCCGCACGCCGTACCCGGGCGGGGTGTACTCGTCGACGCCGTGGCCGGCGAACCAGCCGATGTGCATGCACCACGAGCTCAGCTACGCCCGCGAGGTCCCCGCCCTGCTGCTGTTCGCCTGCCTGACCCCACCCGGCGAGGGCGGCGCCACCGGGGTGGCCGATGCGTCGGCGGTGCTCGAGGCGCTGCCTCCCGCGCTGGTCGAGCGGTTCGAACGGGAGGGCTGGCTGCTCACCCGCGGCTACCACGACGAGATCGGCGCATCCTGGACGGACAGCTTCGGCACCGATGACGGTGCCGCCGGTCGTGCCGCCGTGGAGCGCTACTGCCAGGCGAACGGCATCGAGTTCCAGTGGCAGCCCGACGGTGGCCTGCGCACCCGGCAGCGCCGCCCCGCCGTCGTGCGCCACCCGGTCACGGGCCGGCGCTGCTGGTTCAACCAGATCGCCTTCCTCAACGAGTGGACCATGGCGGACGAGGTGCGCGAGTACCTCATCGAGGACTACGGGCCGGACGGGCTGCCGTTCAACACCCGCTTCGGCAACGGCGACCCGATCGACGCGCGGACCGTGGCGCTGATCGACGAGGTCTATCGGGAACACACCGCGCGGGAGCCGTGGCAGGCCGGTGACCTGCTGCTCGTCGACAACATCGGCACCGCGCACAGCCGCGAGGTGTTCACCGGCCCGCGCGAGGTGCTGGTGAGTTTGCTCGACCCGGTCCGGCTGGACGGCCGATGAGCGACGCGCCGAGCGACCCGGGTGCCACCCGCGCGGTGCCGCCGTTCGCGGTGATCTCCGGTGCCCAGGTGCAGCGGGCGCTGGCCGGGCACGAGAAGCAGCTCGTGGAGCTGGTCGAGCGGACCTACCGGGTGCACGCCGACGGTGACTCGGTGAACCCGCCGTCCTACTTCCTGCGGTTCCCGGACCGGCCGTCCTCGCGGATCATCGCGCTGCCCGCCTCGCTCGGGGGAACGTCCCGGGTCGACGGGCTGAAGTGGATCTCCAGCTTCCCCGGCAACGTGGCGGGCGGCCTGCCCCGGGCGTCCGCCGTGCTGATCCTCAACGACCACGACACCGGTTACCCGTTCGCCTGCCTGGAGAGCTCCATCATCTCCGCGACCCGGACGGCGGCCTCGGCGGCGCTGGCCGCCGACCGGCTCAGCCTCGGGCGGCCGAGGCCGACCCGGATCGGGTTCGTCGGTACCGGTCTGATCGCCCGCTACATCCACACGTTCCTCACCGGCACCGGCTGGTCGTTCGACGAGGTCGGCGTGCACGATCTGGCCGCCGACAGCGCGACCGGCTTCGCCGACTACCTGCGGCGTTCGGGCGCGACCGGACGCATCACCGTGCACGACGGGGCCCAGCAGCTGATCCGAGGGAGCGACCTGGTCGTCTTCGCCACCGCGGCCGGGCGGCCGCACGTGCACGAGGTGGGCTGGTTCGGGCACAACCCGCTGGTGCTGCACGTGTCGCTGCGCGACCTCGCGCCGGAGATCCTGCTGGCCAGCTGCAACATCGTCGATGATGTCGAGCACTGCCTCAAGGCCGACACCTCACCGCACCTGGCCGAACAGCTCACCGGCCGGCGGGACTTCCTGGCCGGCACGCTGGCCGACGTGATTGCCGGGCGGGTGCAGGTGCCGGCCGACCGGCCCGTCGTGTTCTCGCCGTTCGGCCTGGGTGTGCTCGATCTCGCGGTGGGCAAGTACGTCTACGACGAGGTGCTCCGCTCCGACGAGCTGCACGTGGTGGACGGCTTCTTCCACGAGCTGAGTCGGTACGGATGAGCGGTGCGACGCGGTGAGCGGGCACAGGGTCAACGCAGCGGCAACGCGGGGGAGACGAGGGGGCGACAGTGCCAGTCATAGCCACTCCGGATGCTTTCAACCAGGACGATCTGTTCGTCGATCTGCGATCGGTCTTCGGCCGCTCGCTGTACCTGAAGTGCGAGGGCTTCAACTTCGCCGGGTCGATCAAGCTCAAGGCCGCCGCCGCGATGGTGGCCGCCGCCGAGCGCGAGGGGCGGTTGCGGCCCGGCTCCACCCTGATCGAGTCCTCCTCCGGGAACCTGGGCGTGGCGCTGAGCATGATCGCCGCAAGCCGCGGCTACCAGTTCCTGTGCGTGACCGACTCCCGGTGCAACCTGTCCAGCCGCCAGCTGATGGAGGCGCTGGGCAGCTGTGTCCACGTCATCGCCGAGCCCGACGCGACCGGTGGCTACCTGGCGGCGCGGATCGAGTACGTGCGCGCGCTGTGCGCCGAGGACGAGCGGTATGTCTGGCTCAACCAGTACGAGAACGCGGCCAACTGGCAGGCGCACCACCTCACCACCGCGCCGGCCATCGCCCGCCAGTTCCCGAGGCTGGACGTGCTGTTCGTCGGTGCCGGCACCACCGGGACGCTGATGGGCTGTGCCCGGTACTTCCGGGACCACCACCCGTCGGTGCGGATCGTGGCGGTGGACAGCGTCGGCTCGGTGACCTTCGGTGGCCCACCCGGACCGCGGATGCTCCCCGGCCTGGGTACCAGCGTGCCGCCACCGTTGCTCGACGAGTCGTACGTCGACGACGTGGTGTGCGTGGCGGAGGCCGACACCGTCCGGGCCTGCCATGACCTGGCCCGGCGTGGCTTCCTGTTCGGTGGCTCGACCGGCACGGTGGTCAGCGGCGCGACGAGTTGGCTGGCCGAGCACGACACCGACGGACTCACCGCGGTCGCCATCGCCCCCGATCTCGGCGAGCGCTATCTCGACACCATCTACCAGACGAACTGGCTCTACGGGGTGTACGGCTACGACGTGCTGGGCACCGACGACCTCAGCGCCGGAACCCGGTCGGCCTGAGGACACTGGGACCACCTGAGCGATTGGGTGCGGTCAGCAAAGGAGGCTCGCCATGGCCCGTTCCCGCCGCGACGGGGCGAGGTCGGTGTCGCCCGCTGACCTGTCCGGCGTGATTCCGCGGCCGAGAGACCCGTCGGCGAGCTCGCGGCTCGATGCTGATCTCGATCAAGTAGTTGCCGAT
>DATAZG010000239.1:0-1677 GCA_036272155.1 Pseudonocardia sp.
GGGCAGCAGCCGCACGTCGGGGATGACGGTGGGGGCGGCCTTGGCCAGGCGCTCGTGCACGAAGCGGATCTGGGTGGCGTCGACCTCGGCCGCCAGCGCCGGCAGCGGGGTGGCGATGGTGACCGACCAGCCCTGCTCGGCCAGCGCGGCCGCGGCGGTCGGCGCGACGAAGCCGCCGTCGTCGTCGATCACCACCGCGAGCCCGTCGGCCCTCGGTGGCGGCGGCGACGCGATCACCTCGTCGGCGTCCACCAGCGCCGGGCCCGGCATCCGCCGCAGCCGCGACCCGGTCGCGACGATGACGACCGACGGCGCCAACGCCAGCACCTCGGCCACCGAGGCGGCCGCCCCACACCGGACGGCGACCCCGAGGTCGGCCAGCTCGGCCACGAGCCAGTCCAGGTACTGGTGCCAACTCGGCCGCCACCCGTGCACCGCGTTGAGCCGGGCCCGGCCGCCGACCCGGCCGGCGCGCTCCAGCACCACCACGTCGTGGCCCTTCAGCGCGGCGTTGCGGGCCGCCTCCAGCCCGGCCACCCCGGCGCCGACGACGACCACCCGGCGCGGCGCCGCGGTCGGCGGCACGTGCTCCAGCTCGGGGTCGCGGATCGCCGGGTTCACCGAGCACACGATCGGATAGTGCTGGTAGAGCCGCCCGATGCAGCCCTGGTTGATGCCGATGCACGGGCGCACCCGGCCGCCGTCGGCCAGCTTCCTGGGCAGGTCGGGGTCGGCGATCAGCGCCCGGGTCATCACCACCAGGTCGGCCTTGCCCTCGGCCAGCGCCGCCTCCCCCGCCGGCCCGGAGTTGACCCGGCCGGCCAGCAGCACCGGGACGTCCACGGCGGCGGTGACCCGCGCGGCGGCGTCGCCGGCGGTCACCGGCGGCACGAAGTCCGGGCCCATCGCGACGGACAGCGCCGGCCTGGTCATCGCGTCGCCGCCGGTCACGCTGAGCAGGTCGATGTCCCCCGTCGCGGCCATCTCGATGGCGATGGTGAACAGCTCGTCGGTGCCGGTACCGATGCGCCGCCCGCCGCTGCGCGGGTCCAGGCTCATCCGGAAACCGAGGATGAACTCGTCGGGCACCGCGGCGCGGACGGCGGCCACCACCTCCTTGCCGAAGCGCATCCGGTTCGCCAGCGAGCCGCCGTACTCGTCGGTGCGGGTGTTGATCACCGGGTCCCAGAACTGCTCGATGAGGTGCGCGAACGAGGTGACCTCCGCGCCGTCCCACCCGCAGCGGTGCAGCCGCAGCGCGACATCGACGAACCGCCGCGCCAGGGTGTGCAGCTCCGCAACGGTCAGCGGCACCGCGACCTCACGGTGCTCGGGCTCCGGCAGGTCGGACACGCCGCGCACCGGCGTCAGCGCGACCTTCGAGGAGCCGCGGTGGCCCATGTGCGTCATCTGCGACATGACCAGCCCGCCGTGGCTGTGCACGCCGTCGGCGAGGCGACGCAGCTGCCGCTCGTTCTCCGGGTTCCACAGCGCGATCGACCCGTAGGACGCCGCCGTGGACGGGTCCACCGAGGCCGAGCCGAACGTCATCACCAGCCCGACACCGCCGGCCGCCTTGCGCACGTGGTAGTCGACCTCCTTGTCGGAGATCAACCCGCCGGGGTGCTCCCAGCCGGTGGCGTGCGGCGAGGAGACGATCCGGTTGCGGATCCGCTT
>DATAZG010000240.1:0-15100 GCA_036272155.1 Pseudonocardia sp.
CCGTTGTCGTAGTTGTACGGCCGGCGCAGGATCCGGCTGGTCGCGGTCTCCGGGGTCCGGGGGTTGGCCAGCCGCATGTGCGCGGTGAGCGGGATGACCTCGCCCTTCGGGTCGGCCGCGTAGTTGGGCACGTCGAGCTCGGCGGCGCCGTCCAGCGGGGCGCCCGAGTCGCGCCGGCGGCCGAACATCGTCTCCTGCTCGTTGATGTCCACCCGGTCCCAGAACTCGACGAGCATCCGGATGAACCGGACCACGTGGTAGGTGCCGCCGACCGCCCAGTCCGGGTTGTCCACGCCCGGCGGGATCCACAACAGCCGGTCGTTCTCGGTGGGCGGCGGCTGGGAGATGCCGTCCTTGAAGCCCAGCAGGTTGCGGGACACGCCGGCCGGGCGCGGCGGCGAGCCGAACCCGTCCAGCCGGTAGCGGATCTGCATGCCGCCCCGGGTGTGCTTGGTGATGTCGCGCAGCGCGTGGTGCACGGTGTCCGGGTGGTTCGCGCAGATCTGCAGGAACAGGTCGCCGTGCAGCGCGGCCGGCTCCAGCGAGTCGTTCGGGAAGCTGCGCATGGGCACCAGGCCGTCGGGTTTGCGCCCGGCCAGCCCGTACCGGCCGTCGAACAGGCTGGACCCGACCGACAGCGTCACGCTCAGCCCGTCGCTGGGCACCACCGGGCCGAGCACCGCGCTGTCCGAGGGCGGTGAGCCGACTCCGAGGTCGGGTGGGGTGCCGCCGGCGGTGAGGAACCGGGCCCGGTCGGTCACCGTGCGGAACAGCGTCACCAGGTCGGCCCGGTTCGCGGCGGTGGTGTCCAGTGCCACGTGGGTGGAGTAGCGCTGTGCCGGGACCGGCGCGACCAGGCCCGCCTGGTGCAACCCGTGGAACGGCACCAGGTCGGGCGCGAGCGGCTGCGCGCTGGCCGCGGTCTGTGCGTCGTGCCGCGCGCCGGCGGCCAGCAGCCCGCCGGTGAGCGCGGTCCCGGCGGCGCCGGCCACCGCGCCCTTGAGCAGGTTGCGCCGGTTGACGTCCATTGCTTGGCCTTCCAGGTCTTCGGTGGGCTCTGCTCTGTGCGCACTGGTCAGTGCGCGGGGACCTCGAGCAGGTCGGGGATGAGCGAGAGGTTCTCCAGCACGGCGCCGATGTCCGCGTCGACCCGCTGCCGCGCGGCCAGCGGCACGACGGGGACGGGCTGCCACTGGCCGCCGACCTGGGTCGCCAGCAGGGCCTGGCTCAGCTCGGCGAGCTGGCTGTGCACCGAGGGCAGCAGTGCCGGCGAGCGGGCGTTGATCAGCGGCGCGAGCTCGCCGAGCACGACGTCGGTACCCTGCACGTCGGCGAAGGTCTCCGGGTAGGCGGCGCCGGAACCCTCGTCGGTCAGCCCGTTGAGGTGGTCGCGCAGGGCGTCCTCGAGGATCTCGTGGGCGCGTACCGGCAGGTCGGTCGGATCCAGCGTGAGCCGCGGCAGCTTGCCGACCAGCGCGGTGATGTCCGAGGTCAGCTGGTCGGTCACCGGGAGAAGCGCGGCGGCCGACTGGCCGTGCCACAGGCCGTACTCCAGCCGGTGCAGGCCGGTGAACCCCGGGTCGGCCGCCCCGAGCGGCTGCGCCTGCGGCAGGCCGTCGATCGCGTCCCCGAGGTCGGCGAAGCTGTCGTACGCGGCGCCGACCTGCTCCCACGTCAGCTGGGCGGCCAGCCAGTCCCGCTGCGCGGCCGGCAGCTGGTTGGCGGCCAGGTCGGCCCGGACTCCCGCGACCTGGGTCAGCAGCTGCGCCAGCTTCGGCCGGACGTACGCGTCGTAGGCGTCGGCGGCGGGCTGCAGGTCGGCCACGGCGATGGGGGCGACGGCGAGCGCCAGCTGCCCCGGTGCCGGGCCGGGTCCCGCCGCCGACACCGTGGTCGACGTCGTGGTGGGCAGCCCGTCGGCCAGGCAGCGGAAGAAGTAGCCGCCGGGAGCCAGCGTGGCGGTCAGCCGCTGCGCGGTGGCCGGCCCCAGTGTCTCGATCTCGGCGACGATGCCCTGGCTTGCCGCCTGGATCAGGTTCACCTCGACGGTGTGGCCGGACTGGTTGGCCACCGTGAAGTCCCGGCTACCGGTGCCCGTGGCCGACCAGCCCGGCGCGCACGCCTGATCGGTCACCGTGACGTCGGTGGCCGCCGCCGCGCTCCTCGGCCCGAACCCGATCAGCAGCGCCGCCGCCAGCGGGGGTACCAGCAGCGCCGCCGCGACCAGGGCGGCCACGCGGCGGCGGCCCGGCCCTGGTGGGTTCGGTGCGTCCGCCGGTTCGGGGGAGACCGCTGGCTCCGGGACGGCCGCCGGTTCGGCGGTGGCCGTTGGCTCGGGGGTGGCGGTCGGTTCGGGGTCGGCCTGGCCTTTCGCGGGGGCCCGGTCGGTGGTGGCGTCCCGCGCGCCGGCCCTGAGGAACACCGTCAGCACCGTGACCAGGTAGACCCCGTACGCGACCACCTGCAGCCAGGTCATGGTCGGGGACAGCTCGGTGACCCCGGAGATCAGGGTGACCCACCAGGAGCCGGGGTCGATCCGGCCCGACAGGTCGAACGCCAGCCAGGTATGGCCGGGCAGCAGGCCGGCGTCCTGCAGGTCACCGAGGCCGTAGGCGAACACCCCGGCCGCGATCACGATCAGCGCCACCGCGGTACGGCTGAAGAACGCGCCGAGGTCCAGCCGGGCCGCGCCCCGGTAGAGCAGCACGCACAGCGCCACCGCCGCCGCGATTCCCACCGCCGCCCCCACCAGCGGCGCGATCGTCTGCCCGGACACCTGCGCCGTCGTCCAGAGGAACAGCGCCGTCTCTAGGCCTTCCCGGCCTACCGCCAGGAACGCGGTCAGCGCGAGCGCGGCGGTGCTGACCCGCAGCGCCTCGGCGACCTTGGTGCGCAGCTCACCGGTCAGGGTGCGCGCGGTGCGGCGCATCCAGAAGATCATCCCGGTGACCAGGACCACGGCCACCACGCTGAGCAGCCCGCCCAGCGCCTCCTGGCCGGTCGTGGACAGCACCGAGCGGTAGAACGTCAGCACCGCGCCGAAGCTCAGCGCGAGCACCACGGCGGCCGCCACACCCAGCCACACCGGGGCGCTGGACACCCGCCGCCCGGTACCGGCCGAGGTGCCGGCGGCGCGGCGTACGGCGGCCAGCAGGATGCTCACGATCAGCCCGGCCTCGAGGCCCTCCCGCAGCCCGATGAGCAGGTTCGGCAACGCAGCTGCCCACACGATGCCTCCTGGTCAGAACTAAGTTGAGCCACACCTAACTTCGAAAGTAGGCGCGGCGCAACGCCGTCTCAGCTGGGTCCTAAAGAACCTGTCAGCTTGCGCATTCGGCGGTACCGACGGGTCAGCGGGTGGCGACGCATCCGTGTTCGCCTACGCTGAGACCGTGGGTTCCGAGTCTGAGCGGTACTCGTCGGCCGTTGAGGACTACCTCAAGGTGATCTATGCGTTCGAGGAGCGCGAGGAAGGCAAGATCACCACGACTCGGCTGGCCGAGCGACTGGGCGTTTCGGCGTCCTCGGTGTCCGGCATGGTGCGCAAGCTCTGCCAGCTGGACCTGCTCGAGCACCCCAAATACGGCAACATCGAGTTCACCGACACCGGCCGTCGCGTCGCGCTCGGCGTCGTCCGGCGGCACCGGCTGATCGAGCTGTACCTGGTCACCGAGCTGGGCTACGGCTGGGACGAGGTGCACGACGAGGCCGAGGTGCTCGAGCACGCCGTCTCGGACGTCATGCTGGAGCGGATCGCGTCCCGGCTGGGCAACCCCCGGCTGGACCCGCACGGCGACCCCATCCCGACCAGGGACGGACGACTGGAGCCGCTCAGTGCGCGCCGGCTGTCCACCGTGCCGGCCGGCACCGTCGGCGAGTTCGTCCGGGTCGACGACGTGGACCCCGGCATGCTGCGCCACCTGACCGCCGAGGGCATCCAGCTCGGCGCCCGGCTGGAGGTCGTCGAGCGCGCCCCGTACGGCGGTTCCTACCTCGTGCGGGTGGGGGAGCGATCCGGTGGGGTGACCCGGCAGCTCGGTCCGGCGCTGGTCAACGCGATGTGGGTCGGCACAGAAGACCGCATCGACGACTGAACCTTGTCCTTCATCACCTTGTTGTTCGCTGTGCCACATCCTAAAGTTAGGCATGGCGAAATCTCCGGGCGGGGACACGGTCGACGGTTGCGGTCGGCCGAGCTCGCCCGGCCTGGCCCAGCTCGACCGGCCCGGGGTGTCGCTGCGTGAACTGCGGTCCCGGGGCCCGGTGCGCGGGGTGGTCGCACTGCTCGGGCCGGCCTTCGTCGCGGCCGTCGCGTACGTGGATCCCGGCAACTTCGCCACCAACTTCGAGGCCGGCGCCAAGTACGGCTACCAGCTCGTCTGGGTCATCGTGGTGGCCAACGCGATGGCCATGCTCGTGCAGTACCTGAGCGCGAAGACCGGTGTGGCCACCGGGCGTGACCTGCCCGAGCTCTGCCGGGAGTACCTCCCTCGGCCGGTCTCGCGCGGGCTCTGGGTGCAGGCCGAGCTGGTCGCCATGGCCACCGACCTCGCCGAGTTCGTCGGCGCCGCGGTGGGGCTGAACCTGCTGTTCGGGGTGCCGCTGTTCCCGGCCGGGCTGATCACCGCTGTGGTCGCCTTCGGCATCCTGGCCCTGGAGCAGCGCGGTTTCCGGCGGTTCGAGCTGGCCATCGCCGGGCTGCTGGCCATCGTCTTCCTCGGCTTCGCCTACGACCTGCTGACCGTCGGCGGGTCGGTCCGGGGCACGCTCAGCGGCCTGCTGCCGGTGTTCCCCGGCTCGGACAGCGTGCTACTGGCCGCCGGCATCATCGGCGCCACGGTGATGCCGCATGTGGTGTACCTGCACTCCGCGCTGACCAAGAACCGGGTGGCCGTGCGCGACGACGACGAGCGGCGCGAGGTGCTGCGCTTCCAGCGGCTGGACGTGTTCGTCGGGCTCGGCGCCGCCGGAGTGATCAACCTCTGCATGCTGGTCATCGCCGCCTCCCTGTTCAACGCCACGGGCCACTCCGGCGTCGACTCCATCGAGGCCGCGCACGCCGGTCTGGGCGACCTCGTCGGCGGCGGCGCCGCGCTGGCCTTCGCGGTCGCGCTGCTCGCCTCCGGGCTGTCCTCGTCCAGCGTCGGCACCTACGCCGGCCAGGTGGTCATGCAGGGCTTCATCCGGCGGCGCATCCCGCTGTACCTGCGCCGGGGGCTCACCATGCTGCCCGCGCTGGCCGTGCTCGCGCTCGGCCTGCCCACCACCGCCAGCCTGGTCGCCTCGCAGGTCGTGCTGTCCTTCGGCATCCCGTTCGCGCTGGTGCCGATGATCATGCTGACGCGGCGGGTGGACGTGATGGGCGCGCTGGTCAACCGGCGGATCACCACGCTGGCGGCGAGCCTGATCGCGGTGCTGATCATCGCGCTGAACGTCTACCTGATCGGCGACACGATCCTCGGCTGATCACCCGGGCGCGGCCCGTCGCCTGGCCGTGCTGGGGGTATTCCCTACCCCGGCCGGGGGGACAGTGCTTGCGCCGGTTGGGTGCCGACCCCATCGAACGGAGCGCCGCCGGCTGACACCTTGAGCGCTGGACCGCCGCGCCGGCGACCTCCAGTCGACTCCAGAGGGCAGGCACAACGTGAACTGGACAGCAGCGGCCGCCGCCGGAAACGGCGCCGTGCCATCCCAGCCGGGGCCCACGTGGGGGACCGCCCCCCGCCCGGACCACACGACCCCCATCCGCGTCCTGCCCGAGCAGGCCGCGCCCGGCTACGCCGTGCCGGGTCGCGCGGCACCGGTCCAGCCGGTGCCGAGCTACCCGGCACCGAGCTACCCGGCACCGAGCTACCCGGCACCGAGCTACCCGGTGCCAGGTCACGGGGGTGCGAGCTACCCGGCGCCGGGACACGCGGCAGCGGGGCAGTCGGTGCCCGGCCAGGGCTGGCAGCACCGGGGACCGGGCGCGCCGGCCCCCAGGGTGGACGGCGCCGGCCCGGTGCGCACCAAGCCGCTGCCGACGCAGCGCACCAAGACCGGCTGGGCCATGCTCGGCCTGCTCGGCCTCGGGCTGATCCTGCTGCTGTGCGGGCTGGCGATGCTCGGCGACGAGCTCACCGTGACCCCGACCAGCCCGTACGCGCTGGCCACGGCCGTCGTGCTGTTCGGCGCGCACGGCGTGGTGCTCTACCTCGTGGTGCGCTGGCTGGACTTCCCGGTCCGCCGGTCGGTGCTGCTGCTGGTGCTCGCGGTGGCCTGGGGCGGCCTGGTGTCCACGTCGCTCTCGCTGACGGTGGAGACCTGGGTGGGTGGGTTCCTCTCCCTGTTCGAGCCGTCGCCGTCGACCGCGATCTGGCTGGGCGCCACCCTCGTCGGGATCACCGAGGAGTCCGCCAAGCTACTCGGCGTGCTGGCGATCGTGCTGGTGGCGCCCCGGCTGCTCAGCCGGGCGACCGACGGCCTGATCTACGGCGCACTGGTCGGCCTCGGCTTCGAGGAGATCGAGAACGTCGTCTACGCGGTGCGGGCGACCAACACCTCCCACTTCGGGGACAGCGTGGTGCCGGTGATCGTCCAGTTCCTGCTGCGCGGCCTGGTCGCCGGCTGGGGCCTGCACATCGTGTGGAGCGCGCTGACCGGTGCCGGGATCGCCTGGGCCTACCTGAACCGGGACAAGTCGAAGGGCACCCGGATCACTGTCGCCGCGCTCGCGTTCGCCGTCGCCGGCCTGTGCCACATGCTGTGGGACTCCGCGCTGGCCGACTGGGTTGTCGCGCTCGGCCCGCTCTTCCTGATCGCGGTGGTGGTCGCGCCGCTCGCGCTGATCATCGCGGTGGCCTTGCGCGGCCAGGGCGGGGTCGCCGTCCAGCGGCTGGCCCGGTGCTCCGACCCGGCGGTCGCCACGCCCGCCGAGCTCGTCGCGCTGAGCTCCCCGTACCGCCGCTTCGGCGCCAGGTGGAACGGCTACGTGCGGGGCGGGTTCGGCGCGGCCAGGGCGGTCGGCCGGCTGCACCAGGGCCAGGCCACCCTGGCCATGCTCCTGCTCAGCGGCGACACCACCCGGCCCGCCGCGGACCGGCCGGTACCCGGTCACCTCACCGGGCCCCAGCCGCTGCCCGGCCCGGCTCGGCCCGGCGCGGGCCCGGCGGACGGCACAGCCCCGAAGGACGAGCTGTCCGTGGCGCACGCCGCGATCCAGACCGCCCGCCGGCAGCTGCACGCCGCCGGCCTGCCGGAAGCGGCCGGTCCCGACGACCTGTACCGGGGTCCCGCCGGCATCGGCTGGGCGGCGCTGGGCGCCGGCTTCACGGGCCTGGTCGGCATGCAGGTGGTGCTCGCGCTGAGCGGCGGTGCCTGGTCAGCGGGCTCGCTGCTGCTGGTGGCGCTGCTGATCCTGGCGCTGGGCGGCGCGACCTTGGTGCTGTGCGCCCGCGAGGTGCGCCTGGCCAGGGCGGGCCGGCGCGCGGCGGACACCCGGGTGGGCATGGCCACGCTGCCGGGCCTGACCTCGGTGCTGCTGGGCGTGGTCCTGCTGACCGTCGTGCTGGGTGTGCTGGCCCTGTAGAGCTGAACCCTCGTGAGTGACGAGTGGTCCGATCGGACCACTCGCCACTCACGGGTTTTCGGGTCAGGCGTGCGCGAGCTCGGGCCGGGTGCCGGGCACCTCGGTGGCGTGCGAGATCGAGCGGCGCGCGGTCTCCGGGATCAGCACGATCGGGATGATCGCGATCACCGCGGCCACCATGATGTAGAACGCCGGGATCGACGTGCTGCCGGTCTTCGTGATCAGCGCGGAGATGGCGATCGGCGCGGTACCGCCGAACAGCGCGGTGGACACGCTGTAGCCGACCGACATGCCGCCGTACCGGTTCCGGGTCGGGAACATCGCCGGGAACGTGGAGCCGATCGTGCCCAGCATCAGCAGCAACAGCAGCCCGAGCACGCCCAGCCCGATCGTCACCGGCAGCACGGACTTCAGGTTGATCAGGGCCACAGCCGGGTAGCTGAGCAACAGGAAGCCGACCGCCGAGACGAGCAGCAGCGGCTTGCGGCCGACCCGGTCGGACAGGGCACCGACCGGCGCGATCAGCACCATCATCACCAGCATGATGCCGATCAGTGCCAGGTTCGACTCGGCGTCGCTGATCTTCAGCACCTGGGTGAGGTAGGTCGGCATGTAGGTGAGCACGGTGTAGTCGGCCACGTTCAGCAGGATCACGATGCCGATCAAGTTCAGGATCTGCGGCCAGTTGTCCGAGAGCAGCTGGCTGAACGGTGCCGCCTGCGGCTTGCCGTGCGCGAGCTGCTGGAACGCCGGGGTGTCCTCGAGCTTGTTCCGCAGGTAGAAGCCGACCAGGCCCAGTGGCGCCGCGATCATGAACGGGATCCGCCAGCCCCAGCTGTTCATCGCCGCGTCGGACAGCGACAGCTGGAACACCGTGGCCAGGCTCGCGCCGAGCACGTAGCCGCCGAGAGTGCCGAACTCCAGGAACGCACCGAAGAAGCCACGCCGCTTGTCCGGGGCGTACTCCGCGATGAAGGTGGCCGCGCCGCCGTACTCACCGCCGGTGGAGAAGCCCTGGATCAGCCGCAGCAGCACCAGCAGCGCCGGGGCCGCGACGCCGATCGTGTTGTGGCTGGGGATCAGCCCGATGCAGAACGTCGCGCCGGACATGAACAGGATGGTCAGCGAGAGGACCCGTTGGCGGCCGAACTTGTCCCCGAGCGGGCCGAGCACGATGCCGCCGAGCGGACGCAGCAGGAACGGGATCGCGATGCCGGAGAACGTCAGCAGGGTGCGGGCCGCGGGGCTGCTGTCCGGAAAGAAGTTCAACCCGATGCTGGTGACCAGATAGCTGTAGATGGCGTAGTCGAACCACTCCACCGCGTTGCCCATCGCCGCCCCGGCGACCGCGCGGCGCACCACGCGTTCGTCCGGCTGGGTGGACTCCGTTTCCGTTGACGAGCTCATCCCGCTTCCCTCCACCCTGGGTCGCCCCCGAGTTCCCGGCTAGTTACCCCGGGCTTTGTGGACTCTCTTCCCCGGAACGGCGATCGCTAATCCCCGGATCGCCGGGCGGATCCGTTCGGCGCAGTCGGGAGCGGTCCGCGATCCAGACATATGCCCAGGTCACGGTGGTATCACCGGCGTTGTCGCCGGAGCCGTCGGCGGGCAGGGTGAGACGTACGCGACGGTAGTCGGCGCCCTCGTACCCATCGAGCTTCGGCAGCAGCCGGGCCGGGTCGAGCAGCGGGGTGACGGTGCCGGGCACGTGCGGGTCGGTGCCCAGCAGCATGGCCGGCCAGCCCAACCCGGTGTCGTAGCGGCTGCCCCTGGCCAGGGCCGGGCGACCGGGTCCGGCGGCGTGCGGGGCGACCAGCGGCCAGCCGGAGCGCCCCGGTTGCAGCAGGCCGTAGCCGAACAGCGCCGCTGGCCACTCGTCGGGCTGGGGGCTGCCGGTGACCTCGTCGGCGGCCAGCCCGTCGCCGTCGGCCGGCACCCCGACCAGGTCTCGCGCCTGCTCCTGCGCCAGCTCCGCGCAGCGCACCGGGGCGCCGGCCACCAGCAGCGGCGCCCGGACCGCGCCGGCCGCCAGGTAGCACCACGGGCGCTCGAGCACCGCGCCGTCGGCGGTGCGCACCCGCCCGGTCCGCAGCCTGGCCAGCCGGTACCGGGTGCCCCGTCCCTCGCAGCGGTCCAGCACGGCGATCTGTTCCGGGGTGGCCAGCCACACCGCGTGCCGCTCGACGACCCCGGGCGCGGCCGCCAACACCGCCGGGCGCTGCCCGTCCCGCGCGCGCAACCCCGCCGCCCACACCGCCGCGACCCCCTCGGTGACCGCGTCCAGCACCACCACCGGCCCGGTCAGGCCGAGCTGCTCGCGCAGCCAGGTGATCTTCGAGGGGCAGCGGTTGGAGCCGTAGCTGAGCACCGGCAGCCGGGCGGCCAGCGGTGGCGCACCCCGGGCCGCCAGCCAGTCGTCGAGGTCGAGCCAACCGGCGGGGTCCTCCGAGCCGGCGGGGTCCGTCGGGCTCGCGGGGTCCTCGGAGCCGGCGGGGACGCGCCAGCCGGCGAAGCGGGTCGGGTCGGGCTCGAGTCGGTGTGCCACGGCGTCGAGGTGGACGAACGAGCAGTCCGGGCTGGCCCCGGGATAGGGGGCGGCCGGGTAGTCGGCGTCGGGCCAGCTGGCGGCGGGGCAGGTGGCGTCGGGGGAAGGGTTTGTCTCACCGGGCACGCGATCTACCGTAGGCAGCGATGTACCGCCGTGCGATCGACCTGGGTGTGCCCCAGGTTCGAGGCACCCCGGAGCGCTCCGGGGACTCGGGGTGACCCGGCGGGTGCTGGACCGCCCCGGGCAGGGGGCCGCGCGCCGGCCGTTCGTGCTGCTGCTGCTCATCTGCACGCTGTCCACCTGCGGTTATTCCGTGCTGCTCGCGGTGGTGCCGTTGTGGGTCTCGAGGGGCGGCTCCGGGGCGTTCGGCTCCGGGGCGAGCACCGGCGTGTTCATGCTCACCACGGTGCTCACCCAGCTCGCCGTGCCGTGGCTGCTGCGCCGGTTCGGGCACCGGGTCGCGCTGGGCGGCGGGCTGCTGCTGCTGGGCGGGCCGGCGCCGCTGCTCGCGCTGTCCGCCGAGCTCGCCCCGGTGCTCGTGCTGTCCGCGCTGCGGGGTGTCGGCTTCGGGCTGTTCACCGTGGCCAGCGGGGCACTGGTCGCCGAGCTGGTGCCGCCCGCCGAGCACGGCCGCTCGACGGCGATGTTCGGGCTGGCCACCGGCGTGCCGCAGCTGCTGTTGCTGCCGACGGGGGTGGGCGCCGTGGAACACCTCGGGTTCACCGGCGTGTTCGTGGCGGCGGCCGTCCCACTGCTGGGTTTTCCGCTGCTCGCGCCCATCCGGCTGCCCGGGAGTGGGCCCGGGCGGTCCGGGTTCACGCTAGCCGGGGACGGGGACGGGGACGGGGACGGGGACGGGGACGGGGACGGGGCCGGGGACGGGGACGGCGTGCGCGGTGTCGGGCCTTCCGGGGCGGGGCTGCCACCGGGCCCCGAGCTGGCGGCCACGCCCGAGCTGGCGCCGGCCCCGGAGTCTGTGGGCGCGCCGGCCGTGCCGGAGTCGGCCGAAGGGGCGGTGCGCGGTGGGTGGCGGGGCGGCTCGGTGGGGCCGGTGGTGGCCATGCTGGGCTGCGCGACCGCCCAGGGCGCCCTGATCACGTTCCTGCCGCTGGCGGTCACCCCGCCGGGCACGGTGGTGCCGATCGCGCTGCTGGGCACCGCGGGCGGGGCGGTGCTCGGCCGGGTGGTGGCGGGCAACCTGGTCGACCGGCGGGGCTGGGGCGGCCGGTTGCTCGGGCCGGGTGTGCTGCTGGGCGTCGTCGGCATGCTCGTCGAGGTGCTGGTGTCCCGGGTCCCCTCGCTCGGCGGCGCGGTGCTGCTGGTGGCCGGGGCGATGCTGGTCGGCTTCGGCTTCGGCCTGGTGCAGAACGACTCGCTGGTGGCGATGTTCGCGGCGGCCGGCGAGGCGCGCTACGGCCGGGCCAGCGCCGCGTGGAACATCGCCTACGACGCGGGTACCGGGGCCGGGGCGGTCGGGCTGGGCGCGGTGGCGCAGCTGTTCGGGTTCCGGGTCACGTTCGGGGTGTCGGCCGCGCTGCTGCTCGTCGTGCTGCCGCTGGTTGTCCGGTACCGGCGCTGGGCCTGACAGTGCGGGTCCCGCCGGCTCAGGCCGGCGCGGCAGTGGGCAGGCCGTGGGCCGAGGCGGCGGTCAGCAGGCGCTCGTCGTAGCTGAGCAACACGTCGATGTCGTCGCGGATCAGCAGCGCGGTGGCCAGGTGGATGGCGTCCAGCGAACGCAGCATCGGATCGGGCAGCCGGCTGGCCGTCTCGATCACGGCGTCCGACAGCTGGATGTACTCGAATCGGGCGAGCAGCAGGTCGACTCGAGTTAACGCGGCGGGCTCGGCACGGAAGGCGGCTTGCCGCGCCTCGACCGTGAGGAGCGCGCTTGAGATGAGGTCCTCGCGGTCGCCGACGAAGGCGTAGGTCGCTTCGGTGCCTTGCTCTGGCCAGACCAGCTTCATCAAGGCAGAGGTGTCGACGTAGATCAATATCGTTCCTAGTCGCGCATCTCCCGCAGGACCTCGCTCAGCGGCCTGGATCCGGGAGGCGCCGGCGGAGGTGGCATCAGATCGAGAATTCCGCGTCCCGTCGCCGGCTTGACCTGTCCCGCCGCGACCATGCGCTCGTACATCGACTTCGGCTCGTCGGCCGGCACCAGGTAAGCGACGAGCTTGCCGCGCTCCGTGACGGGAATCCGCTTGCCGGCCTTGGCCAGCGCGACGTACCGCGAGGCGTGCTGGCGCAGCTCACGGATACCAATGGCGTCCGACTCGGACTCCGGCTGACTCACCCACAAAAAGTAGCACATAAGTGCTACATCAAGCTGTGTGTCGACCCTGTGAGTGGTATTGGTCGCTATAGCGACCAATACCACTCACAGGCCACTCAGTGCCCGCGCGCGATCCATTCCTCCAGGTGCGGCGACTCGGCGCCGATCCTGGTGGAGTCGCCGTGCCCGGTGCGTACCTCGGTGTCGCCGGGCAGTGTGAGCAGCTTCGCCTTGATCGACTCGATGATCGTGTCGAACGAGGAGAACGACCGCCCGGTCGCCCCGGGGCCGCCGTTGAACAGCGTGTCGCCGGTGAACACCACACCCAGCTCGGGTGCGTAGAGGCAGGACGACCCTGGTGAGTGGCCCGGCGTCCGCAGCACCCTCAGCTCGATGCCACCGGCCCGCAGCACGTCACCGTCGGACAGCTCGCCGTCCGGTTTGCGGTCCGGCCAGGTCAGCTCCCACAGCGGCGCCTCGGCCGGGTTGAGCAGGATCGGCGCGCCGAACCGGTCGGCCAGCGCGGGCGCCTGGTTGACGTGGTCGTCGTGCGCGTGGGTGCACACCACGGCCACCACCCGCCGGTCGCCGACCGCCTTGGCGATTGCCTCGGCGTCGTGCGCGGCGTCGATCACCAGCACCTCGTTGGCGTCGCCGACCAGCCAGACGTTGTTGTCGACGTCCCAGGTGCCGCCGTCCAGCGAGAACGTGCCGGACGTGACGAGGTGGTCGATCGGGCTCGTGTCGGCCATCAGAACAGCACCACCGAGCGCAGCACCTCGCCCCGCTCCATCCGGTGGAAGGCCTCCTCCACGTCGTCCAGCCGGATCGTCTCGGAGACGAACTTCTCCAGCGGCAGCCGGCCCTGCAGGTGCAGGTCGATCAGCGCGGGGAAGTCCCGGCTGGGCAGGCAGTCGCCGTACCAGGACGACTTGGTGGCCCCGCCGCGCCCGAAGATGTCGATCAGTGGCAGCTCGAACATCAGGTCCGGCGTCGGCACCCCGACCAGCACCGCGGTGCCGGCCAGGTCACGCGCGTAGAACGCCTGCTTGAACGTCTCCGGCCGGCCGACCGCGTCGACGACCACGTTCGCCCCGTTGCCGCCGGTCAGCTCCTGGATGGCCTCGACCGGGTCGACCTCGCGCGAGTTCACCGTGTGCGTGGCGCCGAAGTCCTTCGCCCACTCCAGCTTCCGGGGGTCGATGTCCACCGCGATGATGGTGGTGGCCCCGGCCAGCCGGGCGCCCGCGATCGCCGCGTTGCCCACGCCGCCGCAGCCGATCACCGCGATCGAGTCGCCCCGGCCGATGCCACCGGTGTTGATCGCCGCGCCGATGCCGGCCATCACCCCGCAGCCCAGCAACCCGGCCACCTCCGGCTTCGCCGCCGGGTTGACCTTCGTGCACTGGCCGGCCGCGACCAGCGTCTTCTCCGCGAACGCGCCGATGCCCAGCGCCGGCGACAGCGGCTGGCCCGAGGCCAGCGTCATCGGCTGCTCGGCGTTGAACGTGGAGAAGCAGTACCACGGCTGGCCGCGCTTACAGGCCCGACAGGTACCGCAGACGGCACGCCAGTTCAGGATCACGAAGTCACCCGGCTCGACGTCGGTGACGCCGCTGCCGACCGACTCCACGATCCCGGCCGCCTCGTGCCCGAGCAGGAACGGGAACTCGTCGTTGATCCCGCCCTCCCGGTAGTGCAGATCGGTGTGGCAGACCCCGCAGGCCTGCACCTTGACCACCGCCTCGCCCGGACCCGGATCCGGCACCGTGATCGTCTCCACCGACACCGGCTTGCCCTTGGTGTGCGAGACGACCCCGCGTACCTCCTGCGCCATGACTCACTCCCGCGTGTGTCTTCGAGGCTTGTATGCCCAACGGACGCCCCGCCGGACAGCTGTCCGTAGCCCATGCGGCGGGGCCTATGTTTCCTCCGGCAGCGTGCCAGAGTTGGCCGGCCAGCGGGGGCCGGGGACGGTAGGTTTCCCGAATGATCGAGCGAACGGACGCCGGGTCGGTCGCCGTGCTGACGATGGCGCACGGGCCTGTGAACGTGATGGACACCGCGCTGCTGCGCCATATCACCGAGACGTTCACCGCCCTGGCCGCCGAGCAGCCGGACGCTGTTGTGCTCACCGGCGCGGGCCGGGCCTTCTCCGCGGGCGTCGACCTGCGCAGCCTGCTGGACGGCGGCGCGGACTACCTCGCCGAGTTCCTGCCGGTGCTGAGTGAGGCGCTGCACGCCGTGTTCACCTTCGGGCGGCCGCTGGTGGCGGCGGTGAACGGGCACGCCATCGCCGGCGGTTGTGTGCTGGCCTGCTGCGCCGACGTGCGGCTGATGGCCACCGGCAAGGGCCGGATCGGCGTCCGGGAGTTCCGGGTCGGCGTGCCGTTCCCCCGGGTGCCGCTGGAGATCATGGTGCACGCCGTCGGCGCCAAGACGGCCGGCCGGCTGGTCTTCAGTGCGGACACCTTCACGCCGCCCGACGCACTCGCCCTCGGACTGGTCGACGAGGTCGTGGAGCCCGGTGAGCTGCTCGAGCGCGCCGTGGCGGCCGCCACCGAGCTGGCTGCCGCGAGCCCGCCGGACACCTTCGCGCTGACCAAGGCCCAGCTGCGCCGGGACACCGTGGAGCGGATCGCCAGGTACCGCGTCGACGAGGACCCCGAGGTGGCGCGCGTCTGGGCCGCCCACCAGTCCGACGGCTGGATCG
>DATAZG010000241.1:0-5058 GCA_036272155.1 Pseudonocardia sp.
CGAGGACTTCTTCGCCTCCATGCGAATGGACCTGACCGTGCGCGACTACCCCGACCGCGCGGCACTGGACGTCTACGTGCACGGGTCGGCCGAGGTCATCGGGCTGCAGGTGCTCCCGGTGCTCGGCACCGTGGGCCCGCCGGCCGGCGCCGCCCCGTATGCCGCCGCGCTGGGCAAGGCGTTCCAGCTCACCAACTTCCTGCGCGACGTCGGCGAGGACCTGGACCGTGGGCGGGTGTACCTGCCCGCCGACGAGCTGGCCGCGTTCGGCGTGGACCGCGCGCTGCTGCTGTGGTGCCGCCACCGCCATCGGCACGACCCCAGGGTGCGCCGCGCACTGGCCCACCTGGTGGCCCGCACGCGGGCGGTGTACCGGCGCGCGGCACCCGGGATCGCCCTGCTGGCGCCGGCGTCGCGACCCTGCGTCCGCACCGCCCACGTGCTCTACGGGGGCATCCTGGACCGGATCGTGGCGGCGGACTACGACGTGCTGCAGCGCCGCGTGTCGGTACCGGCGCACCGCCGGCTGGCGGTCGCGCTACCTGCCCTGGCCAGCGGGTATGCGGCGCGGCGCGGTGGCACCGGCCGACCTGCCCCCGGCCGGAGCGGCTAGAGCGCCATCGCCTGGGCCCGCCGTTTGATCTCCCGGCCCCGGTTGCCCCGGAGTGCCTCGATCGGCGTGCCGGGCAGCGAGGGATCGTCCTCGAACAGCCAGCGCACGATCTCCTGGTCGTCGTAGCCGCCGTCACGCAGCACCGTGATGGTGCCGGCGAGGCCCTTGACCACGGTCTCGTCGCCGAGGAACTCCTCGGGGATGGCGAGTGCACCGTTGCGCCGGATGGCCAGCAGGTGGCCGTCCCGGACCAGCTGGTGCACCCGGCTGACCGGGACCCCGAGCCGCTGGGCTACCTCAGGGATGGATATTGCCTTCAGGTCGTCGGCCGCAACGGCGGGCGCGACGGGTCGCTCACTCACGCGGGACACCATGCCACAGCTCACCCCTGTTTCGGCAGGGTTCCGGGGGGCTCGAACTACCCGCCGATCGCCCACCGGTCGGCTTTCGTACCCTTGCCGTCGTGGTCGCAACCGAGCCCGATCTGTCCGGGGTGCTCCTTCAGGAGCGCTATCGGGTGAACGAGTTGCTCGCGGTCGGTGGCATGTCCCGCGTCTACCGGGGTACCGACCTGCGGCTGGAGCGCGAGGTCGCGATCAAGGTGATGGACTCCCGGCTGGCCGCCGACGCGAGCTTCCGGGGCCGGTTCGAGCGGGAGGCCCGGGCGATCGCCAAGATCGACCACCCGGGCGTGGTGGACGTCTACGACCAGGGCGAACACGGCAGCGAGGCCGACCCGGTGGTCTTCCTGGTCATGGAGCTGATCCTCGGCGGCACGCTGCGCGACCTGCTCGCCGAGCGCGGCGCGCTGCCCGTGCCGGAGGCGCTCGCGGTGCTGGAGCCGATGCTCGGCGCGCTGGCCGCCGCGCACGCCCAGGGGCTCACACACCGCGACATCAAGCCGGAGAACGTGCTGATCAGTCGCGCGGGCGCGGTCAAGGTCGCCGACTTCGGACTGGTCACCGCCGCCGCCCAGGGCAACGCCACGACCACCGGAACGATCATGGGCACGGTGGCCTACCTGTCACCCGAACAGGTCACCGGCGGCAAGGTGGATGCACGCAGCGACGTCTACTCCGCCGGCATCGTGCTCTACGAGCTGCTGACCGGGCTGCCGCCGTACGACGGCGAGCACCCGCTCGCGGTGGCCTACCAGCACGTGAACCAGCACGTGCCGCCGCCGTCCGCGCTGGCCCCCGGGGTGCCGCCGGACCTGGACGCCCTGGTCGCCAGCGCCACCCGGCACGACCCGGCGGCCCGCCCGCCCAACGCCGAGACGATGTTGCACGCCGCGCGCGGGGTGCGGGCCGCGCTGGGCATCCCCCGGGTGCCGGTGCCCGTGCCCGGCCGCCCCGGCCCGGCCGCCCCCGGCGCCGGCTCGGGGGCCTACCGCGCCGGCTCCGGCACGTACGGCGCCGGGCCGGGCCCGGGCGGCGCGTCCGGGAGCTACGGCGCGTCCGGCACGTACGGGGCCGCCGCGCCGCGCTACGGGGCGCCGCCCCCACTGCCCCAGCCGCTGCCGGCCAGCCCGCCCCCGCCGCCCCGGCACGCCGCCCCGCCCCGGCCGACCAGGGCGCTCGACCCGGCGCTGCGCTCCCCCGGCGGGTTCGGCTCGGGCCCGACGGCCAACTGGTCCGCCGGCGCCGACCCGTCCGCCTGGCCGACCACGCCGGCCGACCACAACTCCGACTACTCGCTGGACCACGTGGCGCGGCGCCGCCGGGGCCGCCGGGTGCTGGCCATCTGGATCGGCGCGATCCTGCTGCTGGCCATCCTGGTCGGGGCGCTCGCCTGGGGTGCCGGCGCCGGCCAGTGGAGCAGCACGCCGGCGCTGATCGGGCTGGACAGGGCCAGCGCCGAGCGGCTGGTCACCCAGGCCGGGCTCGTCCCCGTCGTGCGGGAGCAGCCAAATGACGGCCTGCCAGCGGGCATCGTGGCCGAGTCGGTGCCCGCCCCGGCCACCCGGGTGCGCAAGGGCAGCACGGTCAACCTCACGGTGTCCACCGGCCACCCCCGAGTGCCCTCGGTGCCACCGGGCACGGCGGTGCCGGACGCCGAGCGGATCCTGCGCGACGCCGGCCTGACCCCGCGCGAGGACTCCGCCCGCTACTCCCCGGACCCGTCCGCACCGCCCGGCACGGTGATCGGTACCTCGCCGGCCGCCGGCGCCGAGGTGACCATCGCCAGCCCGGTCACCCTCGTGCTCAGCAGCGGCCCGGCGCCGCCCACTCTGCCCCGCCGGTCGCCCCACGACCCCGGCTCGCTGGGCGACCTGATCCGCAACGGCCTCGAGCGGGCCCTGCGCGGCGACCGCTGACCCGGGCGCGCGGCGACCGCTGACCTCTCAGCCGCGCAGCATCTCCGCGACCAGGAAGGCCAGCTCCAGAGACTGCTGGGTGTTCAGCCGCGGGTCGCAGGCGGTCTCGTAGCGGCCGTGCAGGTCGGCGTCGGAGATCTCCTGGGCGCCGCCGAGGCACTCGGTGACGTCCTCGCCGGTGATCTCCACGTGCAGCCCGCCGGGATGGGTCCCGAGGCCGTGGTGCACCTCGAAGAAGCCCTGCACCTCGTCCACGATCCGGTCGAAGTGCCGGGTCTTGTAGCCGCTGGTGGACTCGACGGTGTTGCCGTGCATCGGGTCGCACTGCCAGATGATCTTGTGCCCGGAGGCGGTGACCTTCTCCACGATCGGCGGCAGCGCGTCCCGCACCTTGGTGCTGCCCATCCGGCTGACCAGGGTCAACCGGCCCGGCACGCCCTCGGGGTCGAGCCGCTCGACGTACTCGACGGCCTGCTCGGGCGTGGTGCTCGGGCCGATCTTGAGCCCGATCGGGTTGGCCAGCACCTGGGCGAAGGCGATGTGCGCGCCGTCCAGCTGGCGGGTCCGCTCGCCGATCCACAGGAAGTGCCCGGACAGGTCGTACAGCTTCGGCGCGGCGGCGTCGCGGACATCGAGCCGCAGCATGGCCCGCTCGTAGTCCAGCAGCAGGGCCTCGTGGCTGGCGTAGTACTCGACGCTGTGCAGGCTGGGGTCGTCCACCCCGCAGGCCTCCATGAACCGCATGCCCCGGTCGATCTCGCCGGCCAGCGCCTCGTACCGCTCGGCGGCGCCGGAGTTGCGGATGAAGTCCTTGTTCCAGTCGTGCACCCGGTTCAGCCCGGCCATGCCGGTGGCGGTCAGCGCGCGGACCAGGTTCATCGCGGCGCTGGCGTTGGCGTAGGCCCGGATCATCCGGCTCGGGTCCGGGATCCGGGCCTCGGCGATCGGCTTGATCGAGTTGACGATGTCGCCCCGGTAGGACGGCAGGCCCAGCGCGTCCAGCGGCGCCGAGCGGGGCTTGGCGTACTGCCCGGCGATCCGGCCGAGCTTGACCACCGGCATGCTCGCCGCATAGGTCAGCACGACCGCCATCTGCAGCAACGTGCGGATGTTGCCCCGGATGTGCGGCTCGGTGTTGTCCGCGAAGGTCTCCGCGCAGTCCCCGCCCTGCAGCAGGAACGCCTCGCCGTTGGCCACGGCGGCCAGCCGCCCGCGCAGCCGGTCGACCTCCTCCGGCACGGTCACCGGCGGCACGCTCTCCAGCACGGTGCGCACCTGCCGGACGGCGTCCGGGTCGGGCCACTCGGGCTGCTGCGCGGCCGGCCGGGCCAGCGCGTCGTCCAGCCGAGCGCGCAGCTCCGCCGGCAGCGGGGGAAGTTCGGGCAGGTCCTCAACCGGCACGTCAACGGTCCAGTTCACGGTCGCTCAGCCTAATCGTCGACAAGCATGATCGTTCCAGTACGGGGGCAGCGGTGACCGACGCCACCGAGCGGACAGCTCCGGCTCAGCCGAAGAACACCTCGGCCTCGGCGTACAGCGTCGGGTCGACCGTCTTGAGCTTCTCGGTCGCCTCGGCCAGCGGTACCCGGACGATGTCCGAGCCGCGCAGCGCCACCATCGTGCCCCAGTCGCCGTCGTGCACCGCGTCGATCGCGTGCAGCCCGAACCGGGTCGCCATCCAGCGGTCCCGGCTGCTCGGGGTGCCGCCGCGCTGCACGTGCCCGAGGACCGTGGTGCGGGCCTCCTTGCCGGTGCGCGCCTCGATCTCCCTGGCGATCGACTCGCCGATGCCGCCGAGCCGGACGTGCCCGAAGGCGTCCTTCTCGCCGGCGACCTGAGCCATCGTGCCGTCGAGCGGGGTGGCGCCCTCGGCCACCACGATGATCGGCGCGTAGTGGTTGCGGTACCGGCTCTCCACCCAGCCGCACACCTTGGCGATGTCGAACGGCACCTCGGGGATCAGGATCACGTTCGCGCCGCCGGCCAGCCCGGAGTGCAGCGCGATCCAGCCCGCGTGCCGGCCCATCACCTCGACGATGAGCGCCCGGTGGTGCGACTCGGCGGTGGTGTGCAGCCGGTCGATCGCCTCGGTGGCGATGCCGACCGCGGTGTCGAAGCCGAACGTGTA
>DATAZG010000242.1:0-57614 GCA_036272155.1 Pseudonocardia sp.
CGAGGCGAGTACCCCGCCAACGACCGGATCGCCGCCCACGCCGAGAGCTGCGTCACATCAGTCCCAGCAGTGCGCAACACCACAGCGTTCCACGCCGCCAACGTCGCCGCATCCGGCGCCGACTCCCACCGCACCGTCACCTCGGCCGGCCGCGCCGCCGGTCGCTCGGGTTCGCACATCGACGTCGCCCGCCGGGTGGCCGGTTCGCCGGTGGGCCACTCCAACTCGCCCGGACCAGCCCAAAACCTGCCCGCGCCAGAGCGCCCGCCCCCCACAACCAAGCCCCCTCCTACTGCCTCCGGCCGATCCGCCCATGCGCCATCGCCGGAACTCCATCCAGAACATTACGGCCTATGGCTTGCAACAGGCTTGCGATGGCCTAACGACCGCGGCGCGCGGAGGTCAGGCGTCCGGCGGGCGAGAGGCTCGATCGTGTGCCCTGGCCAGCGCCGCGGCGCTGGCCAATGGGGCGGGTGACAGCCGCTCAGGCGGCCAGCTTGGCGTAGCGGCCGTTGCCCGCGACGAGGCTGGTGTGGGTACCGGACTCGATCGCGCGACCGTGGTCGATCACCACGATCTGGTCGGCGTCGCGGACCGTGGAGAGCCGGTGCGCGATGGTGATGGTGGTGCGGCCGGCGGCGAGCGCGTCGAACGCCCGCTGCACGGCGCGCTCGGTCTCGGTGTCCAGCGCACTGGTGGCCTCGTCGAGGACCAGCACCTTCGGGTCCCGCAGCAGGGTCCTGGCGATGGCGATGCGCTGCTGCTCACCGCCGGAGAAGCGGTGGCCGCGCGAGCCGACCATCGTGTCGTAACCCTCGGGCAGGCCGACGATCAGATCGTGCACCTGGGCCGCCCTGGCCGCCTCCTCGATCTCCGCGTCGGTGGCGTCGGGCTTGGCGTAGCGCAGGTTCTCCCGCACGGTCGTGTGCAGCAGGTACGTCTCCTGGCTGACCACGCCGACCATCTTGGCGAGATCGGTCAGCCGCAGGTCGCGCAGGTCGATGCCGTCGATCGTGACGCGCCCGCCGGCGGGGTCGTAGAGCCGCGCGGCCAGTGCCGCCAGAGTGCTCTTGCCGGAGCCGGTCTCGCCGACCAGGGCCAGCGTCGTGCCGGCCGGCACGTCCAGGCTGATCCCGGCCACGGCCGCGGTCTCGCTGCCGGGGTAGGCGAAGGTGACGTCCTCGAAGCGGACGTGTCCGGCCACCCGCGCGGGGTCCACCTCGACCGGCCGCGCCGGGTCGTCCACCTCGACGGGCAGGTCGAGGTACTCGAAGATCCGGGCGAACAGGGCCAGCGAGCTGACCAGCGAAACCCCGACGTTGAGCAGCCCGGTGAGCGGCCGGAACAGGCCGTTCTGCAGGGTCGTGAAGGCGATCAGGGTGCCGATCGTCATGGCACCGGCGGTCATCGGCAGGCCGGCGCTGAGGTAGATGACCGCGGGGATCGCGGCGAAGATGACGCTCGTCGAGGCCATCCGCCACCGCCCGGCCAGCTGCGAGCGCAGCTCCAGGTCGATCAACCGGGCCGACGAGGCGGTGAACCGGTCGATCAGGGTCTGCCCCGCGCCCATGGTCTTGCTGAGCTGGATGCCACTGATCGACAGCCCCTCCTCGACGGTGACGTTGAGGTCGGCGAGCTCGCGCTGCTGCAGCGTGGTGATCGCGCGGCGCATCCGGGCGACCCGGCGGGTCAGGTAGATCGACGGCGGCATCACGACCAGCGAGATCAGGGTGAGCTGCCAGGACAGCGCGAGCATCGCGGCCACCGTGGCCACCGCGGTGGTCAGGTTGGACGCCACCGAGGTCGCGGTCGAGGTCACGACGGACTGCATGCCGCCGATGTCGTTGGTGATCCGCGACTGCACCTCACCGGTGCGGGTACGCGTGAAGAAAGCGATCGACTGGCGCTGCAGGTGCGTGAAGACGTCGGTGCGCAGCCGGTGCATCACCTGCTGGCCGATCTTGGTACTGATCCAGGTCTGCACGACGCCGAAGGCGGACGTCACCGCGGCGACGGCGACCATGCCGGCGGTGAGCCAGGCCAGCAGTGGGAGGTTCCGGTCCGGCAGGGCGGTATCGATCACCGAGCGGAGCAGGAACGGAGAGGCCATCGACACCACGGAGGAGGCGACGATGACCGCCGTGACCACGGCCAGCGACCAGCGGTACGGCGTGAACAGTTGGCCGATCCGGCGCAGGGACACCTCGCGGGCCTGCGCCTTCTCGGCGGCGGTGACGGCTCTGCGGCCGCCGGACCGGCCTGGCCGGTTCTCGAATTCGGATGCCAAAGTTGTGCCTCGTCTCGAAGTCGTGGCCGCCCGGCGGGGCTCGTGGCCCTCGGCCGGCGGCGAAAGTCTGCAGTGCTGAGGTTACCTCAACATGAGGCAACAACACGAGTCTTTGGTAACTTATTCCGGTGTCCACCGGCGACCAGGACGAGACGCTGCCCGAGGCGTTCTGGGCGGTCGCCCGCCACCTGCGTCACCTCTCCCGCGAGGCGCTGGCTCCCTGGGGCATCACCCCGTCCCAGCTGCGCGCGGTGATGACACTGGTGCGACACGGCACCGTGCGGCTGAGCCAGCTGTCCGACCACCTGCGCATCGCGGCCCGCTCGACCACCGAGGTGGTGGACGGCCTGCAGGACCGCGGCCTGGTCGAACGCCTGCCCGACCCGAACGACCGCCGGGCCACCCTGGTGCGGCTGACCGACCAGGGCACCGAGCTCGGCGCCGCGGTCCTGTCCGCGCGGGCCGCCGAGGCCGAGGGCTTCTTCAGCCGGATCAGCGAGTCCGACCGCGCGGAGCTCGCCCGCATCCTGCGCGAGCTGCGCGGCTGACCGACGGGCTACATCCGGCGTGAGTTGCCGCAAAGCGCACATTGCACATGTCGATGTGCGCTTTGCGGCAACTCCGCCCAGAACCATTTCCCCCGGCCGGCTCGTCAGGGCTCAGTGGAAGCAGCGCCACATGGCCAGCTCGGCGTCGTGCCCGCGCAGGCGTTCGGCCTCCGCCCCGACCCCGTGCCCCGGACACTAGGCTCGCCGGGTGGTGACCGAAACCGACCTCGCACTGGGTGACGGCCGCACGCTGCACGTCTACGACACCGGCACGGATACCAGCACGAACGCCGGAGCCGACGCCCGGCTGACCGTGTTCTGGCACCACGGCACGCCGAACACCGGCGCCCCGCCCGAGCCGCTGTTCCCGGCCGCCGCCGAGCGTGGCATCCGCTGGGTGTCGTTCGACCGGCCCGGGTACGGCGGCTCGACGCCGCTCCCCGGCCGGGACGTGGCCTCGGTGGCCGCCGACGCGCGGGCCGTGGCCGACGCGCTGGGTATCGAGCGGTTCGCGGTAATGGGCTCCTCCGGAGGCGGACCGCACGCCCTGGCCTGCGCGGCCTTGCTGCCGGACCGGGTGCTCGCCGCGGGCAGCGTGTCCGGGTTGGCCCCGGCCGGCGCCGAGGGACTGGACTGGTTCGCGGGCATGGGGGCGGCCGGTGCGGCTGAGCTGCGGGCCGCCGCCGAGGGACGGGCCGCGCTGGAGCGGCACCTGGCCGGCGCCGACTTCGACCCCGAGCTGTTCACCCCCGCCGACCATGCCGCGCTCGCCGGGCCCTGGGAGTGGTTGGGCCGCATTGCCTGGCAGGCGATCCAGGCGGGTACCGGCGGCACGGTGGACGACAACCTGGCCTTCGTCCGGCCGTGGGGCTTCGAGCCGGGGCAGGTCGGGGTGCCGGTGCTCGTGGTGCACGGTGGCGAGGACCGAATGGTGCCCAGCTCACACGGCGCGTGGCTGGCCCGGCACTGCCCGTCGGCCCAGTTCTGGCTGCGCCCGGAGGAGGGGCACGTCTCGGTGCTGCGGTACGCCGAGGCGGCCCTGGACTGGCTCGGCGAGCACGCGCGGTAAGGCCGCGCGGGGAGTCCCGGTGAGCCGCCGCGGGCCAGCCGCCGCGGGCCAGCCGCTCAGCGCACGGCGTCGAAGAGCAGCCAGCCGGCCAGCCCGAGCCCGAGCACGGCCACCGCGATCCGGAGCAGGCGAGCGGGCATCCGCCGCGCCACCGACGGCCCGAGCGCGCCGCCGACGAGCGCACCCACCGCCAGCGGCAGCACGGCCGACCACCGCACCGGGCCGGCCACCACGAACACGACCGCGGTGACCGCGTCGGCGAGCATCAGTACGTAGTTCTTGAAGGCGTTGGCCCTGACCACGTTCGAGTCGACCAGGATCAGCAGCAACGCCAGGGTCAGCACACCCCCGCCGGCGCCGAAGTAGCCGCCGTACACCGATACCGCGAACAGCCCGGCGTGCACCAGCACCGGGCGCCCCGGCCGGTCCCGGGCCTCACGCCACCGGGAGATGGTCGGCTGCGCGAGCAGCAACACCGCGGCCAGCGCGATCAGGAACGGCACGATCCAGCCGAACACCTGCGCCGGTGTGACCAGCAGCAGGACCGCGCCGACCGTGCCACCGGTCACGGCGGGCACCGCCATCCGGCGCAGCCGGGCATGGTGCCCGGCGAGCTCGGGCCGGGCGCCGAACGTCGAGCCGAGCCCGCTGGCCACCAGCGCGACGGCGTTGCTCACGTTGGCCGGCAGCGGGCCGATGCCGACCGCGAGCAGCGCCGGGTACGAGATCAGCGAGGTGATCCCGCCCGCGCTGCCGACCAGGGCGGCCAGGGCACCGGCGGCCACGAGGAACAGCGCCTCGGCGACCGAGGACCACATACCTGAACAGTAGCCCCCGGTGTCAGCTCATTTCGGCCCGTCGGGGTGCACGCAGGCGACGTTGCCGTGGGGTCCGTGCTCCCCCTCGCCGGCCTTGCCGCCGGTGAGGCCGGCCTGGTAGCTGGTCGCCAGTGCGACCACGGTGAGCGTGGCGCTGAGCCACAGGGTGATGCGGCGCATGGGGACCCTTCCCGAGACAGCGGCGAACAAGAACGAGCGAAGAACGACCGGCCTACCAGGCGAACTCCTCCGTCTGGATCTGCTCGCGGTCCACGCCGGCCCGGCGCAGCGCCCGGCGCACCGAGGAGATCCACATCGACGGGCCGCAGACGAAGACGTCCCGGTCGGCGACGTCCGGGACCAGCGAGAGGAGCGCGCCGACGTCGTCCGGCTCGCCGTCGAGCCCGGTGGGCAGCCAGGATCCGTCGGCACGCCGGGGCCCCGGCAGGAAGTGCAGCTCGACGCCCCGGCGGCGGGCCAGCTCGGCCAGCTCGGCGGTGAAGATGGCGTGCTCCGAGCGGGTGAACCGGTAGATCAGCGCGGTCTCCCCCGGCTCGTAGGGCGCGTCCTCGAGCAGCGCGCGCAGCGGCGTGATGCCGACCCCGGCGGCCACCAGGAGCATCCGGGGGTGCCGGCGCCGGTCGGCGGTCAGCGTGCCGTACGGACCCTCGATCAGGACCCGGGTGCCGGGGCACAGGGCAGCGGCGCGCGCACTGCCGTCGCCGGCCACCTGGATCGTGACCCGCAGGCGGTCGGGCCGGGGCGCCGCGGAGATCGTGTACGGGTTGCCCCGGGTCCAGCCGGGCCCATCGCGGAACCGCCAGATGAAGAACTGGCCGGACCTCGTGCGCAGCCGGTCCAGCCGGTGCCCCTCGACGGTCACGGACACGACGCCGGGCCCCTCGGCGCACACGCCCGCCACGCGCATCCGGTGGTAGGCCGAGCGCCAGAGCGGCAGCCCGACCCGCCAGACCAGCGTGGCCACCGCCGCGAACAGGTACAGCGCCCACCAGTAGATCAGGGCGACCGGGTCGTGGAACTCGGCGCCGTCGGCGATCTGGTGCGGGAAGCTGAACGCGATGCCCAGGTAGGCGTACAGGTGCAGCAGGTGCCACGACTCGTAGCGCAGCCGCCGGCGGGCCCGCCGGACCGAGGTCACCACCACGCCGATCACCATGACCGTGCCGAGCGTGGCGAACAGCATCCACGGGTCGGTCAGGAACAGGGTCCGCATGCGCACCCAGCCGGCACCGCCCTGCCTGGTCAACCGCTCCGCGACGAACAGCGCGACGTGGGCCAGCATCAACCAGAGCGAGGCGAAGCCGACCCAGCGGTGGCGGCGGGCGAGCAGGTCGTGGCCCCAGGCCCGCTCCACCCACGGGATCCGGGCCATCATCACGACCTGCAGCACCATCAGGTCCGACGCGAGCAGCCCGGTCAGCAGACCGGCGGAGCCGATCGCGCGCGACCCCTGGCCGAAGCCCTCCGCGCCCTCGTTGCGCACCCAGAGGCAGACCACGGCGACCACCGAGGCCAGGCCGACCGGTCCCAGCAGGTCGGCCCAGCCGAACCGGGGCCGCCCGCGCGGCGCCGGCCCGTCCCTGCGGCGCTCCGGCAACACCTTCTCGACCACCACCGCCGTCCCCCTCCAGCCGGTTCCCACCCGCCGCTCATCGTGTGGCCCGTTCCTGTGAGGTCTCTAAGCCCCGGCCGTCGGTTTCAGGTGAGCCCGACCGAAACCGCCCGCCTGGCCGAGCGGCGGCCTCCCCTACCAGCTCTGACAGCGAGTTGAAAGGTCCCCGTGCTCAACTCGTCAGTCTTGGGGAGGGGTGCCCTACGGACTCGCGGTGCGTGGTCGAGGTTTCGCGACCGCGCGCCGAGCCCGTGGGCAGCGCTGACTGCGCGGTCACGGGGAGAGCATGGATCCGAGGTTCGGGGTGTTGGGCCCGGTGCAGGTACGGGACTCGGCTGGTCGGTTGGTCCCGGTCGGCGGTCCCAAGCCGAGGGCGCTGACCTGTGCGCTGGTCGCCGAGGCCGGCCGGGTGGTGTCCACGGACCGGCTGATCGACCAGGTGTGGGGCGCGGAGCCGCCGGCGGCCGCGGTGGGCACCCTGCACTCCTACGTCTCCCAGCTGCGCAAGGTGCTCGACCCGACCCGCCGGGGCAACGCCACCGACCACGTGATCTCCACCAGCGGCTCCGGCTACCTGCTGCAGGCGGTGCCGGCCGAGGTCGACGCCTCGCTGTTCGCGCTCCTGGTCGAGCAGGCCGGGTCGGCGTCGGCCACCGAGGCGCTGGAGACCGCCGACCGGGCGCTGGCGCTGTGGCGGGGTGAGCCCTACCTCGACCTCGGCGCCACCCTGACCCAGTCCGAGCTGACCCAGCCGCTGGTCGAGCTGCGGCTGCGGGCGTTCGAGCTGCGGGTCGGCGCGCTGCTGGAGCTCGGCCGGACGACGCCGGCGGCCACCTCGGCCCGGGCCCTGGTCCGCGAGCAGCCGCTGCGCGAGCCGTACTGGCGCCAGCTGATGCTGGCCACCTACCGGGACGGCCGGCAGGCCGACGCCCTGGCCGCGTACCAGGAGTGCCGGGGTGTGCTCGACCGGGAGCTGGGCCTGCCGCCCGACCCCGAGACCGAGGCGCTGCACACCGCGATCCTGCGCCGCGACCCGTCCCTGCGCCCGCCCGCGCCCGAGGTCGTCCGGATCCGCGCGGCCGCGGCGGCGGACCCGGCCAGCGAGGTGCTGATCGGGCGGGAGCCCCAGCTGGCCCGCCTCACCGACCTGCTCAGCGAGATGCACGCCGGCGGCGGCCACCTGGTGATGCTCGACGGCGAGGCCGGTATCGGGAAGACCCGGCTGGCCGAGGCCGCCAGGGAGCTCGCCGAGGCCGGCGGTGCACGGGCCGTCTGGTCGGCCACGATGCGCGACCTGGCCGCCCCGCCGCTGTGGCCGTGGGAGCAGGTGCTGCGCGCGCTGGGGCTGCCGGTGCCGGCCGTCGGCGCGCCCGGCGGCGACCCGGCCACCGCCCGGTTCCGGCTCTGCCAGCAGATCGCCGACACGGTGCTGGAGGCGAGCCGGCAGTGCCCGCTGCTCATCGTGCTGGACGACCTGCAGTGGGCCGACACGCTGTCGCTACACGTGCTGCGCCTGATCGCGGCCCGGCTGGACCGCCGCCGCTGCCTGGTGATCACCACCCGCTGCACGCCCGACACCTCGGTCGACCCGGCGGTCGAGGCCACCGTCATCGCGCTGGACCGCGAGCACCTGGTGCGCCGGATCCCGATCCCGCCGCTGACCGTCGACCAGGTCGCCACGATGCTGGACAGCTACGCCTCGGCGCCCGGAGCCGACCCCGTGACCATTCACCGGCGAACCGGCGGCAACCTGTTCTACCTGGTGGAGCTGCTGCGGTGTTACGACGGACGGCCGAGGGTCGGCGACCGGGTGCCGGACTCGGTGCAGGCGGTCGTCGAGCAGCGCCACGACCGGCTGCCCGCCGACACCAGGGCCGTGCTGCGGCTCGCGGCGCTGGGCGGCGCGGACCTCGACCTGCGGGTGCTCGCCAGTGCCCGGTGCCTCGGGCCGACGGCGCTGGTCGCCGCGCTCGAGCCGGCGCAGCGCTCGGGGCTGCTCCGCCAGGACGAGCAGACGCTGCGCTGGCAGTTCGCGCACGACATCGCTCGGAAGGCCCTGGTCTCCCGGATCGGCCCCAGCGAGCGCGCCCAGCTGCACGCCGAGCTCGCCGACGCGATCGTGGGGGTACACGGCCCGGACTCCGCCGAGCACCTGGACGACCTGGCCCGGCACCGGTTCCACGGCGCCCACGGCACCGCCTCGGAACCGGCCTTCCTAACCTGTAGCGCGGCCGCCGACCAGGCCAGGGACCGCCTCGCCCCGGACCGCGCGGTCCGCCACCGGGAGCGCGCGCTGGCCGTGCTGCCCACCGGGGACCGGGGACCGCGGCGCTACGACACGCTGCGCGCACTCAGCGAGGAGCACGCGCTGGCCGGCAACGTCGGCGGCAGCATCCGCGCCACGGCCGACGCGCTGGCCCTCGCCCGCGCCACGCACGGCGAGCTGCACGACGACGTGGTCGAGGCGGCCGCCCTGTTCGGCCAGGTGGCGCTGTGGACCTGGGAGCTGCCGGCCCCGGTGGAGGCCATGGTGGTCACCTCCCTGCGCACGCTGCTGGACCGGCCGCTGCCGCCGGCCCGGCGGTTCACGCTGCTCGGCGCGCTCGCGATCCGGCTCGGGGCGGCCGGCCGGGACCCCGCCGAGATCGAGCGCCTGGCCCGCGAGGGCATCGAGCTGGCCCGTGGCCTCGGCGACCCCGCGCTGCTCGGGCGGGCGCTGAACAACTACGTCCAGGCCAGCTGGTCCCCCGACCGCGAGCCGGACCGGCTGGCGGCGGCCGACGAAGCGCTGGCCCTCGTCGGCCAGGGGCTGCCGGCCACCACCGAGGTGTACGCGCGGATGCACCGGATGGCGATCCTGCTGCACCGGGGCCGGCTGGCGGAGTGCGAGCGGGAGCTGGTCGCGAGCGGCGAGCTGGCCCGGTCGGCCGGCCTCACCGGTGCCGAGGTGCACGCCACCTGCCACCGGATCACCCGGGCCCTGTTCCGCGGTGAGTGGGCCGCCGCGACGCGGTTGATCGACGCCGGCTACCGAGGGGTCGAGCACGCCGGCTTCCGGCACGCCCAGTGGTGCCGGGTGATCCAGGGCAGCGGCCTGGCGCGCGCCCGGGGACGACTGGGCGACTGCGCCGGGGAGCTGGTCGGCGTCGCCGAGCCGGTCGGCGGCGGCGAGCCGCTGCGGCCCACGGCGGTACTGGCCACGATCGAGGCCGGCGACCCCGCCACCGCCCGCCAGCTGCTCAACCGCTGGCAGCTCAGCCGGCCGCCCGGCACGCCCCGGTGGGCGAGCGACTTCATGCTCGCCGAGCTGGGCGAGGTCGCCGCCCGGCTCGGCGCGCCCGACCCCGCGCACCTCTACGGCCAGCTGCAACGCCAGAGCGGCCGGCTGGCGGTGCTGGGCACGATGATGCTGTGCACCGGGCCGGTGGACCTCACCCTGGCCCGGCTCGCGCACCGGCTCGGCCGGTCCCGACCCGCTCGGGAGCACCTCGCGGCGGCGGTGCGGCAGTACGGCCACGTGGCCGGGTTCGCGGCTGCCTTCGAGTCGGTGCGCACCTTGCTCGCCGCCGGCGACCGCCTGCCCGTCGCGGGCGGCTAGTGTGCTACAGCCGTAGATCGTGTCCATCGCCCGGTGCAGTGGGCCAAGGTGGCCAGAGGGGCTCGGGAGTACCAGAGGTCCGCGGCGAGTTCCGAACACCGGTAGGCCCGCCCCACCGGATATCGAACAATCCGACGGAACGGGCCTACCGATACCACTATTGGCCCCGCACGATCCGCGGTGAAACAATAAACACATGAGCCACAACTGTCACAGCCGAAACAAATAGAACAGGCGCGAGGTCAGCCCCGCTCGCGCCAGTCGTCCTCCAGAATTCGCCGCAGCGACCCCGCCGTGACGCGGTACGAACTGCCCACCCGCTCCGCCTCGAGCCGGCCGCTCTGAATGTGTCGGTACACGGTCATCTTCGACACATTGAGCACACTGGCCACTTCAGACACGGAGAATGTCGCGTCCTGCTGGCGCACGCTGGTATCGATCATCGTCAAGCTACCCCCGGAACTTCCCGTTCAGGCCCACGCCCACCACCGGGTATCGCGGGTTTCGCGACGCCTCGAGCGGGGAGCGCTTCGTACTCGAGAGGGAGTCTGCCCGAGTGAACGATAAGGTCGAGATAAGACAAGACTATGGTTAGCGGGAATGGTGTTCCGAGGGAAACTCGGTCTTCGTCCGGTAGCGCATGAAGTCCCTGGCCATGTCGTCTCGGTCGTCGCGCTGCCCGTAGGGCGCCCAGCCGGGCTTGTGGCCGAAGCTGGTCCAGCCCGGCCGCGAGTGCGAGTCGGAGTCCGACCCGGAGTCCGAGTCCCCGTCCGAGTCGGCGTCGGAGTCCGAGCCTGAGTCCGCCGGGGCAGCCGCGCCCGACCCGCCGCCCGACCGGGCCGGCGCGGTAGGCCGGCGGGCCGGAGCCGGATCGGCCGGGGGCACGGCCTCGGCCGCGGTGGACGGGGGCAGCGGTGCCACCTGGGGAGCCGGGGCGGTCATGGGCACCGGCGGGGGCGGCGGCGGGACCTGGCGACCGGCGACGGCGAGCGCGGCCAGCACCAGCGACAGCCCGAGCAGGCCGCAGATCGCCGCGAGCAGCCAGGCCCGGGCGGGACGGAACTCGGAGCCGCCCGAGGAGGCCGGCCGGCTGAACATCGCCTCGAACCGGTCCGACAGCCGACGCAGCCTCCCAACCGGGGTGGCGCGCTCCGGCGCCGCGAAGTTCGGCCCAGCCACAAAGCCCGGCCCACCGGTAAAGCCCGGCCCACCCGCATAGCCCGGGCCACCCGCAAAGCCCGGCCCGGCCGGCCCAGCGGGTCCGCCCGGACCGGTGGACCTCGGGTGCGGCGGCGCACCACCCGGGCGCATGGGCTGGGTCTTCGCCATCGCCACCACCCGGTCACGGTCGCCGAGCATCGTGACGGAACCACTGCCCGGCGCGTCCCGCTGAGCCCGCGGCGCGTTCGACACCTTCGTACCCCCAAGAAGTCGCGACCCGACGGGATCGGCGCGCCGCCCGCACATCGCGTGCGTCGCGGAGCCCACCCACGCCAGGTCTATCTCGGCCAACGACCGGCGGCGATCAAGGTGACTCAGGTTGCCCCGACGGGGCGGCCCGGTGCCGGCACGGTTCCCCGGACCGGGTGACACGGCGGCGATCCGGCGCTGATCGAGCCCCGGACCGGTGGCGATCCGGTACCGATCGAGCACAGCCCGGCCGCCAGGGCCCGATGTCCGAGCCCGCCGCGTGTGTCACGGGCTGTGCCGATACGCTCACGCTGTGCCTCATGTCCTGGTGATCGAGGACGACGCCGACGTCCGCCGCGGCCTGCTCCGCTCCCTCACCGTCGGCGACTTCGCGACCACCTCGGCCTCGACCGGGTTCGCCGGCCTGCAGGCGGCGCTGGACTGCCAGCCCGACCTGATCGTGCTGGACCTGGGGCTGCCCGACGTGCACGGCGAAGAGGTACTGCGGATGGTCCGCGCGGTCAGCGAGGTGCCGATCATCGTGGCCACCGCGTGCGACGAGGAGCGCCAGATCGTCTCGATGCTCGACGCCGGCGCGGACGACTACATCGTCAAGCCGTTCGGCGGCGACCAGTTCCTGGCCCGGATCCGGGCCACCCTGCGCCGGGGCCGGTTGAACGTGCGGCTGCCGAAGCCGGCCCTGACCATCGGTGGACTGGTCATCGACCAGTCCGCCCGGACCGCCACGCTGGACGGCACCGAGCTGCAGCTGGCGCCGAGGGAGTTCGACCTGCTCTGCTACCTCGCCCAGCGGCCCGGTGAGGTCGTCACGAAGCGCGAGCTGCTGACCGAGGTGTGGCAGGTCCCGTTCAGCGGCACGGACAAGACGGTGGACGTGCACCTGTCCTGGCTGCGGCGCAAGCTCGGCGAGAGCGCGCAGGCACCGCGCTACCTGCACACCGTGCGCGGCATCGGGCTGCGGCTGGCCGCGCCGACGGGCTGAGGCAACGTGCGGGGACACCTGATCGCGGTCGTGCTGGCCGCGCTGTCCGTCGTCCTGATCACGTTCCTGATCCCGGTGCTGATCCTGATCCGGCGCGACGCCGACCACCGCGTCACCCTGGCGGCGATGCAGCAGGCCGCCGAGCTGATCCCGCTGACCCACAACCTCGTGCCGAGCTCGCTGCCCACCCAGCCGGAGAACGGGTTCGCCGTCTCGATCCTGTCCGCCGGCGGCGACGCCATCGGCGTGCCGGTGCCGCGGTCCCCCACGATCCTGGCCGCCCTCGCCTCCTGCCGGACCTCCACCGCCGACACCGACGGCGGCATCGAGGTACTGCTGCCGGTCCGCGACGGGGCGGCCTGCGCGACCGTGATCAGGGTGCTGGCCAGCGACGACGCGATCGTGGCCGAGTCGAGGCTGCTCACGCTGCTGAGCCTGACCCTGTCGGCGGCGGCCACCCTGATCGCGGTCGTGCTGGCCGAGCGGCTCGCCCGCGGCCTGCTGCGCTCGGTGGCCGACCTGGCCAAGGTCGCCGACCGGATGGCCGACGGCAACCTCACCGCCCGGGTCCGCCCCGCCGGGCCCCCCGAGATCCGCCGCGTCGGCGACCAGCTCAACCTGCTCGCGATCCGCGTCGACCACCTGCTCGACGAGCGCAGCCAGCGCAACGCCGACCTCACCCACCGGCTGCGCACCCCGCTGACCGCACTGCGGCTGGACATCGACGCCATCCCCGACTCGCCGGCCACCCAGCGCCTGCTCGCCGACTACGACGCCGTGACCAAGGCCGTCAACGAGGTGATCCGGATGTCCCGGCGGCCGCCGCCGACGAGCCACGTGACCCAGCTGTGCGAGCTGACCGCGATCGCCCGCGAGCGCATCGAGTTCTGGGCGGCGCTCGCCGAGGACACCGGGCGGTTGATCGGCCGGGACCTGCCGGCGGAGCCGGTGCACGTGCACGCCAGCCCGGCCGACCTGGAGGCCACGTTCGACGCGATCCTGAGCAACGTCTTCGCCCACACGCGGCCCGGCGTGCCGTTCTGGGTGTCGATCAGCCGGGAGGGCAGGGGCGGCGCGATGGTCCGGGTGGACGACGCCGGCCCGGGGTTCGCCGACCTCGCGGCCATCCGGCGCGGCCACTCCAGCATCGCCTCCACCGGGCTCGGCCTCGACATCGCCAGGCAGACGGCCGAGGAGTCCGGCGGCAGCCTGCGCCTCGGCCGGTCGCCACAGGGCGGGGCCCGCGTCCAGCTGATGCTCGGCGGGGCCCGACCCCCGCGCCGCCCCATCCCGCCGCTGCCCCGAGGCTGACCCGCCCGCCGTGGGGTCAGCCCGGCGCGCCCCTGGTGAGGCTGCGGTACCAGACCTCGGGGCGGCCGACCTGGCCGTAGTGCGGTTCACGCTTGGCCAGCCCGCTGTCCGCGAGGTACTCCAGGTAGCGGCGCGCGGTCACCCTCGAGACACCGGTCGCGGCGGCCGCGGCGGCCGCCGACAGGCCGTCCGGCTGCTCCCACAGGGCGCGGATGACCATGTTCAAGGTCTCCTCGCTCATGCCCTTCGGCAGCTCCGGCTGGACCGGCCCGCGCAGGCTGGCCAGCGCGCGGTCGACGTCGGCCTGGTCCGCCGCGTAGCCGACGTTGAGGCGGAACTCGGCGTAGCGCTGCAGCTTGTCCCGCAGCGAGGCGAAGGTGAACGGCTTGAGCAGGTACTGCACCACGCCGATCGACACCGCCGCCTTGACCACCGCCAGGTCCCGCGCCGAGGTCACCGCGATCACGTCGACCGAGGTGCTCGCCGCCCGCAGCGCCCGGCAGACGGCCAGCCCGTGCGTGTCGGGCAGGTAGAAGTCGAGCAGCACGAGGTCGACGTGCTGGCGTTCGCTGATCCGCAGCGCGTCGGCACCGGTGTGGGCCACCCCGGCCACCTCGAAGCCCTCGACCCGGCCGACGTACTGGCGGTGGGCCTCCGCGGCGACAGGGTCGTCCTCGACCACGAGCACCCTGATCACCGGACCGCCTCGCGCAGCAGCGGCAGCCGGACGGTGAACACCGCGCCGCCCTCGTTGGCCAGGTCGATCCGCCCCCGGTAGCGCCGCACCGCCTGGCCGACCAGCGCCAGCCCCAGCCCATGGCCGACCGGGCCCTCCTGCGACTTGGTCGACCAGCCGCGCTGGAACACCTCGTTGCGCGCCGTGTCCGGTACCCCGCGCCCGGTGTCCGAGACCCGCAGCAGCAGCTCGCCGTCAGCGACCTTCGCGGTGACCAGCACGGTCGGCCGGCCGTCGTGCTCGCCGGCGCCCTCGATCGCGGCGTCGATGGCGTTGTCCACCAGGTTGCCCAGGATGGTGATCAGCGCCCTCGGCTCGACGCCCCGCAAGTCCAGGTCGCCGAGCGCGGTGTCCTCGGTCAGGTCGAGCTCGACGCCCCGCTCGTGCGCCTCGGCGGCCTTGCCCAGCAGCAGCGCGGCGAGCACCGGCTCGGACACCGCGCCGACCACGCGGTCGGTCAGCTCCTGGGCGACCGCCAGCTCGGCGGTCGCGAACTCGATCGCCTCGGCCGGCCGGCCCAGCTCGACCAGCGAGACCACGGTGTGCAGCCGGTTCGCGGCCTCGTGCGCCTGCGAGCGCAGGGCCTCGGCGAGCCCCCGGGTGGTGTTCAGCTCACCGGTCAGCAGCTGCAGGTCGGTGTGGTCGCGCAGGGTGACGACGTTGCCTTGATCGACCCGGCCCTGGACGACGTTGCCCTGGTCCCGCTGCCCCGCCCGCACCCGGGCGGTGTTCAGCACGAGCACCCGGGTGTCCGTCACGTGTATCTCGTCGATCCGTGGCGTGACCTCGCACATCGCCTCGGCCAGCGCGGTCGGCACCGGCAGCGCGGATACGTTGGTGCCCTCCGGGTTCGCCTCCAGGCCGAGCAGGTCGCGCGCGCCGTCGTTGCACAGCGTGATCGAACCGTCGGGCGCGACCAGCACCAGACCCTCGCGCACCGCGTGCAGGGTGGCCTCGTAGGAGGCGAACACGCTGCTCAGCTCGGCCGGCGCGAGGCCCCGGGTCTCCCGGCGCAGCCGCCGGCTGACCAGCCAGCTGCCCACCCCGCCGACGGCCAGCACCGCGAGCGCGGCCGAGAACAGCGGTACGAGCCGAGCGGTCAGCTCGGCGGACAGCGCACTGATCTTGATCCCGACCGCGACCAGGGCGACGACGCGGTGCGCGGGGTCGAAGACCGGCACTACGGCGCGCATCGAGGGCCCGAGGGTGCCGGTGTACGTCTCGGTGAGCACCTGACCGTGGATCGCGGCCTCGGTGTTGCCGATGAACCGCAGGCCGATCACCGACGGATCGGGGTGGGTGTACCGCACGCCGCCCAAGTTCATGATCGTAATGAAGTCCACCTCGGTGTCCGTCCGGACCCGCTCGGCGAACGGCTGGAGCACCCCGGTCGGGTTCGGGCCGGTCACCGCGGTGAGTACGGACGGCGCGTCCGCCACGGTCCTGGCCACCGCGATCACCTCGTTGCGGGCGCGGTCGTTGATCGCCCTCGCCGCCTCCAGCCAGGCCAGGCCGCTGCCCACCGCCACCAGCACGACGATCCCGGCCAACTGCAACAGCAGGAGCTGGCGCGCCAGGCTCCAGCCCTCTCTCCGCGTGCCCACCCGGTAATACCAGCACAAACCGGCCGGGAGTTCCGAAGTTCGACGCGAACTCTATGACCACAACGGTGACCCAGCTCACCGCGCACCGGATAGTCCATCCCTAGTCGCACCGATGACGGTGCGCAGGACTCCTACAGGAGGCAACGGTGCCGAGTCCGCACGACACCGAGGGCACGGTCGACCCGGCCGCGCCAGCACACCGTAACCGAGCCCATTACCTCTACATCGCCGTCGTGGTCGCCGTCGCGCTCGGCGTGGTCGTCGGCTTCGCCGCACCGGGATTCGCCAAGCAGCTCGCACCGCTGGGCACCGGGTTCGTCAGCCTGATCACGATGCTGATCTCGCCGATCATCTTCTGCACGATCGTGCTCGGCATCGGCTCGGTGGCCAAGGCCGCCCGGGTCGGCAAGGTCGGCGTGCTCGCGCTCACCTACTTCATGGTCATGTCCACGGTCGCGCTGGCCATCGGGCTGGTCGTCGGCAACCTGATCCACCCCGGCTCCGGCCTGCACCTCGACCCGTCCGCCGTGGCCAAGGCCCACCAGCAGGCCGCCGGTGGCGGGGCGGCGGGGACCTTCCCGCTCAACGTCATCCCCACCAGCCTGCTCTCGGCGTTCACCAGCGGCTCCGTGCTGCAGACCCTGCTCGTGGCGCTGCTCGCCGGCTTCGCGGTGCAGAAGCTCGGCGCGGCGGGCAAGCCCATCCTGCGGGGCGTCGAGCACATCCAGCGCTGGGTGTTCCGCATCCTGTCCATGGTCATGTGGGTGGCCCCGATCGGTGCGTTCGGCGCGATCGCGGCGGTCGTCGGCTCGACCGGGGTGGCGGCCCTGCAGAGCCTTGCGATGGTCATGGTCGCCTTCTATCTCACCTGCGCGGTCTTCGTCTTCGGTGTGCTCGGCGCGGTGCTCTGGTTCGGCGCGCGGATCAACGTGCTCTCGCTGCTGCGGTACCTGGGCCGGGAGTTCCTGCTGATCCTGTCCACGTCGTCGTCGGAGTCGGCGCTGCCCCGGCTGATCGCCAAGATGCAGCACCTCGGTGTCGGCAAGTCGGTCGTCGGCATCACCGTGCCGACCGGCTACTCGTTCAACCTGGACGGCACCGCGATCTACCTGACGATGTCGACGCTGTTCATCGCCTCGGCCCAGGGCAGCCCCCTCTCGGCCGGCGAGCAGATCTCGCTGCTGCTCTTCATGATCATCGCGGCCAAGGGTGCCGCCGGGGTCAGCGGGGCGGGCATCGCCACCCTGGCCGGTGGCCTGCAGTCGCACCGTCCCGACCTGGTCGGCGGGGTCGGCTTCATCCTGGGCATCGACCGGTTCATGTCGGAGGCCCGCGCACTGACCAACTTCGCCGGCAACGCGGTCGCCACGGTGCTGATCGGGGCGTGGACGCAGGAGTTCGACCGGGCCAAGGCCCTGCGGGTGTTCGCGGGCGCCGACCCGTTCGACGAGACGACCCTGCTGGACGAACCGCCCACCGCGGCCCCGGTGCCCACCGAGGCGGCGCTCGCCGGCATCCGGTGAGCACCACCTCGTGGCGACCGGCCCTCGGCCGGGCGGTGCTGGTGCTGGTGTTGGCCACGGGCGTCGGGACCGTGGCCTGCACCGGCACCGGTCCCGGTGCGTCCGGTCCGGCCGCGAGCACTCCGGCGCCCAGCGGGAGCGCGGCGCCGGTCGGGGGCGCGGCGCCGGCCGGCGACACCAGCGCAACAGCCGCGCCCGGCACCGGTCCGGCCACGGTCACGGATGCGTCGGTGGCCTCGACCGGGTGCGGGCGACCCGCCCCGGTGCCCCCGGGGCACTCGACGACCCAGACCCTGACCTCCGGCGGCGTGCGGCGGGACTACCTGCTGCACCTGCCCGCCGACTACGACCCGGCCCGACCCCGCCCGCTGGTGCTCTCGTTCCACGGCCACAAGCGGACGTCGGCCTACCAGGAGGAGCTGTCCGGGTTCTCCTCGACGCCGGACATCGCGGTGTACCCGCGGGGGCTGGTCGGCACCGACGGCGAGACCGCCTGGACCGGGGCGCCGTACTCAGCGGCGGCCGACGACGTGCGGTTCACCGCCGACCTGCTCGACCAGTTGCAGCGCGAGCTGTGCGTGGACCCGGCCCGGATCTACGCGGCGGGCAAGTCCAACGGCGGCGGCTTCGTGGGTGTGCTGGCCTGCCGGTTGCCCGGGCGGATCGCCGCGTTCGCCCCGGTCTCCGGCGCTTTCTATCCCGAGGGCGGCGCGTGCCGACCGAGCCGGCCGGCGCCGATCCTGGACTTCCACGGCGCGGCCGACACCACGATCCCCTACGCCGGCGTGCCCGCGAAGGGCCTGCCGCCGCTGCCGGCTTGGCTCGCCGGCTGGGCCGACCGGAACGGCTGCCAAGGCCCACCCGACACCCGGGAGGAGCACCGGGGCGTGGTCCACATCAGTCACTGGCCGCCGAACCGCTGCCGGGCCGAGGTGCTGCACTACAAGATCGACGGCCTGGCGCACTTCTGGCCGAGCACGCAGCCCAACCCGGACTCGCCGAAGCCGACCGTCCTCGACGCCACCCCGGTGATCATGGACTTCTTCGCCCGGCACGCACTGGGCTGACCAGCGCGCCGGGCGGCGGCCCGCTCAGCGGAAGCGGACGTTGCTCAGGTCGATCGAGACCATCAACTGGTCGAGCACGGGGCCCTCGTCGGTCTCCCGCCGGTAGGCCCGGCGGGTCGTCGGCACCTTGATCCCGTCGAAGTCGGCGAAGTCGTGGACGTAGTGCACGCCGGGGAAACTGCCGGCCACGTCCACGTGGTAGTCGTGCCGGCGCAGCAACAGGTCAGGACCGAAGTAGAAGTCCTGCACGGTGCTGTGGCTCGCGATGTCCGCCGGGAACGTGGCCCGCAGGCCCCGCCACGTCTCGCCGTGCTCCCGCACCGGGTCGGTCTCGACGACCGAGAAACCGGGCATGGCCAGGAGGAACGGGGTGGCCAGGTAGGTCCAGAGCGCGTAGCCGTTGAAGTACGCGCGGTGCAGGGCGTCCCACGGCGTGAGCCGGCCGTGCCCGGCGAAGGACGCCCTCGGGTCGAGGCGCTCCGCCACGACCGCGCCGTCCAGCTTCTCGATCGCGATCCGGTCCGGGGTGAACACGGTCCGCTGGTCGGGGGCGCCGTAGGGCCGCAGCGACGCCCACTCCCGGTGCAGCAGCACGGTCATCTCGCGCGGGTTGGGGTCCTGCACCAGCCCCTTTGTGCCCCAGAGCTCACCACCGCTGACGATCGTCGCGTCGACCGTGGTCAGCGCACGCCAGCGGTCGAGCCCACCGTGGGCATCCAGCACGTGGTCGAGTAGGTCGCTCATCTCGGACTCCTCGAGTCGGGTCAACAATATGAATATGACCGGTCGTCTCAAGACTGTCAAGCCCATGCCGGGAACGCAGCTAGCAGGCTGCCGGACGCGCCGCGGCGAGGTATCTTGTCTTTAGACGATCGGTCATATTAGATGGGCGGATCGAGCTACCGGACGAGGGAGCAGGACGATGCCGAGGCCCAGCCTGAAGGAGAACGTCGTGGCGGCGGCGCTCGGGCAGTTCCACCGGCGCGGCTACAACGGTAGCGGCGTCAAGGACATCACCGACGCGGCGGGCCTACCCAAGGGCTCGTTCTACAACTACTTCTCCAGCAAGGAGGACATGGCCCTCGAGGCGCTGCAGCGCTACGGCGTCGGCCGGGAGTTCGGCCGGCTCAAGGACCCGAGCCTGCCGCCGCTGGCCAGGCTGCGGGCGCACTTCGTCTTCCTCGGCGAGGACGTGCTCCGGGTCGGCGTCGAGTGCGGCTGCATGCTCGGCAACTTCGCCACCGAGATCGCCGGGCAGAGCCCTGTGCTGCGGGACGCGGTGGCCGGCGGCTTCGCCCGCTGGGCCGAGGCCGTCACCGAGGTGCTGCGCGAGGCCGTCGCGGCCGGCGAGCTCGGCGCGGACCGGGACCTCGACCTCATCGCCCGGACGCTGATTCGCGGCTGGGAGGGCACCGTGCTGCACGCCAAGGTCACCGGCGAGCTGCGGCCGGAGGAGTTCTTCGCCGGTGTGTTCGACCCACTGCTGGGCACCCCCACCAGGTCGTGTGTGGCGATGGTCGCTATCGCGACCATCGCCACTCACGAGGGTCAGTGCGCCGGCGTCGCCGGCAGCTCCAGGGTGGCGGCCCGCTGCGCGTCGTGCCCGTTACTGGGCGGCTCCTTGCCCCGCAGGGCCTGCTCGGTGAGCACCCGGTAGCCGAGCTCGGGCCGGTAGCCGTGCACCTCCGGAGTGTCCAGGCTGGCCATGAAGTCCAGGATCTCGGTGCTGAAGCACTGGCCGGGCACGAGCACCGGGAAGCCCGGCGGGTAGGGCGTGACGAACGTGGCCGACACGACCTGGCGGCCCTCGGCCATGGTCTTCGTGATCTGTTCCGGCGTCAGGTACTCACACAGCTCCTCGTCGTAGGCGGTGAAGAACGCCCGCCGCATGTCCCCCTCGGGCGTCGCCGGCTCGCTGGGTGTGCGGAAGCTGTCGTGGAACGCGGAGAAGTTCGGCAGCGGCGCGGTCGGCACGGTGAGCCGGCGCACGTCGGCGTCGTGAGTGGCCCGCTCGCGGGGCGAGTGGTCGGTCAGCTGCTCGTCCAGCTCCCGGACGATCTCCACCAGCACCTCGATCAGGTACGCCACCGAGCTGCGAGTGGTGCCGATGTGCGTCATGAACAGCACGGTGTTGCGCGTGGTCTTGTTGACCTGCACGCCGTAGCGGTCCATGAGGTGCGTGCGCTTGAAGGTATCGCCCTCGATGCCGGTGGCACCGATGGACAGCGTGATCCGGCACGGGTCCAGCACGAACTCGTCGGAGTGCCACGCGGTCATCATGTTGGTCAGCCCGGACCGCAGCGGTTGGTTGATCCCGGACGGGCGGTACTCCTCGGGGATCAGGTCGGCCGTGGTCAGACAGCGCACGTACCTGCTCAGCAGCGGGTGGTTGTCGATCGCGTCGCGCAGGCTCATCGCGCACTCGACCTGCTTCTGCACCAGCTCGAGGCCCTCCAGCGCGACCTGCCGCCGGCCCAGGTCCAGTGACGCGAGGATCTGGTAGTTCGGCGACGTGGAGGTGTGCGCCATGTACGCCTCGTGGAAGGTCTCCTGGGCCTTCTGCGCGTAGTCCTGGTCGAACACGTGGATCATCGAGCCCTGCCGCAGCGACGTCAGTGTCTTGTGTGTCGACTGCGTCGCGTACACCCGCACCCGCGCCTTCGCCGGGTCCGGCAGCAACCGGGTGTTCAGCAGCTCCTCGTCGGTGGCGCCGACGACCTGCGCGGCGTACGCGTCGTAGGTCAGCTGGTAGTTCGGGTCACGCAGCCGGTTCAGCAGGGTCTTCGCGGCGGCCATGCCGGTGCGCGGGCGGTAGACCGGGTGGAACCGGGCGAACGCGAACCAGGCCTCGTCCCACAGGAAGACCAGGTCCGGCTTGATCGCCAGGCACTCCTCCATCACCCGCTCGACGTCGTAGACCACCCCGTCGAACGTGCAGTTGGTCAGCATCAGCATCCTGACCTGGTCGAGCTTGCCGGCGGCGCGCAGCTCCAGCAGCGTCCGCTTGATCTCGGTCAGCGGCACCGCGCCGTACATCGAGTACTCGTTGAGCCGGTAGGCATCCAGGTAGGTGACCTGCGCCCCGGCCAGCACCAGCCCGTAGTGGTGCGACTGGTGGCAGTTCCGGTCGACCAGCACGATGTCGTTCGGCTTGACCATCGCCTGGACCACGATCTTGTTGGCCGTCGAGGTGCCGTTGGTGCACCAGAACGTCTCCCGCGAGCCGAACGTCTCGGCCGCCAGCCGCTGCGCCTCCCGCAGCGGCCCGGTCGGCTCCAGCAGGGAGTCCAGCCCGCCGCAGGTCGCGGACGTCTCGGCCAGGAAGATCTCCAGCCCGTAGAAGTCCACCATCTCGGAGATCCAGTGCGAGTCCACGACGGACTTGCCCCGCGACACCGGCAGCGCGTGGAACACCCCGGTCGGCTTGTGGCTGTAGTCCTTCACAGCCTGGAAGAACGGGGCCCGGTAGCGGTGCGCCACGCCGCGCAGCACGCTCAGGTGCAGCTCCAGCGAGCCCTCCCTGGCGTGGAAGACGCGGCGGAAGTCCTGCCCGAGCCGGCCGGCGATCTCCTCGACCGCGACCTCGGCCATCAGGTACAGGTCGATCTCCGGGCGGATGTCGTGCAGCCGCGCCCCCAGCTGCTGCGCGCGGGCGTCCGGCTCCTGGTCGGCGAACTCCTCGGCCACCCGCTCGTCCATCACCACGCCCAGCTCGGACAGGTCATGCTGCGACTCGTGCCCGAACCGGCGCCGGATCACGCACGCCTGGATGTTGAAGTTGAACAGCACCGCGGTCACCGCGTCGGTGAAGCTGGGTACCACCACCAGCTCGTAGACGAACTCGTCGTCCGGTCGGCGCAGCTGGTGCAGCTCGTCGCGCAGCCGCCGCTCCTGCACCGCGGTCATCTCCTCGACGACGAGCACCTCGAAGTAGGGCCGCGTGGCGGGCGACGTGCGCGCCTCGGCCGGATAGTCACCCGGGTGCCTGTCCCCGGACACCAGGGTCGCGCCCTGGCGGAACGTCTCGTGCACCATCGACCGGTTGATGTCGCTGACCAGCCGGGCGAACCGACCGTGGTCCCCGCTGGCCAGCAGCCGCTGCACCTCCTGGAACCGGCGCCGGCCGGGGAACCCCCAGTAGTGCTCCAGCGGCTCCAACGTGTCCAGCAGCTCCCGCACCCGCTCCAACCAGTCCGCCGCCCGAGCGCCGTCCATGCCGCGCTCGACCAGCCGCGAGCCGGCCTCCTCGAGGTTGCTCCACCCGTCCCGACGCAACTGCCACATGCTGTTGTACATGGGAGAGCCCAGACGATCCGCCATGATGTCCCACCTCCGCCTAGCAGCCAGCGGAGACGCTACGAGTCCAATCCGAACACCACAAGAACCGAGGGCCAACAAGCCCACCCGGGTCTCAGTCCCCCGAACGGGTCGGCCGTTTCCGCCGATCGTGCGATACGCGACGCCCGAACGCCCGAAACTGGCTCGCACACGCCGCGTGGCGCGGGCACACGCGTCGTGGCGCGGGCACACCGCGTGTGGACGCCGCACACGAGTTCCAACTCGGGTGCCACGTCCGAACGCAGTGTGCCCGGACCACAACCCGTGCGTGGCCACCACGATCCGTGCGCGCGTCAGCGGTGCAGGGCGGCGCGGGCCAGGCGGTTGCCGATCAGTTGGGCGGCCTGCACGATGACGATGATGATGACCACGGTGACCAGCGTGACCGGCCAGTTGAACTGCTGGTAGCCGTAGCTGATGGCGAAGTTGCCCAGCCCGCCGCCGCCGACGTAACCGGCCATCGCGGACATGTCGACCACCGCGACGAAGATGAACGTGTAGCCCAGCACCAGGGCACCGAGCGCCTCCGGGATGAGCACCGTCAGGATGATCCGCGGTTTGCTCGCGCCCATCGCCCTGGCCGCCTCGATCACCCCCGGCTCGACCGCCACCAGGTTCTGCTCGACGATGCGGCCGATCACGAAGCTGGCCATCGCCGACATCGGGAAGAGCACCGACCGCGTCCCGATCGTCGTGCCCATCACCGCCAGCGTGACCGGCCCGATCGCCGTGATGAAGATGATGAACGGGATCGGCCGGACGATGTTGACCAGCACGTTGAGCAGCTGGAACACCGGCTGGCTGGGCAGCAGGCCACCCCGCCGGGTCGTGTGCAGCAGCACGCCGATGCCCAGCCCGACGACGCCGGCGATCAGCATCGTCCAGGCCACCAGGTAGATCGTCTGCTGGAAGGAGAGCAGCAGGATCGGCGCGAGCGGGCCCCACTCGGTCATCGGGCACCCCCGCCGTCCACCGAGGACGCCGAGGCCGCCGAAGACACCGAAGACACCGAGGCCGACGCCGTGACCAGCTCGTCGTCCCCGGCCGGCTCGTCGGCCAACTCCTCGACCGGCGCCAGCTCGGCGAGCTCGCGGACCAGCGCGTCGATCGCCGGGTCGGCCCCGGTGAGCTCGTAGGTGATGCTGCCGAACGGCTGGTCGGCCAGTTCCCCGATGCCGCCGTAGATGATCGTGGCCCGCACGTCGTGCTCGACCAGCTGGGCGGCCAGCGCCGCCTGGGTCTCACCTCTGTCGCGGATGCCGACGGTGACGATCCGGCCGGGGAAGGTGCCGCGCAGCCGGCGCAGCGTCTCCGCCCTCGGCCGGTCGTGCAGGGTGCTCTGCACCAGGCGCTTGGTGGCGGCCTCGCGGGGCGCGGCGAACACGTCGTAGATCGGCCCGTGCTCGATCACCCGGCCGGCCTCCATCACCGCGACCTCGTCGCACAGCGCGGTGACCACCTCCATCTCGTGCGTGATCACCACGATCGTCGTGCCCAGCTCCCGGTTGATCTTCTTGAGCAGTGCCAGCACGTCCCGGGTGGTCTCCGGGTCCAGCGCGCTGGTGGCCTCGTCGGCCAGCAGGATCGTCGGCGAGGTGGCCAGTGCCCTGGCGATGCCGACACGCTGCTTCTGCCCGCCGGAGAGCTGGCTCGGGTACCGCCGCGCCTTGTCCGCGATGCCCACGAAGTCCAGCAGCTCGGCGACCCGCTCGGCGCGGCGCTGCCTCGGCCAGCCCGCCAGCTTGAGCGGGTAGGCCACGTTGCCGGCGACGGTGCGCGAGGAGAACAGGTTGAACTGTTGGAAGATCATGCCCACTCCCCCGCGCAGCTCCCGCATGCCCTTCGCGGTCAGCTCGGCGAGATTCTTGCCGTTCACCACGACGGTGCCCCGGGTCGGCGTCTCCAGGCCGTTCACCAGCCGGACCAGGGTGCTCTTGCCCGCGCCCGAGTAGCCGATGATGCCGGCGATCCGGCCCTGCTCGATGTCCAGCTCCACCGAGTCGACGGCCCGCAGCACCGCCTTGCCGTCGCCCCGGAACTCCTTGGACGCCTGCCGGAAACTGATCGCGGGAGGCATGGTTACGCGCCGGCCTTGCGGATTGTCTCTTCCAGCGCGGTGGTCGTGGCCTGCAGGTCCTGCGCGGAGTTGTTCTTGAGCACGCCGGTGGTGCCCAGGTCCTGCTTGATCGCCGCCTCGACCTCCGGGTCGTGGTAGATCGCCGCCAGCTTCAGGTAGGTCGGGTTGTCCCTGTCCTCGGCGCGGGACACGAACGCGTTGATGTAGGGCTTGGCGGCGGCGCTGTTCGGGTCGTCCTTGAAGATCACCTTGTCGTCGCCGAGCTTGGCGGCGGTGGCGTAGTTGTTGTTCACGATCGCGGCGTCCACGCTCGCCAGGTTGGTGGCGGTCTGCGCGGCGTCCACCGCGACAACCGTGACCTTGGACGTGGCCGGGTCGATGTCGCCCGGGGTGGACAGCGTGGTGCCGCCGCCCTTGAGCGTGACCAGCTTCGCGGCCTGCAGCACCAGCAGCGCCCTGGCCTGGTTGGTCGGGTCGTTGGGGATCGCGACCTGCCCGCCGGCCGGGATCTGGTCGACCGAGGTGTGCTTGAGCGAGTACACCGGCAGCGGGTACACGGCGGTGGCACCGATCGGCACCAGGGTGTCGTGGTTCTTCACGTTGTAGTTCGCCAGGTACTGCAGGTGCTGGAACTCGTTGAGCTGCAGCTGCTTCTGCGACAGCGCCGGGTTCGGCTGGTTGTAGTCGGTGAAGTTGACCAGCTCGACCTGGATGCCGGCGGCGGCGGCCTTGCGCTGGAACACCTGCCAGTAGCCCTCGCTGCCGTCGGCCACCCCGATCTTGATGGCGGAGCCGCTGGAGTCCCCACCCGTCGGCGCGGCGCAGGCCGCCGCCAGCACCACGGTCACCAGGACCAGCGGCAGCAGCAGGAACGATCTCAACTTGGACGGCATGGTGCTCTTTCCCCTCAACATTTTGATCATGCTAGGTGGCCGCGCGGCGGCAGTGCCGGACATACGGCCGGGCGTGCCGGACCGCCGCGGCGGCGACGTCGACAACGCGGGCTTGATCGGTGCGAACTCGCTAAACCACACCGTTTACGTCAAGTTAACACGCTATCAGCGGACCTTCAGGTGCCGCGATGTGTGCCGCGACACCGCCCTGACCAGCGCACGAGCCGGCCGGGCCGCTCGACCGTTGACAGCAACCAGTGCCACCTGCATAAATTGCGCGCACATGCGGGGAACGATGGAGGTCGTTGTGCACTCGTTCTATCGGCGGGCCGGCAGTGCCCACCGGTTGCATGTCGACCTGCTGCGGGTGAGCAGCGCGGGCTGTCCGGCCTGAGGCCGAACCGGCCCCTGTTCGCCCCGCCGGCGCGGCGTGCGACCGCCGCGAACCTGCCGTCACAACCCTGACCGATCGAGGCGCCGTCCCGGCCCGGGCCCGCCTCGCACTCCCGCCCAGCCCGCTCACCGTCGCCGTGCTCCTCGCCGGCCGGTGGCCCCGCGCTGTCCCGCCGCCCGAAGGAGCACCAGATGAGTACCGAACCGACGCCCGAACCGGACCCCGGCGCGGCCGCCGCCCCAACCCCCGCCACCCGGATCGGCGCCGACTGGGCCGCCGTGATCGTGGCCGCGGTCCTGGTGCTGCTGGCCGTGTTCGGCCTGCTGCCCTCGATCCCGTTCCTGGTCAAGTGAGCGCCCCGACCAGTCCCATCACCGGCCGCGCCGGTGGCCTCGGGACCTCCGTGCCGCGCTACGTGCCCGGCCTGCTGCTGCTCGTGGTGGTCGGTGTGATCGGCACCTTCGCGCAGACCGGGCTGCGCAGCGTCGGCAAGGCCACGGGCACCGCGCTGCCGGACATCGAGTACGTGCTCTGGGCGATCATCCTCGGGCTGATCATCCGCAACACCGTCGGCGTGCCCGCGCCGTTCCGCCCCGGGGTGGGCACCTACGAGTTCTGGCTCAAGATCGGCATCGTGCTGCTCGGGGCCCGCTTCCTGCTGGGCGACCTGGCCAAGCTGGGCGGGTTCAGCCTGGTCCTGATCCTGATCGACATGGCGGTCGCCACGACGGTGATCCTGCTGGTGGGCAAGGCGTTCGGGCTCGGCGGCAAGCTGTCCACGCTGCTCGCGGTCGGCACCTCGATCTGTGGGGTGTCCGCGATCATCGCCGGCAAGGGGGCGATCGACGCCGACGACGAGGACTCCAGCTACGCGATCGCCGCCATCCTCGCCCTCGGCGCGGTCGCGCTGTTCAGCTTCCCGGCCATCGGGCACGCCCTGGCGCTCACGGACACCCAGTTCGGCCTGTGGGCGGGCCTCGCCGTGGACAACACCGCGGAGACCGCCGCCACCGGCGCCGCCTACTCGCCGCACGCGCAGCAGGTCGCCGTGGCCGTGAAGAACACCCGCAACGCGCTGATCGGCCTCGTCGTCCTCGGCTACGCCATCTACTGGTCGAACCGGGGCGGCGTGGCAGTGGCCAGCGGGCTCGGGGCGCGCGCCCAGTTCGTCTGGCGCACCTTCCCCAAGTTCGTGCTCGGCTTCATCGCCGTGTCCGCGCTGGCCACCCTCGGCGTGTTCGCCAAGCCGGACGTGACCAGCCTCGGCAACCTGTCCAAGTGGGCGTTCCTGCTCTGCTTCGCCGGCGTCGGGCTGAACTTCGATCTCCGCCAGTTCGCGCGCAGCGGGGTGCGGCCGCTCATCGTCGCCGCGCTCGGGCTGGTCGTCGTGGCGGCCTGCTCGCTCGGCCTGGTGCTGCTGACCTCCGGTTGGATCGAGGGCACGTAGTTCGGCACACAGCTGCTACGAGGGCACCTAGCCGGCCGGTTCCGGGTCGGCTTGCTGCCCCCGGCGCGCCCACTCGCGCGCGAGCAGCTGGTAGGAGCGCACGCGGTCGGTGTGCCGGTGGGTGATCGTGGTGATGATCAGCTCGTCGGCGTCGGTCGCGTCGCGCAGCTGTTCCAGCTGGTCGGCCACCTGGGCGGGCGAGCCTACGAACTGGGTGTCCACCCGGTCGGCCACCAGCGCGCGCTCCTCCGAGGTCCAGTGGTGGGCCCGCGCCTGCTCCGGGGTGGGGAACTCGATGGCGCCGGCGCCGGACCGGATGCTGTGCACCCAGAGCCCGTAGCCGGTGGCCAGGGTGCGGGCGGTGGCCTCGTCGTCGGCGACCACCACGTCGGCGGACACGCTCACGTGGGGCCGGTCCAGCTCGGCGGACGGCCGGAACGCGGCGCGGTACCCCCGCGCCGCCTCGAGCACCGTCGCCGGGCTGACGTGGTAGTTCGCCGCGAAGCGCAGCCCGTTGCCGCCGGCCACCGAGGCACTCTCACCACCGCTGCTGCCCAGGATCCAGACCTGCACGTCGGCGCCCTCGCCCGGCATCGCGTGCACCTCGACGCCCTCCGGGGTGCGGTAGTCGCCCCGCAGCAGGGCGAGGATGTCGCCGACCTGCTCACCGTAGTCCTGCGCCTCGGCGTGCGGCTGCAGCAGCAACCGCTTCTGCGCGGCGAACCTCGGCGAGCTGAGCAGGTGCTCGAAGGAGAACCGGGCCGGCAGCAGCAGCCCGTTCGGCGCGCGCCCCGGGACCGAGCCCGCCGCGCCGCCCGCGCCGTTCGAGGAGCCGACCGCGACCGCCGGGGCCCCACCGGCCCCGGCCGGCGCGGGCGGGCGCCCACCGGACCGGCCGAGCCCCAGGTCCAGCCGGCCCGGGTGCAACGCGTCGACCAGCCCGAACTCCTCCACGGTGGACAGCGCGGTGCGGTGCCCGAGCTGGACCGCACCGGAGCCGATCCGGATCCGCGAGGTGGCCGAGGCGGTCAGCGCGAGCACCACGGCCGGTGAGGCACCGGCGACCCCGGGGTTGAGGTGGTGCTCGGCGAACCAGTAACGGAGGTAACCGGCGCGCTCGGCGGCCATCGCCAGGTCGATGCTGTTGCGCAGTGCCTCGGCGGCCGTGGAGCCCGTCGAGATCGGCACCAGGTCCAGTACCGCGAGCGGCGTCCCGGTCATCGGCGTCCCCCTCCAGCGCCGGTCCGGCCGACGGCGGCGGCCGCCGTGCCCGGTTGAGCACTTCGCGTCCGCGCGGTCCGCACCGAGGCGAGCGGGTCGGCGTAGACCGGCCGCAGCGCGGCGGTGCACGCGGCCAGCGCCTGCGGGGCGGCCCCGAGCGTGCTGACCCCCGGCACCAGCGGACCGAGCACGCTGGTGGCCGCGAAGCTCGCGTGCACATGGCCGAGCCCGGGCCGGTACCCGGTGAACGCCTGGCCGAGCAGCACCACCCGGTCCGGGTCGAACACGTCCCTGGCCAGGGCGACTCCCCGGCCGAGCAGGATGGCGCGCTCGACGAGCAGCTCGCGCGCCGCCCGGTGTCCACGCTCGGCGGCGGCGATCACCTCGGCGATGTCCGGCTCGCCGACGATCCCGGCGGCGTGTGCGGCGGCGGCCACCGCACCGTCGCCGACGGAGGCCTCCAGGCAGCCGGTCGTCCCGCAGTGGCAGCGCGCCTCGCCACCGACGGGCAGGTGGCTGATCGTGCCCCCGCCGGCGGCCGATCCGGGCAGCGCGCCGTCGACGGTCAGCACCGAGGCCACCGCGTCCCGGGCGTACACGTACAGCGTGGTGCCGTCGGCGGGGTGCCTGGCCAGCAGGGTCTCCGCGCCGACCATGGCCGCCAGCTGGGGCACCACGACGACGTCGGAGCCGGCGAACCGGGCCGCGAGCTCCGCCACCGGGTCGGGGCGCCCGGCGGCGGCGGGCCGGCCACCCAGTACCAGGCCGACCCGCAGCATCCGCCGCCCCGGCCAGCGCGCGCCGAACCGCCGCAGCCGGGCGGTGAGCAGGGTGACCACGTCGCCCGGGGCGCCGCTCGGCGTCGGCACCTCGACCGCGTCGAGCACCCGTCCGCGCAGGTCACCGGCCGCCAGCGTGGTGCGGCTGCGTCCGATGTGGATGCCGAGCACGCCGTACTCGTCCGGGTCGAGCTCGACGGGTACCCGGGGGCGGCCGACCGCGCCGGCCGGCACGAGGTCGGGCCGCTCGCGCAGCAGGCCGGTCTCCAGCAGCCGGGCGACCTGCCGGTTCACCGTGGCGTGGCTGAGCCCGGTCGCGCCGGCGAGCTCGTCACGGCAGATCGGGCCGGCGCGCCGGGCGGCGTCCAGCACGGCGGCGGCCGGCGGGCGACCGAACGGGCGGGTGGCGGCGGACCTCGGCCGGTACGTGACCGGGGGCGGGATGGTGGCGGTGAGAGTGGTCATCAGGTCCTCGCGGGGTCACCGCTCGGCACCAGGTGGCTCCAGATGGCTCGGCGGCCGGTACGCGGCGGGGCGGTGCCGCGGTGGCCGCGCGGGGGCGGGCCGGGTGCTCGGGCGGAGGGGCTGGCTGAGCTCGGTTCGGGGCGCGGTCAGGCCCGACAGAGCGCGGTGGCCGTCCGGCAGAGGTCCACATGACGGCGGCTGCGCAGCAACGTGACGGACAGCGGTCGCGCGTGCTCGCCGTCACTCATGCGAGTGACGCTAACACGGCTCCGGGCAGCCGTCGACGACCTAGAGCCCGATCCCGGTCACATTGATAATTCCTATCAGCTCGGTGTTGATGCGCCGCCGTGATCTGGTGCGATCGGGCGAGCCGCTATTTCGTTGCGGTCACCAGCGGCCCGACCACGCTGTTGTACCTGCGGTCGACGAAGCCGGCGATGTCGACCTTGCCCGGCAGCTGACCGGCCGAGGTGAAGGCGTCGGCGAGCTGCTGCTCCGAGGCGACCAGCGCGTCGTCCACGGCGACCGGGCTCAGCGACAGCCGGGGCACCGCCACCTTCGCGGTGCTCAGCGGGATGCCGGTCTGCTGGGTGTAGATGGTGGCCCATTCGTCCGGGTGGGACTTGGCCCAGAGGTACGCCTTGTCGACCCGCACGACGTAGTCCTGGATCGCCGAGTTCTTGCCGGCGTCGGCCAGCGAGGCCCGGTTGGCGACCTGCAGCGAGTAGCCGTTGGACAGCGCGGTGCCGCCGGCCAGCCCCGTGCCGTTGAGTGCGTCGGCGCCGCTGACCAGCTCCCGGGCACCGAGGCTCTGCACGGCCTCGGCCACGTACGGCTCCCAGACCGCCCAGGCGGCCAGGCTGCCCTGGTTGAACGCCGCGTACGCGTCACTGGGCTGCAGGTAGGACAGGGTCACGTCGGTGTGCTTGAGGCCGGCCTTGGTGAGCGTGTTGAACAGCGTCCCGTTCGCCGAGGAGCCCTTCGCCACCGCGATCGTCTTGCCCCGCAGGTCGGCCAGCGTGGTGAGCGGCGAGCCCTTGGGCACCAGCAGGGCGTCGCCGACCGGGGAGCGCAGCGCGCCGACGATGTCGATGGTGCCGTTCGCGGCGGCCGAGAAGATCGGCGGCGTGTTGCCGACCTGGCCGATGTCGATCGCGTTGGCGTTGGCGGCCTCCAGCATCGGCGGGCCGGAGGTGAAGTTCGACCACTGCAGGTGGTACGGCGTGGAGTCCAGCAACCCGGCCGACCGGAGCAACACCTGCAGGCTGCTGCCCTTCTGGTCGCCGACCCGCAGGGTGACGCCGGCCAGGTCCGCCGGGCTGACCGCCGCCGGCACCGCGGCGGGTCCGGCGGCGGGAGTCGGCGAGCCGCAGGCGGCCAGCGCCAACACGGCCGCCAACCCTGTGGCGACGGCGGCGAGCGGGGCCAGGTTACGCAGCTTCATGATCGTTAACTCCCAGGTCGGACAACACGCGGGCGCGCAGCTCGGACTGCCGGGCGGCGCTCCTCGGCCGGTCGGCGGTGACGGGGTGCTCCGCCGCGATCCGGCCGCCCTCCAGCACCAGGACCCGGTCGGCGAGCGCGAGCGCCTCGTCCACGTCGTGGGTGACCAGCAGGACCGCCGGCCGGTGCCGCTGCCACAGCTGGCTGACCAGCCGGTGCATGGCCAGCCTGGTCAGGGCGTCCAGCGAGCCGAACGGTTCGTCCAGCAGCAGCAGGTCCGGCTCGCGGACGAGCGCCCTGGCCAGCGAGACGCGCTGTGCCTCGCCACCGGACAGGGTGCGCGGCCACGCGTCGGCCCGCTCCGCCAGCCGCACCTCGGCCAGCGCCCGCTCGGCGACCCCGCGCGGGTCGTCGGTGGCCAACCCGAGGCTGACGTTGCGCCACACCCGCCGCCACGGCAGCAACCGGGGCTGCTGGAACGCCATCGACACCCGACCGGGCACCACGTACTCGCCCCGCACGTCGGTGTCCACGCCGGACAGCACGCGCAGCAGCGTGGACTTGCCGGACCCGCTGCGACCCAGCAGCGCGACGAACTCGCCGCGCCCCACGGTCAGCTCCAGCCCGTCCAGCACCCGCCGGTCGCCGAACTGCTTGACCAGCCCGCGCACCCGCGCCGCCGCCTGTCCGGACACCGCCTGACCGGACACCCTTTGACCGGACACCGCCCCGCCGCGGGCCGTCATCCCGCCCGCCAGCGCAGCACCCGGCGCTCGAGCAACCGCACGAGCGTGTCCATCAGCAGGCCGACCAGCGCGTAGACGAGCAGGCCGACGATCACGATGTCGGTGCGCAGGAAGTCCCTGGCATTGTTGATCATGTAGCCGACCCCGGAGTCGGCGGCGATCGTCTCCGCGACCACCAGCGCCAACCAGGCCGACGCCACCCCGAGCCGCACGCCGACCAGCGTGTAGGACGCCGCGCCGGGCAGGATCACGTGCCACAGCCGCTCACCCCGGCCGTAGCCGAGCACGGTCGCCGCCTCCACCAGCTGAGGGTCGGCCTGCCGGATCCCGGCGTGCACGTTGATGTAGATGGGCAGGCCGGCGGCCAGCGCGATCAGCACGAGCTTCGGCAGCTCACCGATGCCGAACCACAGGATCAGCAGCGGGATCAGGCCGAACAGCGGCACGTTGCGGAGCATCTGCAGTACTGGGTCGACCACCGCGTCTCCCCAGCGCAGCAGCCCGGCCACCACCCCCAGCACGGCGCCGATCGCCGCCCCGACCACAAACCCGAGCACCATCCGGCGCAGCGAGACGCCCAGCCCGTCGCCGAGCTGCCCGTTGCGCGCCACCTCGAGCGCGGCGGCCCAGACCGCCGTCGGCGGCGGCAGCTTGCGGCTGGACACCAGCCCCGAGGCGCTGACCACCTGCCAGCCGAGCAGCAGCACGAGAGGGCTGACCCAGCGGACCAGCCGGGGGCCCAGGCGGCCGAGGCGGCCGGCGGCCCGCGTGCGCGGCGGCTCGGCCGGGGTCCGGCTCGGGGTCTGCCCGGGACGCTCGGTGCTCGCGAGCAGTCCCGGGTCGGACAGCGTCAACGGGCCCGGACCAGGCTGGCAGCACACACACGACTCACGCGGACGAGCATGCATCGCGCCCGGAAGGACGGGCAATGATTGCGATCAGCGTGGGTTTAACGAGGCCCCCGGCGCCGGTGTTCATCTCGCATGTCGGCCGCCGCTTTTGTGGTGCCGGGCGTGACGGCGCCTTGTGACCTCAGGGGGTTGGCGCAACACCGTCGGTTGCCGGTAGGTGTGACGGTCAGTGGTTGGGGCCGGGGGTCTCCAGGCGGGCGGCGCGGACGGGTTCGGCGCTGTGGTCGTTCGGCAGGTGCGTGCACAGCTCGGAGTGCTGACCAACTTGCTCGCCTGGTTCGGGCCGGCGCACGCTGGCTTCGACCCGAAGTCAGCTTTTTTTACTGAACTGCTGTTTCAGTGATCCACGACTACAGCTGAGTGGAATGCTTGGGTGCAGGTCGCAGCCCAGGCGGCGCCGGCCAGGTCGGCCAGGTCTCCGGACATCCAGCGCGGCGCGGCCAATCGAGGGTGATCGACCGTCCGCTGCTCGAGTCGGGCGGCCCCACACTTCCCGAGGTGTTGCAACTCGGGTGACATCGACCGACGGCCCCTAGCGAGCTGCCCCCGTCTCGCTGGCGGCAGACTACTGTTTTCGCTGCTTGACAGCTCCAAAGCTACGAATTGATACTCGTCGAGCCCCGTGTTCTGCTCGACCGGCAACTGGAGACCCCATGGCCGAGCTCGGATGAGCCCGCTGACGGTGCTGTTCCTGCCGGAGTCCGCCTACGGGCCCACCAACAACTGCGCCGGCATCGGTGACGTGCTGCGCGGCCGGGGCCACCGGGTGGTGTTCGCGGCCGAGTCCTCGTGGCGCGGCCGGCTGGCTCCGCTCGGCTTCGAGGAACGGCTGATCGACCTGGCGCCGCCGCGGGAGGACAGTGCCGATGAGGGTGCCGCCGACGCCGGGCGGTTCTGGAAGGACTTCATCCGGGAGACGGCGCCGGAGTTCCGCCGGCCGACGGTCGAGCAGCTGGCCAGCTTCATCCGGCCGACGTTCGAGGCGCTGCTGGACGGCGCCCGGCACTGCGAGCCGCAACTGCGCGCCGTGCTGGCCGAGGTGCGGCCGGACGTGGTGGTCGAGGACAACGTGGTCGCGTTCCCCGCGCTGCTCACGGCCGGGGCTCCGTACGTCCGGATCGTGTCGTGCAACCCGCTGGAGGTACCCGGCCCGGACGTGGCGCCCGTGTTCTCCGGGCTGCCCGCCGGCGACCGGTCCGCCTGGCCGGGTTTCCGCGCCGAGGCCGACCGGGTGCTGCGGCCGCTCTGGGAGTCCTTCGACGGCTGGGTGCGGGAGCAGGGCGCGCCGCCGCTGCCCGAGCTGGAGTTCGTGCACACCTCGGCCGACCTGAACCTGTACGTCTATCCCAAAGCGCTCGACTACCCCCGCGCGCTGGACGGCACCTGGCACCGGCTCGAGTCCAGCGTGCGGCAGACCGACGCCGAGCTCGCGCTGCCCGCCGCGCTGGCCGACCGGCCCGAGGGCGCGGCGCTGATCTACCTGTCGCTCGGCTCGCTGGGCAGCGCCGACGTCGAGCTGATGAAGCGGCTGATCGCCGTGCTGGCCGCCACGCCCCACCGCTACATCGTGTCCATGGGCCCCTGCCACGACGAGCTGGAGCTCGCGCCCAACATGTGGGGCGCGGAGTTCCTGCCGCAGACCCGGATCATCCCGCTGGTCGACCTGGTGATCACTCACGGCGGCAACAACACGGTCACCGAGGCCGTCCACTTCGGCAAGCCCATGATCGTGGCGCCGCTGTTCTGGGACCAGTACGACAACGCCCAGCGCGTCGCCGAGACCGGCTTCGGCCTCCGGCTGGACACCTACGGGTTCGCCGACGCCGAGCTGACGGGGGCCATCGACCGGCTGCTCGGCGACCGGACGGTGCGGGACCGGGCCGCCAGGGTGGGCGCCCACGTCCGGGCCGCCGACGGGCTGACGACGGCCGCCGGCCTGATCGAGGCGCTCGGCCGGCGGGGACCGCGTTGACCCACTTCGGCCTGGGGGTCCCGGCCGGCGTGACAGGCGACGAGCTGCTCGAGTCGCTGCGCACCCGGTGGCCCCCGGTCGCGGCGCCGGAGCGGGCGGACTACGCCGAGGAGCCGCTCGGGGCGAGCACCCCGGTCGCGGCGCTGGCGCTGGACACCGGGCCCCGGCCGGGCGACCCGCCCCGGCACGCGGTTGTGGTGGCGCGGGGGCCCGCCGGACATCTGACCGTCCCCCTGGTGGCGGCCGCCGGCGGCGGCTGGCGGCGGGCCTCGACCGGAGACGGCGCGGCCAGTGCCCTGGTGCACCGGCTGGCGACCGGGGCGGGCCCGGCCGGCCGGTTCACCGTGCACCCGGGTCGGCCGATCGGGATCACCTCGCCGACGCTGGCCGAACGGTCCGTCGACACCGACCAGACGAACGAGTCCGTGGTGGTCGCCGAGCGCTCGGTCGTCAAGTGGGTGCGCCGGCCCCGCGACGGCGACCAGCCCGGGATGCGGCTGCCCGCGCACCTCGACGCGGTCGGCTTCACCGGCATCCCGGCGGTCCAGGGCTTCCTCAGCTGGCAACCGCCGGGCGCCGAGGCGGTACTGCTGGCCAGCGTCGACGCGTACCTGCCGGACGCCGCCGACGGCTGGGCCTGGTGTGTCGACGCGCTGCTCGACCAGCTCCGAGGTGGCCCACCGGCGGCGTTCCCCGGCCGCCTCGGCCGCCTCGCCGCCGAGCTGCACGCCGCGCTGGCCACCCCGTCCCCCGTGCTGCCGCACCCGGTGGCCACCATCGGCGCGGCGACCGTGCGGCACTGGCACGAGACCGCCCGGCACACCCTGGACCGGGCGTTGCGGGTGACGTCGGGGGCGGGGAGCGGCCGGCTGCGGCGGACGGCGGGCTCGCTCGGCCAGGCGCTCGACGAGCTCGCCGACGTACCGGGCACAACCGTCCAGCCGGTGCACGGCGACCTGCACGTCGGCCAGCTGCTGCGCTGGCGGGGCGGCCTTGCGGTGATCGACTTCGAGGGCAACCCGACGCCCGGGCTCGCCGACACCGGGGCCGCCCAGCCCGCCGCCAGGGACCTCGCCCAGCTGCTGTGCAGCATCGGGCACGTGGGCCGCGTCGCCGACCGCCGCACCGAGGGCGCGCACCTCGCCGACGTCGAGCGGTGGATCATGCGCGGCCGGCTGGCCCTGCTCGCCGCGTACCGGTCCCGGCTGGCTGAACTGGAGCGCACCGGGCTGCTCGACGAGCGGCTGCTCGCGCCGTTCGTGGTCGAGCAGCAGTGCCGGGAGCTGATCTACGCGGCGACCTGCCTGCCGAGGTGGAGCTACGCGCCCCTGGCGGAGCTGCACGCGGCGTACGACGACTGACGAATCACCCTGCCGAGCTGGTCAGCGCCCGAGCCCGAGGAGCCGGCTCAGACCGGGTCCGCGATCCACCGGCGAGCCCGCGCCAGCACGCTGGACCGGCCCAGGGTCGGCTCGGTCCAGGTGGTGGAGAGCACGGTGCCCCGCCCCCGGTAGCGCCGCATCACGTCGACGTGCAGTGGCAGGCCGACGAACCGGCGCAGGTCCTCGGTGCTGGTCCAGACCGAGATGGACCCGGTGCGCGCCGCGCCCGGCAGCGTCCAGAGCCAGATCCCGACGGCGCCCGGCATCGCGTACCAGCCCAGCCGCAGGCGCAGCCCGGTCACGGCGATGCCCGGCAGGTCCCAGTGCCGGTCGCTGGTCAGCGAGGTCACGCTGACCACAACCGGGCCGGTGGCCGCCTCCCGGACGGGGCCGGGCACCCACGGGGTGATGATCGGGGTGGCCATTCGGCTGGCGACGCGCGTCATGAGATCAACCTTCCAACTAACATTGGCCTGTGTCGAGATCCAATTCGATAGCAGGCACGCACACCAATTCGGGTGCGGGCTTCCCGTCGGACGTGCTGCTCGCGGTGGACCGGTCGGCCCGGCGGCGGCTGCGCGAGCAGCTGGAGCAGGAGCTGCGCCGCGCGATCCAGGACGGCCGGATCGCCGCCGGGACGCTGCTGCCGCCGTCGCGCACGCTGGCCGCCGACCTCGACATCGCCCGCAGCGTCGTCGTGCAGGCCTACGCCCAGCTGACCGCCGACGGCTACCTGGAGGCACGGCGGGGCTCCGGTACCCGGGTGCTGCCGGTCACGGGGGTGCGCCGGCCCGCCCCGCCGACCGGCGCCCCGGGCCGCTCGGCAACCGGGTTCATCGGCGGGCTGCCCGACCCGGCACTGTTTCCCCGCACCGAGTGGCAGCGGCACTACCGCGCGGCGCTCACCTCGGTGCCCGACCGCGAGCTCGGCTACCCCGGCCCGCTCGGTGCGCTGGCCCTGCGGCAGGCGCTGGCCGGCTACCTCGGACGGGTACGCGGCGTGGTGACCACGCCCGACCGGATGCTCGTCACCACCGGGTTCACCCAGGCGCTCGTGCTCCTCTGCCGGGTGCTGCTGGCCCGGGGGGTGCGGGCGATCGCCGTGGAGGACCCGTGCTTCGGCTTCCACCGCCAGGCCATCGAACGGACCGGGCTGCGCGCGGTGGCCGTCCCGGTCGACGAGGACGGCCTGGACATCGCGAGGCTGGCCGCTTCCGGGGTCGACGCCGTGCTGGTGGCGCCGGCGCACTCCTACCCGGCCGGCGCGGTGCTCGGCGCGGCCCGGCGCACGGCGCTGCTGGACTGGGCCCGGCGGCACGACGGACTGGTCATCGAGGACGACTACGACGCGGAGTTCCGCTACGACCGGGCCCCACTCGGCGCCCTGCAGGGCCTGGCCCCGGAGCACGTCGTGTACGCCGGCTGCGCCAGCAAGACGCTGACCCCGGCGCTGCGGCTGGGCTGGCTCGCGGCGCCGGACCAGCTGGTCAACGAGCTGCTCACCGAGAAGCTGTTCGACGACATGGGCTCCGGGCTGCTGGAGCAGCTCGCGCTGGCGCGGTTCCTGGACGGCGGTGGTTTCACCCGCCACCTGCGCCGGGTCCGGCCGGTCTACCGGACCCGCCGCGACGCCGCACTGCGGGCCCTGGCGACCTCCCTGCCCGCCGCCGTGCCCACCGGTGTGGCGGCCGGCCTGCACCTGTGCGTCCGGCTGCCGGCCGGCACCGACGAGCGCCGGCTGGTGGACACCGCCCGCGACCAGGGCGTCTTCGTCGAAGGGGCGGCCTGGCACTGGGCCGACCCGCCGGCCGCGCCACCCTCACTCGTGCTCGGCTACGGCGGCCTCACCGAGACGGCGATCCACCGGGGCCTCGCCGTCCTGGGCGCGGTGCACGACACCCTGTGAGCGGTTGGTCCAGCACACTGGACAAGTCGGAACTCGCCGCGGCGCTGATCAAGTCGATGCCGTGTGGAGAGGAGATGCCCGCTCACTCGGGGGTAACTTGATCCCGACTGGCACTCAACCTCGTGCCACCATCACTCCCCAGCGTCGAAGGTTGCGTAGCGATGGCTGATCACGACCTCAGCGGGTTCGACCGCGACGAGTTCACCCATGGCGGGGTGGGGCACGAGCTGCTGCGGAAAGGCAGTGGACCGGCGGTCATCGTGATCGCCGAGATGCCGGGCATCACGCCGAAGGTGCTCGAGTTCGCCGACCGGGTCGTGGCGGTCGGCTGCACCGCGGTGCTCCCCCGGTTGTTCGGTGAGCCCGGGCGGGACCCCCATCCGACGGCGCGCGGCGTGCTGCCCGCGGTCGGGTACATCGCGAGCTCGATCCTGCGGGCCTGCGTCAGCCGCGAGTTCACCGTCTGGGCCACCGGCAAGACCTCCCCGGTGGTCGACTGGCTGCGCGCGCTCGCCGCCCACGAACACCAGCGGTGCGGCGGGCCGGGAGTCGGCGCGGTCGGCATGTGCTTCACCGGCGGCTACGCGCTCGCGATGGCCACGGACGACCGTCTCCTCGTCCCGGTCCTGTCCCAGCCGTCCATGCCGTTGCCCATCACCCGGGCACAGCGTCGCTCGATCGACATCGCGCCGGCCGACCTCGCGGTGGTCAAGCAGCGCTGTGCGCGGGACGGCCTACAGGTCATCGGCCTGCGTTTCCGCGGGGACCGGTTCGTGCCGGAGAGCCGCTTCCGGTTCCTCCGCCAACAACTCGGCGACGCCTTTGTCGCGGTCGAGCTGGACGACTCCGCCGCGAACCCGGACGCGGTCATGGCCCCGCATTCGGTGCTCACCGAACACCTCATCGACCAGCCCGGCCAGCCCACCCGCGTGGCGTTGGACCGCGTCCTGGACCTGCTCCGCGAACGGCTGCACCCCGCCTAGCACTGCAGCCACAGAAGCTTCTCTTCGTGTCGAGTCCCGGAGGCGTCTCGTGGCGGTAGGCGTGAGTCACGGCGTCGGGGGCGGCAGGCAGAAGTCGAAGTCGCAGCCCCGGTCGGCCTGCAGCACGTGCTCCTGGAAGAGCCTGCGGTAGCCGCGCTCGAACCTCACCGCGCCCGACCCCGGCAGTGCCGCCCCGCGGCGGGCCAGCTCGTCGTCGTCGACCAGCAGGTCGAGCCGGGCGTGGCGAACCGACAGCGCGATCCGGTCACCGTCGCGGACCAGCGCCAACGGCCCGCCGACGGCGGCCTCGGGGGTCACGTGCAGCACGATCGTGCCGTAGGCGGTGCCGCTCATCCGGGCATCGGACAGCCGCACCATGTCCCGGACGCCGCGCGCCGCGAGCTTGCCGGGGATAGGCAGGTAGCCGGCCTCCGGCATGCCCGAGGCGACCGGGCCGGCGCCGCGCAGCACCAGGAAGTCGTCGGGCTCGACGTCCAGCTCGGGGTCGTCGATCCGCGCGGCGAGGTCCTCCAGCGAGCTGAACACCACCGCGCGGCCGGTCTTCTCGAACAGCGCGGGGTCGGCGGCGGACCGCTTGATCAGCGCACCTCCCGGAGCCAGCGAGCCGGTCAGCCAGCGCAGTCCGCCGGTGTCCCGGACCGGGTCGGTGACAGGGTGCACCACCCGGGGGTCCGACCATGGCCGGGGTCCGTCGAGCAGCTCGCCGAGGGTCTGGCCGGTCACCGTGCGCGCGTCGAGCTCGAGGCAGTCCCGCAGCTCGTGCAGCAGCGCGGGCACGCCGCCGGAGGCGTGGAAGTCCTCCATGTAGTACTCGCCGGTCGGTTTGAGGGCCACCAGGGTCGGCGTCCGGTCGCTGATCTCGTTGAGCTCGCCCGCGTCGACGGGGATGCCCAGCCGCCCGGCGATCGCGGTCAGGTGGATCAACGCGTTGGTCGAGCCGCCGATCGCGAGCAGCACCCGCAGCGCATTGCGCACCGAGGCCGGCGTGACGATGTTGGCCGGCGTCCACCCGGACCGCGCCAGTGCCAGCGCCGCGCGCCCGGTGGCCTCGCCGATCCGCAGCCGGTCGGCGTGCACGGCCGGCGCGCTGGCACTGCCCGGCAGGGCAAGGCCCAGCGCCTCGGCGACGCAGGCCATGGTGCTCGCGGTACCCATCACCGCGCAGGTCCCGGCCGTGGTGGCCAGGCTCTGCTCGATCTCGGTGACCTCCTCGCGGGTGATCTCGCCGCCCCGGAAGCGCGCCCAGAACCGCCGGCAGTCGGTGCAGGCACCCATCCGCTCGCCGTGGTACCGGCCGGTCATCATCGGGCCGGTGACCAGCGCGATCGCCGGCCGGCCGGCGCTGGCCGCCCCCATCAGCTGTGCCGGCACGGTCTTGTCGCAGCCGCCGACGAGCACGACCGCGTCCATCGGCTGGGCGCGGACCAGCTCCTCCACGTCCATCGCCATCAGGTTCCGGAACATCATCGCCGTCGGGTTCAGGAAGCCCTCCCCCAGCGAGATCGTGGGGAACTCCATGGGCAGCCCGCCGGCCGCGAGCACGCCGCGCTTCACCGCCTCGACCAGCTCCGGCTGGGCGCGGTGGCAGTTGTTGAAGTCGCTGGTCGACGTGGCGATCCCGATGACCGGCCGGTCCAGCAGCTCGGCCGAGCGGCCGGTCGAGTGGCTGAACGAGCGCCGCAGGTAGCGGGCGAACTCCCGATCCCCATAGTTCGTCAGCCCCCGGTACAGGCCGTGCTCGTGCATCCCGTCCCCCGCCCTCCCGCCGAGGGCGCGGCACCCCGATGTCCCCGCCCGGTCACATTCTCCGTCCGGGGTCGGTCAGCCGCTGGCGGACGGCGGGCCACGCAGGATCGGGCGGCAGCCGCGGCTACTCGGCAGGGACCGTGGCTACTAGGCGGGGACCGTGGCCTCGGTGGCGAACGCGATGATGTCCGAGAGGCGGACAACGCGGCCGAACGCTCCCCAGTTGCCCTCGGGGACCTCGTTGATGTGCACCCACACGGCGGGAGTCTCGTAGAGCCGCTCGGGCTCGTCCTCGGCGTCGGCCAGCACCCGGGTGACCCGCTGGATCAGGTCCAGCCGCTTGTCGTCGTCGAGCGAGCCGGCGGGCACGCTGACCCGCACGACGAAGCGCGGCGGCCCGTCGCCGGCGGGCTCGCCACCGACGAACCAGGCGTCCGGCTCGGTCACGACCAGCCAGGAGATGTCCCGGGCGGTCTGGGTGTCCGGGGCGCCCTCCGCCCGCATCACCTCGCTGACCAGCGCGCTCTTGGCCCGCCGACCCCGCTCGGTGTCGAGGGCGCCCTTGGGTGCGAACAGCTCGACGAACGGCATGGTCAGTCCTTTCATTGAACGTACCTGCGGTGACCAGTACGCTAAGCGGGTCCGTTCAATGAGTCAACCGACTAGGTGGTGGCCGTGCGGCGAACCAGCTTCGCGGGGATGCACTGTTCGATCGCGCAGACCCTCGACGTGGTCGGCGAGTGGTGGACGCCGTTGATCGTGCGCGATGTCTACATGGGGCTGCACCGGTTCGAGGACCTCGCGGAGAACCTCGAGATCTCCCGCAACCTGCTCACCCGCCGCCTCACCGACCTCGTCGAGCGGGGCGTGCTGGAGCGGCGCAAATACCAGGACAGGCCCGTCCGGCACAGCTACCACCTCACCGAGGCCGGGACCGCGCTGGTCCCCGCGCTGCTCATGCTCATGGGCTGGGGGGACCGCTGGGCCACGCCACCCGGCGGGCCGCCGGTGCGGCTGGTGCACCGGGACTGCGGCACCCAGTTCACCCCGACCGTGAGCTGCTCCTGCTGCGGCGAGCCCGTCGACCCGGCCCATGTAGACCTGTTCCCGGGTCCCGGCGCGGCGGACGGACCGGGCACCCACGTGCTACACCGCCGGGAGCAGGAGCGGTCCGGCGCGACCGAGCAGACCGACCGCCGGAACTGAGCCGCGGCTGAGGTCGTTGCCGAACCGAGATGTTGCGTGTCGAACCTCTTTGCGTGGGGCGCCGTTTCTGCGAGCGAACCGCCAACCCGACACCGACGCCATCAGTTCACAACACCGACAGGAGGACCGTGTCCACCCATACCGCCTCGTCCGGCAGTCTCGCCACCTCGACAGCGTCCCGGCCATTGCTCGCCCTGCGCTGGCTCGCGCTGCTCAGCACCCTGAGCGTGCTGTGCCAGGGGATCACCGCCGGCGAAGTACTGATGAAGAACCACACCGCGCTGGAGTTCCACGAAGCCGGCGCGATCGTGCTGCACGTGCTCTGCGGGCTCGCCGCGATCGCCGCCGGCCTGCACTGGCGCGCGAGCCGGGGCAGCCTGTGGCCGACCGTGCTCGCGGTCGTCGTGTTCGTGGCCACGTTCGTACAGGCCGAGTTCGGCCACGGCCGCACGCTCTACATCCACGTGCCACTCGCCCTGTTCATCCTGCTCGGCACGACCTGGCTCACCGCCTGGGCGTGGCTGTCCAACCGGAGCGCGCGGCCGTCGGTGACCTGACCCCGGCGTCCCGTCAGCGCTCGGCCGGCGAGATCGCCGGGTGCTCGTCGCGCGCGTCCCAGCCGAGCTCCGCCAGCGCCAGCTCGGTTCGGTAGAAGCCGGCGTGGCCGGGCAGTGCGGCCCGCAGCTCGGCGGCGGGGAAGAACCGCGCGGCCAGCTCCTCGGACGGCACGGCGCACACCGTGGTCGGCGCGACCACGTGGTACGCCGTGTGCCCCGGGGTGGGCCGGCGCAGCGCCAGCAGGCAGGCGGCGGCCGCCGAGTCGAACGACGTCCAGCCCCACAGGTCGCGCCAGCCGCCCTCCGGGGTGTTGTCCGGTGCCCGGTCGGCGTCGGCCGCGTCCTCCCGCAGCGCGTGGAACCGCAGCGCCGCGAACACCGCGTCCGGGCGCCGCCGCGCGAACGCCGCCGACTGCTGCTCGCCGATCCACTTCGACAGCCCGTAGGGGTCCTCGCAGTACGACGGATGCGCCTCGTCCAGCGGGAAGTAGTCGTAGCGCGGGCGCCGGCTGTACACGCCGCCGATGGCGTTGATGCTCGACGCGGTGCACACCGCGCCGATGCCGTGCTCCTCGGCGGCCACCAGCACGTTGTAGCTGGCGCCGACGTTGGTCCGGTGCACCTCCGGCTCGGGGGCGTCCCTCGGGCTGGTCAGCGCGGCGAGGTGGATCACCGCATCCGCCTCGGCCAGCGCGCCGCGGACCTCGTCGAGCACCGTCAGGTCGGCACCCCGCCAGCGCACCCCGGCCGGTCCGCCGTCGCCGGCGCGCGCGGCGACCGCCGGCAGGTCCACCGCGACGACGTCGTGACCGGCGCGCCGCGCCCTGTCCACCACCCACCGGCCGAGGCGCCCCGCTGCCCCGGTGACCGCGATCAGCACCCCAGCTCCAACAGCTCCACATCCGATACCTGGCAGGTGGAGCCTAGTGTCGGACCCCGACTGAACCTCGCCCGATGCAGGCCGCGCGGAAAGCCCCCGCCAGGACTAGCGTCCGCGCCCATGGACCACACCTATCGCATCACCGAGATCGTCGGCACCAGCCCGGACGGCATCGAAACCGCGATCCGCAACGGCGTCTCCCGCGCGTCCCGGACCCTGCGCAACGTCGACTGGTTCGAGGTCACCGAGGTTCGGGGGCAGATCTCCGACGGCGAGGTGAAGTACTTCCAGGTCGGGCTGAAGGTCGGGTTCCGGCTGGACGACGACTGAGGGAGCTCAGCGGGGCGCCACGACCTCGGCGAGGCGGTGGCCGAAGAGGTAGTCGCCGGTCGCGGTCGCATGAATGCGCGGCACCGACAACGGGCTGGGCTGCAGCCGCCACCGCAACCGCCTCGTCAGCCGGTCGAGCACGGCATCCACGTCGGCGAGGTCGGGGCGCAGCACCTGGACCAGCGCGCAGCGGTCCACCGGACGGCCGGCGCGGCGCATCAGGAGTGCGAGCAGGTTCGCCTCACCCGGCGGCACGTGGATCACGTAGCCGTCGACGAGTGCCCGGCGGCGGCCGACGTCGAACGTGACGCCGTCCGCCGAAAGGACACCCCGTTCGGTCGGGGCGTCGCAGCGCAGGGCCCGCTGAATGAGACGTGCAATGGTCACGATTGACGCTAACCCCAACGTCTCGGGGCAGGTCGCCAAGAATGGGGGCCACCCCGTTAAGGGCACGCAAGGGTCGCCCAGGGCACCACTCGAACCTCACGGCCGAGGGCCCACAAAGCTCCGCCGGGTACCGGTCAGCACGACCCGGTACCCGGCGGAACTCTCGGTGCTGAACTCGTCCGCTGGTCAGCTCGCCTGGTGGTAGGCGTCCACGACCTCGGACGGGATACGACCGCGGTCGTTCACCTTCATGCCCTTGTTGCGGGCCCACTCCCGAATAGCCTGGTTCTGCTCACGGTCGATCGCGGGGCGCCGGACCGCCGCGACGGCGCCCGACTTGCGCCCGCCACCCGGCTTGCGCGCGGCGGCGACGTAGTCGGCCAGCGCCTGGCGCAGCTTGTCTGCATTCTTGCTGGACAGGTCGATCTCGTAGCTTTTACCGTCCAACCCGAAGCTAACGGTCTCATCCGCCTGCGCACCACTCAGGTCGTCAACCAGCGAAACCGTAACCTTCTGAGCCATTGCAACCCTCCACAATGCCCCGCACGAGGGCAAAAATCGCCGATTCTTGATCCGGCGGCGCGCCGAACGCCGGAAGAATAGCGGGCAATCGCAGAATATGTCTAACCGACCCGCACCTCGACTAAGCAAGGCAGCCAAATCGAGATCCGCCCGACCGAAAACCCGCCGAGAAACCACTCGCACCACCGACCAGGCCGCCCGCGACGACACACACACGAGTGACATTGGTGCGGCTCACCTGCGGAAATGCTCGACGAAGTCGATCTACCAGACTGATCATGATATAACGACGCAAACTCTGTGACCGGGGGCACAACATGAACGGCGACTACATCGAACTGGCCGGACCGGCATCCGAAGCAGACATCGTCGAAACGCTCGTGGAGCTTCTCCAACCCGCGGGCGTCACCCGTACCGAGACGAGCTTCCCCTTACTGTCACTCGACGAGCACAACTTTCTCTTCGTCGACGTCGACCCCGATCGGCCGTGGCCGACGCTCCTCGCCATCGGCAATGTCGACAACGACGACCAGACGCGGCAAACCACCGCCAAGAACATCTTCCACGCGCTGGAGTGCGCCACCAGCATGCCGATGCGCTGGACCTCCGACATCTCACCCGAGATCATCACGCACACCGACTAAGACCTAACCCACCTCAGTCGCACCCACCCGCCACACCCGCCGCACTCATCGCACTCAGGCCTACCCGCCGCACCCAAGCCCACCCGCCGCACCGATCGCACTCAGCCCCACCCGCCGCACTCAGCCCCACCCAGTCCGACTTGTCGCGTCTTCTTGCCACGACAAGTCCGACTTGTCGTGCCTATTGCCCACGACTAGTCGGACCACACGCGCCCCGGCGAAGCTCGAGCCCATCCGTCGCGCCTCTTCCCGCGACAACTCGCGGCGCGTGCCTGCGCCCGACAACAATCTCCGGCTCGCACACTCCACCCGCTCACCATCCCCACTTGTCGTGCCTATTTGCCACGACAAGACCCACTTGTCGTGCCTTCTTCCCCCGACAAGTCCCACTTGCCGTGCCCTCGTCCCGCGACAGGTCCCACCTCGCGCAGCGCCGCCATCCCACGGCAAGGCCGGCTGATCGCGCCCACCCGACGGCGAGGCCCACTGGTCGCGCCCATCCGGCGGCAAGGCTCGCTCACCGCGCCCATCCCACGGCAAGGCTCGCTCACCGCGCCCGCCTCCCACGGCAGGATCGGCTCGCGCCACTGCTACCCGCCCGGCCGCCGTGACTTGCCGAGGTCAGGCTCCGGCGTCGCGCACCTTAAGTGGTTCCCGCGCACCTCGTGACCTGCGCGGGAACCACACAAAGTGCGCGACGACCCAGCCTAAGGTGCGCGGCGAGCACGCAATATGCGCGGGATGCCGGAAACGTCCGCGAGTACCGCGTCGGAACCTGTGAGCCAGTCACGCACCTCAGACCGACGGCAAGTCCCACTTGTCGCGCCCTCTTCCCACGACAAGACCCACTTGTCGTGCCTATTGCCCGCGACAAGTCGAGCCCCGCCCGAGGCCGAGACGGACCCACGCCCACGCCCACGCACGAGTCCGCCGCGAGCTCCGACACCAGCCAGCGCCGGGACCCGACCCCCCGCCAGCGCCCGACCGCGCACCGCCGCCCAACCGGGCCACCGCGCACCGCGCCACTGGGCCACCGCCCCGCCGAGCCGTGCACCGCGCCGCCCTAACCACACCACCGACCAACCGGGCATCGCCCACCGGGCCACCGGGCCACCGGGCCACCCTCCCAACCACGCCGCCCTCCCAACCACGCCGCCCTCCCAACCACGCCCACCCACTCCCCACCGACACAGCCCAGCCACACACAACCCCCACCCCAGCCGCTCCAGCTCCGTTCCCATCCACCCCATCAGCCATACCTCCACCTCCATTCCCTCTCGCCCCAAAGCCACCCCCTCCCCCACCTACCACGACAAATAGGCACGACAAGACCCACTTGCCATGCCTATTTCCCCCGACAAGTCCCGACCCGAACACAACGATCGTTCACATACATGAATACCGATCAGATTCCTGAATTGTTATCGGGATTCGCCTTGTCGGGCCGTTCTCCTCGTGTGAGTGTGGTTGCGGCCACAGTTGGCCCTGGACGAAGGAACGAGGCGACTCGGCTATGACGCAGACCTCGCCCGAGCGGCGGCACATCAACCGGACCACGTTGTACTTCTTCGGCGCGCTCGGCGGCATCCTGTTCGGTTACGACCTCGGCGTGATCTCCGGGGTCTTGCCGTTCATCGGCAAGGCCTGGAACCTGACCAGCTGGGACAAGGGCATCATCACGGCGAGCCTCTCGGTCGGGGCGATCGTCGGCGCGCTGTACTCCAGCCGAACGAACGAGCGCTTGGGCCGGCGGCGCACGATCATGGTCGCGGCGGCAATCGTCATCGTCGGCACCCTGGCGGCCACGTTCTCGCCGACGTTCTTCCTACTGGTCGTGTCCCGGCTGATCATCGGCCTGGGTATCGGGCTGTCCTCGTCGACGGTGCCGACGTACCTGTCCGAGCTGGCCCCGGCCCGGCTGCGCGGTGCGATGGGCGCGCTGAACCAGATCTTCATCGTGCTCGGCATCCTGATCGCGTTCCTGGTCAGCTACGGCCTCGGCCCGTCGGGGAACTGGCGCGCGATGTTCGCCGGCGCGATCATTCCGGCCGCGATCCTGCTGGTCGGGCTGATCGTCCTGCCGGAGACGCCCCGGTGGCTGGTGAAGAACGGGCGGGAAGAGGAGGCCCGCTCGGTTCTGATCAGCTCGCACGGCGGCACCGCCGACCTCGACGCGGAGATCGCCACGATCCGCGACGTCATCCGGCTGGACAACGAGCAGCCGGCGAAGCTGCGCGACCTGTTTGCGCCGTGGGTCCGGCCGATGCTGATCGTCGCGCTGCTGCTCGCGGTCGGCCAGCAGTTCAGCGGCGTCAATGCGATCAATGCCTACTTCCCGACGATGCTGATCACCCTCGGGTTCGCCACCCAGGCGGCGCTGCTGGCCGGTGTGCTGCTCGGCGTGACCAAGTTCGTGTTCACCGCGTGGGTGGTCTTCGTCGTCGACCGGTGGGGTCGCAAGCCGCTGCTGCTGATCGGCAACGTGATCATGGTGGTGACGCTCGCCGGGGCCGGGTTCGTCGTGCTGAACGTGCACGACACCGGTACCCGGGGCATCCTGATGCTGATCATGATGATCTTCTACCTGGTCGGCTACGAGCTCGGCTGGGGCGCGGTGGTCTGGGTGATGATGTCGGAGGTGTTCCCGCTGCGGGTGCGCGCGGCGGGCATGGGCGTCGGCAGCGTGGTGCTGTGGGCCGCGACCGGCATCGTGAGCGCCGTCTTCCCGATCATCTCCGACCCGAAGTCACTGGGCATCGGCTACTCGATGTTCCTCTTCGCCGCGATCAACGTGGTCCTGTTCGCCCTGACCAAGTGGCTCGTGCCGGAGACCAAGGGCCGCAGCCTGGAGCAGATCGAGCTCGACCTGCGCGCCCGCACCCAGATCCGCGCCACCAACTGAGCCCGCGCACTCCCGCCGAGGCCGGGTCCCGAGCTGCTCGGGGCCCGGCCTCAATGGCGTTTGAACCGGTCCGGCCAAGCAATAGGCTTGGCCAGGTGACCACCCCTGCCATCGCACCGCTGAGCCCGGCGGAGGAAGCGGCGTGGCGGGCCTTCGCCCGGGCGGTGCTGGTCATCCCCCGCGTGCTGGACGGCGAGCTGCTCGAGACCGAGGGGCTCAACCTCGCCGAGTACACGGTGCTGATGGTGCTGTCCGAGCAGCCCGACCGGTCGATGCGGATGAGTGACCTCGCGAGTGCCGCCGCGATCACCGTCAGCGGGCTCACCCGGCTGGTCAACCGGCTCGGCCAGCAGGGGCTGGTCGAACGGGTCCGCTGCGCGGCCGACGGCCGGGGGCAGCTGGCCGTGCTCACGCCGGCCGGTCTCGGCCGCCTCGAGAAGGCGTACCGCACCCATCTCGCCGGCGTCCGGGAACACGTGATGGACCATCTGACCAGCCTCGACCTGCCCGCGTTCACCGAGGCCGTAGGCCGGGTCGCGGCCGCCCAGGTCGCCTCCCCCGCCCGCCGGGTCCAACCGAGCTCGACCCGCGTCGAACCGAGCTGACTCGACCCGAGCCGACCACCGCGGCCGGCCGGCCGGGACGACCCCACACCGGTCTCGGCGACTCGCTGCCGGGGGCCCGCTCGCTGCCCAGGGCCGCTCGCGACGGTGCGCCGAGGCGCCCGAAGGCGTCCCGGCGCACCGCTGTGCTCACCGAGCCGAGACCTGGTCCGACTGTTCGATCGCGTTCGCCGACGGGGCGGCGTTGATCATCATCTGGCTCGCCACCATGGCACTCGCCCGGTGGCTGAGCTCGTCGTAGTAGCGCAGCCCGTTGTCGATCTCGGCGACGATGCCGGGGGCGGCCTCGAGCTCCTCGACGGTGGCCTGGATCTTGTGTTCGGCGGTCTCGAGGCCGCCCTGCTCGCGGTCGATGTAGGTGCCGTACGACTCGCGGAGCTGCTGCTCCAGCTGGCGCAGGACCTCGTTGACGTCGTTGCCGGCCTTGAGCGAGGCGTCGTCGATGTAGCGGTGCAGCGCCGAGTTGGCCTGCGACCGGCGCCGGTTCAGCCGGTTCTTGTGCTCCTCGAGGACCGCGGTCAGCGCCATCAGCACCGCCGGGCCAAGACCGATCCACGGCGGCAGCGCGAGGTGCGCCAGCCCCGCCAGCATGTAGTACATGATGAACCCGACCCAGCCCCGCATCAGGATGTTCATCGCCGAACCCAGCGTCAGCACCGGCTCCGCCGGCAGGGCCCGCTCGGCACTGGGCGCCACGGCCAGTTCGGTGGGCGGGCAGGTCCGGTTCGGGTCCAGCGCGAAGGGCTTGGCCAGGCCGAAGTGCTGCGCGGCGCGGCCGGAGAAGTTCCAAGCGGCCTGCGTGGCGAACTCCCGGTTCTGCTGCGCCTCCTGCATCAGCCGCTGCCGCAGCCAGTGCGCGACGACCTCCCACTCCCGGGTCGGCCGGCGCTCCGCGATGGCCTTCTCCACATCGGCGCGCACGGTCTGGATCCGGCGGCGCAGGTCGAGGTCGGTGTCGGCGTGCACCGAGGCGAACGCATTCGCCAGCAGCGCCGGCCACCGCACCGTCCGGTCCCGCAGCGCGGTCAACCGGTGCTCCACCGCCTGGGCCTGGGCCTGCACATTCTCCAGCGAACCCGCCCGCCCCAGCGTCGCACGGCGCTGGTGCAGCATCTGCCGCAGCTGCGCCAACACCGCCAGCGTGTGGTGCGCGACTGCCCGCAGCCCGGTCCGCTCGTGATCGGCGCACAGCCGCTCCAGGTGGCCGCGCAGCGCGGGGATCCCGGACGACTCGGCCAGGTTGTCATCGCCCGAGTACTCCCCCCGCAGCCGGGCCACCGAGGACACCGCCCACGTCTCCACCCCGACCCCGGCGTCCCGCAGCAGGGCCTGGTTCTGCTCCAGTACCTGGTACCAGTGCGGCGCACTGTCGATCTTCGTGAGCACGAACATGATCGTCGGGCAGAGGTCCTGGATCCGGCGCAGCTGCTCGAGCTCCGGCCTGGTCAACACCGCCGAGGCATCCGAGACGAACAGCACCGCGTGCGCCTGCGCCGGGTTCCACACCTGTACGAGCGCGGCGGGCTCGACGGTGGCTCCCGCCCCCGGGCCGGCCGGCGGGTTCGGCTCCACCATCATCAGCCGGGAGATCTCCGACGGCGCCTCGCCGGCCGCGTCCCGCCGGGACAACAGCAGCGCCTCGATCAGTGCGGACTTGCCCTGCCGGGCCCCGCCCACGACCAGGACCCGAACCTTCGAGTCCTCCAGCAGCCCGCGAGCGTCGGAGAGCCGGGCGAGAAGATCGGCCCGCCGCGCTTCGTCGGCCTCGGCCATCGTCAGTTCGAGGATCTCGTACGCGTCCCGAACGCTCGCGCTCTCCAGCTCCTGCGAGGACATCATCAGGCCCCTTTCACGGTCCGATCAGTGAGGGACCCGGGGAGCCCGGTTCGATCCCGTCGACTGGCTTGACACGAGCTTCCGTCAACGCCGACCGATCAGCGATCGAGCCGTCCCCCCGTCCGGAGCGGGCAGATCCCTACGCCCCGACGGGGGTAAACCCCACCCCGCCGGGCACGCCGCCAGACCGTGCCGGAGCACCGGCTCCTGGAGCTGTCCAGGGGCCGCGAGGAGCCGTCTCGAGACCGGGCGAGCGGCCGTGCGACAAGGCCAGGGCCAGGCCTCGGGTCAGTGGTCCCCGCCGCTGTCACCGTCGTGGTGGTGATGATGGTGATGATCGCTGTCCCCATCGCTCCCGGAGTCACTGGAGTCACTGGAGTCACCGCCGCTGTCACCGCTGTCGGAGTCCTTGTAGGTACCCATGTCGGCCGGCTGCGGCGGTACGTTGCACTTGCCGTTCGCGAAGATCGGGCCGGCCGTCACCTGCAGGTTGTCCGGCGGGTTGACCTGCGCCGGGACCTTGCCCGTGAACAGGTTCTCGCAGTCGTCGGTGGCCTGCTTCGTACCGTCCTGGCCGTCGATCCACATGTCCAGGTGGGTGTCGGTACCGGCCGGCTGCTTGGCCGCCCCCGAGTCCTCCACGATCACATAGCGCTGCACCGACGGCAGGTAGAACTTGGTACCGGGCTGCCAGGCCATGGCTCCCTGGTGGCCCGGCACCGCGACCGTGATCGGGTCCTGGAAGGTGCCCTGACCACCGGCCTCCTTGTGCAGCACGGGCTCCCCCACCGTGGACGACCCCGGCGGCGTGTTGTCCTGCCACGAGTACCCGGTCAGCCAGATGGTCAGCTGGTTCGGGCCGCTCGGGGCCGCCGGCTGTTGCGGGGTACGCGAGCACGCGCACGCCAGCGCGACGACCACGCCGAGCACAGCCGCCACCCGCACCGAGCCGCGGTGTCCCCACCGGCGCACTACCTGATCTTCTCCAGCCACCCTCGCAGTGTGCACCACCGCGGCTGAGCGCCGACCGGGACCCGTGACACCCGGCTCACGCCCGGTCACCCGACGTGTACCTCCACCAGATACGGGGTGCTCGCCGCCAGCGCGTCGCGCAGCGTGCCCGCCAGCTCGTCCGGCCGCCGCACGGTCGCCCCGACGCAGCCCAGGTCCCTGGCCAGGCCGACGAAGTCGATGCCGGGCAGCGCGGTGCCGACCGGCTTGCCGATGCCGAAGTGCCTGGCGAACCCGTCGAGCGCCGCGTAACCGCCGTTGTTCAGCACGACGAACACGATCGGCAGCGACTCCCGTGCCGCCGTCCAGAGCGCCTGGATCGAGTACATGCTGGAGCCGTCGCCGAGCAGCGCGATCACCTGCTGCTCCGGCCTGGCCAGCGCCACCCCGACCGCGGCCGGCATGCTGTGCCCGAGGCCGCCGCTGGCGCAGGTGAAGAAGCTCTCCGGCCGGTCGAACGGCAGGTACTCGTGCATCACCGACCGGCTGCTCGGCGACTCCTCGACCACGATGCTCGACTCGGGCCGCAGCTCGGCGAGCGTCTGCATCAACAGCGCCTCGGTGATCGTCGCGGGGTCCACCACCCTGGCCGGGCGGGCCCGGGGCGGCGGGGCCGGCCGGGGCGCCGGCGCCGGGCCGGCCAGCAGGTCGCGCAGCCCGAGCCGGCTGCTGGTCACGACCGAGGTGCCCAGCGGGGTCCACGCCGCGGTCGCCGGGTCGTCCACCAGCTGGAACAGCTCGGTGCCCTCGGCGAGGTGCGGCCCGGTGCCCTCCACGTGGTAGGAGAACACCGGGGCGCCGATCACCACGACCACGTCATGGCCGGCCAGCAGCCGCCGGACGCCGTCGCGCTCGGCCGGCAGGAAGCCGGCGAACAGCGGGTGGGACTCGGGGAAGCCGCAGCGCGCCGACATCGGGGCGACCCACACCCGCGCCTGGTGGCGCTCGGCCAGCAGCACCGCCTCCTCGAACGCGCCGTCCCGGTCCACCCCGGCGCCGACGACCAGCGCGGGCCGGGCCGACCGGGCCAGCGCGGTGGCCACCCGGTCCAGCAGCGCGGGGTCGGCGCGCACCGCGGTGCTGGCCGTGCGGGGCGGGAGTGGCTGGCCCGGGTCCATCGGCTCGTCCCAGTCGTCGACCGGCACCGAGAGGAACACCGGGCCGGTCGGCGGAGCCATCGCCAGGTGGTAGGCCCTGGCCAGCGCGGCTGGCACGTCCTGCGCCCTGGCCGGCTCACAGGCCCATTTCACGTAGGGCTTCGGCAGCTCGGTGGCCTGCTCGGCGAACAGGAAGGGCTCACCGAGCAGCATCGACCTGGCCTGCTGGCCGGCTGTGATGACCAGCGGCGTCCGGTTGCGCCAGGCCGTGAAGATGTTGCCCATCGCGTGCCCGACGCCCGCCGCCGAATGCAGGTTGACCAGGGCCGCGTTGCGGGTGGCCTGCGCGTAGCCGTCGGCCATGCCGACCACGACGGCCTCCTGCAGGCCGAGCACGTACCGGAAGTCGTCCGGGAAGTCGCGGAACATCGGCAGCTCGGTCGAGCCCGGGTTGCCGAACACCTGGGTCATACCGAACGAGCGCAGCTGCTCGACGACGGTCTCCCGGACGGTGCGGGACATCGGGCCCACCTCTCCTGCTCAACTGCCGGCCGCCCCGCCGTCGACCGGCCGGGCGCAACCCCCAGTCTCGACCAGACCACCACAGAACCGACATGCGGTTCGACGACACAACCCATAACTTTTCGGCATGACCCTCGACTCCCGCCACCTCGCGGCGTTCCTGGCGATCGTCGAGCACGGCGGGGTGGGCCGGGCCGCCACCGCGCTCGGCCTCACCCAGCCCGCCCTCAGCCGGACCCTGCGCAAGCTGGAGACCGACCTCGGCGCGCCGCTGTTCGAACGCCACCCGACCGGCATGGTGCTCACCGAGTACGGCGCCACCCTGGCGCCCAGGGCCAGGCTGATCGCGGCCGAGTCCCGCCGCGCCGTCGAGGACGTCCGTGGCCTGCGCGGGCTGAGCGGTGGCACGCTGCGCCTCGGGGCCGTCGCCTCGGTGCTGACCTACCCGCTGCCGGCGGTGCTGGGCCGGCTGCTCGGCCGGTACCCCGGGCTCCGGGTGGAGCTCACCGAGGCCGTGGAGGACCGGTTGACAGCGGCGCTGACCAGCTACGACATCGACCTGGCCATCGGCACCACGATCGAAGAGGACGACGAGGTCGCGCTGGCCGGCCGGCTGCGGTGGCAGGACCACACGATGGTCGTCGCCGCGACGGACCACCCGCTGCGCGCCCGGCCCCGGCTCGCGCTGGCCGACCTGCGCGACGCCCCCTGGGTACTGCCGCCGTCGGGCACCGCGCCGCACGACTCGGTGCTGGGCATCTTCCGCGACGCCGGGCTCGACCCGCCCCGCATCGGGGTCACCACCCGGTCCGTCCTCACGCTCAAGGCACTCGTCGCGCAGGCCGGCTACCTCTGTTACCTCCCGCGCACCCTGATCGGACCGGAGCGCGCCGCCGGCACGATCGACACCGTCGCGGTGCGCGGCGCGACCCGGCCGCGCCGGTTCGCTATGTACCGGCGCCGGCACGGCTTCCTGCCCCGGCCGGCCGAGGCGCTGGTCGAGGCGCTGCAACAGCCGGTCTAGGCGGGGCCGATCAAGAGCGGGGCCGTCTAGGAGCCGGCGGGCCCGGGTGACGTGGTGCTGGTGAACCGGCGCCGGTACACCGTCGGAGGCACGCCGAGGTGGTGCAGGAACGCCCGCCGCAGGCTCTCGTCGCTGCCGAAGCCGCTGCGCGCGGCCGCTGAGCCGACCGTGTGGCCGGCCTCGAGCAGGGTCTGCGCGGCCTCCAACCGCAGGCGCTCGACGTGCCTCGCCGGCGTGGTGCCCAGCTCCCGCTGGAACAGCCGGGTGAGCTGGCGCGTGCTGGTGCCGGCCGCCGCCGCCAGCTCGGGCACGGAGTAGCTGCCGGCCGGGTCGGCGGCCACCGCGTCCAGCAGCTGACGCAGCGGCCGGCTCTTCGGCCGGGGGGTGCGGGAGGGGACGGAGAACTGCGACTGGCCGCCGGGCCGCTGCAGGAACACCACGAGCGACCGGGCCACCTCGCGGGTCAGGTCGGCCCCGTGGTCGTCCTCGACGAGCGCCAGCGTCAGGTCGATGCCCGCCGTCACCCCGGCCGACGTGGCGATCGGCCCGTCGGTGACGAAGATGGCGTCCAGCTCGACGGTGATCCGGGGGTACCGCCGCGCCAGCGTCGCGCCGTGCCGCCAGTGCGTGGTGGCCCGCCGCCCGTCCAGCAGCCCGGTCGCGGCGAGCAGGAACGCGCCGGTGCAGATGGAGGCGATCCGGCCGACGCCCCTGGTCAGGCTGACCGCCGCGGCCACCAGGTCCGGCTCGATGAACGCGGCCAGGCCCTCCGAGCCCGGGAGCAGCACGGTGTCCAGGCCGGCCGCGCCGTCGAACGCCTCCGCCACCGGGCCGTCCACGGCGAGCTGGATGCCGGTCGACGACCGCACCGGGCCCCCGTCCAGCGAGTACGTCACCACCTCGTACCGGGCGCCGGCGCGGTTGGCCTCACTGAGCACCTCGGCCGGCCCGGCGACGTCCAGCAGCGTGACGCCGGGGAACACCAGCAAACCGACCCGGTGCACCGCGCCCGCCACGACAACCTCCCCGATGTCCGAATCCGTGGCAAGTCTGCCTGAACGGACACCCCGCGTCACGCTCGGCGGCCCCCTCGGGTCACGGGGCGGTGCGTGCGCCCCGGTGGGCGCCGGTCAGCCCGGGAACAGCCGCCGCGCCTGCTCGGGGTTCAGGCAGACGAACGTCGCCTCGGCCTCCACCAGCGTGCGGTCGGGCTGGTCGGCGGCGGCGATGACCCCGGTGGCCCTGACCCACCGGCCTGACACATCCACGGTCTCGCCGCTGACCAGCAGCGGGGTCAGCAGGGGCACCGGTCGGCGGTAGCGCAGGCTGAGCTCCGTGGTCATCCCGGGGTTTCCGCTCGCGGCCACCGCCGCTCCCAGTATTTGGTCGGCCAGCAGCGCGCTGACGCCGCCGTGGACGTAGGTCGGCGGCCCCTCGAAGGGCAGGCCCAGCGCGGTCCGCCCGGTCGCCGTGCCGGCACCGAGCTCCACCTCCAGCGGCGGCGAGAGCGGGCTGCCGGCGCCGGAGACCGGGTTGTACATCCGGACGCCCCCGAGCAGGTCGTCCACGGCGGCCGGCGCATTGTGCTCCCGCCGGCGGGCACCCAACGCCTCGGTCAGCGCACCGACCTGGGCCGCGCACCGCTCCAGCTCGTCGGTCTCCACCTCGGTTCCCACCACCGCGTCGACCAGCGCGCGCACCTGGGCACCGAGCTCCGCGACGGCCGCCCGCCGGCGTGGCAGCGCGGGTGAGTCCGCCGAGCGCTCCGCCCTGTCGTGCGGGGTCATCCGCACCCCGGTCCCGAACTCACTGCTCACTGGCCATCCACCCCATCGCCGGTCCGGCCTTCAAACTAGCTGGCCGGGCGCCGTCGATCGCAACGCCAGGGCCGTGTTTAACCGGCTGGAGACCGGGAATTTCATGGGCATGCAGCATTTCGACGCGGCGGCCGCGACCGCACCGAAATCCGACAACAGTGCGGCCGGGTTTTTCGGGAGATCGTCCCGCCATAAATCCTGAGTCGCTACGTTCGCACGACTTCACCCTCGGCAGGACCTGATATCCGGGCTGCCATTTCACTATCCATTCCCGACGATGACCGAGGCCACGCCCGGCTCGGGTTCGGCGGGAGTCGACCTGGGCCGTCCGGGACCTGGTCCGCCTCCGGAGCTGCCACGATGGCCTCGGTCAACCGGACGCCGGGCCGGTCCACACCCGGTACCCGACCGTGACCGGACCGGAATCTTCGACCACGCATCAACCAGGTTTCGAACCCCACCCAGGGGGTATCCATTCGTCAGCGCCGCCGGCAGTATCCGGTGGCTAAGTTCAGGAGGAAAGATGATCGTTCTCGGTGTGATCCTACTATTGATTGGCTGGCTTACCGGGATCTCCATTCTCTACACCGTGGGTGGAATCCTCCTAGTCGTCGGCCTAGTACTTCTCCTGTTGGGCTCGGTGGGCCGCGGTATCGGCGGCCGTCGCTGGTATTACTAGCTGCCAGCGGTAGCACCCGCCCAACTTCGGCCACGCCACCCCGATCTCCTCGGAGTGGCGTGGCTGTCTGCGTAGTGGGACCCGGTGAGAATCGGGCACGACTCTCGGTCAGCTCTGGGCGATGACGACCTGTTGGCCTTCCTGCAGGCCGTCGACGATCTCGGTGTTGGTGTCGCCGATCAGACCGAGCAGGACCTGAACCTGGCGGGTCGTGCCATCGGGCTGCAGGACCTGCACCACCCCGGA
>DATAZG010000243.1:0-8508 GCA_036272155.1 Pseudonocardia sp.
CCCACCACTCACAGGGGACTACGAGTGCGCGATCTCGGACCAGCCCTCGACGTCCTCGGGTCGGCGCGGCCCGGGGCCGATGTACTGGGCCGACGGGCGGACCAGCTTGGACTCGCGCTTCTGCTCCATGACGTGGGCCGACCAGCCGGCGGTGCGCGCGCTGGTGAACATGGCCGGCATCATGTGCGGCGGTACCTCGGCGAAGTCCAGGATGACGGCCGCCCAGAACTCCACGTTCGTCTCGATGGGGTGGTCGGGGCGGCGTTCCCGCAGCTCCTTGAGGGCGGCCTGCTCGAGCGCGACGGCGACCTCGTAGCGGGGCGCCTTGAGCTCCTCGCAGGTGCGCCGCAGCACGCGGGCCCTCGGGTCCTCGGCCCGGTAGACCCGGTGGCCGAAGCCCATCAGCTTCTCCTTGCGGTCCAGGATGCCCTTGACCAGCGCGGACGGGTCGTCGGTCTTCTCGACCTCGGCGATCATCGGGAGCACCCGGGCCGGCGCGCCGCCGTGCAGCGGGCCGGACATGGCGCCGATCGCGCCGGAGAGCGCCGCGGCCACGTCGGCGCCGGTGGACGCGATCACCCGCGCGGTGAAGGTGGAGGCGTTCATGCCGTGCTCGGCGGCCGACACCCAGTAGGCGTCGATGGCCTTGACGTGGGCCGGGTCGGGCTCACCGCGCCAGCGCACCATGAACCGCTCGGTGATGGTCTCCGCCCGGTCGATGCGGGCCTGCGGGACGGCCGGGCTGCCGATGCCCCGCGCGGACTGCGCCACGTAGGACAGCGCCATCACCGAGGCGCGGGCCAGCTGGTCGCGCGCCTCCTCGTCGGTCGAGTCGAGCAGTGGGCGGTAGCCCCAGTACGGGGCGAGCATGGCCAGTGCGGCCTGCACGTCGACCCGGACGTCGCCGGTGTGCACCGGGATGGGGAACGGCTCGGCGGGCGGCAGGCCGGGGCCGAAGCGGCCGTCGACCAGCAGTGCCCAGACGTTGCCGAAGGTGACGTGGCCGACCAGGTCCTCGATGTTGACGCCGCGGTAACGCAGCGCGCCGCCGTCCTTGTCCGGCTCGGCGATCTGGGTGCGGAAGGCGACGTGGCCCTCCAGCCCCGACTTGAACCCGGGTGGCGGAGGCGGTACCTCCGAGCTCGGGGTTGGTGCATTCGGCGTGGTCCCGCTCGTGGCGGAGGCAACGCTGGCAGCTGTGGACACGGGTCCTCCTCGTCAGTTCCCAACACCGCTGTGGGAAACCGCTGTGCGCAGCAGCCTTGCAGGTGAGCGCGGGAGCCATGGCGCACGTCACACGGTTGGGCCAACCTTGCTCCTGTCGGCCGGCCCTCGCAACGTCGAGTGTTAGGGATCACTAACGCCGCGCTCGATATACTTATCGCATCATTGTCGCGCCAGGTCAGCGTGCATGAGGTAGACGTTGTAGGGGCCCCACTGGGACATCGTGAAGTAGATGTCGTCGCCGTCCAGAGCGCCCGGGTGCAGGTAGCCGCCGTACAGCGCGGGGTAGTCCTGCCCGGACACCAGCGGCTGCCCGTCGGTCCACGGGCCGGTCACGGTGGCGGCGGAGCGCAGCACGATCCGGCCGGCCCGGTCGTCCAGGTGCACCATCAGCCAGCAACCGAGCCCCCGGTGGTAGGCCACCGACAGCTCGCCGGCCGGCCCGGCCGCCACCGGCTTGGCCAGCCGCCAGAACTCGCTCCAGTGCCCGCCCGTCCAGTACTCGTAGCTGTCCGGGTCGGCCACCGAGTCGGGCGCCACCCTGGCCAGGTGCACGTCGCCGAAGCGCCCGTTGCGCGTGCCGAACAGGTACACCCAGTCCTGGCCCGAGGCGGTCGGGTCGGTGGCGAAGGCGCCCATCTGGAACGGGTGCCGGCCGCGCAGCCAGGTGTTGCGCCAACGGGCGTTGTGGTCCTTGTGCCAGGTCATCCCCCTGTCGCGGGAGTAGGCGATGCCGCCGTAGTTGGTCCGCCAGCCGCCGGGCACGCCCCACACCTTGACCGACATGTAGTGCACGTACTGCACGCCGCCCACCGCGATGCCGGCCGTCGGGATGACCGTGGACTCGATCCGGCGGTGCGGGTCGGCGGGCAGGATCTCGGCGGCGTGCCCCGGCCGGTCCTCGGTGACCTCGTCCAGCCACAGGCCGGCGGCGAGGTCGGTGCCGGTGGACCTGGCCAGCACGTTGCGCCGGTGGTCGGCCGTGCGCGCGCCGGCGCCGGGCCCCTCCCACCCCTCGCCGTAGGTGTCGCCGAACGCCGCGAGCACCCCACCCTCGCCGTCGTGCCAGAGGATGCCGAGGTCGGTGGCGAGGAAACTGAACCGGCTGCCGGTCAGGTTGGGGGAGTCCTCGCCGGTGACCTTGGCGACGAGGTCGAGCCCTGTGCACTCCACGAGCGGGGGAAACGCCATGGTCGAATCCGTACCACATGCGATTCTGGCGGCTTGCACCCTGGCGATGAGCCCTGGCGATCAGGCCCGGAATCCACCTACGGTCGGAGTTTCGGAGCGGAAGGGGACGGAATGACGGTGGACCGGGCGGATCGGGTGCGGGGCGAGGTCGCGGCCACGCTGGACGCGGCGGACCTGGCGGAGAGCTGGGACCTGCAGCTGGCCGGCTGGCTGGCCGAGGCAACCGACGCGGGGCTGGCCGAGCCGACCGCGATGGTGCTGGCCAGCGTCGACCTGGACGGCTCGCCGTCCACCCGCTCGGTGCTCTGCAAGGGCATCGACCCGCGCGGCATCGTGTTCTACACCAACTACACCTCGGCCAAGAGCCGTGACCTGCGCTCCAACCAGCGGACCTCGGTGACCTTTCCCTGGTACGCGCTGCACCGGCAGGTGCACCTGCGCGGCACGGTCGAACGGGTCAGCCGCGACGAGACCGCCAGGTACTGGGCCACCCGGGCGCGCGGCTCGCAGCTCGGCGCTTGGGCGTCGCCGCAGTCGGTGGTGCTGTCCAGCCGGCAGGCGCTGGAGGACTCGCTGGACGCGATCACCCGGCGGTTCGCGGACAGCGCTGAGGTACCGGTGCCGCCGCACTGGGGTGGCTGGCTGCTGCGCCCGGACCGGGTCGAGTTCTGGCAGGGCCGGGCCGACCGGCTGCACGACCGGCTGGCCTACGACCGCACCCCGGACCAACGCTGGCGGATCCACCGGCTGGCCCCCTGACCGGGCCCGGTCGAGGCCCGGCGGACCGGCGCCGGGCTCAGGTTCGGCGTTCGGTCGGGGAAGAACTGGATAGTTCGCCGTGCTAAGTCTTTAACGTGACACCAGCGAACGGCTCGCCCGACCCCGACCCCCACGATCCGAGGCCCCGGTCACCGGGGTTCCCGGGCGCCGATCCGGCCACGCTGCCGGCGGCCGCCAGACCAGCGACCGACCCGGTCTCGGCCGGGCCGGTTGGCGGCCCGGCCGGGGAGCAGGCCACCGTGCCGGTCGACCCGACGGCCCGGCGCGGCAGCACGCGCGCGCTGCGCACCCGCCGTATCGGGGTGGGGCGAGGTTTCGCCGGCAAGTTCCGGGGCGCGTTGGCCGACACCACACCGCTGAACACCCTGGAGTTCCGCCGGCTCTGGGGCGCCGGGGTGGTCACCACGATCGGCGCCCAGCTGACCGTCGTCGCGGTCCCGGTACAGATCTACAACCTCACCCAGTCGTCCGCGTACGTCGGGCTGACCGGCCTGTTCGGGCTGGTACCGCTGGTGGTGTTCGGGCTGTGGGGCGGCGCGATCGCGGACGCCATGGACCGCCGCACGCTGCTGCTGGCCACCGGCGCGGGCATCTCGCTGGTGTCCCTCGGGCTGTGGGTGGTGGCCGCCAGTGGGGTCGGCTCGGTCTGGCTCGTGCTGATCATGTTCGCCGTGCAGCAGGGCCTGCTGGCGATCAACCAGCCGACCCGCAGTGCGGTGCTGCCCCGGATCCTGCCCGCCACCGAGCTCCCCGCCGCCAACGCGCTGAACATGACCGTGTTCCAGTTCGGCGCGATCGTCGGTCCGGTCATGGCGGGCGCGCTGATCCCGCTGATCGGGCTGTCCACGCTGTACCTGGCGGACGCGATTGCGCTGCTCGCCACGCTCTGGGCGACCTGGCGGCTGCCCAAGCTGCCGCCCCGGCCCACGGACAGCGGCCTGCGGCCCACCGCCGGGCTGCGCGACGTGCTGGCCGGCTTCCGCTACGTGGCCACCCAGAAGATCCTGCTGGTCTCGTTCCTGGTGGACATCATCGCGATGGCGTTCGGCATGCCGAGGGCGGTGTTCCCGGAGATGGCCGAGCGGACCTTCCACGACCCGCCCGGCGGCGGTATCGCGCTGGGCCTGCTCTACGCCTCGATCGCGATCGGCGCGGTGGCCGGCGGGCTGTTCTCCGGCTGGCTGCACCGGATCCGTCGCCAGGGCGTCGCGGTGATCCTGGCCATCGGGGTGTGGGGCCTCGGGGTGACCGTGTTCGGGCTGACCCACCTGCTCTGGCTGGCCGTCGCCGCCCTGGCCGTGGCCGGCGCCGCCGACCTGGTCAGCGCCGTGTACCGGTCCACGATGCTGCAGGTCGTGGCCACCGACGAGATGCGCGGCCGGATGCAGGGCGTGTTCATCGTGGTGGTCGCCGGCGGACCCCGGCTGGCCGACATCTGGCACGGGCCGGCTGCCGACGTGATCGGCACCGGGCCGGCCTCTGCCGTCGGTGGCATCGCCGTGCTGGTGGCCACCGCGATCACCGTGGTGCTGCTGCCCGCGTTCTGGCGCTACACGGCGCCGATCAGATAGCCGATCAGATAGCCGATCAGCTAGCCCTCAACTCGGGGTGACACCCACCACTTGCACTGAGAGAATCTCAGGATGGTGGACCAAACGGCGTCATCCCTGGCCGAAGCTCCTCGGCAACCCGAGCTGAAGCGGGCCATCGGCCCCAAGCTGCTGCTGTTCTTCGTGGTCGGGGACATCCTCGGCACCGGGATCTATGCGCTGACCGGCGACGTCGCCGCGCGCATCGGCGGCGCGCTGTGGGTGCCGTTCCTGGCGGCCTTCGTGGTCGCCCTGCTCACCGCGTTCAGCTATCTGGAGCTGGTCGGCAAGTACCCGGGCGCGGGCGGCGCCGCACTGTTCACGCACAAGGCGTTCGGCGTCCAGTTCCTCACGTTCATGGTCACGTTCACCGTGATGAGCTCCGGGGTGACGTCGGCGGCCTCGGCGGCCAAGGCGTTCGGCGACACCTACCTCAAGCAGTTCGCCACCCTGCCGCTGTGGCTGGTCGCGCTGGTCTTCGTGGCCGGCCTTGCCGTGGTCAACTTCCGGGGGGTCGGCGAGTCGCTCAAGGCGAACGTGGTGCTCACCTGCATCGAGCTGAGCGGCCTGCTGATCATCATCGTGGCCGGCGCGTGGGCCATCGGGCAGGGCAAGGGCGACGCCGGCCGGCTGGTCGAGGTCGATACGTCCAGCAGTGGCGTCCTGCTGTCCATCACCGCGGCGACCTCGCTGGCGTTCTTCGCCATGGTCGGCTTCGAGGACTCGGTGAACATGGCCGAGGAGACCAAGGACCCGGTGCGGATCTTCCCGAGGGCGATGCTGATCGGCATGGGCGTGGCGGCCACGGTGTACGTGCTGGTCGCCGTCGTGTCCTCGATGCTGGTCCCGGCGCACGAGCTGGCGGCGGCCAAGAGCGGCGCGCTGCTGCGGGTGCTGCAGGTCGGCGCGCCCGGGTTCCCGCTGCAGCTGTTCGGGGCCATCGGGCTGCTCGCCGTGATCAACTCGGCGCTGATCAACATGCTGATGGCCAGCCGGCTGCTCTACGGCATGGCCAACGAGCGTGTGCTGCCCCGCGTGTTCGGCACCGTGCACCCGGCGCGCCGCACGCCGTGGGTGTCCATCCTGTTCACCAGCGCGATCGCCTACGTGCTGGTGGTCAGCGTCGACCTGAGCGTGCTCGGCGGCACCACCGCGCTGCTGCTGCTCGCGGTGTTCACCCTGGTCAACATCGCCGTGCTGGTGCTGCGCAAGGACAAGGTCGAACACGAGCACTTCCGTGCGCCGACCTGGGCGCCGGTACTGGGCATCGGGCTGTGCGGCTTCCTGGCCACCCCGCTGTCCGGCCGGCCGCTCAGCCAGTTCGCGGTCGCGGGCGCGCTGCTCGGCGTGGGCGTGCTGTGCTGGCTGGTCAACTACCTGGTCGTGGGGCGGGTGACCTTCGACCCGACGCACGTCGACGACAGCAGGGACCACCCGCGCGGGCCCATGCCCTGACCCTGCCCGGCCCGGGAAGGGGTTGGCCCGCGTTTGCGCAACGCAAACGCCGGTCGGGCCTCGTCCAGGGTGCCCGGCGCCGCGTAGCCTGCCGCGTGTGATTGTGGTCGGTGGTGAGGCCCTGGTCGACCTGGTCCCGAGCCCGGGGACCCGCGATCCGAGCGGCCCGCTGCTGCCGCGCTGGGGCGGTGGGCCGTACAACGTGGCGGTCGCGCTCGGCCGGCTGGGCGTGCCCGCCCGGTTCCTGTCCCGGATGTCCACCGACCCGTTCGGTACCGCGATGCTGGAGCGGCTGCACCGCAGCGGCGTGGACACCTCGCTGGTGCAGCGCGGTCCGGAGCCGTCCACGCTCGCCGTGGTCGGCCTCGAACCGTCCGGCTCGGCGCGCTACGGCTTCTACACCGACGGCACCGCCGACCGGCTCGTCGAGGATCCGGGCCCGCTGCCCGCCGACACCGAGGCGGTCGCGCTCGGCACCCTGTCGCTGGTCCTGGAGCCGGGGGCCAGCGTGTACGAGACCGTGCTGCGCCGGGAGTCCGAGGCCGGCCGGCTGATCAGCCTGGACCCGAACATCCGGGCCGCCCTGATCTCCGACCCGGACGCGTACCGGCGCCGCTTCCGCGACTGGCTGCCCTCGGTCGGGCTGCTGAAGGTGTCCGACGAGGACGCCGCGTGGCTCGGCATGACTCACCCGGACGAGTGGCTGCGCGCCGGCGTCACCGCCGTGGTGATCACGCGCGGGGCGGACGGGCTGACCGCCGCCACGCCGGCCGGCCGGCTCGAGGTGCCGGGCGCGCCCACTGTGGTTGTGGACACAATCGGCGCCGGCGACACGGCCCACGCGGCCCTGCTGGCCAGGCTCTACGCACACGGCGCACTGAATCGCAACCGACTTGCGGACCTGGACCTACAGGCGTGGCACGACGTGCTCAGCTTTGCCGCGCTGGCCGCCGCGCGCACGTGCGCCCGGCCGGGGGCCGAGCCGCCGACCGCCGAGGAACTGAGCGCGTCCGCCCCGCTCAAGACGCCGAACTAGGGGTTCAGGCACTAGTTTGGGATTGAACCCAAAGCGTCATCCGAGTGTGAGAGGGAACCTCCACATGTCTTCAACCAAGCCCGACACAGCCCACGAAACCGCGGTCCTTTCCTACCCGGGTGGCGAGTACGAGATGCCGGTCGTCGGGGCCACCGAAGGGTCCTCCGCGATCGAGCTGGGCAAGCTCCTGAGCACCTCCGGGCTGGTGACCCTGGACAACGGCTTCGGCAATACCGCCGCCTGCGCGTCCGAGATCACCTACATCGACGGCGACGCCGGAATTCTGCGCTATCGCGGTTATCCGATCGAGCAGCTGGCCCAGCACTCCACCTTCGCGGAGACCAGCTACCTGCTCATCTATGGCGAGCTGCCGACCAAGGCCGAGCTCGACTCGTTCAAGAACAAGATCAGTCGGCACACCCTGCTGCACGAGGACCTCAAGCGGTTCTTCGACGGCTTCCCGCGCGACGCGCACCCGATGCCGGTGCTGTCCAGCGCGGTCAGCGCGCTGTCCACCTTCTACCAGGACAGCCTTGACCCGTTCGACGACGCGGCGGTGGAGCTGTCGACCGTCCGGCTGCTGGCCAAGATGCCGACGATCGCCGCGTACGCCTACAAGAAGTCGATCGGCCAGCCGTTCCTCTACCCGGACAACTCGCTGGGCGCGGTCGAGAACTTCCTGCGCCTGACCTTCGGGTTCCCGGCCGAGCCCTACGAGGCCGACCCGGAGCTGGTCCGCGCGCTGGACATGCTGTTCATCCTGCACGCCGACCACGAGCAGAACTGTTCGACGTCGACCGTGCGCATGGTCGGCTCGTCGCAGGCGAACCTGTTCGCGTCGATCTCCGCCGGCATCAACGCGCTGTTCGGTCCGTTGCACGGCGGGGCCAACCAGGCCGTGCTGGAGATGCTGACCCGGATCCGGGACGTCGAGGGCGGCGACATCGACCAGTTCATCAACCGGGTCAAGGACCGCGAGCACGGCGCCCGGTTGATGGGCTTCGGGCACCGCGTCTACAAGAACTACGACCCGCGCGCGAAGATCGTCAAGCAGAGCGCGGACGAGGTGCTCAAGAAGCTCGGCGTGTCGGACCCGCTGCTGGACATCGCCCTCGCCCTGGAGGAGCGCGCGCTCGCCGACGACTACTTCATCGAGCGCAAGCTGTACCCGAACGTGGACTTCTACACCGGCCTGATCTACCGGGCGATGGGCTTCCCGACGAAGTTCTTCAC
>DATAZG010000244.1:0-13713 GCA_036272155.1 Pseudonocardia sp.
GCCAGCGCGTGTGTACAACTTTAGCTACGGGTACCGGTCTTCGGTGCCCGTGGCCGCCTGAGCAACCAGCAACGACCACGTCGCCCCGGAGTCCACGGACCCGGGGCCGCGTCATGTCAGTCGCCGTCACGAGTCCGGGCCCGTCGGTCGACCCACCCGGCCCCACAGGAGGAACCGTGACCACTCCGACCACCAGCCCGACCACCACCCCGACCGATCCCGCCGCCGCCACGACCGTCGGCGGCACCGGCTCGCTCGAGTCGCTGCCACCGTCGGCGGACATCACCGCGCTGCGCCAGGAGATCGACCAGCTGGACACCGACATCCTGCGGCTGATCCAGCGGCGCACCGAGGTCTCCCAGCAGATCGGCGCCATCCGCCGCGCCGAGGGCGGCCCCCGGATCGTGCTGAGCCGCGAGCAGGCCGTGCTGGCCCGGTTCCGCGACCTCGGCCCGGAGGGGCGCGAGCTGGGCATGATGCTGCTGCGCCTCGGCCGGGGCCGGCTCGGTCGCGCCTGACCGACCCGAACCGACCCGCCGGCGACCCCGGCATCCGGCCGGGTCAGGCCCGATCTGTGGCACTGTGGCCGTATGGGTGCCGTGTTCGGTTTTGTCGCGTTCGTCGTCGCGCTGGTCGGTCTGCTGGTCACCTTGGGCAATGTCGGGTACCTGGCGATGCTGTCCTCGGCGGCGAACAAGCGCGGCATCTCCGGGGACACCGTGCTGGACTACGTCCGGGGCCAGCGCACCACCGCGGCGGTGCTGGCCGGCGTCGCGCTGGTCGGGCTGCTGTGCACCTCGGGCGGTCCGGTGCTGGACGTGCTCGGCCTGGTACTCGGCGGCGGAGGCGGCCTGGCCGGCTACCGCGCGCTGGAGGGCACGCGCCGCCGGTTCCGCGGCGACGCCTGATTCCGGACGCGCGCGCACGGTCGCGGGGTAAACGGACCGACCTGAGCCCACGTCGACCGGCTGGCCGCTCGCGGTCGACGTAATGTCGGCCGTCATGAGCATCGACCCGGTGGAGCCGCGCTCCGACGTGCAACGCGCCATGGTGGTCACCGCGCACCCCGACGACGTGGACTTCGGCGCGGGCGGCACGGTCGCGTCCTGGACCGACGCCGGCATCGAGGTGGCCTACTGCGTGTGCACCTCCGGGGACGCGGGCGGGTTCGACGACACGCCCCGCGACCGGATGGCCGGGCTGCGCGAACGCGAGCAGCGGGCCGCCGCCGAGGAGCTGGGCGTGCGGGACGTGACCTTTCTCGGTTACCCGGACGGCCGGCTCACCGCGAGCATCGAGCTGCGCCGGGACATCTCTCGGCAGATCCGCCGGTTCCGCCCGCAGCGGGTGATGATCTCGTCGCCGGAGATCGCCTGGCGCCGCATCGGCGCGTCGCACCCGGACCACCGCGCGGCCGGCGAGGCCGCCCTGGCCGCCGTCTACCCGGACGCGCGCAACCCGTTCGCCCACCCCGAGCTGCTCGCCGAGGAGGGCCTGGACGCGTGGACGGTGCTGGACCTCTGGGTGATGGCCGCCCCGGACGAACGGCAGAACCACGTCGTGGACATCACCCCGACCATCGAGCGCAAGCTGGCCGCGCTGCGCGCCCACCGGTCCCAGACCAGCCACCTCGATGATCTTGAGGAACGCATCCGGACCTGGGGTTTACAGAACGCGCAGCGGCACCAACTGTCCCAGGGGCGGCTGGCCGAGACGTTCCAGGTTGTCTCACTGAGATGACCATCAAGATGAACGGTTGGTAATCGTCTGCGAGCGGCCTCTACGCCACTCAGGTGAGTGACGGTGAGCGGTTGAGTAGCACTTGGCCCCCACCGTCACCGTCCGGTAAACACAGGGGGACTAATCATCCCCCAGGAGGACTCACCACAGTGGCAGACTTCGCTCCCCAGCGCGGCGGTCAGCCCATTCGGTCGGTCATTACGGTTGCCGAGCTGCTCGGCCGGCGACCCGGATCGAATGGCGCCCACACCGGGCGCGCCCCCGGAGCGCGCACGGCGGTCTCCGTCGGTGCGCTGATGCGCCGTGAGGGCCAGGGGCCGCACGGCCTCGGACGCCCGGTCGACCCCCGATTCGACCGGGCGTTCATCGGGCTGAGCACGTCACCGAAGCGCAAGCTGGCCACCTCGGCCGGCGCCATGCTCGCGGTGGGCTCGCTGGCCGGCGCCGCCGCGCTGCTCGGCCACACCGTGCCCGGCCCGGCCGGCTCCAGTGCGCTGGACGGCGGCTACCCGGAGAGCGGCCTGCTCGGTACGCCCGGCGGCCAGTACCCCGGCGGGCCGTTCGATTGGTCCGGCGACGGGCTGAACCCCGACAACCCGCTGCTGATCCGGCCGGTGGCGTTCCCGACGCCGGCCGCGCTGGCCAACCCGGCCGGCGTGCTGCCGCTCACCCCGACCGTGCTGGGCCCGACGGCGCCGGGCACCGTCCTGCCCGGTGCGACACCCGGCCTGGCTCCGACCGCGCCGGCGCCCGCGCCCGCCGCGAGCGCCGGCAGCGCCCCCGGTGGCGCGGTCGGCGGCGCGCTGGACAACACGGTCAGCGGCGTCGGCGACGGCCTCGGCGGCGCGCTGTCCGGCGTCGGCGACGCGGTGGGCGGTCCCCTCGGCGGCACGGTGGGCGCACTGGGCGGGGTGGTCAGCGGCACCACCCGGGCCCTCGGCGGCACGCTGGACGACACCATCGGCGTGGTCGGCGCGGTCGGCACGGGCACGACGAGGGCGCTCGGCAGTACGGTCACCGGCACGGGTGACGCGCTCGGCGGCACCGTCAAGTCGCTGGGCAAGGCGCTGCCGCTGCCGGTCGTCGGCCCGGTGCTGGAGGGCCTCGGCAGCACGGTCTCCGGCACCACGAAGGTGCTCGGCGACACGGTCGACCACGGTGTCGGCGGCCTGGTCGGCGGCCTGCTCGGCGGGGTCAGCGGCAGCACCGACAGCCTGACCGGCGCCAAGGGCGGCTCGGGTCGGCACCAGGCCAGCGACCGGTCGGACACCGCCACCCGCGCCGCCAGGCACGACAGCGGTTCCTCGGCCGGCTCGGCGCTGAGCAGCCTGACCGACCCGATCGGCCCGTCCAACGCGCTCGATGACACGGTGCGGGGAGTCACCGGCGCGGTCGGCTCCCTGCTCGGCGGCCAGCCCGGCCGGCACAGCATCAACCGGGCCGACAAGTCCTCGTCGACGTCGTCGGACTCGGACACGGACTCCGACTCGTCGAGCCGGTCGTCCCACAGCTCGTCGTCCCCCAGCTCGTCGAAGCGGGCGAAGTCCGCCGACGACCTGCCCGACTCCGACTCGTCGGAGTCGGGCAGGTCGGGCAAGTCCGACCGGTCGAGCAGGTCCGACAGCTCCGACTCGGACTCCGACGGCGACTCGGGAGGTTCCAAGCACTCCCGGAGCAAGTCCTCCTCACACGACTCCGACAGCTCCGACTCCTCGCACGATTCCGACTCCTCGCACGACTCCGACAGCTCCGACAAGGGCTCCAGCCACGGCGGCGGGTTGCTCGGCGGGCTGCTCGGCGGCCACTGATCCCGGCCTCCGAGACCGGCGCGAACACCAGAGGGGACCACAGACGTGGCCGACGTTGACTGGCCCAGCTGGCCTGCCGCGACCGTTCCGCTCGCCCATCCCGGGCTGCTGGTCGCCGAGCGCTACCGACTGCTGACCCAGATCGGCGTCGGTGCGATGGGCGCCGTCTGGCTGGCCACCGACCTGCGGCTGAGCCGTCAGGTCGCGCTCAAGCAGGTCGTGCTGGAGCCCGGGCTGGACCTGCGACAGGCCTCCGAGGCACGGCAGCGGATCCTGCGAGAGGGGCGGATCGCGGCGCGGCTGCAGCACCCGCACGCGGTCGCCGTCTACGACGTGACCATGCAGGACAACGAGCCGTGGCTGGTCATGGAGTACCTGCGCGCGCGCAGCCTGGCCACCGTGCTCACCATGGACGGCCTGCTCACCGACCGAGCGGCCGCCCGGATCGGCGCGCAGCTGGCGGACGCGCTGGACGCCGCGCACCGGGTCGGCATCGTGCACCGCGACGTCAAACCGGGCAACGTGCTGCTGTCGGCGAACGGCACGGTGAAGCTGGCCGACTTCGGCATCGCCAGGGCATCCGGCGACATCACGGTCACGCAGACCGGCGTACTCACCGGCACCCCGGACTACTTCGCCCCCGAGGTCGCCAGGGGCGCGCCACCCACCCCCGAGGCCGACGTGTTCTCCCTCGGCGCCACGCTCTACATCAGTGTCGAGGGCCTGCCGCCGTTCGGGGTCAGCCAGAACCCGCTCACCCAGCTCCACATTGTCGCCTCCGGTGAGATCCGGCCACCCGCGCAGGCCGGCCGGCTGACCGCCGCTCTGGTGCGGCTGCTGGACCCCGACCCGGCCACCCGTCCGAACGCCGCCCAGGCCCGCGCGCTGCTGCTGGACGCCGCCACCAACAACGGCCGCCCCGGCCAGGTCCCGCCGCCGCGTGGGGGGGACCGCACCGGGTCGTCCACGCTGGTCGACGGCGGTGACCAGCTGGGTCTGGCCGGCGCCGGGCTGCCGACGACCGGGCTGCCCGGCGTCGGGGTACCTGGCGTCGGGGTACCTGGCGTCGGCGTGCCTGGGTTGGCCGGTGCTGGGGTGCCGGGGGCAGGGGATGACACTGGGGACGACGCGGCTGACGGCGGCTCCGCGGCCGGCACCGCGGCGGAGGTGGGTGACGGGTCGGCGAGCACGGACGGCGGGCGGGCGGGCCCCGCCGATGCCGGGCGAGCGCCGGCCCACCGTGCCGACCGGACACGACACGGCTCCGGCGGGACACGGAGCGCCGGTGGAGCGCACAGCGCCGGCGGGACCCACGCCGGCGGCGGCTCACCGAGCAGCGGCGGAGCGCACCGGGCCGCCGGCGAGGCATCCGGTGTGAACGCGGCAACCGGCGCGGGCGCGGCACCCGGCGCGGGCGGGGCGCACAGCGCCGGCGACCCGCTCGGCGCCGGCGGGGCGCCCGGCGTGGGCGCGGCAACCAGCTCCGGCGGCGGAGCGCACCGGGCGGGCGGGGCACACAGCTCCCCGGGCGGGACACACAGCGACGCACCCGGTGCCGGTGGGCTCTACAGCACGGGCCGGGGTCCGGGCGTCGGTGGACTGCACAGCGGCGGGCCGGGCACCGCCAGCCTGGCGTTCGCGCGGGTACCCGGCGTGCTGCCCCGACTGCCCGGGCCGAACCGGCGCCCGGCCGACTCCGTGCTGCGCAACCGGCTCTTCGTCGGCGGGCTGGCCGCCGCGGCACTGATCACCGCGGCGCTCTCGGCCACCATCGCGCTCGGCGACAGCTCGAAGGTCGACGGAGTCCAGACCGGCAGCGCCGCCACCGCGCCGGCCGACCCCGCCACCGAGGGCGAGCTCAGGGCCGCGGCGGAGAGCTACTACGCGCTGCTGCCCGCCGACCCGGCGACCGCGTGGAACCACCTGACCCCCCGGGCCCGCACCCAGCTCGGCGGCGAGGCGGCGTACACCACGTACTGGCGCGGGTTCAGCGGCGTGCGGCTGGTCAGTGCCACGGTGTTGGTGCCGAACCACGCGGTCCGCGCCCAGATCCGGCTGCAGACCACCGACGGCGAGGCGCGCACGATCCCCCAGCGGCTCGTACTCGTGCCGGACGACGACGGCGGCTGGCTGATCGACAACGTCGGCGGCTGACCCCGTCGGCGCGGTCAGACCAGGCGGCGATCGGAGGCCCAGCGGGACAGCTCGTGCCGGTTGGACAGCTGCGTCTTGCGCAGCACCGAGGACACGTGCGTCTCCACCGTCTTGATCGAGATGAACAGCTCGGCGGCGATCTCCTTGTAGGCGTAGCCCCTGGCCAGCAGCCGCAGCACGTCCCGCTCGCGGGGCGTCAGCAGGTCCAGCTCCGGGTCCACCGGCGGCGCCGCGCCCGGCCGGTCGGAGAACGCGTCCAGCACGAACCCGGCGAGTCGGGGCGAGAACACCGCGTCGCCGTCGCGCACCCGGCGGACCGCGTCGGCCAGCTCCCGGCCGGAGATCGTCTTGGTCACGTAGCCCCGGGCGCCGGCCCGGATCACCGCGATCACGTCGTCCGCCGCGTCGGAAACGCTCAGCGCGAGGAACACCATGTCCGGCAGCTCGGCGCGGACCTGGCGCAGCACCTCGGCGCCGCCGCCGTCCGGCATGTGCACGTCCAGCAGCACGACGTCCGGCAGGTAGTGCCGCGCCCCGGCGACCGCCTCGGCCACCGAGCCGGCCTCGCCGACCACCTCGACGTCGTCGGCGACGGTGTCCAGCTCGGCGCGTACCCCGCTGCGGAACAGCGCGTGATCGTCGACCAGGAACACCTTGATCCGGGCCGGGCCGTCAGCCGGGGCCGCCGGCGCTTCCGCCGGGGTCCCGGCCGGGGTCTGCTCAGTCATGACGCTCCTTCGATGCCCTCTGCTCGGTGCGCTGTTCGGCCCGGAGCTCGGTCCGCTGGGTTGCTCGTTCCTCTGTGCCGCGGCTATCGGTGCCGCGAAGCTCGGTGCCGCGAACTTCGGTGCCACGAACTTCGGTGCCACGAACTTCGGTGTTGCGGTTCTCGGTGTTGCGGGCGTCGCCGGCGCGGGCCAGCTCCGGGACCCGACCCCTCGGCATCTCCAGGTGCACCTCGGTGCCCTCCCCCGGCGCGCTGCGCAGCGACGCCGAGCCGCCGTGCCGGCCCATTCTGCCGTGCACCGAGTCGACCAGGCCGTGCCGATCGTCCGGTACCGCCGCCGGGTCGAACCCGATGCCGCGGTCGCGGACGAACACGTGCACGGTGTCCGGCTCGACCTCGGCGTACAGGCTGACCTCGCCGACCTCGGCGTGCTTGGCGGCGTTCACCATCGCCTCGCGGCTGGCCTGCACGAGGGCGGCGAGCTGGTCGTCCAGCGCGCAGTCGCCGACCACGACCGGGCGGACCGCGATCGCGTAGGTGTCCTCGACCTCCGCGGCCGCCGCCGTGATCGCCTCGGCCACCGTGCTCGCGCTGGGCGTGCCGGCCTGCCCGGGTGGCGAGCCGGGCTGCCCGTAGCCGGTCGGCCCGTACAACCAGGTGCGCAGCTCGCGCTCCTGACCGCGGGCCAGCCGGCGCACCTCGCGGGGCTGCTCGGCCTGGCGTTGGATCAGCGCCAGCGTCTGCAGCACGGAGTCGTGCAGGTGGGCGGCGATCTCGGCGCGCTCGGCACCCCGGATCCGCTCCCGCCGCTCCTCGCTCAGCTCGTGGGACAGCCGCACCCAGAACGGCACGGTGAGCACGGCGACGCCGACCAGCGTGGCCAGCACCGCGAGCACGCCGAACTGCAGTTGGCCGAGGTCCAGCCGGCCGAGCAGGAACACCGCCAGCCCGCCGGCCACGAACAGCGAGCCGGCCAGCACGCGCACCGCGGCCGCCTTGCCCCCACCGCCGACCACACCGCTGCGCCCGGCCGCCGCCCAGCGTCGCCGGCGGGTCTCGTCGGCCTCCCGCCAGACCAGCGCGACCCCGACCGCGGCCACCCCGAGCGGACCGGCCACCCAGCCGACCAGCGTGTCCCCGGCGGCCGAGGCGGCGATCGCCACCCCGAGCCCGACGGCGGCCAGCCCGAGCGCCTGGCGGCGTTCCCGACCGGGGATGATCCGCCGCGCGCGGTCGTCCTCCTGCGCGATGAAGATCCAGCACAGCCCGTAGGCGACCACCCCGGCGCCGGACAGCGCGGCCAGCACGGTGAACCCGGAGCGCACCCACAGCACCGGCACTCCGAGGTGCTCGGCGATGCCGCCGGCCACCCCGGCCACCATCCGGCCGGACCGGTGCCGCCGCAGGGGCACCCGCACCACCGGCGGCGCGACCGAGGGCCCGCCCGGAGTCGGCGCGCCGGTCACCGGCCCTGAGGTGGCGGCCAGCCCCTGCGCACCGGCCATCGGACCCGACGCGTCGGCCGGGCCGGGCGCACCGGTCACCGGCCCCCGCGCCACGGCGGGACCGGGCGCGGCAGCTGGACCGGCCGCGGTGGCCGGGCCCGGCGCGGCGTCGGTCGGCCGGGCGGCGGGCGCCTTGGCGGGTGGGGTCTCGCCGCTCACGTGGCGGCCGCCCGACCCGGCTGTCGGGTGTTCACGTCGACCATGTTCACACGGACCGGTGCCGTATTCATCGGGGTAGACCCGGAGGTGCGTCGGGGCCGGTCCCCTGACGGGCGGTGGCAGACTCAGGGGCGCCTCCGGGTTCCGCCCCGATGTGACCATGCCGCGCCCGACCGGAAGGTGGACCACATGAGTCCGACCACCGAGCCTCGCGCCACGCTGCACGCCATCTGGCTCACCCGGCCGAGCCGCCGCCAGAGCGACCGCAAGATCGCCGGAGTCGCCGCCGCCATCGCCCGCCGCTACGACATCGACCCGGTGCTGGTCCGGATCGCGTTTGTGGTCGCCGCCTTCTACGGCGTCGGCATCCTGCTCTACCTGGCCGCCTGGGTGACCCTGCCGACGGATCCGAGGGACCCGCCGACCGGGCTGCTCACCCGCCGGGGCGGCGGCGTGCACCCGGTGGTGCTGATCGCGGCGATCGTGGCCGGGCTGGCCGGGGCCGGCTCGCTGCTCAGCGGCGACCCGGGCGTGCTGGTCGGCCTCGCGGTGCTCGGTGGGCTGCTGTACCTGTTACACCAGAACCGGAGCGAGCGCGGCCTGGACGCCGCCTCGGTGGCCGGAGTCGGTGGCGCGGCGGCGGGCGGGCCGGTGGGCGCCTCGGTCGCGGCGGGTTCGGTGGCGGTGGGTTCGGTGGCGGTGGCGCACCCGGCCGGCGGTGCGCCCGGTACCCCGTCGACACCGCCCGCGTGGGATCCGCTCGGCGCGGCCCCGTTCGCCTGGGACCTACCCGAGCCGGGGCCGGCGCCCGGGCCGCCGCCGTTACCCGGTCGCCGCCGGTCGGTACTGACCGTGGCCACCATCGGGCTGGCGTTGCTGGCCGGCGGGGTGACCGGTGCGCTCGTGCTGGCCGGACACGGTCTCGACGGGCTGCGGCTGGTCCTCGGCGCGATGCTCGCGGTGGTCGGGATCGGCCTGGTACTCGGCGCGTTCCGGCACGCCGGGCGCGGGCTGATCGCGGTGGCCATCCCGTTGGTGCTGGTCAGCTACCTGGCGACGATCAACCCGGTGCGGCACTGGCAGGGGGCCGGCGAGCTGCGCGCCGCCCCGGCCACGCTGGACGACATCGCACCCAGCTACCAGCGCACCCTCGGCGTGATCACCCTCGACCTGCGCGGGCTCAACCTGAACGTGCCGTCCAGCCCGGTGCGCGCGGGCACGGTTCCCGGGCTGCCGGTGCCGGGGGTGCCGGTCGCGGTGCCGGTCGCGCCCGTCCCGCTCGGTGGCCCGTCGACCGCCCCGCCGGCGGCGGGTGCCACCCCGAGCCCAGCCCCGGCCCACGGCGCCACGCCGGACCCGGCCCCGGCGGCCCGGCCGGCACCGCCCGGACCGCCGGTCGGCACCGTGGTCGCGCCGCCGGGCACCGGTACGGAACCGGTGCGCACCTTCATCAACTTGGAGGCCGGCCAGGCCACCGTGCTGCTGCCGCCGAACCTGAACGTGCGGGTGCACTGCCACGCCGACATGGGCGATGTGGACTGCCTCGGCCAGAGCGGCCGCGACGACGGCCCGATGGCCGACGTCGTCGTCGCCGACCCGGGCGCCCCTGTGCTGGAGCTCGACGTCACTGTCCGGGCCGGCGCCGTGGAGGTGCGCCGTGGCTGAGCCGAACGCACCCACCGGCGGGAACACCTCGCCCGACCCCGGCACCGACCCGGCGGACCGGCCGGAGCACGCGGCGGGCCAGCCGGCCGGTTGGCCACCGCACGTGCCGGACGTACCTCAGGACACGTCGGTCGCGGTGACCGAGCGGCCGAAGCGCCGGGGCATCGACGTGCTCACCCTGGTGATGGGGTTGCTCACGCTGTACGCGGCGAGCTCGGCGCTGTTCCACTGGACGCCGCCACTGCCGCTGCTCGACCCGCGCTGGCTGCTCGCCGGGGGCGCGGTGCTGGTCGGCCTGTTGTTGCTGGTCGCCAGCATCCGGCCGCCCAGGCGAGGCGGACCGCGCCGCTGAGCGACCAGCCTCTGCTCAAACGTGCTGGTCACGACCCGTGAGTGCGAGGATGCCGCTCAGGGCCCTCAGTCGGACATGCCCCGTTCGCGGAGCAGGAGCAGGCCGAGCTCCCGGGCGCGCAGGGCGGCCTCGGGGTCACCCTCGCCGGCCGCGATGATCGAACCCTTCATCAGGATGTGCCACTGCCGGGCGAACGCGTCCGGGTCCGGGGCGCCGGCGGCGGTGGCCAGCTCACGCAGGAACCCGCGGATCTCCGCCAGGTGCGCGACGCTGGCCTGGCGCACCGGGCTGGCCCGGTCGGCGAACTCGAGCATCGTGGTGATGAAAGCGCAGCCCTCGAATTCCGGCTCCCGGAACCACTCGTCGAAGATCTCGAAGATGGCCAGCAACCGGTCCCGAGGGGTGGTGCCGCGCCGGGTCGCCTCGGCGCGCACCCAACCGTTGGTCCAGAGCTCCTCGCGGCGCCGCAGGAAGGCGAGGACCAGCTCGTCCTTGGAGTCGAAGTTGCGGTACAGCGTCATCTTGGCCACGTTGGCCGTGCTGATCACCGTGTCGACCCCGACCGCGCGGACCCCGCGCCGGCTGAACAGGTCGTAGGCCGCCCGCTCCACGCGCTCCCGGCCGCTCGCGGCGCCGGCGGGTACCGGCTCTGCCCCGTGCGCGGCCATACACACCATCTTCTTCCGGAAACGCCGAGAATGTTGCTCCATGACCCTACCGAGAGACTCGTTCGTGCTCGAACTTCCGGTCGAGGGTCCACTAATATAGTCAACTTTGCACGCTGAGAGGCCATTTCGGACAGCATCCTGACAATGGCTACCATTGTGATCACGCGGCAGTTCGGGGGCGCCGGCACTTTCGTCGTTCCTGGGATGTCACCCGGAGTTCATGGAGGTTTGGCGTGATAGTCGGCGCGCTCGTCGGCAAGGCAGCGGGGATCGTGGCCACCGGCCTGGCCGGAGCGGTCGCGCTGGAGGGCGTCAAGCGGGCCGCCGGCAGCAACGTGCTGCACAGCACTGCCGTCGCGGTCACCTCGTGGGGCCTGCGCGGCGCGCGGGCCGCCGAGGTGGGTGCTGAGAAGGCCCGGCTGGCCGCCGCCGACATCGTCAGCGAGGCCCGCGGCCGGATCGGCGAGCAGACGCCGCCGCCGAGCTCCGGCACCTCCACTGACCCCACCGACGGGCATGGCCACGAGCACTGAGGCGGCCGGCACGCTCCCGGAGCGGGCCGGTGCACGACCGCCGCGCACCGTCTCGGACGCCGCCGGCCGAATCCGTTTTGCCACCCCCGAGCTGCTCGGTAGCTCGGCGCTGGCGGTTGCCGTCGAGGACGCGGTGGACTCCGTGTCCGGGGTCCGCCAGGTGCACGCCTACCCGCGTACCGGCAACGTCGTCGTCTGGTACGACCCTGACCGCTGCGACCGCACCGAGCTGACCGAGGCCATCGGCAAGGGCCTCGGCGCCGACCCGGAGGCCACCTCGGCTCGCTCCCCGCGCTCCGCCGACGTGCGCTCCAGCGACCTGGCCCGGCTCGTCGTCGGCGGCGTGGCGCTGGCCGCGCTGGGCTTCCGCCGCTACGGGCTGCGCCGCCCGCCCATGCTCGGCGCCACCAGCCGCACGGTGGCCACCGGCGTCACAATCTTCACCGGCTACCCGTTCCTGCGCGGCGCGCTGCGCTCGCTGGGCGGGGGCCGGGGCGCCGGCACCGACGCGCTGGTCTCGGCCGCGACGGTGGCCAGCCTGGTGCTGCGCGAGAACGTCGTCGCGCTGACCGTGCTCTGGCTGCTGAACATCGGCGAGTACCTGCAGGACCTCACGCTGCGGCGGTCCCGCCGGGCGATCTCCGAGCTGCTCACCGGCACGCAGACCCGCACCTGGGTGCGCACCACCTGCGCCGACGGCGACCAGGTCGAGATCGAGGTCGACATCGAGTCACTGGTGCTCGGCGACGAGGTCGTGGTGCACGAGCACGTGGTGCTGCCGGTCGACGGCGTGGTCGTCGAGGGCGAGGGCGTCGTCGACCAGGCCGCGATCACGGGTGAGCAGCTGCCGATCAGCGTGGGGCCGGGCGCGGCGCTGCACGCCGGCTCGGTGCTGCTGCGCGGGCGACTGGTGGTGCGGGCTTCAGCGGTCGGCCGGGATACCGCGATCGGGCGGATCATCGCGCGCGTCGAGCAGGCGCAGTCCGACCGCGCGCCGATCCAGACCGTCGGGGAGAACTTCTCCCGCCGCTTCGTGCCGACGTCGTTCGCGCTGGCCGGCCTCACGCTGCTGGTCACGCGCGACGTCCGGCGGGCGATGACGATGCTGCTGGTGGCGTGCCCGTGCGCGGTGGGGCTGTCCACGCCGACGGCGATCAGCGCGGCCATCGGCAACGGCGCCAGGCGCGGCATCCTGATCAAGGGCGGCGCGCACCTGGAGGCGGCCGGCCGGGTCGACGCGATCGTGTTCGACAAGACGGGCACGCTCACGCTGGGCCGCCCGGTGGTGACCAACGTGGTCTCCTTCGACGACGGCTGGACCCCGGAGCAGGTGCTCGCGTACGCGGCCAGCTCGGAGATCCACTCGCGGCACCCGCTGGCGCAGGCGGTGATCCGGTCCACGGAGGAACGGCATATCGCGATCCCGCCGCACGAGGAGTGCGAGGTGCTGCTCGGCCAGGGCATGCGGGTGCTCAAGGACGGCCGCACGATGCTGATCGGCTCGCGGGAGCTGCTGCGCCGCCAGAACGTGCCGGTCAGCCGGCGGGCGGCGGACTGGGTGCGCCGGCTGCAGCGGGCCACCGAGACGCCGCTGCTGCTCGCGGTGGACGGCACGCTGGTCGGCCTGGTCTCGCTGCGGGACACGGTGCGCCCGGAGTCGCGGGCCGTGCTGGACGCGCTGCGGGCCGACGGGGTCAAGCGGATCGTGCTGCTCACCGGCGACCATCCGGAGACGGCCGCCGCCGTGGCCGCCGAGCTGGGCATCGACGAGTTCCGCGCGCAGGTGCTGCCGGAGGAGAAGCAGGACGTGGTGCGGACGCTGCGCGCCGAGGGCTACACGGTGGCGATGGTCGGCGACGGCACCAACGACGCACCCGCACTGGCGCTCGCCGACATCGGCATCGCCATGGGCGTCGGCGGCACGGACGTGGCGGTCGAGACGGCCGACGTGGCGCTCGCCGGCGACGACCTGACCACGCTGCTGGAGCTGCGCGACCTCGGCCGGCGCAGCATCGGGCTGATCCGGCAGAACTACGGGCTGTCCATCGCGGTCAACGCGGCCGGGCTCGTGGTGTCGGCGGCGGGTGCGCTGTCCCCGGTCGTCGCGGCGATCCTGCACAACGCGTCCTCGGTCGCCGTGGTCGGCAACAGCTCCCGCCTGATCCGCTACCGGGTGGACACCGCACCGCGCTGACCCGCCGCTCGTGCGCGCCCGCACACACCGCCCGGGCACGGCAATCCGCCGTGCTGGCGCCGCGATCCTGGCGCCGCGATCCGTGCGCGGCACACGCCGTGCTGGCGCGGCACACGCCGTGCTGGCGCGGCACACGCCGTGCTGGCGCGGCACACGCCGTGCTGGCGCGGCACACGCCGTGCTGGCGCGGCACACGCCGTGCTGGCGC
>DATAZG010000245.1:0-33086 GCA_036272155.1 Pseudonocardia sp.
GATCACCAGCAGGTCGACGTGCTCGATGTAGTTGCGGATCGGGTGGGTGACTACCGTCTTGGGCAGGGCCAGCTGCGGGCCGCCCTCCAGCGCGAGGGTGAGGACCGCGTTACGGCCGTTCTCCCGCAGCGCGCGGGCGAACTCCAGCGCCTGCAGCGAGAGGTGCACCGGCTCGCTGCCGCGCCCGTAGAGCACCGCGGGAATCTGGCCGGCGCGGCGCGTGCGACGGGCCGCGCCCTTCCCGAACTCGGTACGGGGTTCGGCGTTGATACGGACCTCGGCCACGGCAGTGCACTCCTCGACTAGCAACACGAACGGCTTCCAGGGCGGGCCACGGCACGACAGGGCGCCGGATCAGATCCGCCGACCACGTCGATCACGGCGGAATCGGAACTCCGCCCTCGCCGAGGCAACCTGAAAATCATACGTCAGTGTCAGCCGGTCGGTGGACTCGCCCCGGGCCCGAAGTTGAATCCTTGATCACCTACCGGTCCGGCGACCGGCGCGGGGCCGGGCAGCCGTGCCGGCCGACCCACGTCGACCGTGGTCGAGGCCCAGGTCGCGGCTGAACAGGTCGGCCTCGGTCTCCCGGCGGACCAGCAGCCGGCTCGCGCCGTCGCTGACCGCGACCACCGGCGGCCGCCCGACGAGGTTGTAGCTGGACGCCATCGAACACTGGTACGCGCCGGCCACCGGCACCGCGATCAGGTCGCCGGCCCGCACGTCCTCGGGCAACGGCACGTCGCTGGCCAGCACGTCGCCGGACTCGCAGTGCCGGCCGACCACGGTGACCGGGCGCGGCATGGCGCGCAGCGGGCGGCCGACCAGCCGGGCGGTGTACCGCGCGCCGTACAGGGCCGGGCGGGGGTTGTCGCTCATCCCGCCGTCCACCGCGACGAACGTGCGCAGCCCGGGCCGGTGCTTGACCGCCGCCACCCGGTACAGCGCCACCGCGGCCGGCCCGATGATGGCGCGGCCGGGCTCCACGGTCAGCCGGGGCCGGGGCACCCGCTGCTCCAGGCAGGCCACGCGCACGGCGTCGGGCACCCGGTTGGCGAAGTTGACCAGGTCCAGCGCGTGGTCCTCGCGGGTGTAGCGGATCGCGTGGCCGCCGCCCAGGTTCAGCTGGTCGGCGCGGTAGCCGAAGCGGTGGCAGAGCTCGGCGAGCAGCCCGACCATCCGCTGCGCGGCGAGCTCGTAGGCCGCCACCGAGCTGATCTGCGAGCCGATGTGGCAGTGCAGCCCGACGAGCCGCAGCCCGGGCTGGTCCAGCACGCGGCGCACCGCGTCCACCGCCGCGCCGTCGCTCAGCCCGAAGCCGAACTTCTGGTCGGCGACCCCGGTGGCGACGGCCTTGTGGGCGCCGGCGTCCACCTCGGGGGTGACCCGGATCAGCACGTCCTGGCGGTGCCGGGCCATCGCGGCGAGCTGGTCGATCTCGTCGGTGGAGTCCAGCACGATCCGGCCGACCCGGGCGCTGAGCGCGGACTTGAGGTCGTCGGTGGTCTTCACGTTGCCGTGCAGCACGATCCGCTCGGCGGGGAAGCCGGCCGCGATGGCCAGCGCGAGCTCACCGGCCGAGCACACGTCCAGGGTCAGCCCCTCCTCGGCAACCAGCCGGACCATGTCCGCGCACAGGAACGCCTTCGACGCGTACGCGATCTCCACACCGGGCAGCGTCTGGCGGTACTCCTGGCAGCGCAGCCGTACGTCGTCGATGTCCAGCACGTACGTCGGGGTGCCGTGCTGGGCGGCGAGGTGGCTCAGCGGCACCCCCGCGATGGTGACCTCGCCGGCGCAGTCGGCGTGCGCCGAGGACGGCCACAACCCGGGCTCCAACCGGGTCGACAGTGAGGTGCGCAGGGACGGGACCAACTCGGCGAGCGTCACCGAATCCTCTTCTCAGGAAGGCTAGCGGCGCCGGCGGGCGCCAGCGCTGTGACAGGTATGCCCCCATCCGGAGCGCCCGAGCCGGGCCTCAGCGCAATCCTGCGTGTACAGGGCCGTTCCTTGGCGATCTCTTGATGCGGCGGTGGTCGGCGTCACCCGGCGGGCCTCCGGGCCGGCTCGGTCCGCCTATCGCCAATCGTGCCGATGGCCGCTGCCCGGGTCCCGTGCGACGCTCGAATCGCTGTGATGCACATCTCATTCGAAGGGGCCCCGGTGGACGCAATCTGGCTGATCCTGCTCATCGGCGTGTTCCTCGGGTTCTATCTCGGCCGAGGGCGGGCGGAGAACCAGCGCGCCCGCCACGACCAGAACCGAACCTGGGAATCGCGCCACAACTACCGCAAATAACGCACTGACCCCGTGAGTGGCGAGTTGGGCTATAGCCCCACTCGCCACTCACGGGGTCAGTTTCAGGCCCGAATGCCCTCAGATGATGGGGCGGAGCAGGTCGAGCACCAGGTCGGGGCCCGTGGACAGGACGTTGTGCGTGATCGGGAGGTCGTGCACGGTCCAGCCCGGGTCGGGACGCAGGCGGTCGGCGGTCGGGAGGAACGGCGAGCTGGCCAGCCACTCCGGGGCCGCGGCGAGCGCGTAGTGCTTGACCGGCACGGTCCGCCAGGCGCCGGTGAGCCGGCTGCGCTGCACGAACGCGGCGAGCGGGTGTGCGCTGGCCCGGGCGTCGAAGAACGGCAGCGGGTTGACGGCGAGCCCGGTGTCGCCGGCGTCGTCGATGTACCAGCGCCGCTGTATGTCGTTCGTCATCGTCCAGCAGGAGTCGCCGTCCTCGGGCACGAACGCGTCGAGGTAGAGCAGCGCGGCGATCCGCTCCGGGATCCGGTCGGCCACGCCGCTGATCACACTGCCCGCGTAGCTGTGCCCGACGAGCACCACGGGCTCGGCGGCGGCCGTCACCAGCTCGACGATCTCAGCGACGTGCGAGTCCAGGTTGACCCGGCCGGTCAGCTCGTCGGCGCGCTCACTGACCCCGGCGAGGGTGACCGCCGTGGCCCGGTGCCCGAGCTCGGCCAGTCGCTGGACCAGGGGCTCGTACCACCAGCCGCCGTGGCACGCACCGGGCACGAGGACAACCGTGCTCACGTGTACTCCGGAGCGCTCAGGCGTTGCCGTTGAACAGGCTGGTCACCGAGCCGTCGTCGAACACCTCGTGGATCGCGCGGGCGAGCAGCGGGGCGATGGACAGTACGGTCAGCTGCGGGAAGCGCTTGTCCTCCGGGATGGGCAGCGTGTTGGTGATCACGACCTCGCGGGCGCCGCAGCTGGACAGCCGGTCGCGGGCGGGGCCGGAGAGCACCCCGTGGGTGCTCGCGACCACCACGTCGGCCGCGCCGTCGGTGAGCAGCGCCTTGACCGCACCGGCGATGGTGCCGCCGGTGTCGATCATGTCGTCGATCACGACGCAGGTCCTGCCGGCGATGTCACCGACCACCCGGTTGGCCACCGCCTGGTTGGGCTTGAGCGGGTCGCGGGTCTTGTGGATGAACGCCAGCGGTGTGCCGCCGAGCATCTCCGACCACTTCTCGGCCAGCCGCACCCGGCCGGAGTCCGGCGAGACCACGGCGAGCGGCCGGTCGGCGTAAGAGTCCTTGACGTACTCGGCGAGCAGCGGCATCGCCCACAGGTGGTCCACCGGGCCGTCGAAGAAGCCCTGGATCTGCGCGGTGTGCAGGTCGACCGTCATGATCCGGTCCGCGCCGGCGGTCTTGAACATGTCCGCCACCAGCCGGGCCGAGATCGGCTCGCGGCCCCGGTGCTTCTTGTCCTGCCGCGCGTACGGGTAGAACGGCATCACGGCGGTGATCCGCTTGGCCGAGGCCCGCTTCAGCGCGTCCACCATGATCAACTGCTCCATCAGCCAGTCGTTGATCGGGTGGCAGTGGCTCTGGATGACGAAGGCGTCGCAGCCCCGTACCGACTCCTCGAACCGGACGAAGATCTCGCCGTTCGCGAAGTCGTGCGCGGTCTGTGGAGTGATCGTGACGTCCAGGTGCTTGGCGACCTGTTCGGCCAGCTCAGGGTGCGACCGACCAGCGAAGAACATCAGGCTCTTCTTGGGGGTTGCCGTCATCGCGGTCATGGTCGCGCCCGCCTCCTAGCCGAGTGTGCTGCCCCCGTGTGGTGCCGTCGGGGTACCTACAGTGTCGCTTGGATCCGTTGGACGCACCTGATCGGGTGCCCCATCGAGCTCAGCGGCCACCGCCCGTTCCGCCGCCAGCGCGGCCGGGGTGCCCGGCCGGCGGCGGGGCACCCAGCCGTCGATGACCCGCTGCTCACCGGCCGAAACGGCCAGTGCGCCGGGCGGGACGTCCTGCCGGATGACCGCGCCCGCGCCAGTGTAAGCGCCGTCCCCGATAGTGACCGGCGCCACGAAAGTGTTGTCCGAACCGGTCCGTGCGTAGGACCCGACGACGGTGCGGTGCTTGGTCACCCCGTCGTAGTTCACGAACACCGAGGACGCGCCGATGTTGCTGTACTCGCCGATGGTGGCGTCGCCGACGTAGGTCAGGTGCGGCACCTTGCTGCCCCGGCCGATCTCCGCGTTCTTGACCTCGACGAAGGTGCCGATCTTGCCGTCGGCGCCGAGCCGGGCGCCGGGCCGCAGGTAGGCGAACGGGCCGACGGTGGCGCCCTCGCCGATCTCCGCGCCGCTGCCGTGGGTGCGGGTCACGCGCGCGCCGGAGCCGATCCAGCAGTTCGTCAGCGTGCTGTCCGGGCCGACCTCGGCGCCGCTGCACACCGTCGTCGCGCCGTGCAGCTGGATGCCCGGGTGCAGCACCACGTCCTGCTCGATCCGGACGCCGACGTCCACCCAGGTGGTCGCCGGGTCGATCACGGTCACCCCGGAGCGCATCCAGCTGGCCAGCAGCCTTCGGTTCAGCTCGGCGCCGATCTCGGCCAGCTGCAGCCGGTCGTTCACGCCGCTGACCAGCCACGGGTCCGGACAGCGCAGCGCGCCCACGCGGCGCCCGGCGGCGTGCGCGAGGCCCACCACGTCGGTCAGGTACTGCTCGCCCTGCGCGTTCGCCGGGGTGAGCTGGGCCAGCCCGTCGCGCAGCACGTCCGCCTCGAAGACGTACACCCCGGAGTTGATCTCCTGGATGGCCAGCTGGTCGGGTGTGCCGTCGCGCTGCTCGACGATGCCGGTGACGGTGTCGGCCAGCTCACCGGTGCCGCGCAGCACGCGGCCGTAGCCGGTCGGGTCGGCCAGCTCGGCGGTCAGCACGGTGATCGCGTTGCCGGCCGCCGCGTGCTCGGTCAGCAACCCGCGCAGGGTGCCCGAATCGAGCAGCGGTACGTCACCGTAAGTGACCATCACCGGGCCGCTGATCGCCGGTAGCGAATCCAGCGCACAGGCGACCGCGTGCCCCGTGCCGCGCTGCTCGTGCTGGATGGCCAGCAATGCCGACCGGCTCAGCTCCACGGCCAGCTCGCCCAGGTACTCACGCACCTGGTCCCGGCCGTGCCCGGCGACCACCACGAGGTGCTCGGGGGCCAGCGCGGCGGCGGCGTGCACGGCATGGCCCAGCAACGCCCGCCCCGCGATCTCGTGCAGGACTTTTGGGGTCGCCGAACGCATCCGGCGCCCCTCACCCGCGGCGAGGACCACTACGGCGGCCGGGTTGGGCGCCTCCGGTGCGCCGTTCGTCCGGTCGCCCGGTCGGGTGTTGCCGGCCTGGCTGGCCTCCAGCATCGCGTCTCCCCCTGCCTCGTCGCGTACGTGGGCTCGTCGGCTGGACCGCTGAATCGTAGGGCGCGCCCAACTGCCCCCGATCCTGTGACCCCGAAACGCCACCCTCGGGCCGCCGGGGTTGCGCACAGTCACCGTCCGTTGCTCGATAGGGTCAGCGCCGAGTTCGAGTCTCAGCACTTTGTCAGTGTTCGTGCTCGGGTGTGTGGTGGAGTGCCTCGCCTTGTCGGGGGCTCGTGCCTCGTGCTTGTGCCTGCGTCCGGGAGGGGTTGCCGTGTGATCGGGCTGTTGCGGACGCGCCGGGCGGCGTGGGCGATGGGTGTCGCGGCGGTCGCGTTGGTCGGTGCTGTGCCGCTGGCCGGCTCCGCGCTGGCCGACGACGAGTCGGCGGAGCCGGGGACGGCGTCGGTCGAGTCGAGGCCTGGGGTGGGGCGGTCCGCGTCCGGGTCTGGGCGGTCCGCGTCCGGAGCGGCTCGGTCGGCGTCTGGGTCGGCGCGGTCGGCGTCCGGAGCGGCTCGATCCGAGCCTGGATCGGCTCGATCCGAGCCTGAGGAGCTGCCGCCGGCGCTGGTCGAGGGCACGCCGTGCACGGTGGACACGGTCGCCTGCGTGTCGATCGGGCAGCGCAAGGCATGGCTGTTCGACAACGGGGTGATCAAGCACGGGCCGGCGAAGATAGCGACCGGCGGGCCGGGCCAGGAGACGCCGATCGGCGACCACGTCGTGCAGTGGAAGAACAAGAACCACAAGAGCCAGGAGCACAACACCCCGGACGGGCAGCCTTCGCCGATGCCGTACGCGGTGTTCTTCGCCGACGGTGGGGTCGCGTTCCACGAGGGCACCCTGGCCCGCCGCTCCGCCGGCTGCGTGCGCCTGGAGATGGAAGACGCGCAGCGCTACTACACGTACCTGCAGATCGGCGACAAGGTCCAGGTCCGCCCGTAGCCGGTAGCTCGGCGGGCGCGGGCGGTAGGGCCGCCGGAGGTGTAGGTGGACCCGGGGTCGGTGCCGGCAGCGGAGGTGGGCCGCGCGGACGGGCGTCGGCGGTGGAGGCGGGCCGGCCCCGTGGACGGGCCGGCGGCGTCAGTGGGCCGGCGGCGTCGGTGGGCCGTGTGGACGGGCCGGCGGCGTCGGTGGGCCGCGTGGACGGGGGTTGGCGGCGTCGGTGGGCCGCGTAGGCGGGGGTCGGCGGGGGAGGCGGGCCGGCCGCGTAGTCGCCGCGCACCCTCTCTGGTTGCCGCACATCCGCCGCAGTGGGTGTGTGGCGACGAGAGAGGGTGTGCCGTGGAGGGGGCAGCTGCCGGTGCCGGGGCCGGTGCTGCACTTGTCGCGGGTTGTGGGCTTCCGGATCGCACCTGTCGTGGGTTGTGGACGCCTAGATGGCACTTGTCGTTGGAAATAGGCACGACCAGTGGCACTTGTCGGGGCAAATAGCCGCGACAAGTCGGAACGAGGTGCGGCGGCTCGGTGCGGCGGCTCGGTGCGGCGGCTTGGGGCTCGGTGCGGCGGCTGGGTTGCCGCGCGGCGGTGCTCCCGCGGTGGGTGCGGTGGGTGCGGCGTTGCTCCCGCGGTGGGTGCGGTGGGTGCGGCGGTGCTCCCGCGGTGGGTGCGGTGGGTGCGGCGGTGCTCCCGCGGTGGGTGCGGAGGGTGCGGCGGTGCTCCCGCGGTGGGTGCGGAGGGTGCGGCGGTGGTCCCGCGGCGGGTGCGGTCGTGCGGCGGCGGGGTTACGGCGTGGCGGGGGTGGCGACGTAGCGGGCGCCGGGGCCGGGGGTGGCGCGCAGGCGGTCCCGCGGCGTGAGGGTGTGGCCGTGCTCGCAGGTCAACTGCACGGTGACCTCACCGCCGCAGCCGGCGTGCTCGACCCGCAGCGGCGGCCCGTCCGACCCGGCCAGGTGCGTGTCCCCGTACGCCATCACCGCGATCAGTACCGGCCGCAGCGCCCAGCCGGACTCCGTCAGGCGGTACTCGTGCCGTGCCCGCTGGCCGGGCTCGCGGTAGGACACCTTCTCCACCAGGCCGGCGTCGACGAGGCCGGCGAGCCGCCTGGTCAACACGTTGCGGGCGACGCCGAGGTGCTCGGCCAGCTCGTCGAACCGGCGCACCCCGTTGAACATGTCCCGCAGCACCAGCAGAGTCCACGGGTGGCCGATCAGCTCCATCGTGCGGGCGATCGAGCACACCGAGCTCTCGAGCTGTCGAGGGTCCATGACGGCTGGCATGACGCTCATCATACGCCTGGTCAGTTGCGCATCGAAACCCAGCGGACCATGATAAATGCAGAGTTGCGATGAGAAACTCAGCGGAGGTCGAGATGGACCGGTGGACGGTACGGGAGCAGGGGCGGGGCGCCGCGACGGCGTGGCGGCCGGCGATCGTCGAGGTCACCGGGTGTGCGGAGCGCCGGCTGGTGACCCGGCTCGCCGCGCGGAGCAGTCCGGCGGCGCTGTCGGCGCGGTTCTTCCGGCCGGTGCGCCACGCGGCGGACCTCCCCTTGCTCCGGCTGCTGCTCGGTCCGGCCGACGGCACCGCGTTCCTGGCCATGGACGGCGGCCGGCCGGTCGGGTTGCTGAACCTGGCGCCGAGCGCGGCCGGCGAGGTGGAGATCGCGCTGCTGGTCGCCGACGCGTGGCAGCGCCGGGGGATCGCCAGGGCACTGCTGGAGCACGGGCTCGCCGACCCGAGGTGGGCCCACCGCGACCTGTACGCGACCGTCCGGCCGGAGAACACCGCGGTGCTCACGCTGCTGCGCTCGCTGCCCCGCGCCGTGCGCCTCGTGGACACCGCGCCCGGCGAGCTGTACCTGGAGCTGAGTCCGGCGGCCGCGCCCCTGCCGCTGGCCAGCTAGGCCGGCGCCCGGCTGGCCGGACGGCCGAGACCGGACAACCCGACTCCCGGCTGGCCCGGTGTCCGGCTGGCGAGACGGCCGACGACCAGCGCCCGGCTGGCCCGACGCCCGACGGCTGGGCCACCCCGGCTGGGCGGATAGTCTCGACGGGGAGTGTCACACCTGCCCTGGAGACTGGTAAGCCAATGCTCGACCGCGCCCTGATTGACGGACTCTTCCCCGCCGACCTGCCCGATCCGGCGCACTGGGAGGCGCGCTACCCGGCCCGGGAGCTGCCCGAGGGGGCCCAGGTCACCCGGTTCGCCCCGAGCCCGACCGGGTTCGTGCACATCGGCGGCGTCTACACCGCGACCATCGCCAAGGACGTGGCGCACAGCTCCGGCGGGGTCTACTTCGTCCGGATCGAGGACACCGACCAGTCGCGCGAGGTCGAGGGCGTGGCCGCCCAGTTCGACCGGGCCTTCGAGTACTTCGGCATCGCCTCGGACGAGTCCCCGGAGGCGCCGTGGGGCCCGTACCTGCAGTCGGCCCGCGAGCGGATCTACCTCAGCTACGTCCGTGAGCTGATGCGCCAGGACCTGGCGTACCCGTGTTTCTGCTCCCGCGAAGAGCTCGCCGAGATGACCAAGCGGCAGCAGGCCACCAAGATCCCCACCGGTTACTACGGCTCCTGGGCGCGCTGGCGGGACGCCGACCCGGACGAGGTGGCCGCCAAGCTCGCGGCCGGTGACGACTACGTGGTGCGGTTCCGCACGCCGGGTGTCGAGGGGCGGATCAGTTTCGACGACGCCATCCGCGGCCGCCTTGAGCACGAGGCCAACCGCAACGACGTGGTCATCCTGAAGTCGGTCACGCAGAGCCCCCGGCTGCCCACGTACCACCTGGCGCATGTCGTGGACGAGCACCTGATGCGGGTGAACCTGGTGGTCCGGGGAGAGGAGTGGATCTCCTCGGTGCCGCTGCACCTGCAGCTGTTCGCCGCGCTGGGCTTCGAGCCGCCGACGTACGCGCACGTCGCGCCCCTGATGAAGACCGAGGGTGGCTCGCGGCGCAAGCTGTCCAAGCGCAAGGACCCCGAGGCCTCGGTCGACTTCTACGTCGACGCCGGCTACCCGGCCCCGGCGGTGCTGTACTACCTGCGCGGGCTGGCCAACGGACGGCTGGCGGACCTGCCGCTGGAGCAGGCGCTGACCGAGCCCATCCGGCTGGCCGACTGCGGCGTCGCCGGCCCGCTGGTGGACATGGTCAAGCTGGCCGACATCAGCGGTAACCACATCGCCACGCTGTCCGGCCCGACCGTGCTGGACGCGGTGCTCGACTGGGCCGCCCAGCGCGACCCCGAGCTGGTCCGGGTGGTCAACAACAACCGGGCGCTGGCCGAGCGGGCGATCGACGTGGAGCGGGTCGACGTGCCGAACCCGCGCAAGGACCTCGTGCGCTGGTCCGACTTCCGCCCGGTGTACGGGTTCTTCTTCCCCGAGCTGTTCACCCCGGTGACCGACCCGACCGACGAGCGGCTCGGCGGCCTGGACGCCGGCCTGGTGCGCAAGCTGGCCGCCGACTTCGCGGACAGCTACCGCTACGACGCCGACCAGCCGACCTGGTTCGCCCAGATCCGCGACCTCGCCGCCCGGCACGGCTTCGCGCCGAACCCGAAGGCCTACAAGCAGGACCCGGACGCCTACCCGGGCGTGCTGCGCGACGCGGCGAACGTCATCCGGGTTGCGGTGACCGGCGCTACCCGCAGCCCGGAGCTGCACGCGGTGGCCGGGGCGCTCGGCGCCGACGAGGTCATCCGCAGGGTCCGCGCACTGGTCGGCTGAGTCCTCCCTGGTCAGAGGTCGTGAGTGGCAAGTGGTCCGCTAGGACCACTCGCCACTCACGGCTTGAGCAGGTGTGTGGGAGCTGTGGGTCGGTGGTTGCGCGGGTGGATCGGTGAGTGGCCGGCGGCGGAGTGACCGGTCACACAGGGCGACCGAACCTGAGCGGCCGGCCGGCCATTCGGACCATCGCGCACGGCCGGACGGCGCAATCCGGCGGCGCTGGGCGCGCATCCCGCCCCCGTGGACGACAACCCGCCCCCGCCGCTCTCAGCTCGGCCGGCCGGTCGAGGGGCCCGTCCTACAGTCGCCGGCATGCTCCCCAGCAAGGCCCGCATCCTGTGGGCCGCCGTTTTCCTGCTCACGCTCCTTGGTCCCACCCTGCTCAGCCTGGTCACCGGCAGCGACAACCCGTTCGCCGCGCAGCTCGCCGTGCAGAGTGGGCTGCTCGCCACCGGTCTGCTCGTCGCGGCGGTGGTCGCGCCGTCCCGGCTGCGGTCGCTGACCCGCGCGCTCGGCATCGAGGGTGTGCTCGGCGTACACCGGGCGCTCGGGCTGCTGGTGACCCTGCTGGTGCTCGTGCACGTGATCCTGGTGCTCGCCGCCAACCCCAACTCGGTCACCCTGTTCGACCCCCGGCAGTGGACCATGGCCTCGCGCGCCGCGTCGGGCGCCACCGTCTCGCTGCTCGCGCTGATCGGGCTCGCCGTGCTGCGCCACCGGGTGCGGCGGCGCTACGCGCTGTGGCGGTGGGCGCACCTGGTGCTGGCCGGGTCGGTGCTGCTGCTCACCGCGCTGCACATCTACTGGCTGCAGCACCTGGTGAACGACCCGGTGCTCCGTGGGGCGTTCGGGCTGTTGCTGGCCGCAGTGCTCGGAGTGCTCAGCTACCGCTGGGTGTGGCGGCCCTGCTTCGACCGGCGCGGCGCCTACGAGGTGCTCGAGGTGCGCGCCGAGACCGACGACGTGCACACGCTGGTGATCGGCCCGCGCCGGCCCCGGCACGGCTTCGACGTCTCCACGATGGCGTTCGAGCCGGGCCAGTTCGCCTGGCTGCGGGTGAAGCGGTCGGTGGCCGCCGAGGAGCACCCGTTCACCATCACCTCGTGTCCCCGGGAGTCCGAGGCGGTCGAGTTCACCATCCGCAACGTCGGTGACTTCACCTCGTCGGTCGGCGGCCTGCGACCCGGTGACCCGGTCTGGATCGACGGCCCGCACGGCGCGTTCACCTGGGACGACCGGGCCTACCGGCGGGCGCTGGTGCTGATCGCGGCCGGCGTCGGGATCACGCCGATGATCAGCATGCTGCGGGCGCTGGCGTTCCGCGGCGACGGCCGCCCGGTGCTGCTGCTGACCGGCGGGCGTACGGCCGAGGAGCTGCTGTTCCGCGACGAGCTGCGCGAGCTCGGGGACCAGCTGGACCTGACCCTGGTCGAGGTGCTCAGCCGCCCGCCGTCCGACTGGACCGGGCGCTCCGGGCGGATCGACCGGGTGCTGCTGCGCGAGGTGCTGCCGGAGCGGTCCGGCCGGCACAAGATCGAGTACTTCGTCTGTGGCCCGTCCTCGATGGTCACCGACGTGTTGGCGGCGCTGCACGGGCTGGGCATCGACCCGGCGCGCGTGCACACCGAACAGTTCGACATGGTCTGAGAGGTTTTGCAGTGCTCCCCGCTGTCCGCTTCGTCCGTTGGGCGGCCCTGGTCGCCGTGCTGGTCGCGGTCCTCGTGTCGGTGGTGCTGGCCGGGCGGTCCCCGTCCTCCCCGCAGTCGCTGTCCGCGCTGTTCGGCGGCGGCACCGTCGACACCCCCTGGGGTCCGCTCGGTGCCTCCGACCGGGACATGCTGATCAAGGTGCGGCAGGCCGACCTCTGGGAGGAGCCGGCCAGCGAGCAGGCCGCCCAGCGGGCGAACGCCCCGTCGGTCCGCGAGGTCGGCCGCAAGCTCGGCATCGAGCACGCGCAGCTGGACGGCGACCTGCGCGCGGTCGCCGCCAAGCTCGGCGTCCCGCTGCCCACCCAGCCCTCCGACCAGCAGAAGGTCTGGATGGCCGAGATCACCGGGGCCGCCCAGGCGAAGTACGACCGCACGTACATCAACCTGGTGCGGTCCGCGCACGGCGAGGTCATGCCTCTGGTCGAAGGGGTCCGCTCGGGCACCCAGAACCAGCTGGTCCGCCAGTTCGCGATCGAGGCCGGCGAGTTCATCGGCCGGCACATGGACTACCTGGAGAGCACGGGACTGGTCGACTACGCGCTCTTCCCGCCGTCCACCGCGCCCGCCGCGCGGCTGACCGCGATGGGTGGCTACAACGTGCCGATCACGCTGGTGCTGTTCGTCTTCGCGGTGTTCGTCTCGGCGGCGCTACTGCGCGGGCTCGGCCGGACCCGGCCCGGGACGCCGCCGCGCGCCGTCGGCGCTGGCTGGTGGATCCGGCTCGCTTCGCGGCTGGACCGGCGGGGTGTGGACGGGTGGGATGCTGACGGGCGGGATGCTGACGGGCGGGGTCTCGGCGGCTCCGCCCGGCGGCTCGGCGGCTCCGGCCGGCGGCTGAGCCGGTCGGACCAGCACAGCATGGTGACCACCGCCGAGCTGATCGCCGTGCTCAACCCGCCGGCCGACGGTGACGTTGTGGCTGACGTTGTGGCTGGGGTGGTGGCCGAGCGGGCCGGGGCGCGGGCCGCGTCGGTTGGCGCGTCGGCCGCGTCCGTGCGCGACCGGGTCGGGTCCGCCGCATCGGCTGGCGAGCCGACGGTGTTGGTGGGCGAGCCGATGGGGTCGGTTGGTGAACCGGTGTCGGGCATTCCGGCACAGCGGGTTTCCACGGTGTCCCGGCAGACCGGGAGCGCGCCGTCGCGACGCTCGGCGACGCCGGCGGTGCGCCCGGCCGAGCCGCCGGCGCCGCGACCGGTCGACCGGTCCGGTGAGCTCCCCGTTGCGCCACCGGCCGAGCGGGCCCACCGGGTGGTCCGGCCGGGCCGGTCGGCGGCCGAGCGGACCGCCGAACAGGACCGTCGCCCGCCCAAACTCGGCCGAACCGGCGCCGCCCGCCCCTGGTAGCCCCCACCGGCGTGGCCGACCTGGCCGCCCGCACCGCACACCCGCTCTCGTCGCCGCACACCCACCGCGGCGGGTGTGCGGCACCCGAAGAGGGTGTGCGGCGAAACGGCGCGCGCGGCGGCGGCGAGTCACTGGTCGAGAGTGCGGCCGTGTTCCGCTTGTGTGGGTCGAGGGGCCTCGTGCCGGACTTGTCGCGGCTATTTGTCACGACAGGTGGCACTTGTCGTGCCTATTTCCAACGACAAGTCCGGCACGCGCGGATCCGCGGCCGACCTGTCGTGGCTATTGGGCATGACAAGAGCCACCTGTCGTGCCTATTTGCCGCGACAAGTGAGCAGACCACGTCAGCAGCCCGCCAGTCCGCCCCGCTCGCTCTGCGCGCGTCCGATCACCCAGCCCGACCCGCCGCCACCCGTTCGAACCCGACGGCCCCGCCCGTCCCGCCGCCCCCGATCGTCGCGAACCCGCCCGTCCCGCCGCCGTCCGAACCCGACGGCCCCCGAACCCACCCGTCCCACCGCCGCCCGCCAAACCCCAACGCCGGTCCACAAACCGAGTCCCGCCGGCCGCATGCCCCCGTTCGTGTGACGGCCAATTCTCTCAGATGTGACACGATTCACAGTTCAGTCAGTGCTCTGGGGAGGTACCGAGCCCGCCGGTCGGGTTCGCCGAGCTGTACGGGGGAGTCCACGATGAGTGTTGCTCTTGATCATCCGTTGACGCGGACCTTGCTCGACGCCGCGCACGGGGAGTTTCCGCCGCCGGACGGGGTGGCCGCGGCGGTCGGGGTGCTGCCGGGACCGTGTGACGCGGTGGCGTTCTTCGCCCAGCACGTGATGGTGGCCGCGGACGTCGGGCAGAACTGGGTGGACGAACACCTGGCCGGCCAGATCGGCGTCGAGTCGACAGACCCCTCCGGCGGCCTCGGCGTGTTCCTGGGCGCGCTGCACGAGCAGCTGGGCGGGCCGCCGATGTACGCCAGCCTGCTCACCTCCGCGCCGCACCGGCCGGGCTATCTGCACGGCAAGGTCGAGGCCGGCGGCGAGCCCGAGCCGGGTTGGGCGGCCTACCGCACCGAGGTGCAGTGCTACCGCTACCGGGGGCTCGGCGCCTCCGGCGCGTTTGCCATCGGCCGGGGGCCGGGCGACCGGTGGGACGTGCACATCAGGGTCGACGAGGGGTCCGGTGGCCGGGTGGGCCGCGAGCTGCTGTCCGCCGCGAAGACGGTGATCCCGGAGCGCGGCACGCTGTTCGGGTCCGCCCCGCTGCACGACGCCCGCGTCCTGCGCACCCTGTTGGCCAGCGGGTTCCAGCCGATCTGCACCGAGGTGCTGCTGCTCACCCGGCCGCGCGGCTGAGCCACGCCGCCGCGGCCCGCCCGACGCTGGATGCACCAGTTCGAGCGGTTTTGCGACGGACGGTAGCCAACTGGGCACACAGTGTCATAGTGTCCCGGCAGGTGCTCGGCACGTCGGTCCGGCTCTACCCCTTCGGGGTCGGATCGGGGTGCCGAGCCGCCGGCTTTTCTGGGCTTGTTTTCGAGCCGACCACCGGGCCGACTGCCGCGCCGAGTGAAAGCTCCGCCGCCAGGATTCGAACCTGAACCATCAGAACCAAAATCTGAGGTGCTGCCATTACACCACGGCGGATCGTCGTGAGGACCGGCTGATCCTCCCACCATCACATGGTGGCACGCGTCCCGGCCGGCCCGTTCAGTGGCACGGCCGATCCGCCGCCGGTCCGCCGCGGCCCCCTGGCCGGCCCCGCTGCCGGCCCACTTTCGCGCCGCCGCAAGCCCGCCGCAAGGCCGCTGCCGGATCCCGCGCCGCGCCCCTGCCGGACCCCATGCCGGACCGGCATGTGGGGGACAGTCCCGGGACACCCTGGCGGCACCCGGCGGACACCGCGACACACCATGCTGGGCACGACACGCCGTCGCTCGGCGCTTCGTCGTGCCGGACGGTGGCGAGTCAACCTACGCTCGCGTAGGTTACGGTGGCGTAACCGGTTGTGAACCGACGCTCTCTGACCTCTGAGGTGACCATTCCATGGCCAGCACCGCCGAGGCCCTCGCCGGCCCTCAACCGATCGTCGTCGGCCAGCGCGCGATGTGGCAGCACGTCCTGATCTACGCGTTTGTCATCGTGCCGATGGTGGCGTTCTTCGCCGCCGTCCCGCTGGCCTGGGGCTGGGGCGTGCACTGGCACGACCTCGGCATGATGGTCGCGTTCTACGTGATCGGCTGTCTCGGTGTGACGGTCGGCTACCACCGGCACTTCACGCACAAGTCGTTCAAGGCGCAGACCTGGCTGCGGGTGGTGCTCGGCATCGCCGGCTCGCTGGCGGTGCAGGGTTCGGTGGTCCGCTGGGTGGCCGACCACCGCCGCCACCACGCCTACTCCGACAAGGAGGGCGACCCGCACTCCCCGTGGCTGTTCGGCACCTCGCCGGTGGCGGTGGCCAAGGGCTTCATCCACGCGCACTTCGGCTGGCTGTTCGACCGCGCGGAGACCAACGAGAGCCGGTTCGTGCCCGACCTGCTGGCCGACCGGGCGATCATGCGGGTGAGCAAGAACTTCACCTGGCTCGTCATCGCCAGCCTGGCGCTGCCGGCGCTCATCGGCGGACTGGTCACCTGGTCCTGGTGGGGTGCGCTCACCGGGTTCTTCTGGGGCGGACTCGTGCGGATGGGCATCCTGCACCACGTCACGTGGTCGATCAACTCGATCTGCCACATGATCGGGCGGCGGCCGTTCGCGTCCCGCGACAAGTCCCGCAACTTCTGGCCGCTGGCCATCCTGAGCATGGGCGAGTCCTGGCACAACCTGCACCACGCGGACCCGACCTGCGCCCGGCACGGCGTGCTGCGCGGTCAGATCGACATCTCCGCGCGGCTGATCTGGATGTTCGAGAAGTTCGGCTGGGCCCGCGACGTGCGCTGGCCGACCACCGCCCGGCTGGCCAAGCTGCGCGGCGCGGCCGAGCCGGCGACGGCCGACGCCTCGTAGCCGACGGGCGCGAGCCACCAGCTGATGTCCCTGTCCGGCCCGCGTGGCGCCGGGTCCGGTGTCGCGAGCCAGCCCGGCTCCGACGCCCCCGTGCCGCACCGCGTCCGGATGACCGGGACGGCCCGGCGTGAGCAGCTGATCGAGGTGGCGCGCGACCTGTTCGCCGAGCGGGGCTTCGCCGGCACGTCGATCGAAGAGGTTGCCCAGCGGGGCCAGGTCAGCAAGCCGGTCGTCTACGAGCACTTCGGCGGCAAGGAAGGCCTGTACGCCGTCGTCGTGGACCGCGAGATGCGCCGGTTGCTGGACCGGATCGCCTCGGCGCTGTCCGCCGGGCACCCCCGCGAGCTGCTGCTGCAGGCGGCGGACGCGTTCCTCGGTTACATCGATGAGAACGCCGGCGGGTTCCGCGTGCTGGTCCGCGACTCACCGGCGTCGGGCGGCTCCGGCATGTTCTCCAGCCTGCTCGGAGAGATCGCCGGTCGGGTCGAGCACGTGCTCGGCCGGGAGTTCGCCAGCCGGGGCGTCGACCCCTCCCTCGCCGCGCTGTACAGCCAGGCGCTGGTCGGCATGGTCGCGCAGACGGGGCAGTGGTGGCTGGACGTCCGCCGCCCCGGCCGCGACGAGGTCGCCGCCCACCTGGTGAACCTGGCCTGGCACGGGCTGTCCGGCGTCGACGCGGTGACCGACATCTCTCGCATGGGTGACACCCGTTCGAATGAGCACCTGGGCTGTCCTGGGACAACCAGTCAGGTTGGCCCGTGTGAATGTCCCCCGACGGGGTGAGATACTGCCGGCCGTGATCGACGGACTCACCGTCGACCCTGGCCGACTAGGTGGTCTCCCCACGTGCTCACCCTGCTCCCGGAGCGGCTGGACACCGTCGTTCTGATCGGTGCGCACTGCGACGACATCGTGGTCGGCTGCGGCGGCACCCTGCTCGAGCTGTGCCGAGCGCACCCGGGCGTCGGGGTCACCGCCGTCACCTTCACCGGTGGGGGCAGCCTGCGCGAGGAGGAGGAGCGGGCCGCGCTGTCCGCGTTCTGTCCGGGGGCGCGGCTGCAGATCGCGGTGCTCGACCTGCCGCTCGGCCAGCTGCCGACCCGGTGGGAGCGGGTCAAGCGCACCCTGGAGGACCTGCGGGCCAGGGCCGACCCGAGCCTGATCTTCGCGCCGACCGCGCTGGACGGTCACCCGGACCGCCGGATGGTCGCCGAGCTGGTGCCGGTCGGGTTCCCCGACCACCTCGTGCTGGGCTACGAGATCGTGCAGCACGACGGCGACCTGCACCAGACCAGGCTCTACTCGCCGCTGGCCGAGCCGGTGCTGCGCGAGAAGATCGACAAGATGCTGGAGCACTACGGCTCGCAGCGGGACCGGCCCTCGTTCGACGCCGAGTCCACCGCGGGGCTGGCCCGGCTGCGCGGGGTGCAGTGCCACGCCCGGTACGCGGAGGCGTTCCACGTGACCCGCCTGGTGCTCGGCATGGCTCCGCTGACGAGCAACAGCCCGTACGGGCACGGGCAGTCCTGAGCATGAGGGCGGCGCCGGCCTTGCGGTGGGCCCGAATTTCGGGTGGTCACGGCGTGTCGGTAGGCTTGTGCGAGGCCCGCGTGCTACACCCTGTGAACGCCTCGGTACTCTACGCGTTCGTTGTCGACCCGAGAGAGGTGGACGGGTGGGCGTGTTCCGGGCTCTAGGGATGGCAGCCCGACGGTGGTACCTGCTGGTACCGCTGGTGCTGGCGTCCGTCGGGGTCGCGTACCTCGCTTATACCCAGATGCCCGCCGTTTACACCGCGTCCGTTGTCCATCAGATCAACGGTCCGGCAAGCGCGGCGAACGGCTCCTCGGACAGCGGGGCCGCCGGCGGTGACTCATCGGACGGGTCCTCGGCCAACGGTGACTCGGCCGGCGACGGGTCCGCCAACTCCTTCGCCACCGCGACGGCGCTGGCCGCCCAGCTGGCCAAGGACCTGCAGCCGCCCGTCAGCCGGGGCCGCCAGACGCCGCCGCCTTACACGCTGACCGCGCAGCCGGACGCCCCGATGCTGACCGTGCGCGCCGACGGCGACAGTGCGGCGAAGGCGCTCTCCTCGGTCACCGCGGTGAGCCAGCGCCTGGTCACGCAGCTCGCGACGCTGCAGAACGACCAGCGCGTGCCGGCGAGCGCGCAGCTCAAGCTCGACACCCCCGTACCGGCCGCCGTCGCCCCGCCCGTGCGCACCACCGGGATCAAGGTCTTCGCGGCCACGCTGCTGTTCGGGCTGATGCTGTCCGTGCTGCTCGCGGCCGCCGTGGAACGCAGCGCCCGGCAGCGGCGCGCGCTGCTCGCCGAGGACGGCGACGAGGACGACTACGACCGTGCCGATGACCGTGCCGATGACCGTGCCGATGACTACGACGGCGACGGCCCCGACGAGGCGGCCGACCCGGAGCACGGCCCGGCGCCGGATCAGGTGGCCGCTGAGGCCGGCCGGGACGGGTCCCCTGCCGGACCCCCCGGCGACGAGACCCCGACCGAGGTCGTGGCCATGCCCGGCCTCGCGCGGTCCTCCCGCGGCGGCCAGGGTACGGACGGCCGGGACGCGGCCACCGAGGTGGCCGCGATGTCCCCGGTGCGCGACTCCGACCGCGGTGACCCGTCGGACCGGCGCGACCCCGATCGGCGCGGCAGGTCCGACCGGCGCGGCACATCGGACCGTCGTGCCCCGTCGGACCGTCGCCAGGGGTCCGGGCCGTTGGCGCCGGTCGCCGGGCTCGCCTCCTCGACGGGATCAACGCCTGTGCCGGCCGGCGGACCGGCCTCACCGCTCGGCGGACCGGTCTCGTCCACCGGCGGGCCAGGTGGCCGGCCGCTCGCCGCCGCCGGACCGCCGCCGGGCCGGGGCGGTTCCCCCGTGCGCTCGCTGCCCCCGCTGCCTCCGCTTCCCCCGGCCAACGGCCGCTCGGTCGGCGGCGGCGCGGTCGGTCAGCTGAGGGCCGTGCCACCCGGCGGGCCCGCCAGCCGGGCCGGCGCGGCCGCCGCGCTGGGCCAGGGCACCCCGCCGGGGGCACCGGCCCGGTTATCGCCGCCCGGTGGCGCGGCGCCAGGGGTCGCGGCGCCGGGTGGCGTCGCCGCGTCGGGCGGCCTCGCGCCGTCGGGCGGTCCCGCGCCGTCCGGCGCGCCGATCCCGGGCGCCGGGCCGGTGGAGCGCGGCCCGAGGGCCCAGCCGCCGGCGAACGGGCCGTCCGGCCCGCTGTCTTCCGTCCCCCCGCCCGGGCTGTCGCAGTCCGGCGCCCAGTTGGCCCAGCCGGCCGGCGGCCCGCCGCGTTCCGGACCGGGTCCTTCCGGCCCGCTGCCCGGGCGTCCGGACCGGCCGGGCTCCCGTCCGGGCGGAACCGACTCGCCGGACCGCCGCGACCTGGCCCCTTCGGCGGTCGACCCGTTGAACGGACCGATCTCGTCGAGCGGTGGGTTCGGCTACCACCCGCCGCTGGCCAACCCGTTCGGCGGCCCGGAGTCGAACACGTTCGACTCGTCGGCCCTCTGGGCGCCGTCCACCGACACCGGCGGCAACAGCGGGTGGCTGCCCGCGACGCCGCTGCCGGCCGGGGCACCGCTGTTCGGCGCCGGGCCGGGCCACGACGCGGACGAGCAGTCGGTCCGGGAGTGGATGGCCGAGCCCGAGCGGCTGGAGATGCCGGTGGCCTCGCTCGGCGGCGACCCACTGGGCATCGGGGTCGACGACCTGCCCATCGGCAACCCGTTCGACCAGTCGCCCGGCACCGGCGACGACGACTGGCGGGACGGTCCGGAGGCCTCGCGTGACTCGGGCTTCGGCTCGGGCGAGGCCCGAGAGCGGGGCGCCGAGGGCGGTTCGTTCGAGCCCGACCCGTTCGAGGAGAGCTCGTTCGAGGGCGGTTCGTTCGAGGGCAGTTCGGGCGGCTTCGCCGACGACGCGGACTTCGCCGACAACGGGCCGCACCGGGACGGGCCGCACGGGGTCGAGGCGGGCGCGGACCGGCGTGTCTCCGGCGACTACGCGGATGCCGAGTACGACGACGCCGACTACCCGGCCGACCGGGCCGAGGACCACGAAGCCGAGGACCACGAAGCCGAGGACCACGAAGCCGGGGACCACGAAGCCGGGGACCACGAAGCCGGCTACGACGACGCCGACTACCCGGAGGCCGACGACGACCGGCAGCCGGACCGCCGAGGTGGCGAGCCCGCCCGGTCGGGTGCCCAGGGCTCGCGTGCCGTCGCCCGGTCCGACGACCGGTCCGACGAGGGCGACGGCGGGGACGACGACGGCTTCGGCTGGCCCGAGTTCGACGAGCCGGACGCGGCGGCCGATGACCAGGCCGGGGACCGGGCCGATGACCAGGCCGGCGGCGACGAGCCGCCGACCGGCGGGTCCCCGGGCGGCGGCGGCAAGGGTCAGCGGGACACCCGGCGCCAGCCGAGGGAAGCCGCTGCCGGGTACTGACCGGGCCGCGTCGCGATCCTGCCGCCACGGCGTCGGCGGCCGCCGATTACCGTCGTGGCCATGACCCCCGGTTCCACCAGCTACCTGCGCTTCCCCCATCTCCGCGGTACGGCGCTGGTATTCGTCGCAGAGGACGACATCTGGCTCGCTTCGACCGAGGGCGGGCGGGCCTACCGGCTCTCCGCCGACCAGGCCCCGGTGGCCAACCCCCGGCTGCATCCCGACGGCGAACGTGTCGCGTGGACGTCGTCGCGGGACGGCGTGCCTGAGGTACTGGTCACCGACGTCGAGGGCGGGCTGGCCAGCCGGCTGACCTACTGGGGCGACCGCAAGACGTTGACGCTGGGCTGGACCGAGCTGGACGAGGTCATCGCGGTCACCGCCGCCGGCCAGCCCTCCGGGCGCAGGACCTGGGCGCACGCGGTACCGACCGACGGCGGCCCGGCGCGCGCGCTGCCCTACGGGCCGGTGTCCGGGGTGGCCGTCGGTGAGTCGGGCACCGCGCTGGTCAGTGCGGTGATGTCCCGCGAGCCGGCGTGGTGGAAGCGCTACCGGGGCGGCACCGCCGGCAAGCTGTGGTGGCGGCCCAGCGGGGGCGACGAGTTCACCCGGCTGCTCGCCGACCTGGACGGCAACATCGAGGCGCCGATGGTGCTCGGTGACCGCGTGGCGTTCCTGTCCGACCACGAGGGCTGGGGCAACGTCTACTCGGTGGCCGTGCGCGATGGGGTCGCGGCCGACCTGCGCCGGCACACCGACCACGGGGCCGACGGGTCCCCGGCGTTCTACGCCCGGCACGCCACCACCGACGGCACCCGGGTCGTCTACGACTGCGCCGGCGAGCTGTGGCTGCTGGACTCGCTGGACGCCCCGGCGCGCCGGCTCGACGTGCGCCTCGGCGGCCCGCGCACCGCCCGCGCCCCGTATCGGATCAGCCCCGAGCGGCACATGTCCTCCGCGGTGCCGGACCGGACCGGCCGGCTCAGCGTGGTCACGGTCCGCGGCACCGTGCACCGGCTCGTGCACCGCGACGGACCGGCCAGGACGCTGCTCGCCGAGCACGGCGTGCGGTCCCGGCTGGCGCGCCCGCTCGGTACCGACCGGGTCGTCTGGGTCAGTGACGCGACGGGTGAGGACGCCCTGGAGATCAGCGAGCTGTCCCCGTCACTGGCGAGCGCGACCGGGTCCGACTCCGGGTCCTCCGCTGCCGGGGAGAGCGGGCCGAAGCGCTACGGAGCCGGTGAGATCGGGCGCGTGCTGGAGCTGGTGTGCGCACCGGACGGGTCGCGCGTCGCGCTGGCCTGCCACGACGGCCGGCTGCTGGTGCTGGACGCCGCGACCGGCGAGCTCACCGAGTTGGCCAGGGGCGCGGACGGCGAGGTGACCGGGCTGGCGTTCGCCCCGGACAGCGAGTGGCTGGCCTGGTCGGACCCGGTGGAGGCCGGGCTGCGCCGGATCCTGATCGCCCGGCTGTCCGACGAGTCCCCGGTACCCATCGCGGTCACCCCGACGCGGTTCGTGGACACCTCGCCGGTGTTCACCACCGACGGCCGGCACCTGGCCTTCCTGTCCTACCGCAGCTTCGACCCGGTCTACGACGCGCACTCGTTCGACCTGTCCTTCCCGAACGGCTGCCGGCCGTTCCTGGTGCCGCTGGCCGCCCGCACGCCGTCCCCGTTCGGCCCGTCGCCGGACGGACGGCCGGTGGGTGGCGTGGAGGCCCCGGTGAGCGGCACAGACGGCCCGGACGGTGTCGACGAGGCGGACAGCCCGGACGGCTCGGACGGCCCGGACCCGGACGGCGGCGCCGCCGAGGACACCGCCGCGGCGGACGCTTCGGCGAAGGACGGCAAGGACAGCGGAGCCAAGGACGGTGCCGACGCGGTGCCGAAGGTCGTGGTGGACGCGGAGGGGCTGGCCGACCGGGTCGTTGCGCTGCCCGTCGGCGAGGCCCGCTACTACCGGCTGCGGGCCGCGAAGGACTGCCTGCTGTGGCTGCGCAGCACGCCGACCGGGGTGCTCGGCGACGGGCTCGCGGAGGGCGCCGAGGGGCCGCGCCCGGTGCTGGAGCGCTACGACCTGGGACGGCGGCGGCACGACCGGATCGCCGACCCCGCCGACAGCTACGAGGTCAGCGGCGACGGCACCCGCCTGGTGGTGCGGGACCGGCGATCGCTGCGGGTGTTGCGCGCCGACCGGTCCGGGTCGGACAAGCCGGGCGACGACAACGCCGACGAGTTCGATATCGACGTGAGCCGGATCTCGGTCACCGTGGACCCGACGGCCGAGTGGCGGCAGATGTTCGACGAGGCCGGCCGGCTGATGCGCGACCACTTCTGGGTCGCCGACATGGCCGGCGTGGACTGGGCCGGCGAGCTGGCCAGGTACCGCCCGCTGGTGGACGCGGTGGGCAGCCACAACGACCTGGTCGACCTGCTGTGGGAGGTACAGGGGGAGCTCGGCACCTCGCACGCCTACGTGACCCCGGCCGGCTACTCCGGCTCCGGCGCCCGGCCCGGGCTGCTCGGCGCCGACGTCGAGCGGGACGACCAGAGCCGCTGGCGGATCGCGCGCGTGCTGCCCGGCGAGTCGTCCGACCCCAGGGCCCGCAGCCCGTTGACCGCGCCCGGCGTGGACGTGCGCGCCGGTGACGTGCTGCTCGCCGTCGCCGGCCGGGCGGTGGACCCGGTGACCGGGCCGGCGCCGCTACTGGTCGGCACCGCCAACCAGGCCACCGAGCTGACCGTGCTGCCGGCCGGCGAGACCACCGCGCGCCGGGTCGTGGTGCTGCCCCTCGGCGACGACGAGCAGCTGCGCTACCAGGACTGGGTGGCCGGCCGCCGCGCCTTCGTGGCCGACCGCTCCGAGGGCCGGCTGGGCTACCTGCACCTGCCGGACATGGTGGCCACCGGCTGGGCGCAGCTGCACCGTGACCTCGGCCGGGAGACCGCGCGCGAGGGGCTGATCGTCGACGTCCGCGACAACGGCGGCGGCCACCTGTCGCAGCTGGTGATCGAGAAGCTGGCGCGGCGGGTGATCGGCTGGGACGTCATCCGGCACGGCCAGCCGACCACCTACCCGCTCGAGTCCCCGCGCGGGCCGGTGGTCGCGGTGGCTAACGAGTTCTCCGGCTCGGACGGCGACGTGGTCACGGCCGCCTTCCAGCGGGTCGGCATCGGGCCGGTCGTCGGCGCCCGCACCTGGGGCGGCGTGATCGGCATCGACAGCCGCTACCGACTGGTCGACGGCACCGCGGTCACTCAGCCGCGCTACTCGTTCTGGATGGACAACCACGGCTGGGACGTGGAGAACCGCGGCGTCGCCCCCGACGTCGAAGTGATCATGACGCCGGCCGACCACGCCGCCGGCCGCGACCCCCAGCTCGCCACCGCCGTCGACCTGGCCCTCGCCGCCCTCACCGAACGCCCCGCCGCCACACCCCCCGAACCCACCACCCGCCCCTCCCGCACCCGCCCACCCCTCCCACCCCGCCCCTAGCCCCACCCGCCGCCACGAGCCTCCCGCGAGTCGGGGATTCCGTCAGGGTGAGTCGCGGATTCCGTCAGGCCGTGGCTCGCGGACGATGCCGGCCCTTGTCCGCGAGGCCGGCGCGGGCGGGCGGCGCGCGGGGCGGGCAGCGTGCGGGCGGGCAGCGCGCGGGCGGGCAGCGCGCGGGCGGACAACGTGCGGGCGGACAACGTGCGGGCGGACCGGCGGGTGGGTGCCGCGGGATCCGTCCACAAGGCGCCCCGCCGGTGCGGGATCCCCTCCGCGCGCACGTCCCGCGCGGTGCCAGACCTCGGCGAGTCGGTGGATTCCGCGGTCCAAGTCCCTGGATTCCGCGGAGCCAGACCCGGCGCGGAGGCGGCGCGGGGCTGGACAAGGCGATCGCGGTACGGGTGAGGCGGAGGGAACTGAACCGTTCAGTCTCGCCGGTCGTCCTAGCTGCGGAAACCCCCGGAGCAGGTTGCGGAGTATCCCCCGCTCGGCCTGCAAAATGTCCCGACTCGGCCCGCGGAATCCAGCGACTCGCGTGGTGGAAGGTGCCTACCTCGGTCCGCGGAATGTCCCGACTCGGCCCGCGGAATCCAGCGACTCGGCGGGTGTGAGGTGCCGACTTGGGCGGCGGAGTGTTCCGGTTTGCCGCTGTGGGGGTGCTGGGCTCGTGCTGACGGAATCCCCGACTCACCCTGACGGAATCCCCGACTCGCGGGAAGTTCGTACCGGCGGTCGGTTGGGTGTGGCGCGTGGGCGGCGGGTGCGGGTCGCGGCGCGCGGCGGGGCTGGTGCGGTGGGGTGGTTACGGGGTGCCTTGGTAGGTGCCTACTGTCCAGAGGTTGCCTTCCGGGTCGCGCAGCGTGAAGGTGTGCGAGCCGTAGTCGGTGTCCTCGAGGTCCTGGGCGATCGTGGCACCGGCCGCCCGCGCCCGCCCGTAGATCTCGTCGACCTGCTCGCTGGCCAGGTAGACCGAGGTGGCGCCGGCGCGCAGCATGCCGTGCACGCCGTCGCAGAGCTTGGTCGAGCCGAGCATCACGGCGCCGCCGCCGGGCCAGCGCAGCTCGGCGTGGGCGATGTCGCCGCTGTCGTCGGGCACCACGAGCGACTCGCGGAAGCCGAGCACGTCGACGAGGAAGCGCAGGCCGCCGGGGGCGTCGTCGTAGCGGAGGGTGGGCCAGACGGTGGGGAGAGGTTCGGTCATGGCCTCAGGATGGGCCGGCGAACACCTCGGCGTCTTGGAGAAACGGGAGCTCCTCGACGATCCAGGTGCGCGGGGTGCAGCCGGCCAGTGAGCGCCACTCGTTGGTCAGGTGCGCCTGGTCGAAGTAGCCGCAGCGCTGCGCCACCTCGGCCAGCCCACCGGGCGGCAGCCGCCGCAGCAGCGCGGCCGCCCGCCCGAAGCGGACCACCCGGGCGGCCTGTTTCGGCGCAAGCCCGAACTCCCTGGCGAACTGCTCGGAGAAGTGGCGCCGGCTCCACCCCACGTCCTCGGCGAGCCGGCCGACCGGTACCGCGCCGCCCTCGGTGACGATCCGCCGCCACGCCCAGCGGACCTCACCCGGCGGCTCGTGCTCCGCCGCCCGGGTGGCCGAGGACAGCAGCACCTCGTCCAGGATCTGGAACCGGCGAGCCCAGCCGGACGCCTCGAGCAACCGGTCCGGCAGCGAGGCCAGCACGGGCCTCGGCAGCTCAGCCAGGTCGATCACCCGCCCGGACAGCTCGGACGCGGACACCCCCAGCAGCGTGCGCACCCCCAGCGGGCTCAGCTCGACGTGCACGCCGGCCTGCTCCCGGTCCTGGCCGATCAGCGCCGGCCCGGCGTGCAGCCCGCCGACAAAACCCCGGCAGCTCGCGGGCCCCTGATCGGTACCCGGCATCTCCAGCAGGCGGACGGGCGCGGCCAGGCTGACGATCAACGTCACGTGCTGGCCGGGCAGCCCCCGGTGCACCTCCAGCACGACCCCGTGCTGCCGGTAGCCGATGTACCGGCCGACCAGGGCGCGCAGCGCCGGATGCGGGCGGCTCACCACCCAGTCCAGCTCCGCCGCGGCCATGTCCACAGGCTAGGCCGGCCGGCCGACAATCCCGAGCACAATCAGCAGCCCGGCCAGCAGCCCAGAGCTACCGCGACGTGAGCGCACGCAGCAGGTCGACGGCGTCGGCGGCGCGGTCGGCGGGCACGAAGAGGTGGTCGTGGTGGTAGCCGGCGATGACGTTGCAGCTGATGTCGCCGGTGGCGAGCTGTGCGCTGACCGCCGCCGTGAGCCCGACCGCGGCCAGGTCGGAGTGCACGCGCAGGGTGATCCGGGCGGCCACGTAGGCGTAGTCGAGCCCGGCCCGGTCCGCCTCCGCGCGGGGCAGCACCAGCGTCAGCCCCTCGTCCTCGGCGACCGTGACCACCGGGTGCAGCCCCGCCGGCACTCCGGGCCCGGGGGACACCACGAACACGAACTCACCCGGCGTCCACTCCGGCGCCATCCCGGCCAGCAGCCGCCCCATGTCCCGCTCACCAGTCGAACCAGTCGAACCAGTCGAACCCTTAGAACCGCTCATGCCCCGATCATCCCCGCCACCACGCGGGTGGGTGAGACGCGCGATGTGACGTACTACGAACCGCCGCCGGGAAACCACTTCGAGTGAAGTCGTAGGCTGGATGGTGAGGCTCCCGCCGGGCGCTCGTCCCGGGCAGGGGTCTGTCCGCGTTCCCGCGCGCGCCCAGCAGTGAAGGATCTTCCTCGTGTCCGATGTACCCCCCGCCTCGCCCGGACTGCTCGCCGCCGCACTGGCCGATCCCGGGCTGGCCACCCTGCTCGAGTCGATCGACGCCTCCAGCCTGCGCATCGAGGGGCCGGCGGCGCTGCGCCCGCTGGTGGCCGGCGCGCTGGCCGGCGCCGCCACGCCCACGACGCTGGTGGTCACCGCCACCGAGCGGGAGTCCGAGGACCTCGCGGCCGCGCTCGGTGAGCTGATCGGGCCGGACTCGGTGGCCGTGCTGCCGTCCTGGGAGACGCTGCCGCACGAGCGGCTGTCGCCACGCAGCGACACGGTCGGCCGGCGGATCTCGCTGTTCCACCGGTTGGCGCAGCGGGACGCGGGGATGCGGGTGGCGGTGGCCGCCGTGCGCAGCCTGATCCAGCCGATCGCGCCGGGGCTGGCCGAGCTGGAGCCGATCGCGCTGAAGATCGGGGACACGCACGACTTCGACGGGCTGCTGCACCGCCTGGTGGAGCTGGCCTACCTGCGGGTGGACATGGTCACCGCCCGAGGCGAGTTCGCGGTCCGGGGCGGCATCGTCGACGTGTTCCCGCCGACCGCGGTGCACCCGATCCGCGTGGAGCTGTGGGGCGACGAGGTCACCGAGCTGCGCCAGTTCGCGGTGGCCGACCAGCGCACGATCGGCGCGGTGGACCGGCTGGACGCACCACCGTGCCGCGAGCTGCTGCTCACCGAGCCGGTCCGGGCGCGCGCCGCCGAGCTGGCCGTCCAGTACGCCGACAACCAGGCGCTGGCCGAGCTGCTGCAGAAGCTGGCCGAGGGCATCCCGCAGGAGGGCATGGAGTCCCTCATCCCGGTGCTCTGCGAGGGCAGCCTGGACCTGCTCACCGACCTGCTGCCGGCCGGCGCGCACGTCCTGCTGATCGACCCGGAGCGGATCCGGACCAGGGCCCGTGACCTGGTGCGCACCGGCCAGGAGTTCCTCGAGGCGTCCTGGCTGGCGGCGGCGAGCGGGCCGCAGGCGAAGGCGCCGATCGACCTCGGCTCGTCGGCGTACCAGGACCTGGACGGCGTGTCCGCGCACGCGCTGGCCACTGGCCGCCGGTGGTGGACCCTGTCCCCGTTCGGCACCGACGCCCAGACCGTCACCGACGACACCATCGTGCGGCCGGGTTTCCAGGCCGTCGAGTCGTACCGGGGAGAGCTGTCGAAGGCCCTGGAGGACCTGCGGAAACACACCGCCGAGGGTGGCGCCGCGGTGCTCCTGCTGGCCGGTGCGGGTACCGCGCAGCGGGCCGTGGAGCAGCTCGGCGAGGCGGAGGTGCCGGCGCGGCTGGTGTCCGACGGGCTGGCCGAGGCGCCGGAGAAGGGCGTCGTGACGGTCACCCGGGGGGTGCTGTGCGACGGCTTCGCGGCGCCCGGCCTCGGGCTGCTGGTGCTCACGGAGTCCGACCTGACCGGCAACCGGGTAGCCACCGGCGAACCGCGCAAGCTCGCCGCCCGGCGTCGCAACGCGGTCGAGCTGGAGACGCTCAAGCCCGGCGACTACGTGGTGCACAGCCAGCACGGCATCGGCCGGTTCGTGGAGATGCGCGAGCGCACGGTCAGCGGCGCCAAGCGCGAGTACCTGGTGCTGGAGTACGCCTCGAGCAAGCGCGGCCAGCCCGCCGACCGGCTGTTCGTACCGACCGACCAGCTCGACGAGATCAGCCGCTACGTCGGCGGCGAGACGCCGACGCTGAACAAGATGGGCGGCGGCGACTGGGCGAAGACGAAGAGCAAGGCGCGCCGCGCGGTCCGCCAGATCGCCGCCCAGCTCGTGCAGCTCTACGCCGCGCGCAAGGCCAGCCCGGGGTACGCGTTCAGCAAGGACACCCCGTGGCAGCGGGAGATGGAGGACGCCTTCCCGCACACCGAGACGCCGGACCAGCTGGCCGCGATCAACGAGGTCAAGCACGACATGGAGCAGCCGGTGCCCATGGACCGGGTGGTCTCCGGCGACGTCGGCTTCGGCAAGACGGAGATCGCGGTCCGGGCGGCGTTCAAGGCGGTGCAGGACGGCAAGCAGGTGGCCGTGCTGGTGCCGACGACGCTGCTGGCCAGCCAGCACCTGCAGACGTTCGCCGACCGGATGCGCTCGTTCCCGGTGACGGTGAAGGGGCTGTCCCGGTTCACCGACAACGCCGAGGCGACCGAGACGATCAAGGGGTTGGCCGACGGCACCGTGGACGTCGTGGTCGGCACGCACCGGCTGCTGCAGTCGGGGGTGCGCTGGAAGGATCTCGGCCTGGTCATCGTCGACGAGGAGCAGCGCTTCGGCGTCGAGCACAAGGAGCACATCACGGCGCTGCGCGCGCACGTCGACGTCCTGGCGATGTCCGCGACGCCGATCCCACGGACGCTGGAGATGAGCCTGGCCGGCATCCGCGAGCTGTCCACCATCGCCACCCCGCCGGAGGAGCGGCACCCGGTGCTGACCTACGTCGGCGCGTACGACGCCAAACAGGTGGGCGCCGCGATCCGCCGCGAGCTGCTGCGCGACGGCCAGGTGTTCTACGTGCACAACCGGGTGTCCAGCATCGACCGGGCGGCCGCCACGGTGCGCGACCTGGTGCCCGAGGCGCGCGTCGCGGTGGCGCACGGTCAGATGAACGAGGACCTGCTCGAGCGCACGGTCGCCGGCTTCTGGGAGAACGACTTCGACGTGCTGGTCTGCACGACGATCGTGGAGAACGGGCTGGACATCTCCAACGCCAACACGCTGATCGTGGAGCGCTCGGAGAACCTGGGCCTGTCCCAGCTGCACCAGCTGCGCGGCCGGGTCGGCCGGGGCCGGGAGCGGGGGTACGCCTACTTCCTCTACCCGGGCGAGTCGCCGCTCACCGAGACCGCGCACGACCGGCTGGCCACCATCGCGCAGCACTCCGAGCTGGGTGCGGGTACCGCGGTCGCGATGAAGGACCTGGAGATCCGGGGCGCCGGCAACATCCTGGGGGCCGAGCAGTCCGGGCACATCGCGGGCGTCGGCTTCGACCTCTACGTGCGGCTGGTCGGCGAGGCGGTGGCGGCGTTCCGCCAGGCCGGCGGCGCCGGGGCCGGCGAGGAGGCGGAACACCTGGCTGAGGTCCGCGTGGAGCTCCCGGTGGATGCACACGTGCCGCACGAGTACGCGACCGGCGAGCGGCTGCGCCTCGAGGTGTACCGCAAGATCGCCGAGGCCGCCGACGACAACACGCTGGACGCGATCACCGAGGAGCTCACCGACCGGTACGGCACGCCGCCGCAACCGGTGCGCAACCTGATCGCGGTAGCCAGCTTCCGGCAGACCTGCCGGCGCTACGGGGTCGGCGAGGTGGCACTGCTCGGCAGCTCGATCCGGTTCACCCCGCTGGACCTGCCGGACTCCGCCCAGCTGCGGTTGCGTCGGCTGCACCCCCGGTCCAACTACAAGGTCGCGGCGAAGACCGTGGTGGTGCCGAGGCCGGCGGCCGGGTCGGACGGCGGTGGCCAGCGGATGGGCGCCGCCCCGATGCGGGACACCGAGCTGCTGGACTGGTGCGCCAAGCTGATCGCCGACCTGCTGCCCGACCCGGCCGCCCAGCCGGCGGTCGCCGCCGGAGCCCGCGAGTCGGCCGGGTAGCGCCGCGGCGCGGCGGGTCGGCCCGGTGGCGCGGGCGAGTCGGCCGGAGAGCGGAGCGGGGTCGGCGAGTCGGCCGGATGGGTGGACGTGAGACAGTACGGCCGTGCTGATCGACCAGTTGCCCGCTCGACGCTCAGGTGCTACCTCGGCCCGGGTGCCTGGCCGGCGGGGCCACACCCGGGTCACCCGCGCCCGAATCGCCCGCCGCCGTGCTCCGGCCCTGTTCCTCGCCCTCGGTGCCGCCGCCGCGGTGCTCACCGGGTGCGGTAGCGGGCCGAACCAGGCGGGCGCGGCGGTCATCGTGGGCAACAGCTCGGTGTCGCTGACCGACGTCCAGGCCAGGGTGAACGATGTGCTCGGCCGCTCGGACGTGATGAGCCAGCTGACCTCGCAGGGCAACACGGCGGCCGACATCGCCCGCTTCGTGGCCACCCGGCAGGTGCAGCACCTGCTGCTCGCCGTCGCCGCCCAGCGCGACGGCATCGGGGTGACCGACGAGCAGGTCAGCTCCGAGCTGGCCAAGCCCGAGACCACCCAGATGCTCGACGGCGACCTGGTGTTCGACCCGGCGGCGGCGCGCGAGGCGGTGCGGGACCAGCTGATCGCCGAGGCGCTGACCACCAAGTACCTGGACCGGCTGGCCGTCACGGTGGACGTCACCACGGCGAGCTCGCGGGCCGACGCGCTGACCAAGGCGCGGCTGCTGGCCGCCGGCCCGGTGCAGGCCGCGGCCGTGCTGGCCAGCGACGGCCCGAATGCGCAGCGCAACCTGCAGCTGCGCGCCGCGCTGGTGCCGCAGTCGGCGGCGCTGTTCCTGTTCGGCACGCCGGCCGGGCAGGTGGTGGCGACGCAGACCTCGACGTCCCCGGACGTGTGGACGGTGGTGCGCGTGACCAAACGGGTCACCGACGCCCCGCCGCTGGGCGACCCGGCGGGCACCTCGGTGGCCCAGCTCGGTGAGCAGACCCTGGACCAGATCGGCCGCCGGCTCACGCAGCCGCTGGCCGAGCAGCTGGGCGTGCGGGTCAACCCGCGCTACGGCACGTGGGACCCGCTGTTCCTGTCCGTGCTGCCGCCCGGGCAGGAGCCCAGCGTGGTGCTGCCGGCCGTCCTGAGCTGAGGCGGGCCTCAGTCGATGGCTCGGACGATCGTGGTGCTGTCCACCCGGTTGGCGGCCGTGCTGCCGGCGGCGGCGCTGCCCGCGCTGCGGGCCGCTGCACGGGTGCTGGCCGACGGCTCGGTGCCGGCCGAGCTGGCCACCTCGGCCGGCGCGGAGCGGGTCGAGGCGCCGTCCGGCTGGCCGGCCGAGTCCTGCGCGCTGCTCACGACGGACGCCGCGCACCCCCTGGTGGCCAGCGCCGATGCGGTCGTCGCGGTGCCCGAACCGGCCGGCGCGGCGCTGCTGGACGCGGTCGCGGTGATGGACCGGCTGCGCTCGCCCGGCGGCTGCCCGTGGGACGCCGAGCAGACCCACCTCTCGCTGCTGCAGTACCTGGTCGAGGAGTGCTACGAGCTGTACCAGGCCGTGGAGGACACGGACCGGCCGGCGCTGCGCGAGGAGCTCGGCGACGTGCTGCTGCAGGTACTGTTCCACAGCCGGGTGGCGGCCGAGGGCGGGGTCAAGCCGTACCCGCCGGAGTCGGCGCCCTTCGGCATCGACGAGGTGGCCGCTGACCTGGTGCGGAAGCTGGTCGACCGGCACCCGCACGTGTTCCCGGTCGAGAGCGGTGACGTCGAGGGCGGTGACGTCGAGGGCGGTGACGTCGTCGAGCAGGTGCGCACCGCCTCCGACCAGGAGGTGCGCTGGGAGCAGCTGAAGCGGGTGGAGAAGCGCCGCGAGTCCAGCGTGGACGGCGTGGCGCTGAGCCAGCCGGCCGCCGCCCTGGCCGCCAAGCTGGTCTCCCGCGCCAGCAAGGCCGGCCTGCCCGCCGAGCTGGCCGCGCCGCCGAGGCATGCGGGCGATCCGGGACAGCGGCTGTTCGCGCTGGTCGCCGAGGTGAAGCTGGCCGGCGCGGACCCGGAGCAGGTGCTGCGCGAGGCGGCGCGGGGATTCGGGGCCGAGGTGCGGGCCGCCGAGTCGGCCGCGCGGGACGCGGGCCTCGACCCGCACGGGCTCACCGCCGACGACTGGCTCCGGTACTGGCCGCGCGACCGTGGCGAGGCCGGTTCCGCGTAATCGCCCTTATCACTCTGTTGTGTGAGCCTATGCTCCGAGCGGGTGTTCTGAGCCTTAGCTCATCAACTGTTTGACACCCTTCATTTGGCGAGCCTAGCCTGATCGCGCCAATTGGAGGAGGTCGACCGCGCGATGCTGCCCACGTTTGTCATCGGGCTCCGCGAAGGACTCGAAGCAGCGCTGATCGTGGGCATCGTGGCCGGG
>DATAZG010000246.1:0-4024 GCA_036272155.1 Pseudonocardia sp.
ACCATCGCCACTCACGACCGGTCGGTACGGGGAACATCCGGGCGGGCGGGCGGCGGCCGTTGGTCTCCGCTATGGACATCAGCGTTGTTGTCGCATCCCGGCCGTACGTCGCGCCCGACGGGGAGCTGCGCACCGCGAAGCTGGCCGACGTGGTGGACTTGGCCGGGGTGTCCCGCGCATGGGGTGGACGGCTGGCGTGGTGCGGGGCCGGCGTGGTGCAGGGGCGGTGCACGGGGTGGACGTGGCTGGGGGTAGCCGGCGCGTGTGGCACACAGGCCCTCGCTCTGGCACACGGACCGTAGACGTGGCACACGCGTTCTCACTCGGGTGCCACGTCCCAAGTCCGTGTGCCAGAGCCACGACCTGTGTGCCAGCCCCGTGCACCGCGCCACTGAACGGCCTGTGCGAGCTCGGCAATCCGTGCGTGGCCGCCCCCCTCGGGGTGTCGGCCGACCAAGTGCCGCGCACCGAGTGTCCACGGACCCGAGTCGATGTAACACTCAAACAGTTCCGTCCCGCGTGTGAAACACATAGGTATCTGTGTAACATCGGTCGGAGATGGGCGACCGAACGGAATGGGGTAGCGATGTCGACGCTGGTGCGTGCGGGTGTGGAGACCTACTACGAGGACCGGGGCGCCGGTGAGCCGGTGCTGGTCTGGGGGCACGGGTTCCTGGTGTCCTCGCGGTTCTTCGGTGACGTGATCGACCGGCTGCCCGGCTACCGGTCGATCACGGTGGACTTCCGGGGCCACGGCCGCTCGGCGGGGGTCACCGAGGGGATCACGCTGGCCGAGATCGCGGACGACATCGCCGCCGTGCTGCATGAGCTCGGCATCGAGAACGCGGTGTACATCGGCCACTCCACGGGCAGCGCGGTCGGTATGCGGCTGGCCGCGCGGCACCCCGGGCTGGTGCGCGCCGCGATCGGGCTGGCCGGGGTGCCGGTGCAGGGCAACCCGCCGGAGGTGCTGGAGTTCACGACGGCGCTGTCCGCGATGCAGGGCGACCCGGCGGCGTTCGCGGGGGCGCTCGGCCAGCTCACCGTTCACCCCGGGCAGGAGGAGATGGTCGCGGCGGCCGGGCGGGAGGCGGCGCTGGTACCGCTGGCCGCGCTGAAGAGCATCGGCGAGGTTGAGCTGTTCCTCGACGAGTCCGAGCAGCTGCTGCCGAAGCTGACCCAGCCCTGGCTGTTCGTCGTCCCCGGCGACGACCGGTCGGTGGACCCCGAGCTGCAGCTGGCCGGCGCCCGCCGGTTCTTGAACGGCCGGACACTGGTGCTGGACGGTGAGGGGCACCTGGTGCCGCAGGAACGCCCCGCCGAGATCGCCCGGATCGTCGAGGATTTCGTGTCCGGGCTACCGTCGGGGGCATGAGCCGGGATGGGTCCGAGACGGGCGAGCCCCGGACCCCACTGCAACGCCAGCTCACCGGCACCCGCGCGCCGGCCAGGCCCACTCCGCTGGACGCGCTGGCCGCCGCGCGGCACTGGTTCAACCAGGGCCGCAAGCTGGACATCCAGGCGCTGGCCGCCGAGCTCGGCGTCAGCCGGGTGACGCTGCACCGCTGGGTCGGCACCCGGGAGCAGCTGCTGGTCGAGGTGCTGTGGCTGAGCGCTGAGCAGGCGCTGACCCGGCTGCACGAGCAGGTCGAAGCGGAGGGGCTGGTGCAACCGGGTCAGCCGGGTCAGCCGGGTCAGCCGGGTCAGCACAGTCACACCGCCGAGGTGCTCGCCCGCTGGGTGCGGGAGGTGCTCGCCCACCCCGGCCACCGGCAGCTGGCCTCGGAGGAGAGCGAGATGTTCGTGCGGCTGCTCACCCACGACGCGAGTGAGTTCCAGCGCCGCCTGATCGAGCTGGTCCGGGAGCTGCTCGTCGAGGACATCGCGGCCGGCCGGGTCACCATCGAGCTGGCACCCCTGGAGCTGGCCTACACGGTCGTGCGCATCGTCGAGTCCTTCGTGCACACGCCGGCCATCACCGGCTGCGCCCCCGACCCGGACGGCAACGCCCGCGTGCTGCGCGCCCTGCTCAGGTGACCCTGTGAGTGGTATTGGTCGCCATAGCGACCAAATACCACTCACAGGGTCAGCCGAACAGGGTGTCGGCCCAGAAGCCGTCCGGGCCGACGCCCGGTGGCACGGCGAACAGCCCGGACCCGGTGTGCTCGACGTACTCCATCAGCTTGTCCCGGCTGGCCAGCGCGCGCTGCATGGGGACGAACTGGCGGTGCGGGTCGCGGGCGAAGCAGAGGAAGAACAGGCCGGCGTCCAGGTGCCCGCTGCCGTCCGCGCCGTCCACGAAGTTGTAACCCCGGCGCAGGATCCGGGCCCCGCCGTTCGCCGCGGCGGAGGCCAACCGGATGTGTGCGTTCTCGCCGATCAGCGGGCGGCCGTCGTTGGCGGCCATGGCGAAGTCGCTCGGGTCGAACTCGCCCGGCTTGCCCGGCGGCGCCCCGCTGCCCTTCTGCCGGCCGATGATGGCCTCCTGCTCGGCCAGCGAGGTGCGGTCCCAGATCTCGATGTGCATCCGGATCCGGCGGGCCACCAGGTAGCTGCCGCCGGCCAGCCAGTCCGGCCCGTCGCCGGGGGCCACCCAGACGTGGTCGCCCAGCGCGGCCGGGTCCTCCGCCTTGATGTTGTTCGTGCCGTCCTTGAAGCCGAACAGGTTGCGCGGCGTGAGCTGGGCGGTCGAGGTGGACGAGGTCCGCCCGAAGCCGAGCTGGGACCACCGGACCGACGTCGTGCCGAACCCCATCCGGACCAGGTGCCGGATCGCGTGCACCGCCACCTGCGGGTCGTTCGCGCAGGCCTGGATGCACAGGTCACCGCCGCTGCGCTTGGGGTCGAGCTGGTCGAGCTGGAAGTGGGGCAGCTCGGCCAGCCCCGCCGGCTTGGCGCCGGCCAGCCCGAACCGCCCGTCGAACAGCGAGCCGCCCAACCCGAGGGTGAGGGTGAGCTGGGACGCCGGCAGGCCGAGCGCCTCCCCGTTGTCCGCCGGCGGCGCGTCCGGGTTGCCCCCGAGCGCACCGAGCGGGCTGACGTCGGCGCCGGCGGTCATCCGCTCGGCCGCCCTGGTCCACCGGCGCAGCAGGTCGACGAGGGCGGCGCGGTCGGTCGTGGTGACGTCGAGCGCGACGAAGTGCATCCGGTCCTGCGCCGGGGTGACGATGCCGGCCTGGTGCTGGCCCCGGAACGGCACCGAGTCCCGGGCCGCCTCCTCCCGGGCGGCGGCCTGCATGGCCGGCTCGGCCGAGCGGGACACCACCGTGCCGGCGATCGCGGCGCCGGCGCCGGCCAGCGCCGCCCCGGCACCGGCCAGCCCGAACAGGCGGCGCCGGGACACCCCCGCCGGAGCAGGGGTGTCGGGCCCGGGCGAGCTCACGGAGTCGTCACCACTCCGGCGACCTGGCTGACCGGCTCGCCGAGCGCGTCCACGGCGGCGGCCATCTTTTTCGTGTCGTCGGGGGTCAGCTGGGTGTACAGCTTGAAGCCGTCGCCGTCGCGGTAGCCCTCCAGCACCGTGTCCACCTCGGCGAAGCGCTGGTCGAGCGTCGGGCCGAGGTTCTTGTCCTTCTCGTCGATCACCGGGCGCAGCGCGGCGACGGCGGCCTGGGAGCCCTCCACGTTGGCCTTGAAGTCCCACAGGTCGGTGTGCGAGTAGCGGTCCTCCTCGCCGGTGATCTTGCCGGTGGCGACCTCGTCCAGCAGCTCCTTGGCGCCGTTGGCCAGCTGCACCGGGGTCAGCTCCACGGCGGCGACCCTGGCCTGCAGGACCTTCATGTCGGCCAGCAGCTGGTCGGCGATGGCGGGCGAGTCGGCCTTCAGCCCGTCCACCCAGAGGTCCTTCTCCAGCCGGTGGTAGCCGGTGAACTGCTCGCCGGGCGCCCGCTCGTCGTCCTCCCGGCCGTCCATCTTCGGGTCCAGGTCACCGAACGACTCGGCGACCGGCTCGATCCGTTCCCAGTACGTCCTGGCCACCGGGAACTGCGCCTTCGCGGCCGCCACGTTGCCGGCCTTGACGGTG
>DATAZG010000247.1:0-7588 GCA_036272155.1 Pseudonocardia sp.
GGCATGCCGCTGCGGATGGTGCCGCTGGTACTGACCGTCCGGGCGCCGGCCGGCTCCCGGGTCACCCTGCACACCGGGTCCGGCGAGATCACCGTGACCGGCCGGTCGGGCACCGCCCGCGCCGACGCCGGCTCCGGTGACATCACGTTGGACCGCGTCGGCGGCGACCTCAACCTGACCACCGGCTCCGGCGGGGCGAGCGTCCGGGCGGTGTCCGGGCGGACCAGCGCCAAGACCGGCTCGGGCACCCTGGTGCTGGACGCGCTGGACGGCCCCGCCGAGGTACAGAGCGGCAGCGGCAGCGTGCGGCTGGGCACCATCCGGGCCGACCTGTCCGCCCGCGCGAGCTCCGGCGACGTCACCATCGACAACGCCGAGGCCGGCCGGCTCGACCTGACCACCGGCTCGGGCGACGTGCGCGTCGGGGTGCACGCCGGGGCGGCCGCCGAGCTCGACGTGCGCTCCGGGTCCGGGCGGGCTCGTAGCGAGCTGGCCGTCAGCGACACCGCACCGGCCGACGCCACCACGGCACTGCACATCCATGGCCGCACCGGCAGCGGCAACGTGCTGGTGACCAGGGCGCTGAGTACGGCGGGGGCGGCCGGCTAGCCCGTCGACGTACTCGACAGGCGCGCCGGCCGAGTCGCCAGCGCCCGGGCGAGCGGGGCGATGAGGGCGCCCCGCTCGCCCACCAGCACGTCGTCCAGCTCCAACCAGTCGGCCATCAGGCGCAGCTCGGCGGCCAGCTCGGCGGCCACCGTGACCGGGTCGGTACCGGGCTCGCTAAACGCCCCGGGCACCCGCAGCACGTTCGCCGCCCGGTCGGTCTTCAGGTCCACCCGGCCCACCAGTGCATCCCCGAGCAGGAACGGGAACACGTAGTAGCCGTGCTCGCGCTTCTCCGCCGGGGTGTAGATCTCGATGCGGTACCGGAAGTCGAACAGCCGCTCGGTGCGGGCCCGCTCCCAGATCAGCGGGTCGAACGGGCACAGCAGCGCCCGCGCGGCCACCTTGCGCGGCATCCGGGCACCGGGGCGGCGGTAGCCGGGCTTCGGCCAGCCGCGCACCTGCACCACCTCCAGCTCACCGGCGTCGACCAGCTCGCGGACCGCGTTACGGCAGGTCTCCGGGCCCATCCGGTAGTAGTCGCGCAGCTCGTACTCGGTGGCCACGCCGAGGGCGGTGGCCGCGTAGCCGATCAGCCGGCGCGCCGCCTCGTCCGCCTCGACCGGTGGCGCACCCAGCACCTCCGCCGGCAGCACCCGCTCCGGCAGGTCGTAGAGCCGCTGGAAGTTCACCCTGGTGCCGGTGGTCAGCTCCCCCGTGCCGAACAGGAACTCGCAGATCCGCTTCACCTCCGACCGGCTCCACCAGGACGCTCCCTTAGGCCGCGGCTGGCCGGCACCTCCACCGGCACCTCCACCGGCACCGCCATCCGGACCGCCGCCCAGCAGCTGCTCCAGCGCGCCGGCGCCGATCGGGCCGACCTCCTTCACGGCCGCCAGCACATCGCTGACCAGGGTGGGCTCGCGCTCGACCAGCTCGTGGTAGTGCCGCCACCACCCCTGCCGCTTGGCCCCGGACTGCAGCAGCGGCCAGTCGGCCACCGGCAGCAGGCTCGCCTCGTGGGCCCAGTACTCCACGAGCAGCCGGGGCCGGCGGGCGCTGTGGGCCCAGGCCGCCTCGTCCAGCAGCGGCACCGGGTACCCGCCCAGCCGGCTGAACACCGGCATGTAGTGCGCCCGCACCGCCACGTTCACCGAGTCCAGCTGGAGCAGCCGCAACCGCTCGACCAGCCGGCCCAGCTGCCTCCTGGTGACCGGGCCGGCCGGCCGCGGCTCGGCGAACCCCTGCGCCGCCAGCACCGCCCGCCGCGCCGCCGCGGCGGTAATCGTCTCCACCCTCCCGGGCGTGATCGCGTCCACGGCGCAACCATGCCACGCCACCCCGACACTCCTGACACAGGCGAGTCGCTGGATCCCGCGCCCCGAGTCGCTGGATCCCGCGGCCCGAGTCGACAGCTCTCCGTCCGGCGAGTCGCGGATTCCGTCAGGGCGAGTCGGGGAACCCGTTGGCCTCCAGGGCGCGCCGGCGCGGATCCCGGTTGTCCACCCGCAACGGGCCGGCCAGTCGGAGCTCGCGCAGCTCACGGTCGCCCGCGTCCAGCGTGCGGCCCATGCCGTCCGGGTCCCAGCCGATCCGGTCGTAACAGGCCCGCGACGCCACGTCCTGCTCCGGCAGCCAGGCGATGCCCCCCTGGGCGCCGTCCTCCGCGAGTGCCTCGAAGGCCGCGCCGAGCAACCGCCGCCCGTGTCCCCGCCGGCCCCATCGGGGCTCCACCAGCAGCGTCACGATCTGCCCCTGGTCGGGCGCGACATCCGGTTCGTCGGTGTCGACCGGCGCCGCCGCGCAGAAGCCGACGACCCAGTCGCCCTCGGTGGCCAGCAGCACGTGGTGCCCCTCGCCGGCGGTCACCGCCTCGGTCCAGGCCCGCCGCGCGGCCGGCCCGGTCAGCTGGCTCAGCGCCGCCTCGGGCAACCACTCGGCGTACGCCGTCCGCCAGGTCTCCGACTGGATGCGGATTATCTCGTCGACGTCGTCCGGAGTCGCGGCGCGGACCTGCGCAAGAGCCATCGCACCTACTTACACGAACCGCCGGCGGGCGGCCGAGGCGGCCCGCCGGTAGATCGAGTGCCCCCGCGGCGGGCTGACGAAATCCGCGACTCACCCTGACGAATTCCCCGACTCGCGGGAAGTGGGGTTAGAGGTCCAGGAGGGGTTCCAGGCCTACGGTGAGGCCGGGGCGGGTGAGGACCTCGCGGATCCCGAGCAGCACGCCGGGCATGAACGACGTGCGGCTGAGGGAGTCGTGGCGGATGGTGAGCAGCTCGCCGTCGGTGCCGAACAGCACCTCCTGGTGGGCGACGAGGCCGGGCATCCGGATCGAGTGCACGCGCACGCCGTCGACGGTGGCGCCCCGGGATCCGGGCAGCTCGCGGGTGGTGGCGTCGGGCATGGGCGGCGAGCCGGCGGTGTCGCGCGCGGCGGCGATCAGCGAGGCGGTGTGCGTGGCGGTGCCGGACGGCGCGTCCACCTTGCCGGCGTGGTGCAGCTCGATCACCTCGGCGGAGTCGAAGTAGCGCGCGGCGAGCTGGGCGAAGTGCATGGTGAGCACCGCGCCGATGCCGAAGTTCGGCGCGACCAGCACGCCCAGCTCCGGCTTGCGGGTGAGCCAGTCGGCGACGGTGGCCAGCTTCGCGGCGTCGAAACCGCTGGTGCCGACCACCGCGGCGATGTCGTGGTCGATGCAGAACCGGATGTTGTCCAGCGCGACGTCCGGGAGGGTGAAGTCGACGACGACCTGGGCGCCGGCGTCGGCCACGTTGAACAGCCAGTCGCCCTCGTCCACCATGGCGACCAGGTCGAGGTCCTCGGCGGCCTCCACCGCGCGGCACACCTCGGTGCCCATCCGACCTCGCGCGCCCAGCACCGCGACCCGGATCGGACCCCCGTCGGCGTCCCCGGTCGCACCCGCCGCGCCGTCGCTGCCCGGCTCACTCACCGTTTACCTCCACGCTCAGCCGACAATCATTCCGACGATCCACACCGCCGTGGCCAGCAGCCCGGCCGCCAGCTCGATCAGGATGCTCCAGCCGACCGCGCGCAGTGCCTGCCGGGTGGACGGCCAGGCGAGCGCGTGCTCGCGCAGCCGCAGCAGCTCGGCGAGGTACACCCCGAGCACGAAGCCGAGGAACAGGCCGAGCACCGGGATCACGAAGAAGCCGATGACGCCCAGCACCGCGCCGGCCAGCAGCGAGCGACCCGGCACCCCGGCCGCCTTCAGTGCCCGCCCCGGCAGCATGTACTTCGCCACCGAGCCGAGCAGCGCGATCCCGACCGCGGCGGCCAGCACGGTCCAGCCGACGACGTCGTTGCGCGGCACCGCCCACACCGCGATCCCGGCCACCACCAGCAGCAGGCCGGGCAGCACGGTGAGCACGCTGCCGATCAGCCCGGCCGCGACCAGCAGCCCGGCCACCACCGCGTAGATCGTCACGGCCGTGCAGTATGCCGGGTCGCGGCCACATCCCGGGTCGCGGCCACATCCCGGGTCGCGGCCACCTGCCCGGTCGGGGCCAGCTGTCGGGTCGGGGTCAGCTGTCGGATCGGGGTCAGCTGTCGGGTCGGGGTCAGCGGGCCGGTCACAGGTGCAGCGCGGTGGGCAGCTCGCCCACGGAGTCGTACGGGCCGACCACGGCGGCGGTGAACGGCTGGCCCAGCACCTCGGTGGCCAGCGTGCACACCTGCTCTCGCGTGACCGCCTCGATCGCGTCCAGGCTCTGGCGCAGCGAGCGCTGCCGGCCCAGGTCCAGCTCGTAGCGACCGATCCGGTTCATCCGGGAGCTGGTGTCCTCGAGGCCGAGCACCAGGCCACCGCGCAGCGCCCCCTTGGCGCGCACGACCTCGGCGTCGGTCAGCCCGTCGGCGGCCACGTCGGCCAGCACCTGCCTCGTCACCGCGACCACCTCGGCCAACCGGTCCGGCTGGCAGCCGGCGTAGACCGCCAGCTGGCCGGCGTCCGTGTAGCTGGCCGTCGCCGAGTACACCGAGTAGGCCAGCCCGCGCTGCTCCCGGACCTGCTGGAACAGCCGCGAGCTGAGGCCGCCGCCGACGGCGGTGTTGAGCACCTCGAGCACCGCGCGGCGCGGGTCGGGGCGGGCCAGTCCCGGCACGCCGAGCATCAGGTGCACCTGTTCGGTGTCCTCGGTGTGCAGCACCAGGCCACCGGGCGCGGCGGCCGGCGGGCGGCCGGTACGGGGCTCGGCGGGCGCAGCCGGCTCCCAGGCCGGGAAGGACCGCTCGGCCAGCTCGACGACCTGGTCGTGGGTGAGGTTGCCGGCGGCGGCCAGCACCATCTGGGGCGCGGTGTAGTGCCGTTGCCAGAAACCACGCAGGCGGCCCCTGGTCATCGCCCGGATGGACTCCTCGGAACCGATGATCGGCAGGCCCAGCGGGTGCCGGGCGAACAGCGCGGCGTCGAACACCTCGCCGAGCAGGTCCTCCGGGTCATCGGCGCGCATCGCGATCTCTTCGAGCACCACCGCGCGCTCGAGCTCCACGTCGCCGGGGGCGAAGGTCGCGGCGGTCACCACGTCGGACAGCAGGTCCACCGCGAGCGGCAGGTCGGAGTCCAGCACGTGCGCGTAGAAGCAGGTGTGCTCCTTGGCGGTGAACGCGTTCAGCTCACCGCCGACCGCGTCGATCTCCTGGGCGATCTGGGCAGCGGTACGCCGGGTCGTGCCCTTGAAGAGCAGGTGTTCCAGGTAGTGCGCTGCGCCGGCCTGGCTCGCCGACTCGTCCCGCGAGCCGGCGCCGATCCACACCCCGACCGACGCCGACCGAACCCCGGGCACGAACTCGGTGACCACCCGCAGCCCGCTGGTCAGCAGGCTACGGGTGACCGTCGAGTCCGGCTCCGGGGTGCCCGCGCCGTCGGCTTGTGCTCCCGACGGTGCGAGCAGGGTCAACTGACCTCGGCCTTCTCGGCCTCGGCCGGGGCGTCGCCGGCTGGCGCGGCGGCCGCGTCACTGTCGACGACCGGGACCAGCGACACCTTGCCGCGGTTGTCGATGTCGACGACCTCGACGCGGAGCTTGTCGCCGACCTTGACGACGTCCTCCACCTTGCTGATCCGCTTGCCGTTGCCCAGCTTGGAGATGTGCACCAGGCCGTCCTTGCCCGGTACCAGCGAGACGAACGCACCGAAGGCGGCGGTCTTGACGACCGTGCCCAGGTACCGCTCGCCGATCTTCGGCAGCTGCGGGTTGGCGATCGCGTTGATCAGGCCGATGGCCGCCTCGGCGGACGGGCCGTCGGCCGCGCCCACGTAGATCGTGCCGTCGTCCTCGATCGAGATGTCCGCGCCGGTCTGCTCGGTGATCGAGTTGATCATCTTGCCCTTCGGGCCGATGACCTCGCCGATCTTGTCGACCGGGATCTTCACCGAGGTCACCCGAGGCGAGTACGGGCTCATCTCGTCGGGCTCGTCGATCGCCTCGGCGAGCACCTCCAGGATGGTCAGCCGGGCGTCACGGGCCTGCGACAGCGCCTTGGCCAGCACCTCGGACGGGATCCCGTCCAGCTTGGTGTCCAGCTGCAGCGCGGTCACGAACTCCTTCGTGCCGGCGACCTTGAAGTCCATGTCGCCGAACGCGTCCTCGGCACCGAGGATGTCGGTCAGCGCGACGTAGGAGGTCTTGCCGTCCACCTCCTCGGAGATCAGACCCATCGCGATACCCGCGACCGGGGCCTTCAGCGGGCAACCGGCGTTGAGCAGCGACAGTGTCGAGGCACACACCGAGCCCATCGAGGTCGACCCGTTGGAGCCGAGCGCCTCGGAGACCTGGCGGATCGCGTACGGGAACTCCTCGCGCGACGGCAGCACGGGCAGCAGCGCCCGCTCGGCCAGCGCGCCGTGGCCGATCTCGCGGCGCTTCGGCGAGCCCACCCGGCCGGTCTCACCGGTCGAGTAGGGCGGGAAGTTGTAGTTGTGCATGTAGCGCTTCTTGGTCTCCGGGGACAGCGAGTCGATCTGCTGTTCCATCCGGAGCATGTTCAGCGTGGTGACACCCATGATCTGGGTCTCGCCGCGCTCGAACAGCGCCGAGCCGTGCGCCCTCGGGACCACCTCGACCTCGGCCGACAGCGGCCGGATGTCGGTAAGGCCACGGCCGTCGATGCGGACCTGGTCGCGCAGGATGCGCTGGCGGACCAGCTTCTTGGTGACCGCGCGGTACGCGCCACCCAGCTCCTTCTCGCGGCCCTCGAACTTCGGGCCGAGCTGCTCGAGCACCTCGGCCTTGATCTCGTCAAGGCGGGACTCGCGGGCCTGCTTGTCCGCGATGGTGAGCGCCTTGGTGAGCTCGGCGGAGACCGCATCCGACACCGCGTCCAGCGCGTCCGGCTGGTAGGCCGGGTAGGTCGGGTACTCGCCGGTCGGCTTGCCGGCCACGTCGGCCAGCTGCTGCTGCGCGACGCACAGCGCGCGGATGAACGGCTTGGCGGCCTCCAGGCCCGCGGCGACGACCTCCTCGGTCGGCGCGGACGCGCCACCGGCGACCAGCTCGATCGTCCGGGTGGTGGCCTCGGCCTCGACCATCATGATGGCCACGTCGTCACCGGCGAGCCGGCCGGCCACGACCATGTCGAACAGGGCGCGCTCGAGCTGCTCGTAGGTCGGGAACGCGACCCACTGGGTGTTGCCGTCCTCATCGGCGATCAGCGCGACCCGGGTCCCGCCGACCGGCCCGGTGAAGGGCAGCCCGGAGATCTGGGTGGACGCCGACGCGGCGTTGATCGCCAGCACGTCGTACGGGTCCTGCGGGTGCAGCGAGAGCACGGTCACCACGACCTGGATCTCGTTGCGCAGCCCGTCGCCGAAGGTCGGGCGCAGCGGCCGGTCGATCAGCCGGCAGGCCAGGATGGCGTCCGTGGACGGCCGGCCCTCGCGGCGGAAGAACGAACCGGGAATCCGCCCGGCGGCGTACATCCGCTCCTCCACGTCAATGGTGAGCGGGAAGAAGTCGAG
>DATAZG010000248.1:0-10073 GCA_036272155.1 Pseudonocardia sp.
GCCGAGCAGGGCTGGTCGGTCACCATCGCCACCCCGCTGCCGGCGCTGGCGGCCGAGGTCGACGCCACCCAGATCCGCTTCGTGCACGAGCGCCTGGCCAAGGCCGCCCCCACCGTCATCCCCGACGTGCGGCTGCTGCCCGAACCCGGCGGGGACGTGGTGCTGGAGCACGTGCTGACCGGGGCCATCCGAACGCTCCGGTCACCGGGGATCGTCGTCGTCGCCGGACACCGCCAGGCCGAGAACGGACTGCGCGCCGACCTACTGGCCGCCCGTCCCGAGCTGGACGTGCGGCTGGTCGGCGACGCGCTCGCGCCCCGAGGCTTCGACGCGGCCACCGCCGACGGCGCCCTCACGGGTGCGGCGATCGACTGAGCCGGGTTACGGGATCAGGCGGGGGGTGCCGGTCTGCTCGGCCGACGCCGGGAGCCCGTTCGCCTCGAGGATCTTGGTGATGGTGCCGTCCTTGTGCAGCTCGGCGATCGTCTCGTCGAAGGCCTTGAGCATGTCCTGGTTGTCCTTCGCCATCGGGAACGTGGCCTGCGCCGCCTCCTTCGACGCCGCGACCCGGTCGTCGGGCTGGGCCACCAGGACCTTCGTGGCGACGCCCTTGTGGGTGAAGAGCGCCGACCCGTAGCTGTCGACGCCGACCTCGATGCGACCGGCCTTGAGGTCCTGGTTCATGTCGACCGCGGAGGGGTAGAGGCGCAGGCTGTCGCCGAGTACCTGCTGCAGGTCCTTGACCCACAGGTACCCGTCGACCGTGCCGACCTTCTTGCCCTGCAGCTCCGTCACGCTGGACAGGCCGGCGTCGGAGACGATGCCCATCTGGTCGAGGTAGAGCGGGGCGGACAGGTTCACGACCTTGGAACGGGGCACGGTGCGGTACCAGTCGCCGATGGCGAGGTCGGCGCGGCCCTGCTGCACGCTCGGGATGAGCGATGCGGTGTTGCCGGCCTGCGCGGTGATCGTCAGGCACTCGCGCTTGGCGATCTCCCGGAGGACGTCGGCGTCGACCCCGCTCATCCCGTCGGGGCCGGTCGTCATCGCGTAGGGCGGCAGGTCGTACACACCGACGGTCAGAGTGCCCTTCTCGATCGTCGAGAACTGGTGCTTCGGCGTGCAGTTGCCGGCGGCCTGGGTGCCACCGCCGCCACCGCAGGCGGTGGTCAGGAACAGCAGCGCGGCGGCGCTGAGGACGGCAGAGCCAACTCGGGATCGGGACATGTGGGCCTCATTCCTGTCAGAGATCAGAGGTGGCGCGCCATCCGCCGCTCGGTCCAGTTGGTCAACCAGCCGGCCGGCAGGGTGATGAGCAGGTAGAGCAGCCCGGCCAGCAGCAGCACGTCGAGGTAGCGGAACGTGTTGGAGCCGATCGAGTAGGCCCGGCTGAGCAGCTCGGGCAGTGCGATGGTGAAGGTCAGCGCGGTCGCCTGGAGGATCAGGATCGCGAACCCCAGCAGCGCCGGGATGGCGATCCGTACGCCCTGCGGGATGACGATGAAGCGGAGCGTGTCCCGGTTGCTCATGGCCAGCGCCGAGGCCGCCTCCACCTCACCGTGCGGTACCGCCTGCAGCCCGGCCCGCAGGATCTCGCTGGTGTAGGCGCCGGTCGTGAGTGCCAGCGCGACGACGGCGGCGACGAACGACCCGACGGTGAGGCCGGCCGACGGCAGCCCGAAGTAGACGATCTGCAGCATGACCAGCGCCGGGGTCCCGCGGCCGACCTCGACGACGACGATCGCGACCACCCGGACCCAACGGCGCCCGGCGGACATCAGCAGCGCCAGCGCGAGCCCCAGTGGGATGCCGATGACCAGGCTCGCGCCGGCGACCCGCACGCTCAGCCAGAGTCCTTCGAGCAGGCTGGGCAGCCAGGTGAGCCAGCCGCCGAGCAGGGTGTCCTCGTTCACCGGGCGACCCTCGCCCTCATCTTCGCGTCCATGGTCCGGGACAGCCACGCCAGCGGTGCACCCAGCGCGATATAGACGACCGCGGCGAGCAGGAACGGCTCGAGCCCGGCGCCGTGGCCCCGCGCGGCGGCCGTCGCCCGGTAGAGGATCTCGGTGGCGGTGATCGTCGAGGCGATCGAGGAGTCCTTCAGCAGCCCGATCGCGTAGGTCGTGGCCGACGGGAGCGCGACCCGGAACGCCTGCGGCCCGATGATCCGCGACATCGAGGTCCACGAGTCCATCCCCAGCGCGGCCGCGGACTCGAACTGCCCCCGGTGCACGGCGAGCAGGCCACCTCGGTAGATCTCCGCGAGGTAGCCGGCGGCGATCAGGCCGAGGCCGATCACGGCGGCCGCCAGCGAGCTGAGCTTGATCACGCCGGTGCCGACGCCGAAGTAGACGACGAACAGCAGCACCACCGGCGGGATGCCGCGCAGCACGTCGATCACGAAGCGGCCCACCCACCGCAGTGCCGCCAACTCGGAGCGGCGGGCCAGTGCCAGGGGCACTCCGAGCACCGCGCCGAGGGCGAACGCCAGGACCGTGATCAGCACGGTCATCGGGACGCCGAGGAGGACGGCCTGCACGAAGACCATCAGCGGTCCGTCACGGCACGCAGGAAGCGCTTGGTCCGTTCGTTGGACGGCGCGGTCAGTACCTGTGAGGGCGGCCCCTGCTCGATGATCCGCCCGTCGGCCATCACCACGATGCGGTCGGAGACGTCCTGCGCGAAGTGCATCTCGTGGGTGACGACGATCATCGTCATGCCCTCGCCGGCGAGGCCCCGCATCACCTCCAGCACGTCCAGTCCGAGCTCGGGGTCCAACGCCGAGGTCGGTTCGTCGAAGAGCATCACCTTGGGCTCCATCGCCAGCGCGCGGGCGATCGCGATGCGCTGCTGCTGGCCGCCGGAGGACCGGGTCGGGTAGGTGTCGGCCTTCTCGGCGAGCCCGACTCGGGCCAGCAGCTCCCGGGAGTGGGCGTCGGCCTCTTCGCGGGCCCGGCCGAGCACCCGCTCCTGGGCGATCGAGATGTTGCGCAGCACCGTGAGGTGCGGGAACAGGTTGAACGACTGGAACACCATGCCGGCGGTGCGGCGCAGGCTGGTCAGGTCCTTCGGCGAGACGCCGGTGCCGGGATGGATCGTCACGTCGCCGACGGTGATGTCGCCGGACTCGGGCCGCTCCAGCAGGTTGATGCAGCGCAGCAGTGTGCTCTTGCCGGCCCCGCTCGGGCCGATGATCGACACCACCTCGCCGGGGGCGACCGTCAGCGAGACGTCGTCCACGACTACGTGGTCGCCGAACTGCTTACGCACGTCGCGCAGGGTGACGCCGACCGGGCTGCCGGCCAGCGCGCCCGCGGTTGCGGTCATCCGGTTCCTCCGAGCACTCGGTCGGCGAGGGCACCGGCGACGGCCAGGTCCTGCCAGGGCATGCCGCAGCCCTTGAACAGCCGGGGCCGGTCGTGGGGGATGGAGACGACGCCGCGGACCAGGTCGGCCACGGTGATCAGGTCCTCGGCGTCGAAGGCGCCCTCGGCGATGGGTACGACGACGTCGCCGGCCTCCCGCAAGGCGCTGGAGCGCGACTCGACGACCACCGACGAGCGCCGGACCAGCGTGGTGTCGACCTCGCGGGCGTCCGGGGAGTGGCTGCCGATGGCGACGGTGACGGCGTGGTCCGCGACGAGCGCGCCGTCGAACAGGGGGGACTGCGCGGCGGTTGTGCAGACCACGACGTCGGCGTCCGCCGCCGCGCGGGAGTCGGCGGCCGCGGCGCTCGTCCCGGTGGCGCGGATCCGCCGGACCAGCTGCTCGACGTTCGCCGGGGTCCGGCCGATGACGTCGACGTGCTCGACCGCCAGCACGGCGCGGATCGCCTCGACGTGGCCCCACGCCTGCACGCCGGTGCCGAACAGGGCGATCCGGGACGAGCCGGGGGCGGCCAGGTGTCGTACGGCGAGCCCGGAGACCGCCGGCGTGCGCAGCGCGGTGAGCGCGGCCCCGTCCAGCACGGCGACCGGCGACAGGTGCGCGCCGTCGAACAGCACGTACACGCCCTGGATCACCGGGACGGCGTCGCGCTCGTTGGCCGGCCGGATGCTGATGATCTTGCTGCCGCAGTACCGGTCGCTCGCCGAGGGCATCTGGAGCAGCTGGCCGTCGGGGGTGTCCAACCGGGACCGCTGGCCGTCCCGCTCCGGGTCCAACCCGGCCCGCAGGGTGCGCTCCAGCTCGTCGATCGCGTCGAGCATCGGCAGGCTCCGCCCGATGGCGGCGGGGCTGATCCACACCGGACCGCCGTCGTCCGGGAGGCGTGCCGCCGCTGACGTCATCGATGTCCTTCGTCCCGGTGAGTTGTTGGTAATCGATAACCGTTAAGTGGCAGAATTTGCCCAAAGCTCGGAGTGATGTCAACAGCTGAAGGGGAAGCCGTCGTGGACTCGTTACCCCTGAGGCGGCCCAACCTGCGCGACCAGGCGCTCGCGGTGATCAGGCAGGCGCTGGTCGCCGGCGAGATCCGCCCCGGCGTCATCTACTCGGCCTCCGGCATGGCCACCGAGCTCGGCACCTCGAACGCGCCGGTCCGTGAGGCGATGTTGACGCTGGTCAACCAGGGTGTGATGGAGGTCGTGCCGAACCGGGGCTACCGGGTCACCCCGGTCACCGACAAGGACCTCGACGAGGTGCACCAGCTGCGCGTCATGCTCGAGGTCCCGGCCGTCCGGCAGCTCGCGGAGCGGGATCTCGGTGAGCACGCCAAGATGCTGCGCGGCCACGCCAGTCGCTGTACCCAGGCCGCCGAGGACGGGGACATGACGGTGTTCCTGGAGGCCGACCGGGACTTCCACCTGAGCATGCTCGCCCTGCTCGACAACGGGCGGCTGGTCCAGCTGGTCGAGATGCTGCGTGACCAGACCCGGCTGTACGGGCTGCGCACGCTCGCCAGGGAGGGCAAGCTCGTGGCCACCTCGCTGGAGCATTTCGGCCTGCTCGACGCGGTGCTCGCCGGTGACCCCGACCGCGCCGCCGAGGAGATGGTGAAGCACCTCGCGCACGTGCGGGGAGACTGGGCCCACGCCGGCTCAGGGTGACGGCGCGGCCGGCCCGGCACGCGCGGGTCAGGGTCGGTAGTCGACGATCCGCAGGCAGATCGCGGTGTAGCGGTCGACCAGCTCGGCCAGCTCGATCTCGCCGGCCGGGTCGTACCACTGGGAGATCGCGTTGCAGGCGGCCAGCGCCGCCCGGCGGGCGTCGTCCGGGTGCTCGCAGTGGAACACGCCGCTGGCCACACCGGCGTCGACGATGTCCTTCCACAGCCCGGTGGCCGCCCGGCGCAGGCTGTCCAGCCGCGCCTGGTGCTCGGGGTCCAGGTTGCGCCACTCGCGGGCCCTGATCTCGCTCTCGATCCGCCGCCGCACCCGCCACTCCACGGCGGCCCCGACCAGCGCGCCCAGCCGTGCGGCGGGGTCGGGCCCGGCCGCGCGCAGGGCGTCCTCGCAGGCCTCGAAGTAGTCGTTCGTGCTCTCCTGGATCAGCGCGGCGAGCAGGTCCTGCTTGCTGGAGTGCCAGTGGTAGAGCGCGGACAGGCTCAGCCCGGCGCGGCGCGCGATGTCCCGGATGGAGGCGCCGTGGTAACCGCGCTCGGCGAAGATCTCCCGCGCGGCGTTGCTGATCGCCTCCCGACCGGCGCCCCGGGGGATCGTCGGGGCGGCGGCGCCGTAGTCCGGTGCGCTGCTCACCTGGTCAGCATATGGCCGACACGCCTACTCGGGTGAACACCCCGGCGCCCGGCGGGGCGTTGTTGCGTACGGCACCCCTGGTGTGGCGCCGTTGTCAACTTAACGATTGAACGTTAAGTTCGGGCGTGTTTCCCGCTGTCGAGGTCGCCAAGGGATGTCGCGGATGAGTGTGCTCGAGGAGCAACAGGACTACCGGAGCACCGCCCGTGCCTGGCTGCGCGAGCACGCGCCGGGGCCGGCGACCGGGCTGGACGCGGCCGGGCTGCTGAGCAGGGCGCGGGAGTTCCAGGCCGCCCTGTACGCCGGCGGCTACTCCGGCATCACCTGGCCGACCGAGGCCGGCGGGCGGGGGCTGGGCACCGCCGAGGCGCAGGCGTTCAGCGACGAGGCCGCCGAGTACGACCTGCCCACGGGTCCCTTCATCATCGGCATGGGCATGTGCGGGCCGACGCTGGTCGATCTGGGCACGCCCGAGCAGAAGAGCCGGTACCTGCCCAAGCTGCTGTCGGGCGAGGAGATCTGGTGCCAGCTGTTCTCCGAGCCCGGTGCCGGCTCCGACGTGGCCAGCCTGCAGGCCAAGGCCGTGCGCACGGACGACGGCTGGGTGCTCAACGGGCAGAAGGTGTGGACGACCAACGCGCAGTGGGCCGACTACGGCGCCGTGCTCGCCCGCACCGACCCTGACCGGGTCAAGCACGCCGGCATCACCATGTTCATCGTCGACATGCACGCGCCGGGGGTCACGGTCCGCCCGCTGCGGGACATGTCCGGGCGCGCCCCCTTCAACGAGGTGTACTTCGACGACGTGCACCTGGCCGGGGACGGCCCGATCAGCCCAGTGATCGGCGAGGTCAACCAGGGCTGGAACGCGGCCGTGGTCATGCTCGGCCACGAGCGGATCTCGATCGGCGCCGGGCGGCGGCCGCGCAGCAACCCGCTGGAGTTCGCCTCGCTGGTCGAGCTGGCCCGGTCGGCTGGCGTCGCGGGGGAGCCCGGTGTGCGCGCCAAGCTGGCCGACCTCTACGCCCACGAGCGCGCGCTGGAGCTGTTCAACACGCGGATGCGCCAGGAGACCGCCGCCGGCAACCCACCCGGGGCGCGCGGCTCGGTGTCCAAGCTGGCCGGCGCGATGCTGCTGCGCCGGGCGATCGAGACCGCCGGCGAGGTGGCCGGCCCAACCGCGATCGGCTGGGAGCCGGACGACACCCGGGGACCCGAGCTGGCGCTGGGCATCAACTCCTCGCCCGCCTCCAGCATCGCCGGCGGCACCAATGAGATCCAGCGCGGCATCATCGGCGAGCGCATCCTCGGCCTGCCGAAGGAACCCCAGGTCGACCGGGGGGTGCCGTTCCGTGAGCTGAAGGTCGGCACCCAGCGCACCTGACGTCGCTGTCTCCGTCTTTTCGCCCCCCGCCGAAGTTTTCGTCCCGCCGAAGAAGGTGCCCCGTGCAGCTGGTCCTGGACTCCGAGCAGCGTGAGCTGCGGTCCGCCGTCCGCAAGTTCCTGCTCGACCAGTCCCCGCCGGAGAAGGTCCGCGCCGCGATGGCCAGCGAGCTGGGCTACGACCGCGAGCTGTGGCGGCGGCTGGCCGGTGAGCTGGGGTTGATCGGGCTGGTTGTGCCGGAGGAGCACGGCGGCTCCGGGGCCGGCCAGGTCGAGCGGGCCATCGTGCTGGAGGAGCTGGGCCGCGCGCTGGTGCCGGTGCCGTTCCTGGCCAGCGCGGTGCTCGCGGTGGACACCCTGCTGGCGCTGGACGACGAGGCGGCGCGCGCCGAGCTGCTGCCCGCGCTGGCCGAGGGGGAGCGGATCGGCACGCTCGCCGTGGCCGAGGGCGGCGGCGACTGGGACCCCACCGGCGGGGCCACCACGGCCACCGAGCGGGACGGCGGCTGGCGCCTGGACGGCGACAAGACGTTCGTGCTCTCCGGGGACGTCGCCGACCTGGTGCTGGTCTACGCGGCGACCTCGACCGGCCCCGGCTGGTTCGCGGTCGACGGCTCGCCGGACAGCCCCGCTGCCGGGCTCGAGCGGACGACCCTGAAGAGCCTCGACCCGACCCGCCGGCTGGCCAGGCTGCGCTTCGCCGACACCCCGGCCCGCCCGCTGGCCAGCGCCGACCCGGCCGCCGCGCTGGCACTGGTCGCCGACCTGGCCGCGGTGGCGCTGGCCGCCGAGCAGCTCGGTGGCCTGGAGCGCGCCATGGAGCTGACCGTCGACTACGCCAAGGTCCGTGTCCAGTTCGGCCGGCCGATCGGCTCCTACCAGGCCGTCAAGCACGGCTGCGCCGACATGTACAGCGCGTGGGAGCACGGCGTCTCGGTGGTGCGCTACGCCGCCTGGGCCGCCGAGCACGACCGCGCCGAGCTACCGGTGGCCGCTGAGCTCGCGCAGACCTACCTCGGCCCGGCCTACTTCGAGGTCGCCACGGACATGGTGCAGTTCCACGGCGGCATCGGCTATACCTGGGAGCACGACGCCCACCTGTACTACAAGCGCGCCAAGAGCTCGGAGCTGTTGCTGGGCAGCCCGGCCCGGCACCGCGCCCGGCTCGCCGACCGCCTCGGCGTCTAACCGGTGACCGAAGGGACTTCGATGGCCGACCAGGCACTGCTGATCGACACCGACAAGGCCACCGGGGTGCGCACCCTGACGCTCAACCGGCCGCACCGCAAGAACGCCGTCGACGACGAGCTGTGGCACCTGCTGCACGACGCGCTGGAGGAGGCCGGGCAGGACCCGGAGCTGCGCGTGCTGGTGCTCACCGGGGCCGGCGGCGACTTCTGCGCCGGCGCGGACATCTCCGGCGGCGGCCGGGTCGGGCACCCGCTGACCCGGATGCGGTTCATCAACGAGGTCGCGCTGATGCTGCACGAGCTCGCCATCCCGACCGTGGCCAAGGTGGACGGGGTGGCGGTCGGCGCGGGCTGGAACTTGGCGCTGGGCTGCGACCTGGTGGTGTCCACCCCGACGGCCCGGTTCTCCCAGATCTTCGCCCGCCGCGCGCTGTCGCTGGACTTCGGCGGGTCCTGGCTGCTGCCCAAGCTGGTCGGTATGCAGCAGGCCAAGCGGCTGGCGCTGCTCGCCGAGATCATCGGCGCCGAGGAGGCCAGGTCGCTGGGGCTGGTCACCTACGTGGTCGAGGCCGGTGAGATCGACGGCTTCGTCACCGACCTGGCGAGCCGGCTGGCCGCCGGCCCGCCGGTCGCGCTGGCGCAGAGCAAGGCCCTGCTCAACGAGAACGCCGACCGCACCCTGCGCGAGGCGCTGGCCAGCGAGGCCCGCACCCAGTCGATCAACTTCGCCACGGCCGACACCCCGGTCGCCTTCCAGGCGTTCCTCGACAAGACGGAGCCCACCTACACCGGCGAGTGGAACGTCCCGTCCTCCTGAACACCCCGTGAGTGGCGAGCGGGGCTGGCGAGCCGGGCCGGCACACGCAGGCTGGTCTTGGCACATGCGCTTCGGATACGGCACATGAGTTAGGACTCTTGTGCCGTGTCTGAAGTCGGTGTGCCGGCACGGGGGGCTGTGTGCCCGCACGCTGCGCGCCTGAGCACGGCGCCGGTCCCGCCGGTCCCGCCGCCCCGTTGGTCCCGGCCTGTTGTTACCGAGCTGCACACCAGGCAGGGGCTAGGCGCGAAAAACCTGCCTGGTGTGCAGTTGGGTAACAACAGGCGCCCATGTGCGCGCGCTGGCCGGGCGGCGGGCCGCCGCCGGGTGGATCATGGCCGCTCACGGCACGGCGGCACGGCGGCACGGCGGCTCACGGCACGGCGGCACGGGGGTGCGGGATGGCGGGGCGATGGCCGGCGGGGGTGCCGCTGCTGCGCGGGGTGCTGCCTGTGCGGCGGTCGCGGCTGCTGCCGGACGTGCTGGCCGGGGTCACCCTGGCGGCGCTGGCCATCCCCGAGGTGCTCGGCTATGCCCGGATCGCCGGCATGCCGGTGGTCACCGGGCTGTACACGATGCTGCTGCCGCTGGTCGTGTTCGCGCTGCTCGGGGCCTCGCGGCACCTGGTGATCGGCGCCGACTCGGCCACGGCGGCGATCCTGGCCGCCGGCCTGGGGGCACTGGCCGCGCCCGCCTCGCCGCGCTACGTCCAGCTGGCCGGCACCGCCGCGCTGCTGGTGGCCATCCTGCTGGTGCTGGCCCGGCTGCTGCGGCTCGGGTTCCTGGCCAACTTCCTGTCCCGCACCGTGCTGGTCGGCTTCCTCACCGGCGTCGGCATCCAGGTCGCCTGCGGCCAGGTCGCCGGCATGCTCGGCGTCACCAAGCACGGCAGCAGGCCGCTGCCGCAGCTGTGGAACGCCCTGAGCGACATCGGCAGCGCGAACCTCGCGACGGTGGGCGTCTCGGCGGGGGTCCTGCTGCTCATCG
>DATAZG010000249.1:0-12822 GCA_036272155.1 Pseudonocardia sp.
GCGGAGCCAGGAGTTCCGCAAGTGCATCGAGTGCTACCTGTGCCAGAACACCTGTCACGTCGTGCGCGACCACGAGGAGAACAAGGCCGAGTTCGCCGGGCCGCGTTACCTGATGCGCATCGCCGAGCTGGACATGCACCCGCTGGACTCCGCCGACCGCCAGAAGGCGGCCCAGGAGGAGCACGGCCTCGGCTACTGCAACATCACCAAGTGCTGCACCGAGGTGTGCCCCGAGCACATCAAGATCACCGACAACGCGCTCATCCCGCTCAAGGAGCGCGTGGTCGACCGCAAGTACGACCCGCTGGTCTGGCTGGGCAGCAAGATCTTCAAGCGCGGCGAGAAGACCGACGCCTGAGGCTCTGAGTCGACAAAGGGGCGCCGCCTCGACCCGTGCGGTCTAGGCGCGCCCCTTTGTCATTCGGCGGACTGTGCGGCGACCAGTTCACCCTCCGCCTTGGCCTTGGCGGCCGGGTCCAGCGCGGCGATCTTCGGGTTGCGGCGGGTGCGCCGTTCCAGGTAGTTGGCCAGCATGGACAGCAGCAGACACATCGCGATGTAGATCACCGCCACCACCATGGCCACCGGCAGGATCGGCGAACCCAGCTGACCCTGGCCGCCGAGATAGCGCGCCTGGTAGAGCAGCTCCGGGTACTGGATCAGGAACCCGAGCGCGGTGTCCTTGAGTACCACGACGAGCTGGCTGACGATGGTCGGCAGCATCAGTCGCAGCGACTGGGGCAGCAGCACATTCGTCATGACCTGGGTCTTGCGCAGGCCCAGCGCGTAGGCGGCCTCGCGTTGGCCCTTCGGCAGCGCGAGCACGCCGGCGCGGAAGATCTCGGCGAGCACCGAGCCGTTGTAGAGCATCAGGCCGACCACCAGCGCCCAGAACGCACTGAAGTTGTAGTTCAGGCTGCGGGACACCCCGTAGAACAGGATGAAGATCAGCACCAGCAGCGGGATGGCGCGGAAGAACTCCACCACGACCGTCGCCGGCCGGCTGACCCAGCGGTGATCCGACAGCCGGCCCGCGGCGAGGACGGCGCCGAGGACCAGTGCGAGCACGGCCGCCACCGCGAAGGCCTCCAGGGTGGCGAGCAGTGAGTTCAGCAGCAGGCGTTGGATCGCCGAGTACTGGATCCACTCCCATTCCCGAGCGGAGAACTGGCCGGTGACGACCAGCCGGTAGAGCACGTACCCGATCAGCGCGACCACCAGGACAACACCGAGTACCCCGGTGCCGGCGTTGCGGGCGCGGGCCTTGGGACCGGGGATGTCGTACAGCACCGCGGTCATCGGGCCACGCTCCAACGCTGGTCCAGCCGCCGTTGCAGCAGGGTGAGCGGGATGACCAGGATGAGGAAGCCGAGCGCCACCCAGAGCAGGCCCACCAGCACGCTGTAGCCCCGTTCGGCCAGCGTGCTGTAGATGCCGCCGGCCTCGATGACCGAGAAGCCGGCGGCGATGGTGGTGTTCTTCAACAGGGCGATCTCGATGTTGGTCAGCGGCGGGACCACTGCCCGGACGGCTTGCGGGAGCACGATGCTGGACAGCGTCTGGTTGAAGGTGAAGCCGAGCGCACGGGATGCCTCGGCCTGCCCGACCGGCACCGTGTTGATGCCCGAGCGGACCACCTCGCAGACGAACGCCGAGGTGTAGACGATCAGGCCCAGGCAGGCCCGGGTGAAGAACGAGAGGTCCGCGATCTCCAACCTCGGATACGCGAACGCGAAGAGCAGCAGCACCAGGGTGAGCGGGGTGTTGCGGACAGTGTTGACGTAGACCGCGCCGAACGTGCGCAGGATCGGCACCGGGCTGACCCGCATGGCGGCCAGGATCGTGCCGCCGATCAGCGACCCGATCGCGGCCACGACGAAGAGCTTGATCGTTCCGAGGAACGCCTGTCCGAAGAGCCCGAGATTGTCGAGGAGGACGGTCACCGGCAAAGCTCCTTGTCGGAGACAGGGCCCGTCGGGGTGGTGGCGGGCAGCTCTGCGCCAGCCAGCACCCCCGACGGACGGGTCAGTAGCGCTCGAGCTTGGGCGGGCTGGCCGCCGAGCCGGACTTGCCCAGCGTGCCGTCGTAGATCTTCTGCCAGGTGCCGTCGTCGAACGAGGCCTGCAGGATGTCGTTGACCTTGCCGCGCAGCGCGGAGTCGTCCTTGGGCAGGCCGACGCCGTACGGCTCGGTGGAGAACGCGTCACCGACCAGCTTCAGCTTGTCCGGCTGCTGGGCGGCGTAACCCTTGAGGATCGCGTCGTCGGTGGTGAGGACGTCGACCTGGCTGTTGAGCAGCTGGTCGACGCACTGGCTGTAGGTCTGGAACTGGACGATGTTGGCCGGCTCGGTGAGCTGTTGCTGCTGCACCCGCTGGATCGGTGTGGACCCGGTGACCGAGCAGACCTTCTTGCCCTTCAGGGTGTCCTTGCCGGTGATCGCGGTCTCGTCCTTGCGGACCAGCAGGCCCTGGCCGGACACGAAGTAGGGGCCGGCGAACGACACGCTGTTCTTGCGCTTGTCGTTGATGGTGTAGGTGCCGACGTAGTAGTCGACATCGCCTCGGGAGATGGCGTCCTCACGGGCGGCCGACGGCACGGTCTTGTAGGTGATCTTGTCGGTGCCGTAGCCGAGCTTCGCGGCCACCAGGCGGGCCACCTCGATGTCGAAGCCGGAGTACTCGCCGGTGGTCGCGTCCTTGAAACCGAGGCCCGGCTGGTCGTCCTTGACACCCACGACCACGCCGCCGCGCTGCTTGATCTTGTCGAAGGTGGGGGAGCCGGCCACCTGGACGTCGGCGGCCGCCGGCTCACTGACGACGGAGCCGCCGCCGCCTCCGGGGCTGCCTTCCTTGCCACACGCGGTCAGGGACAGGGCGCCGACGAGCAGGCCCACGGCGAGCGATCTCCACTTCATCCGCTTCTCCAATTCGTGGTGTCGCCGGAGCGACTCGTGGTGCGGTTCGGGACCCGTGCTCGGGTAGGTCGAGCTCGGGTAGCTCTCGGGTAGCTCGGGCTCGGGTGAGTCGTGCTCGGAACCCGTGCGCGGGTGGGTGGTGCTCGGGTGAGGGGTCGGCGGGCGTTCGGTGGCCCGCCGGTCCTAGTGGGTGAGGATCTTGCCGAGGAAGTCCTTGGCCCTGGTCGAGCGCGGGTTGGTGAAGAAGGCGTCCGGGGCGGCGTCCTCGACGATCTCGCCGTCGGACATGAACACCACCCGGTGCGCGGCCCGGCGGGCGAAGCCCATCTCGTGGGTGACCACCAGCATGGTCATGCCTTCCTTGGCGAGGCCGGTCATCACGTCCAGCACCTCCTGGACCATCTCCGGGTCCAGCGCCGAGGTGGGCTCGTCGAACAGCATCACCTTGGGCCGCATGGCCAGCGACCTGGCGATCGCGGCCCGCTGCTGCTGACCGCCGGACAGCTGGGCCGGGTACTTGTCACGCTGGTTGGCGATGCCGACCCGCTCCAGCAGTTCGAGGCCGCGCTTGTCCGCATCGGCCTTCGAGCTCTTGCGCACCTTCACCGGGGCGAGGGTGACGTTCTCCAGGATCGTCTTGTGCGCGAACAGGTTGAAGCTCTGGAACACCATGCCCACGTCGGCGCGCAGCCGGGCCAGGTCCTTGCCCTCGGCCGGCAGCGGCTGGCCGTCCACCTTGATGGTGCCGCTGTCGATCGGCTCCAGCCGGTTGATCGCCCTGCACAGCGTCGACTTACCGGAGCCGGAGGGGCCGAGCACCACCACGACCTGGCCGGTTGCCACCTCCAGGTTGATGTCCTTGAGCACGTGCAGCTCGCCGAAGTGCTTGTCGACCTGCTCGATCTGGATCATGGGCGCAACGCCAGGGCCGGGTTGGGCCACGGTCTCAGCGTCCTCTCAGTAGAGGATAGGTTGGGCGAGGCTATGCGTCGCCGGTCACTATCGTCCAGGCCTTTGGGAAAGCCTTAGGGTCTCAACTAGGTCACGTGTAGGTGATCTATTACTGGGAGCGACAAGTGCGGATTCTGCTGGTCGAGGACGACGACCGGGTTGCGGCGGCGCTCCAGCCCGCGCTGCGCCGGCACGGGATGAGCATGCTCCGGCTCTCCGCCGGCCGCGATGTGATGGCCCACCTCGGTGGCGTCGACGTCGTGCTGCTCGACCTCGGCCTGCCCGATGTGGACGGCGTCGACGTGTGCCGCGCCATCCGCGAGACCAGCGACCTGCCGATCATCATCGTGTCCGCGCGGGGCGAGGTGGACGACCGCATTCTCGGGCTGCACTCCGGCGCGGACGACTACCTGGTCAAGCCGTACGACGTGGGCGAGCTGGTGGCCAGGGTGGAGGCGGTGTACCGGCGGCGGCGCGCCGCGCGCACCGATGGGGTCGCCCCCGAGGTGATCGAGGTGGACGGGGTCTCGCTGGACCTGGCCCGCCACACCGTGGTGGTGGACGGTGAGTCCGTGACGCTGTCCCGCAAGGAGTTCCAGGTGCTCGCCCTGCTGGCCACCGCGGGCGGCGCGGTCTGCACCCGCAACCGGATCGTGGCCGAGGTGTGGGGCCGCACCTGGCCGGGGGCCAACCGGACGCTGGACGTGCACGTGGCGACCCTGCGCACCAAGCTGCGCCGGCCCGAGCTCGTGCAGACCGTGCGGGGCGTCGGCTACCGGCTGGGCCTGCCGGCCGCCGGCGAGTAGGGGCGGCTGGTGCGGCGCCGGTTGCTGGTCACCGTGATGGTGCTGGTGGCCATGGTGGTCGTCGGCCTCGGCGTGCCGCTGGCGGTGACGGGCGCCCGGGGCGCGCTGCAGGCCCAGTTCGTGGACCGGCTGGCCGACACCGTGCGGTTCGCCTCGCTGGCCCAGCGGCCGCTGGTGGAGGCCGACCCGGCGGCGCTGCTGCCGGAGATGCAGCGCTACGACGAGGTCTACGGCGTCGCGGTGGCCCTGGTGGCCCGGGACGGCGCGATCCTCGCCGCGTCCCGGCCGGGGCTGCCGGTGACCAACGCCGACCGGGTCCGGGTGGCGCTGGCCGGCCGCCGCTCCGAGCCGTACCGGCTGCTGCTGCCATGGGACCGCGAGCCGATGCTGCTCGCCGAGCCGGTGCTGGTGGACGGGGAGGTGCGTGGGGCGGCGGTGACCATCTCACCGACGGACACGCTCCGCCGCGACGTGCTGTACCAGTGGGCGCTGCTGCTGGGCTGCGGGCTGCTCGCGCTCGCGCTGGCCGCGCTGGCCGCGCTCCCGGTGGTCCGCTGGATCCTGCGGCCGGTGCGGCGACTGGACGCGGGGCTGGCCAGGGTGGCCACCGGGGTGCTGTCCGGTGAGCCGGCCGAACCGGTGGCGGACGGGCGCGGGCCGGCCGAGCTGAACCAGCTCACCGAGTCGTTCGACCGGATGGCGGCGGTCGTGGCCCAGGCGCTGGCCACCCAGAAGAAGTTCGTCGCCGACGCCTCCCACCAGCTGCGCAACCCGCTCACGGCGCTGCGGCTGCGGCTGCACAACCTGGACGACCCCGAGGTGGACACCGCCGAGGAGCAGCGGGCCGCCCTGGAGGAGGCCGACCGGCTGGGCAAGGTGGTGGACGGGCTGCTCACGCTGGCCACCACCGAGCGGCCGCCACCCGCCGCCGAGGCCGTGGCGGTGGACGCGGTGGTGGACGACCGGGTCAGGGCCCTGGGGGCGCAGCTCGGGCAGAAGGGCCTGCGGCTGCACCGCACCGGGCGCACCGACCTGGTGGCCCGCACGCCGCCCGGGACGGTGCACACGGTGCTGGACGCCGTGCTGGAGAACGCGATCAAGTTCAGCCCGCCCGGCGCGGACATCGAGCTGCACACCGACCGGTCGGCCGGCCGGGTGCTGCTCGCGGTGCGCGACCACGGCCCCGGTATGGCCCCGGACGAGCTGGCCAAGGCCACCGACCGGTTCTGGCGCAGCCCGACGCAGCACCGGGTGGACGGCTCCGGGCTGGGCCTGGCCATCGCGCTGGTCGCGGTGCGCCGCTGCGGCGGTGAGCTCACACTGGAGCTGCCGGAGGGCGGCGGGCTGCGGGTGGCGGTGCTGCTGCCGGCCGACGAGGAGCCGGTGGTCGATCAGTCGTACTCCTTGGCGGAGCGGTAGAAGCGCTCCGCGCCGGGGTGCAGCGGCACCGGTTGGGTACCGATGGCGGACCGGGTGTCGATCACCCGCCCGGCCGGGTTGGCCCGGACCAGGCGGTCCCGCTCGGCGAACAGCCCGCCGACCAGCGCCTCGGCCAGCTCGTCCGGCATCGCGGCGGCCACGAGCAGGAAGTTGCGCACGAACAGCGTGGTGACCGGGGCCGGGATGCCGTAGGTGGCCGTCGGCACCGTGCCCACGTCGTACACCGGGTACGCGGCGCGCAGGGCCGGGACCACGGGGGAGAGGTCCAGCAGCCGGATGGGGCGCTGGGCGGCCAGCGCGGTCAGCCCGTTGGTGGGCAGCCCGCCGGACCAGAAGAACGCGTCGATGTGGCCGTCGCGCAGCGCCGCGATCGACTCGTCGATGCCCAGCTCACTGGCCGTCAGGTCCCGCTGCGCGGACAGCCCGGCGGCGTCCAGCAGGCGTTTCGCCGCCACGATCACCTGGGAGTCGGTGGCGCCGACGGACACCTGGCGGCCGCGCAGCTGGGCCAGCAGCGTGATCGGCGAGTCGGCGGGCACCACCACCTGCAGCGCGTCGTCGTAGATCCGGGCCAGCGCGCGCGGGGCGCGGCCGGGTGGGCTCGGCGCGTCCTTGGCGGTGTCCGCGACGTCGGCCGCGCTGAAGATCACGTCGACCGCCCCGGTGGCCAGCAGCGCGAGGTTCTCCACCGAGCCGGCGGTGACCCGCACGGTGGGGCGCTGGGGCAGGTCCAGCTGCTCCTTCCAGGCGTCCGCGAGCGCGCCACCGAGGGTGTAGTAGACGCCCTGCGAGCCGCCGGTGCCCAGGGTCAGCCGGGTGCTGTCGAAGTCCGCCGCGCAGGCCGAGGTACCGGCGCCGACCAGCGCCCCCAGCGCCGCCCCTGTTCCCGCGCGCAGCACCGCCCTGCGGGACAGGGGAGCAGTGATCGCGCGCACGCCGGCATCCTCCCCCGGGAGCCGCCGGCGGCGCTACGCCGGACAGCCCCGGCTCCCTGGGGCCGGGCGGTCGGGTCCCCGGGGCCGCGCGGCGCGGCGAGGCATACCCTGGACGGGCACCCGATGTCGACGACCGCCACCTCCGCAGGCGGACCCCGGAGAGGCCCAGCGTGACCCGCAGCTACGCGATCCGTACCTACGGATGCCAGATGAACGCGCACGACTCCGAGCGGCTGGCCGGCATGCTCGAGTCGGCCGGCTACCGGCCGGTCACCGCCGACGGCGAGCAGGCCGACGTCGTCGTGTTCAACACGTGCGCGGTGCGGGAGAACGCGGACAACCGGCTGTACGGCAACCTCGGCCACCTCCGCCCGGTGAAGGACGCGCACCCCGGCATGCAGATCGCCGTCGGCGGCTGCCTCGCCCAGAAGGACCGCGCCGAGATCGTCCGCAGGGCGCCCTGGGTGGACGTCGTGTTCGGCACGCACAACATCGGCTCGCTGCCCGCGCTGCTGGAGCGCGCCCGGCACAACGAGGCCGCGCAGGTCGAGATCAAGGAGTCGCTGGAGGTCTTCCCGTCCTCGCTGCCCGCCCGGCGCGACTCGGCGTACGCGGCCTGGGTGTCGATCTCCGTCGGCTGCAACAACACCTGCACCTTCTGCATCGTGCCCTCGCTGCGCGGCACCGAGGTGGACCGCCGCCCCGGTGACGTGCTCGCCGAGGTGTCCGCGCTGGCCGGCGAGGGTGTGCTCGAGGTGACGCTGCTCGGCCAGAACGTGAACTCCTACGGCGTGGAGTTCGGTGACCGGGCCGCGTTCGGCAAGCTGCTGCGGGCCTGCGGCGAGATCGACGGCCTGGAGCGGGTCCGGTTCACCTCGCCGCACCCGCGCGACTTCACCAGCGACGTGATCGCCGCGATGGCCGAGACGCCGGTGGTGTGCCCGCAGCTGCACATGCCGCTGCAGTCCGGCTCCGACCCGATGCTCAAGGCGATGCGGCGGTCCTACCGATCGGCCCGCTACCTGGGCATTCTCGACGAGGTGCGCGCCGCCATCCCGGACGCCGCGATCACCACGGACATCATCGTCGGCTTCCCCGGCGAGACCGAAGCCGACTTCGAGGCCACCCTGGACGTCGTCCGGTCCGCTCGTTTCTCCAGCGCGTTCACGTTCCAGTACTCGCCCCGCCCGGGTACCCCGGCAGCCACGCTGCCCGACCAGGTGCCCAAGGACGTCGTGACGCAGCGCTACCAGCGGCTGGTCGCGGTGCAGGAGGAGATCTCCTGGGAGCTCAACCGCGAGCTGGTCGGGCGCACGGTGGAGCTGCTCGTCGCCCAGGGTGAGGGGCGCAAGGACGTGGCGACCAGCCGGCTCAGCGGCCGCGCCCGGGACGGCCGGCTGGTGCACTTCGCCCCCGGTGACGCCGAGGTGCGCCCCGGGGACGTGGTCCGCGCGACGATCACCTACGCGGCGCCGCACCACCTGGTCGCCGACGGCGCGCTGGTCGAGCACCGGCGGACCCGGGCCGGTGACCTGTTCGGCCGTACCGGTCCCGCCGCTGCGCCCGGTGCGCCGGCCGGCCCCACGTTGACCGGTTTGGGGCTGCCCGGGATCGGCCGGCCCCGTTCGACGCAGTCGTCCTCGATGCAGTCCTCGGTGGGAGGTGCCCGATGAGCTCGATGCCCGAGGGTTTGGATCGGCTGGACCGTGAGCTGTCCGGCTCCCGATCCTGGCCGAGGATCGACCCGGGGCCGTCGGCGATGGTCGTGTCGATCGGTGTGCTGGCCCTGCTCGTGGCACACGCGCTGCCCTGGACCGGCTCGATCACCGGTTGGAACGTGCTGCTCGGCGCGGGCAACCTGGGTGTGCTGCCCCGGCTGTTCGCGATCACCTCGCTGCTGTTCGGCGTCGTCGGCTCCAGCACCGCGATCCTCACGCGGCTGTGGGCGGTCGGCTGGGCCTGCGCGCTCGGCTGCGGGTTCTCCGTGGTCAACGGCCTGTGGGCCGTGTGGTCCCGGAACACCGCGCCGAACGGCGCCCCTGGCCCGGGCATCGGCCTGATCCTCGCTGTGCTGTGCATGGCGCTGCTGGCGATGATGTGGGTGCGCCTGGCCTGGTCCCGCCCCGGCGGCCGCGCCAACGGCTGACCGCCGTTCCCGGCTGGCCGCACACGGCCGGCTGGTCGCACACCCGGTGTGGGTGCCGCGCACCCGCTGCAGAGGGTGTGCGGCACCCGGAGTGGGTGTGCGGTCAGCGCCGGTGTGGCTAGCGCGGGTGGGCGGCTAGCGCTGGACGGCCTTCTCGGCGGTGGCCAGCCACTCGCGCCACTGCTCGGCCTGGCCCTCGGCCTGCTCGGCGCGGCGGGTGTCGCCGGCCGCCCTGGCCTTGGCCGCCTGGGCCTCGTACTGCTGCACCCGGTCGCGGAACTGCGCCACCCGGGCGTCCACCTCGGGGTCGGCCCGCCGCCAGCGGCTCTCCAGGTTCTCGCGGATCCGGTCCTCGACGGCGCGCAGCCGGTCCTCGAACTCGCGGATCCGCTCGCGGGGAACCTTGCCGGCCTCTTCCCAGCGCTCGTGCACGGACCGCAGCGCGGCCCTGGCGGCGTCCGGGTTGGCGGTGTCGATCCCCTCGGCCTCGGCGAGCAGGGACTCCTTGCGGCTCGCGTTCGCGGTGAACTCCGCGTCCCGCTCGTTGAACACCGCCGAGCGCCGGCTGAAGAACGTCTCCTGCGCGCCTCGGAAGCGCTGCCAGAGCGTGTCGTCGGCGTCCTTCTGGGCCCGGCCGGCGGCCTTCCAGTCGGCCATCAGCTCCTTGTAGCGGGCCGCCGTGGCGCCCCAGTCACTGGACTCGCTGAGGCTCTCCGCCTCCACGACCAGCTCTTCCTTGCGGGCCTTCGCGGTGGCGCGCTGCCGGTCCAGCTCGGCGAAGTGCGAGCCGCGGCGGCGGTTGAACGCGTCCCGGGCCCTGGAGAAGCGCTTCCACAGCTGCTCGTCGGTCTTCCGGTCGATGCCCCGGATCGTCCGCCACTCGTCCAGGATGGCCTTGAACCGGTCGCCGGCGTGCTTCCACTGGGTCGTCTCGTTGGCCAGCTGCTCGGCCTCCTCGGCGAGCTGCTCCTTGCGCGCGATGGCCTGCGCGCGGGACGCCTCGCGGGCCGAGCGGGCGCCACTGACGGCCTCCTCGGCCTGGCCGACCAGTGAGTCCAGGTACTCGGTGAGCCCGGCCACGTCGCCGACCACGGCCGCGTCGGCCAGCCCGTCGCGCAGCTGCTTGGCGCTGGTCATGGCATGCTTGGGGTCGCTGCCGCCCGTGGCCAACCGCGCCGCGAGCAGCTCCGCCTCGGTGAGCAGGTCGTCGAACCGGCGGGCGAAGTGGGCCAGCCCCTCGACCGGTTCGCCGGCCTGCCAGCTGCCGATCGCGCGCTCCGCGTCGGCGGTGCGCAGGTACACGGTGCCGTCCTCGTCGACCCGTCCCCACCGGGTCGGATCCGCGCTGGCCGGCATCACCTGGTGCACGATCGCGGTGGCCGGCGCCGAGGGCGGGGCCACCACGGGCGCGGTGGCCACGGCGCCGGACGCCGGGCGGTGCGGTGCCATCGGGGTCGGCCGGGGGCCGGCCGGCGGTGCCGGCCGGGGCGGCGTCGGCACGCCGGCCCGGGGCGGCGCCGGCACCGGGCCGGGGACCGCTCTCGGGGCAGGTGCCACGGGGCGGGGGGCCGGGGCCGGCTCGGGGTGCTCCGGCTGGGGGGTCGGGGCTGGCTCGGGATGTTCCGCCCGGGGAGCCGGCGTCACCGGGGTGGCCGGTGCTCTGTCCGGCGTGGGCCGGGTCGCCTCCTCGGACACCGGGCTGGTTTCGGGGCTCGAGCGTTCGAGCCCCGCCAAGTCCGTTCCGTTCCTCTCGTGCTGCCCCACTATCGGCCTCCCTGATCCGGCCCGAACGCCGAGGCGACGGGCGCTCCGCACGAGGCGGAGCCTGACGTTGGGGCCGCGCCCACCCGCGGGCCCGACCGCGATTGAAACAGCTCAAGGGGCGTTCGGAAACCAACTCCACCGCATCCGCGCAGTCAGCGGCAGTCCCGGAGAGACGAGTCGACACCTCCGGCGGCCCCAGTCGGCGGACCCGGTCGCGTGGTCGAGCGGCACGATTACTCTGACGAGTCGTGGTTGACATGGTGGCGGTCGTGCCCCAGCCGCCGCTGATGGTTCCTCAGCTCACGGCGGGTCGTGCGGCGGAGTCGGAACCGATGCGAGCGGCGTGCCTGGATGTGGCGGCGCGCCTGGCCGGTGCGGCGGACCGGTGGCTCGTGGTGGCGTCGGACCCCGGTGGGCGGCGCACGATGGATCATCCGGTCGGGGGAACCTTTCGCGGCTACGGAGTGGACGTCCGGGTGGCTTTCGGCCCCGCTGCCCCCGGGGCCGACCCGGGGGCCCCGACCGGGCCGGCCGGCGCGCCGCCCCGGCGGACCTCCGGCGGTTCCGGCCGCGCGCAGATGTACCCGGATGGGTACATCGACGAGCACCTGCCGCTGCCCCTGCTGATCGCCGGCTGGCTGCGTGGCCAGGTCGCGGCGGGGGTGCGGGTCGCGGCCGAGCTGGTCCCGCCGGACCTGTCGACACAGGACTGCCGGCGGCTCGGCGCCCAGCTGGCCGCCCGCCCGGCGTCGGCCCCGGTCGGCCTGCTCGTGGTCGGCGACGGCGCGACCACGCACGGCGAGAAGTCGCCCGGCTACCTCGACCGCAGGGCCGAGCCGTTCGACGCCGCGGTGGCCGCCGCGCTGGCCGACGCCGACCCGGCCGGGCTGCTCGCGCTCGACGCCGGGCTGGGCGGCGAGCTGAACGCGGCCGGCCGGGCCCCCTGGCAGGTGCTGGCCGGTGCGAGCGAGGGCGGCCGGTGGCGCGGCGAGCTGGTCTACTCGGCCGCGCCGTTCGGTGTCGCCTACCACGTGGCGCTGTGGCGGCGTCAACCGTGACCGGGACGGAAGTGAGCGGGAGCGGGGTGGCGCCCCGGCAGGGCCTGCGCGCCGTCGTGGTGCTCGGCCCGACCGCCACCGGCAAGTCCGACCTCGGCGTCGAGCTGGCGCTGCGGCTCGGTGGTGAGGTGCTCAACGCCGACGCGATGCAGCTGTACCGGGGCATGGACATCGGCACCGCCAAGCTCGGCGTCGACGAGCGGCGCGGCGTGCCGCACCACCTGCTCGACGTCCTCGAGGTGACCGAGAACGCCTCGGTGGCCGCCTTCCAGCGGGAGGCCAGGGCGATCGCCTCGCGGCTGCTGGCGGCCGACCGGGTGCCCGTGCTGGTCGGCGGCTCGGCGCTGTACCTGCGCGCGGTGCTGGACGAGATGTCGTTCCCCGGTACCGACCCGGACGTGCGGGCCCGGCTGGAGCGCGAGCTGGCGGAGGAGGGCGAGGCCGCCCTGCACGAGCGGCTGGCGAAGCTGGACCCGAAGGCGGCGGCGGCCGTGCTGGTCGGCAACGGGCGGCGGATCGTCCGCGCGCTGGAGGTCATAGAGATCACCGGCGAGCCCTTCAGCGCGCAGCTGCCCGAGCTGGGCGAGCCCCGGTACGGCGCGGTGCTGCTCGGGTTGGAGCTGCCGACGGAGGTGCTGGACGAGCGGATCGCGTCGCGGGTCCACCGGATGTTCGAGGCCGGCCTGGTTGACGAGGTGCGCGAGCTGGCCGGGCGCGGCCTGCGGGAGGGCCGGACGGCGTCCCGCGCGGTCGGCTACCAGCAGGTCCTCGAGGCGCTGGACGGCGGCGGTGACAGCGCCGGTGAC
>DATAZG010000250.1:0-47264 GCA_036272155.1 Pseudonocardia sp.
GGTCGATAGGAGTGCTGTCGTAGGCGGAGGCGAGGAAGGGGTACGACGTCGCGGTCACCGGGACCGGTCCCGCCACGCGGGGCAGTGCGGGCTCGGCAACGCCGACCGCCGTGCCGTTCGGCCCGGCGCAACCGGCGACGCCGAGGACCACGAGCAGGGCTGCCACGGCCGTCCGCATACGTACCCGCCTCCTCTCCTGTGCCCGGAGGCGCCGCGCGGGCCCCGACGCGTTCCAGTCCACAGTGGACGGACGCGGACATGCGGAGTCGCCCCGGGAAAAACAAAGACGCAGGTCAGCTGCGTGCTGACCTGCGTCTTGTGGTGCGCCGCCAGGGACTCGAACCCCGAACCCGCTGATTAAGAGTCAGCTGCTCTGCCAGTTGAGCTAGCGGCGCAAGTAAGTCGCTCCGTTGAGCGCGTGCAGACGTTAGCACAGCCCCGCCGGGGTGGCTTTCGGCGGGGTCGGGCGTCGGCGCGCGGGCCGGAACGGCTTCTAGACCAGGTTACGGGCCGGGTCAAGTAACTGACTGGGAGTGTCGCTCGTTGACCACACTGTCAGCTGACCTCGGCTGGAAACCCTCGGAGGTGGTGAGGTCGTGGTGGGTCGCATGGATCCCCGGAAAACGGCCCTGGTGGGCACGGCCGCGGCGCTCGTGGTCGTGCTCAGCGGTTGTGCTCAGCTCGGGACCGGCGAACAGGTCGGCGGGATCAAGGATGTCGCCGCCCAACAGGCCCTCGCCCAGGGCATGGCCGACGCCTTCCACCCCAACCTCACGGTCAACCCGGCGGACGGCACGGCCGGGGTGTCGCCGACCGAGCTGGTGACCGCCGTGGTGGCGAGTGGCCAGCTCACCCAGGCCGACCTGCGCAGCCAGGACGGTGGCGAGCTGGCCGGGGCGCTCTCCCCGGACGGCGCCCGGTGGACCTCGACGGCGCCGCTCAAGCCGAACACGTCCTACGTGCTGACCACCGTGGTCCGGAGTACCGCCGGCCAGGACAACACCACGACGACGAAGTTCGCCACGCTCTCACCCGGCCAGCAGGTCGGCGGCAAGATCACGCCGGCGGACGGTGGCACGGCCAACCCGGCCAGCCCGGTGAGCGTGCTGTTCGACAAGCCGATCGTCGACCGGGCCGCCGTGGAGAAGGCGCTGGTGGTCACCTCGACCCCGCCGATCCAGGGCACCACGAACTGGCGCAGTGACCGCGAGGTCGTGTGGCAGCCGTCCGGGCTGTGGCAGCCGGGGAGCCAGGTGACGGCCACGCTGGACTTCTTCGGCAAGCAGGTCGGCCCCGGCCTGTTCGGCGGTGGTGACCTGCGCAGCTCGTTCCACGTCGGTGACCTGAGCACCGCGGTCCCCTCGGACAACTTGAACGCCGACCTGCCGGCGGGCACCGCCCCCGGCGCGCCCGTCGACCCCGCGCTCAACGACCCCGCCTTCACCTCGGGTACCTCGCCGGGGCTCGCCGGTGCGCCGGGCGTCGGTGCGCCCACGCCCGGTGCACGGGCCGCCGGTGGCACTCCCAGGGTGGCGGCACCGCCGCCCGTGGCCGCCGCGCCGCCGGCGGCCCGCTCGCGCGCCACCAGCCCGGCGGCCGGTGCGGACACCGCCAGCCCGGACGCCACGGTGCCGGACACCACGCCGGACACCACGCCGGACACGACCCCGGACAGCGCGGGCTCGGACGACCTCGGCACCGACGACAGCCCGCCGCCGACCACCCGGCACAAGGCCCCGCCGGCGCCCAAGCGGCCGGCCACTCCGCAGTTGCCGGTGCTCTAGGGCACCAGCCACTCCGGTGCCCGGCGCCCTACGGCGTCGGGCACCGGTGGTGAGCACGGCACCGCACTGGAGCAGACACACAAGAGCCCGCGCTCGGAGTGATCCGAGCGCGGGCTCTGTTGGTGGCTGGGGTGAGTGACGGGATTCGAACCCGCGACCCCTGGGACCACAACCCAGTGCTCTACCGACTGAGCTACACCCACCATCGACGTCGCGGCGTCTCCGCCCGACGGCCCGGACAGCGTAGCGCGCCCGCCGGGGGCGCTTCCACCCGGCTCAGCTTGGGCCGGAGCGGACGGGCTCGGCGAGGATCTCGGCGGCCTTTGACCTGGCCTGATCGGTGGTCGGGCCAGGCGGGGCGACGAATACGGTGGCGCGGTAGTAGCGAAGCTCGCGCAGCGACTCCTCGATGTCCGCGAGTGCCCGGTGCGCCAGGCCCTTCTCCGGCTTGGCGTAGTAGACCTTCGGGTACCAGCGGCGGCACAGCTCCTTGATCGAGCTGACGTCCACCATCCGGTAGTGCAGGTGGCCGTCCAGCTCGGGCATGTCCCTGGTCAGGAACATCCGGTCGGTGGCGATGGAGTTGCCGGCCAGCGGGGCGGAGCGCGGGTCGGGCACGTACCGGCGGACGTACTCCAGCACGGTCTGCTCGGCCTCGGCCACCGTCACCGCGGAGGCCCGCACCGCGTCGGTGAGCCCGGAGCGCTCGTGCATGTCGCGCACCAGCTCCACCATGCCGGCCAGCTTCGGTTCGTCGGCGTGGATCACCACGTCGACCCCGTCGCCGAGTACCCGCAGCTCACTGTCGGTGACCAGGGCGGCAATCTCGATCAGCGCGTCGGAGCCGATGTCCAGGCCGGTCATCTCGCAGTCAATCCACACCAAGCGGTCGTTCACCCTGCCAGCCTAGGCGGTAGCCGCCGAACCACTCAGCCGGCCGCGCGGCGCGGTGCAGCGGATCGGGCCCGGTTGGCTAGGCTTCGCGATCACTGGCGGTCCCGTGGGCGCGCGGCCCTGGGCGGTACTGGAGGTCGAACGATCGTGGCGGACAAGGCGGCAAGCGGCGGCGCGGCGGAAAAGATCGCGGCCGGCTATGCGACGACCGGTGCGGCGCTGGAGCTCGGCACCGTGGTCCTGGACGGCCAGGTCGACTCCTCGGCGCGGGTGCGCATCTCGCTGGCCATGCTGAACCGGCACGGCCTGGTGGCCGGCGCCACCGGTACCGGCAAGACCAAGACCCTGCAGAACCTCGCCGAGCAGCTGTCCTCGGCCGGCGTGCCCGTCGTGATGGCCGACATCAAGGGTGACCTGTCCGGCCTGGCCCGCGAGGGGCAGGCCAGCGACCGCACCAAGGCCAGGGCCGCCGAGACCGGCGACGACTGGGCGCCGACGGCGTTCCCGGTGGAGTTCCTCTCTCTCGGCGCGGACAGCGGCGCGATCCCGATCCGGGCCACGCTCACCCAGTTCGGGCCGATCCTGCTGAGCAAGGTGCTCGGGCTGAACGACACCCAGGAGTCCACCCTCGGCCTGATCTTCCACTGGGCCGACCAGCAGAACCTGCCGCTGCTGGACACCAAGGACCTGCGCTCGGTCATCCAGCACCTGACCAGCGACGAGGGCAAGGCCGACCTCAAGGGCATCGGCGGGGTGTCCTCGGCGACCGCCGGGGTGATCCTGCGCGCGATGGTCAACCTGGAGGCGCAGGGCGGCGAGAAGTTCTTCGGCGAGCCCGAGCTGGACCCGGCCGACCTGATGCGTGTGGTCGACGGCAAGGGGGTCATCTCGCTGCTGGAGCTGTCCGAGCAGCAGACCAACCCGAAGCTGTTCTCCACGTTCCTGATGTGGCTGCTGGCCGAGCTGTTCGAGCACCTGCCCGAGGCCGGTGACCTGGACAAGCCGAAGCTGGTTTTCTTCTTCGACGAGGCGCACCTGCTGTTCTCCGACGCGTCCAAGGCGTTCCTGGAGCGCATCGAGCAGACCGTGAAGCTGATCCGGTCCAAGGGCGTCGGCGTGTTCTTCTGCACCCAGCTGCCCACCGACATCCCGAACGACGTGCTCTCCCAGCTCGGCGCGCGGGTCCAGCACGCGCTGCGCGCCTTCACCCCGGACGACCAGAAGGCGCTGGCCAGGACCGTCAAGACGTACCCGACCACGCCCAACTACAAGCTGGACGAGGCGCTCACCTCACTGGGCATCGGCGAGGCGATCGTGACCGTGCTCTCCGAGCGCGGCGCGCCCACGCCGGTGGCCTGGTGCCGGCTGCGGGCACCGCGCTCGCTGATGGGTGCGATCGGTGCCGACGCGGTGGCCGCCGCCGCGCACAGCTCGTCGCTGCAGGCCAAGTACGGCCAGACCATCGACCGGGAGTCGGCGTACGAGAAGCTCACCGCCAAGATGGCCGAGGCGCCCGTCCCGGAGCAGCAGGCCCCGGCGCCCGCCGCGCCGCAGCCCCGGGCCCGGGTGGAGCGCGAGGAGCCCGGCGCGCTGGAGCAGATCATGTCCAACCCGGCGGTGAAGTCGTTCATGCGCTCGGCGGCCAGCTCGCTCGGCCGGGAGATCACCCGAGGCTTGTTCGGCACCCGCCGCCGGTGATCCCGTTGCCGGCCGGCTGACCCGACTCGTCAGCCGGCGGGCAGCAGGCCCGGGTTGACCTGCTCGACCAGGCTCACCGCGCGCGCCACCGGCACGTCGACCACCGAGTAGTAGCCGGCGCCGGCGGCGGTCACCGCGTCCAGGGTCGCCAGGCCGGCCCAGCGCTGGAACGGGCTCTGCCGCAGCCGCCAGCCGATGATGCCCCGGCGCTGCAGGGCCACCCGCCGCCGGACCAGCGAGCCCTGGCTGATCACCAGGTAGTCCGGGCGCAGCGCGTGGCCGAGGTTGCGGTACCGGTCGGCGGCCAGCAGTGCGGCGCCGGGCAGCACGAGCAGCACCGCCGGCCACAGCCAGTCGAACCCGGGCACCGCGTCGCTCAGTGCCCAGCCGGCCAGTACGAGCCCGACGGCCGGCAGCCCCGCCCTGGTCAGCCTCCGCCGCAGCGCCGCCGGTGGGTGCCGGACCAGCGCGGCCCCGGTGCCCTCGGTCGGGTCGGCGAGCAGCAGCGCGGCGGCTGCGACCCGGTGCGCCTCCTCCCTCGGCGCGGGCGGCAGCAGCGCGCCCCGGTTGCTCGTCTTCGCGTCCAGTCCGGTGGTGATCGCGGCGCAGCGGGCCCCCCGGGCCAGTCGCAGCGGCAGCGACTCGGTCACCTCCGCGCCGCGCATCCGGCCCTGCTCGACCGAGAGCGACCGGGTGGTCAGCAGCCCCCGGCGCAGCCGCAGCGTGGCGTCCGGCTCCCTGGTCAGCCGGTAGCCCCACCAGCCCTCGAGGTAGATGGCCAGCGAGCCCAGCCCACCGGCCAGCAGCACGGCGGCCACCAGCACCGCCACCCCGACCCAGAGCGGCACCGCGTCCAGCTCGTCGCCGGCCGCGTGCAGTGTCGCCCAGCTCGCCAGGTTCAGCCCGGCATCGCTGGCCACCCGGAACGCGGTGCCGACGATCGCCCCGACCGCGACCAGCCCGGACGCCGTGAGCGGCGCGAACCGCAGCCAGGAGGGGTGCAGGCGGGCTACCTCGATCTCGACCCCGGCGGGCATCGGCCTGGCGCCGACCCGGTCGTACGTCGCTGCCGCCGGGCCGGTCCTGGCGGGCGCGCCTGTGCTGGGGTGCGGGCAGCCGGTCGAGTCGCCGGTCGCGTCGTTGGCCGGGTCGTTGGCCGGGTCGGGGGAGCGGTGCAGCAGCTCCCGGCGCAGCCGCTCACCCTCGGCGACGGTGACCGCATCCAGGCTCAGCCGGCCCTCCTTGGCCGTGCTGGACCCGGTGCCGATCTCCACCACGGTGAGCCGGAACAGCCGGTGCGCCGGGTTGGCGCGCAGGTCCACGGTGCGCACGCGGTCCCGGCGCAGCGAGCGCTGTTCCCGGTTGAGCAGGCCGCCCCGCAGCTCGACCCGGTCACCGCCGACCCGGTACCGCACGGTGGCCCAGCGGGTCGCCCCCACGGCCAGCACGACGAGCACCGGGGCGAGCGCGGCGAGCAGGTGCCAGCCGCCCTGACCCTGGCCGCCGATCAGCAGTACGACCACCAGCGGGACGAGGGCACCCGCCTGGCGCAGCGGGAACACCGCCAGCACGCGGGGGTCCAGCCGGCGCCAGGTCGCCGAGTCGTCGCCCGTGCTCTCGTTGTCGGTGCTCTCGTTGTCGGGGCCGGCGTCGGGGCCGGCGTCGGTGTCGGTGCTTGTGTCGGACTCGGGGCCGGCGTTCGTGCTGGCGTTCGTGCTGGTGACGGGGCCGGCGTTCGTGCTGGCGTTGTTGTCGGCGGTGTCCCTCGGGCTCACGTGGCGTCCCCGGGATGGCTCTGGGTGATCTCCGTGAGCTGGCGGGCCAGCTCGGCGGCCCCGTCCGCGTCCAACCCCTCGATCTTGACCGGGCCGGCCGAGGACGCCGTGGTGACCGTGACGCTGGCCAGCCCGAACAGCCGCTGCAGCGGGTCGCGGGCGGTGTCGATGGTCTGGATCCGGGAAATCGGGGCGACCCGCCACTCCAGCCGCAGCCAGCCGGCCTGGGTGTACACAGCCTCCTCGTCGGCCTCCCAGCGGTGCACCCGGTAGCGCCAGCGCGGCATGATGATCACGTAGCCGGCGCCGACCAGCGCGCTCACCACCAGCGTGCCGATAAGCCAGCCCGCGCCGGTCAGCACGAGCGCGACGAGCTGGACCAGCAGCGCGGTGCCGACGGTCAGCAGCGCGCGCACGGTCCACCAGCGCAGGGCGCGTGGGTCGACGCGGTGCGCCGGGGGTCGCAGCGGCGGGGCTGACGGGGTGACGTCCACCTGGCCACTCTGCCCAACTCGGCGCGGCTCGGCCCGCCCGACGCGCCGCCGACGCGCCGCCGGCGACCCGTGCGGGGCTTCGGCCCGGCCCGTGCGGGGCATCGGTCCGGACCGCGAGATACACCGAGGAGGCGTATATGTGCTTGCTTTTATATACGCTTGCTGCGATTTTGGGGCCCATGGATGTGTTCGAGGCGGTCGCGGAGCCCAGTCGGCGGGCGCTGCTCGACGTTCTGGCGCGGGGGGAGCGGACCGCGGGCGAGCTGGTCGCCACGCTGCCGAACCTGACGCAACCGGCGGTGTCGCGGCACCTGCGGGTGCTGCGGGAGGTCGGGTTGGTCGAGGTCCGCCCGGACGCCCAGCGCCGGATCTACGCGTTGCGCGCCGACGGCCTGGTGGAGATCGACAAGTGGCTCGGCGCCTACCGCCGCTACTTCGCGGCCCACCTCGACTCGCTGGAGCTCCACCTGGCACGGACCCACGGTCCGCACACCGAGCAACCGGGAGAACAGACATGACCAACGGACGCACCGGCGAACTGAGCATCGAGGGCGATCGCGCCACGATGACCTTCGTCCGGCACCTGCCGTACCCGATCGACGCCGTCTGGGCCGCGCTGACCGACCCCGCGCTGCGGGCGGACTGGCTGGGGGAGACCACGCTGGACGGCCGGGTCGGCGGCCGGATCGAGATGGCGCCGGACGGCCCGCCGGCCCCACCCGAACACAAGAAGATGACCGGCACCATCCTGGTCTGGGACCCGCCCAAGGTGCTCGAGCACGAGTGGCACCAGAACATCGTCGGCACCGGTGTGGTCCGCTACGAGCTCGCCGAGCAGGGCGACGGCACCGTGCTCACCTTCACCCACCGGGGCCTGGGCGTGCGCAACGCGCACGGCTTCCTGCCCGGTACGCACGCGTACCTGGACCGGCTCGCCGCGCACCTGGCCGGCACCCCGCTGCCGGCGTGGCAGGAGCGCTACGCCGAGGTCGCGCCGCAGTACCCGGCCTGGCGTTAGTCGCTCGCGGCTCGCGGCTCGCGGCTCGCGGCTTGTCGCGGGAAAAGGACCTGACAAGTCGGACTTGTCAGGTCTAAAGGACGCGACAAGTCGGACGGTTCGAACGCGGCGGGCGGCGTGCGGCCCAGTCGGAGGGTGCGCGCGGCGTCTGGGCTCTGTGCGGCACGCGCTCGGCGGCGTCGCACACAGCTCGTCGGGCGGACACACGGGTTGTGGACGCCGCACATGAGTTAGAGCTCGTGTGGGGCGTCGGAGATGAGTGTGCCGCCGCGCGGGCGTGTGTGCCGGCGGCAGCTCGGCGGCCCGCCGTCGCCCTGTATTCGGGTGCGGCTGGCGGCTGCCGGGTGCGGCTGGCGGCTGCCGGGTGCGGCCACCGGGTGCGGCCACCGGGTGCGGCTGGCGGCTGCCGGGTGCGGGTGCCGGGTGCGGCCACCGGCGCGACTAGTCGGCGGCGAGCAGTAGGACGGTGTGGCCGGGCACGGTGACGGTGGCGCCGGGGGCGAGCGGGGCCGGGTCGGTCGGGCGACCGTCCGGACGGCTGCTGTCCAGCACCGGGGTCAGCGGCACGTCCGGCAGCACGAAGTCGATCGGGTCGGCGCCGCTGTGCAGCACCAGCATCCACTCCTTGCCGGACAGCATGCCCACGGTGCGGATGCTCGAGTCGTGCCAGTTCTGCTCGGAGATCCGGCCGCCGTCGGTGCGCCACCAGGTGACGTCCGCCGGGCGGTAGAACCGCTCCCAGGACGGCGCGCGGCCGTCCCCGCGCAGCTCCAGCAGCCGGGCGGTGAACGCGGTGAGTGCGTCGGCGTCCGGGTCGGGTGCCCAGTCCAGCCAGGAGATCTCGTTGTCCTGGCAGTAGGCGTTGTTGTTGCCGCCCTGGGTGCGCCAGCGCTCGTCGCCGGCGGTGAGCATCGGGGTGCCGGCGGACAGCAGCAGCGTGCTGAGCAGCGCCCTGACCGCGCGCAGCCGGTCGGCCCGCACCGCCGGATCCGCCGTCTCGCCCTCCTCGCCGAAGTTCTGCGACCGGTTGTCGTCGGTGCCGTCGCGGTTGTTCTCGCCGTTGTCCTCGTTGTGCTTGCGCCCGTAGGAGACCAGGTCGCGCAGCGTGAAGCCGTCGTGCGCGGTGACCAGGTTGACCGACGCCCACGGCCGCCGCCCTGACATCGCGTACAGGTCCTCCGAGCCGCTGAGCCGCCGGGCCAGGTCACTGATCCCGCCGGCGCCGCGCCAGAAGTCCCGCACGGCGTCCCGGTACTGGCCGTTCCACTCCGCCCACTGGACCCCGAAGCCGCCGACCCGGTAGCCCTCGCCAGTGGCGTCCCACGGCTCGGCGATCAGCTTGCGCTGGGCCAGCACTGGGTCGGCCGCGATCATGGTGAGCAGCCCGGCGTCAGGGTCGAACGCCCCCGCGCGCGGCCGCCCCAGCACGCTGGCCAGGTCGAACCGGAAGCCGTCCACGCCGAGCTCCGCCCAGTACCGGAGCGAGTCGCAGACCAGCCGGGCCACCGTGGGCGAGGCCGCGTCGACGGTGTTGCCGCAGCCGGTGATGTCGACCATCCGGCCACGCTGGCCGTGCACGTAGTAGGCCGGCGCGTCCAGGCCCCGGAAGCTGAGCGTGGGGCCGTCCGCGCCGCCCTCGCAGGTGTGGTTGTAGACGACGTCCAGGTGCACCTCGATGCCGGCGGAGTGCAGCGCGGCGACCATCGTGGTGAACTCCGCCAGCTCCTCGCCGGGCACCGAGGCGTACCCCGCGTGCGGGGCCAGGAAGCCCAGCGTCGAGTAGCCCCAGTAGTTCCGGGCGCCCCGGCGCAGCAGGCCCGACTCGTCGACGAACGAGTGCACCGGCAGCAGCTCGACCGCCGTCACGCCGAGCCGGCACAGGTGCTCCAGCACGGCCGGGTGGGCCAGCCCGAGATAGGTGCCCCGGTGCTCGGGCGGCACTTCGGGATGGGTCCTGGTGAAGCCCTTGACGTGCAGCTCGTAGATCACCGAGTCGGCCCACGGCACGTTCGGCCGGGGCCCCGGGGTGGGTCCGCCGGCTGGGCCGGTGAGCACCGAGAGCGGCACCGCGCCGAGCGAGTCCACCTCACTCGGCGGGCCGGTCATCGCGTCGCCGACGTAGCCGAACGCGGCGTCCAGGTCCGTGAGCCGGCCGGCGATGCGGCGGGCGTAGGGGTCGACCAGCAGCTTCGCCGGGTTGGCCCGCAGGCCCTCGGCCGGCTCGTAGCGGCCGTGCACCCGGTAGCCGTAGTGCTGGCCGGCAGTGACTCCGGTCACCTCGCCGTGCCAGATCCCGAACGTGCGCTCGGTCAGCTCCACGCGGCGCTCGGCGGGCGGCCCGCCGGCCGGATCGGGCTCGACCAGGCACAGCTCGACGGCTTCGGCGCTCGCCGAGGTGACCGCGAAGCGCGCGCCGGCATCGGTGAGGTGGGCCCCGAGGGGAAAGACTGCGTCGGCCGGCGGCGCGGCGGGGAGTGCGGTGCGCTGCATGGACGACATCATCGGTAAGGATAGGGCCCGTGGGCGAGCGTAGCGAGCGAAGCAGCGGGACAGCGGCCACCGTGGCTCACGACGCGGGCCAGCACACCGATCTGACCGACCTCGTGATCCGGATGGACGACGTGTCGGTGCGCCGGGGTGACACCACCCTGCTGCGGGACGTGGACTGGTCCGTCGAGCTGGACGAGCGGTGGGTGGTGCTCGGCCCGAACGGCGCCGGCAAGACCACGCTGCTGCGGATGGCGGCCGCCGAGCTGCACCCCACCGCCGGCACCGTGCACGTGCTCGGCGAGCAGCTGGGCCGGGTGGATCTGTTCGAGCTGCGGCCCCGGATCGGCTTCTGCTCCGCCGCGCTGGCCCAGCGGGTGCCCGGTGACGAGATCGTCCGCGACATCGTGGTCAGCGCCGGCTACGCGCTGCTCGGCCGCTGGCGCGAGCACTACGACTCGTTCGACCTGGACCGCGCCGAGCGGTTGCTGGACGCGCTGGGCATGCGGTCGTTCGGCGGCCGGGAGTTCCGCACGCTGTCCGAGGGCGAGCGCAAGCGGGTGCTGATCGCCAGGGCGCTGATGGCCGACCCCGAGCTGCTGCTGCTGGACGAGCCCGCCGCCGGCCTCGACCTCGGTGGCCGGGAGGACCTCGTGGCCCGGCTGTCCACGCTGGCCGAGGACCCCGACGCGCCGGCCAGCGTGCTCGTCACCCACCACGTGGAGGAGATCCCGCCCGGCTACACCCACGGCCTGCTGCTGCGTGCCGGCGGTGTCGTCGCGCAGGGCCTGCTGCCGGACGTGATCACCGAGCAGAACCTGTCCAGGGCGTTCGGCCTGCCGCTGCGGGTGCGCCACGAGGACGGCCGCTACACCGCCCGCCGCGCCTGACCTCCGCCCCGCCCCGGCACGCAGTGACCCGGGCCGGCTTCTGAGGACAACCGGATAACGGAACACTAGGCTCTTACTCATGAGTAGTGATCCGGCGCCGAACCCGCACGCGACCGCCGAGCAGGTGGAGGCCGCGCGGCGGGACCCCAAGCTCGCCAACGTGCTGTACCACGACTGGGAAGCCGGCTCCTACGACGAGAAGTGGTCGATCTCCTACGACGAGCGCTGCATCGACTACGCCACCGGGCGGTTCAAGCTGGTCGCCGGTGAGGCGGGCTGGCCGTTCGGGCGGGCCCTCGAGCTGGGCAGCGGCACCGGGTTCTTCCTGCTCAACCTGATGCAGGGCGGCGTCGCCGAGCGTGGTTCGGTGACCGACCTCTCCCCGGGCATGGTGCAGGTGGCGCTGCGCAACGCCGCCGGCCTCGGCCTCGACGTGGACGGCAAGGTGGCCGACGCCGAGCGCATCCCGTACGAGGACAACACGTTCGACCTGGTCGTCGGGCACGCGGTGCTGCACCACATCCCGGACGTGGCCGCCGCGCTGCGTGAGGTGCTGCGGGTGCTCAAGCCGGGCGGCCGGTTCGTCTTCGCCGGCGAGCCGACCAAGATCGGCGACTGGTACGCCCGCCGGCTCGGCCACGCCACCTGGTGGGCCACCACGCGGCTGACCAAGCTCGGCCCGCTGCGCGGCTGGCGCCGGTCGCAGGCGGAGCTGGACGAGTCGTCCAGGGCGGCCGCCCTGGAAGCGGTCGTGGACATCCACACGTTCGACCCCGACGAGCTGGAGGCCACCGCCCGCGCGGCCGGCGCGACCGACGCCAAGGTGGTGACCGAGGAGCTGTCCGCCGCCCTGTTCGGCTGGCCGGTACGCACCTTCGAGGCCGCGGTGCCGCCGGGCAAGCTGGGCATCGGCTGGGCGATGTTCGCCTGGCGCACCTGGGAGCGGCTCTCGGTGCTGGACAGCCGGCTGCTGGACCGGGTGGTGCCCCGCCGGTTCTTCTACAACGCGCTGGTCACCGGCACAAAATCGACCGGCGGGGTTTCGCCGACGAGTTGACCCGAGGTGGGTTAGATTCAGCCGGGAGGCTCGCACTCGGCCGATCGGGCGCGCTCGGTCACTGGATGTGAGAGCGTTCAACTAGGCGATCACCCACGGCGGGACGATGAGGTCCGGTCGGGTGTAGTGCATCCGATTCCAGGGCGCCGTCACCACCGTGATGGAACGATGACGGATTGCTGGCGGTCGGTGGTTGCCTCCATGCGGGTGATGTAGATCTCGGAAGGGGCCCACTCTGATGAGTGCGACGTACGACGACCCGAGCTCGGTGACGGTCGTCGTTGTCGATGATCACCCGATCTGGCGGGAGGGCGTCGCGCGCGACCTGGCCGCCCAGGGCTTCGTCGTGGTGGCCACCGTGGCGGACTCGTCGTTCACCGCCCGGATCGCGGCGGCCACCCAGCCGCGCGTGGTGGTGATCGACCTGGACCTGGACGAGCTGTCCGCCGTCGAGGCCGTGCGCACCATCGCCAACACCATGCCGGAGACCCGGGTCCTGGTGCTGTCCGAGCGCGCCGAACACCGGGACGTGCTGGACGCGGTGAAGGCCGGCGCCGCCGGGTACCTGGTGAAGTCGGCCAGCGCCGCCGAGCTCGTCGACGCCGTCCGGCGCACCGCGAACGGCGACGCGGTGTTCACCGCCGGGCTGGCCGACCTCGTGCTCGGCGAGTTCCAGCGGCTGGCCGCCGGCCCGGACCCGGAGGCCGCCGACGCGCCCCGGCTCAGCGCCCGCGAGACCGAGGTGCTCAAGCTCGTCGCCACCGGGCTGACGTCCCGGCAGGTCGCCAAGGAGCTCGGCCTTTCGCACCGCACCGTGGAGAACCACATCCAGAACACCGCGCGCAAGCTGCACCTGCACAACCGGGTCGAGCTGACCCGCTACGCGATCTCCCAGGGCCTCGCCGAGTAGCGGTGGCCGGTGTCGTGGTGGCCGGGGCGGGGTCCGATCTGGCCGGGCGCGTGCTCGCGCCGTTCTGGCGTGGGTTGGTCGGCTACCGGGTGCTGGCCTGGGGTTACGCGGCGGCGCTCGTCGCGGTCAACCACCCCTACTACCGCTCGCCGGGCGGCGCGGTGCTGGTCCTGGCGCTGATGGCGGTGTGGACCGGGGTCAGCGCGGTCGGTTACCTGCGGCCGTGGCGGCGTCTCGGCCAGGGCCGGCTGGCGCTGCTGGACGCCGCGCTGACCCTGCTCGCGGTCGCCGCCACCCGGCTGGTGGACACCCCGGACCGGATCACCCGGGGTGCCCCGGTGCTGACCACGGTCTGGTCGGCCGGACCGGTGATCGCGCTGGCGCTGGCCTACGGCCTGGTCGCCGGGGTGGCCGGCGCGCTGGCGATCCAGGCCGCCGTGCTGCTGGTGCGCGGTCACCTCGGGGTCGCCGAGGCCACCGACCTGCTGCTGATGGTGGCCACCGCGCTCGCCGTCGGCTACGCGGCCACCGTGCTGCGCCGCTCCTCGGACCGGCTGCGCCAGGCGATCGAGCTGCGCGCCGCCGTTGCCGAGCGGGAGCGGCTCGCCCGGTCCATCCACGACGGCGTGCTGCAGGTGCTGGCCCAGGTCCGCCGGCGGGGCACCGAGCTGGGTGGGCCGGCCGCCGAGCTGGGCTCCCTGGCCGGCGAGCAGGAGGTCGCGCTGCGCACCCTGATCGCCACCGGGCCGCCCGCGCCGTCGCCGCTCGGCCAGCTCGAGGTCACCGCCCGCCTCGCCGCACTGGCCACCCCGAGGGTCACCGTGTCCACCCCCGCCACGCCGGTGCCGCTGCCCGCGCACACGGCGACCGAGCTGGTGGCCGCTGTGAAGGCGGTGCTGGCCAACGTGCGGGTGCACGTCGGGCCGGACGCGCCGGCGTGGGTGCTGCTGGAGGACCTCGGCTCGCGGGTGGTGGTGAGCGTGCGCGACGACGGCCCCGGTATCCCCGCCGGGCGGCTGGCCACCGCCGAGGCGGAGGGGCGGCTCGGCGTGTCCCGCAGCATCCGGGGGCGGATCGAGGCGGTCGGCGGCTCGGCGCGCTGTGAGAGCGGGCCCGGGCTCGGCTGTGAGTGGACGTTCGAGATCCCGGTGGCCCGGCCCGTCTCGGCCAAGCGCGCGCGCTGACGCCCGCGCGACTCCGTGACGGCCTCGCGGCTCCCGAGCCGGTGCCGCGACGGCCGGGCTGGTGGGCCGGGCTTCCCGGGGCCGGGGAACCGGGGTGCGGTGGCCGGCCGGGACCGGGCAGGATCACCCGATGAGCTCCGAGACACCGGCCGGCGAGGCCACCGCCGAGGGGGCGCCCGAGTCGATCACGGTGATGGTCGTCGACGACCACCCGATGTGGCGCGACGGTGTGGCCAGGGACCTGGCCGAGCGGGGCCTGCGGGTGGTGGCCACCGCGCCGGACGCCCCGGCCGCCGTCCGCATCGCCACCGCGACCCGTCCCCGCGTGGTGCTGATGGACCTCAACCTCGGCGAGACCCAGGGCGTGGCGGCGATCTCGGGCATCCTGGCGCGGCTGCCGGATACCCGGATCCTGGTGCTGTCCGCGAGCGGTGAGCACCAGGACGTGCTGGACGCGGTCAAGGCGGGCGCCAGCGGTTACCTGGTCAAGTCGGCCAGCATCACGGAGCTGGTCGCCGCGGTCGAGCGCACGGCGGCGGGTGCGGCGGTGTTCACCCCGGGGCTGGCCGGGCTGGTGCTCGGTGAGTTCCGGCGGCTGGACACCGGGGGAGCCGGGGCCTCGCGGTCCGGGGCCGGCGGGTCGAGGGACGACGACCCGACCCTGCGACTGACCGAGCGCGAGACCGACGTGCTCCGGCTCGTGGCGAAGGGCATGACGGCCCGGCAGATCGCCGCCCGGCTGGTGCTCTCCCACCGCACGGTCGAGAGCCACGTGCAGAACACGCTGCGCAAACTCCACCTGCGCAACCGGGTCGAGCTGACCCGCTACGCCATCGAGCGCGGCCTCACCGAGGAATCCTGACCGCTCCTTTCGGTGATCATCAGGACCGGAGGGTCGTCCGGCGCGTGGTCACATGACCCTGACGTCCTGATGATCACCCGAGCGTGCGCAGCCGGCGCAGCAGCTCGGCGTGCAGGTCGGGGACGCCCAGGCCCGGCGCGAGGTCGACCGCGACGTCCACGGGGCGCGACCCGCTCTCGGCGGCGACCCGCACGGCGCCGCGCTGGTCCGCCGGGGACAGGGTCACCGCGAGCGGCCTCGGCTCGGTGCGCAGGGTGCCGGGCAGCGCGGCCTCCAGCAGCGCGACCGCGTCGTGCAGCGGCACCCCGTCCACCCCACCGTGGCGGCGGACCCAGGCGCGGCGGTGCGCCGTCAGACCGGCCAGTGTGGCGCAGGTCGGGCCGGCGGCGGCCAGCTCGTCCAGCCAGCCGCCGGGCACCGCGCAGCGCAGCGTGAGCCCCAGCGGGACCAGGGTGACCGGCACCGACGACTCGGCGAGCACCCGGTGCGCGGCCTCCGGGTCGGCCGTCAGGTTGAACTCGGCGTCGGGCCCGGAGCGCGCGTCGAGCAGGCCGCCCAGCACGACGATCCGGCCGAGCCGCCCCGCCAGCTCCGGGTGGTCGGCCAGCAGCCGGGCGACGTTGGTCAGCGGGCCGATCGCGGCGAGTGTGACGGGCCGGTCGGCGCCGCGCAATGTGTCGGCGAGCAGCTCGACGGCGGCCCTGGGGTCGGGCGGACCAGGTGGGGGCAGCGTCTGCGCGCGGCCGCCGAGCCCGTCCGCGTGGTGCCGGTCGGGGTCGCGGGGCACCCGGGGGAAGTGCAGCGGCCGCGCCGCCCCGGCGGCCACCGGAACGTCGGCGCGCCCGGTCAGGGCGAGCAGCCGCCGCGCGTTGGCCGCCGCCGTCCCGACCGCCACGTTGCCGAAGACCGCGGTCACCCCGAGTAGCCGCACCTCGGGGCTGGCCAGGGCGAGGAGCAGGGCCACGGCGTCGTCGACCCCGGGGTCGGTGTCGATCAGCAGCGGCACCGGCGCCGGCGGCCGGCGGGCCGTTTCGGAGGTCTCGGCAGCGGTCATCGGGCCCAGCCTGGCACAGTCGGCGACCCTGTGACCGGCACCTCCTGTGAGCTGGCTAGCAGCATCGAAACGATTCGATAGACCGGGTCGATACTGGAGATGAGCCCGTCGGACAGAGCGGTCTGGGCCCGTACCGGGCCCGGCGATCCCGGAACCCGGCCGCCGGCGAGGCACCCCCGCACACATCAAGGAGAGGTAGAAATGCAGAGCGACATCGAGCAGCGGCTTCGGGAGCTGCACGACTACTACGCGTTCCAGGTCAACGTGGCGATCGAAGAGGGCCGCGAGCACATGATCGAGGGCCTGGTCGCCCGGTACCCGGAAGAGGCCGCGCGCCTCATGGCAGAGGCCGGTCAGCAAGCCGCCTGAGTCCTAGTGTCCGGAGGGCACCAGCCGTGGCCGGTCACCCACCGGCCACGGCTGCCCCGCGCGGAGCTACCCACTGGCATTAGGCTCCTCGGCCGTGACCAGCATGTGGGGGGCCCCGGTTCGAACCCGGTGGGCGGACTGGCGGCGCAACCGGAACGACCCCCGGCAGGCGAAGTTCCTCACCGTGGACTCGCTGCGCTGGGTGATCAAGAACCGGGCGTGGACGCCGTGGTACCTGGTTCGCTACACGCGGCTGCTGAAGTTCCGGCTGGCGAACCCGCACGTGCTGCTGCGCGGCATGGTCTTCCTCGGCAAGAACGTGGAGCTGCACGCGCGCCCCGGCTACGGCCGGCTGGAGGTCGGCCGGTGGGTGCACATCGGCGACGGCAACTCGCTGCGCTGCCACGAGGGTTCCCTACGCATCGGCGACAAGGTCGTGATGGGCAAGGACAACACGGTCAACTGCTACCTGGACATCGAGCTGGGGGCGGCCACGCTGGTCGCGGACTGGGTGTACATCTGCGACTTCGACCACGTGATCACCGACATCCACGTGCCGATCAAGGACCAGGGCATCGTCAAGACACCGGTGCGGATCGGCCCGGACTGCTGGGTCGGCACCAAGGTGTCCGTCCTGCGGGGCACGCGGGTCGGCCGGGGCTGCGTACTCGGGGCGCACGCCGTCGTCCGAGGTGACATCCCGGACTACTCCATCGCCGTCGGTTCCCCGGCCCGCGTCGTGCGCAACCGCCAGGATGACTACGCCGCCGACGCCGAACGCCGCGCCGCCCTGGCCGACATCGCCCGCAAACACGCCCGCGCCGTCCAGGAGTCACTCCCCGACCCGACGTAACCCGTGGGGGTTTTCTGCCGGGACGTACGGGACGTACGGGACGAACGGCTGCGTCAGGGGCCGAAGGCGTTGCCGGTCGGGATCTTGGGGCGGCCGATCGGGTCGAGGCGGCCTCGGCGGGCGCCGGCGTAGACCCCCAGGGTGGCGGCCGTGATCTCGTCCCAGTCGAACTCGGTGCGCAGCCGTGCCCGGGCCGCCCGCGCGCGGGTCTGCGCGGCGGCCGGGTCGTCCAGCACGGCGCGCACGGCGGCGGCGATGCCGGCGACGTCGCCCGGCGTGAAGGACAGCCCGGTGACGCCGTCCCGGACCACCTCGCCGAGCCCGCCGGCGGTCGACGCCACCAGCGGCGCCCCGGCGGCCGCCGTCTCGAGCGCGACCATGCCGAACGGCTCGTAGCGGCTGGGCAGTACGACCGCGTCGACGGCGGTGACCAGCGCGGCGAGGGCCCGGTCGGAGAGGTGGCCGACCAGCTCGACCGACCGCCGGACCCGGTGCGCCCTGGCCTGCTCGACCAGGAAGTCGACGTGCGTGCCGTGCCCGGCGATCACCAGCCGCGTGCCGGGGTGGGCGCGGCGGATCCGGGGCAGCGCGGCGATCAGGTCGTGCACGCCCTTCTCGTACTCCAGCCGGCCGAAGTAGAGCAGCAGCGGGGCGCCGTCCGGGGCGTGCCGCTGCCGGACCGCGTCGACCTCGTCCTGGCGGACCCGCCAGCGGCGTGGCTCGATGCCGTTGTGCAGCACCGAGATCGAGTCGGGCTCGCGGTCGAACAGGCCGGCGGCCTCGGTGCGCATCGCCTCGGAGCAGGTGATCAGCGCGTCGGCCCGCTGCGCGAGCCACCACTCGACGGAGTGCACCTGCTGGCTCACCACGCTGGACAGCCAGCCCGCGTGCCGGCCGGCCTCGGTGGCGTGCAGCGTGACGACGAGCGGCACCTCGAGGAGGTCGGCCAGCCCGATCGCGGCGTGCGCGACCAGCCAGTCGTGCGCGTGCACCACGTCGGGGCGCCAGTCGCCGAGCCAGCGCGGCGCCGCGCGCAGCATGCCGTGGTTCATGCCGAGCGTCCAGGCGATCAGGTCGCGCTCGAACTCCAGGTGCGCGGGGTCCTCGGCGGCGCGCAGCACCCGGACGCCGTCCACCTGCTCGTCCTCGGTGGGGTGGGTGCTGGCGTCGGTGCCGGCCGGTTGGCGGGACAGCACCCGCACGTCGTGCCCGGCGGCGGCGAGTCGGCGCGCCAGCGCGTGCACGTGCCGGCCGAGGCCGCCCACGACCACCGGCGGGTATTCCCAGGACACGAGGAGCACGCGCATGGGGGTCAACCTACCGGCCGGTAAGCACTGAATAGTCGGTTCGGTCCGCCGAAACGGCCAATGACCTGGCGTCCAACTGGCCGAAAATTGTGTCCTGACGGTCGTATCGGGCCACCGCGGCGGCGGCTTCGGTCACCCGATCGGCGGCGAGCAGGTCGGAGATCTCGGTCACCCGGCCGGCGTGTCGATAGGCCCGCGAGCGCGCGTAGTCGGCGGCGGACTCCTTGCTGACCATGAACGCCCAGTCGCTGGACAGCGCGAGCAGGGCCTGGCGGGCCAGCCCGTCGCGGACCCGGTCGCGGGCCAGCCCGGCGGGACCGGTGCCGGACTCGGCCAGCAGCCGCCGCTGCACGTCGTCGCCCAGCTCCACCAGGTCGGTGACCTGCGCGCCGTCCCACACCTGCCAGTCCTTGCCGCTGCCCCAGGAGGACGCGGGCAGCTCCACCGGTCCGGCCACCAGGCCCTCGTCCAGCGCGCCGCGCAGGGTGCTCACCCGCACCCCGGCCTCGGGCAGCCCCCGCAGCACCTCGGCCAGCCACTGGGGACCCTCGAACCACCAGTGCCCGAACAGCTCGGTGTCGTACGCGGCCACCACCAGGGCCGGCCGGCCGTGCTGGGCGGCCAGCTCGGTCAGCCGCTCGCGCACAACGGCGACGAAGTCGGCGGCGTGGCTGCGCACCGCTGCGGCGGCGAGCTCCGGGTCGTACGGCTTCTTGTCCCACGGCTCCACCCCGCGCCCGGTCACCCTGGCCGGTTTGAGCCCGGACGGGTGGTCGTAGGTGTGGAAGTCCCGGTAGTGGCGGTGCCCCGGGTAGCCGGCCTTCGGTGACCACACGCGGTAGGTCACCGGCAGGTCCCGCCCGAAGCAGACGACGTCGGTGTCGCCGACGGTGCGGCCGAACGCCGTGTCCCCGCGCAGCGCCGGGCCGTCCACCAGGAACCGCCGCACCCCGGCCTCGGCGTAGCCGTACTCCATGCCCGGTGCGTAGCCGCACTCCGGCGCCCAGATCCCGGCCGGCCGCGTACCCAGCCGGCGGGCGGTGTCGGCCAGCCCGGTGCGCAGCGCGAAGTCCCGCACCCTCGGCTCGAGCAGCGGCTGGAACGGGTGCGTGGCCGGCCCGCCGAGCAGCTCGATCACACCGGCGTCCACCAGCGGGCGCAGCACCGCCGACCCGCCGTGCCGCCAGCGCGCCTCGAAGTCGGCCAGCGCGGCGGTGGCCCGGCGGTGCTCGTCGGCGGCCAGGGCGCCCAGCGCGGCGGGGTCCCGAACGCCGGAGGCGCCGGGGGAGAGCGCGCGGACGGCCGCCCCCTGCGCCCGCAGCAGCCAGTCGCCCAGCCAGTCGTGCATGCCGCGCAGGCAGTACGGGTCGTCCAGCTGGGCGGCGAGCACCGGGGTCACGCCGAGGGTGAGCACGTCGCGCTGGCCCTGCTCACCGAGCCGGCGCAGGAGGTCCAGCACAGGCAGGTAGGAGCCGGCCCAGGCCTGGTAGAGCCACTCCTCGCCGACCGGCCAGGCGCCGTGGCGGGGCAGCCAGGGCAGGTGGCTGTGCAGTACCAGGCAGAACGTCCCGACGGGCCGGGGCGGGCTCACGAAGCCTCCGGCCGCTGGGCGACCGCGACCAGGTCCAGGCTGTCGTCGATCCGGTCGCCGTGGATCTCGAAGTCCGAGGCGGCCACCTGCGCGACGTCGGCGCGCAGCCGGTCCGGCCACTGACCGCCGCTCAGCGCCACGGCCACCTGGGCCTCGATCAGCGAGCCGCCGTGCGCCGCATCCAGCTCGCGCAGCGCCGGGCCGTGGTGCACCCCGAGCAGCTCGCGCACCGTGAAACCGGCCTCCTCGACCAGTTGGGTGAGCTCCTGGCCCGCCAGCTCGCGGGTGTGGAATGGGTTGATCGGGGTATCCCGGCCCGGAGAGAAGGTGATCCGATTGGGTGTACTCACGAGCAGCAGGCCGCCCGGTCGCAGCACCCGGAAGCACTCCAACAGGAAGCCGGCCTGGTCCCAGAGGTGTTCGATGACTTGCAGGTTCGCCACCACGTCGACCGCGCCGTCGGGCAGCGGCAGGTGAGCCAGGTTGCCCCGTACGACGTGCACCTCGGGGTAGCGGGCCGCCACGTGCGCGGCGGTGATCGCGTCGTAGTCCAGGCCGATCACCAGGCGCGCCGAGCCGGCCAGCAGTGCCGCGCCGTAGCCCTCGCCGCAGCCGGCCTCGAGCACCCTCGCCCCCGCGCAGTGATGCTGAACCCGCAGGTAGGCGACCTCGTGCCGGCGGAACCAGTAGTTCTCCTCCGGGATCCCGGGCACGGTGCGCTCGCCGGTCAGAGCCAGCACGGCATCCCGGCCGGGGGCGACGGTGCTCCGCTCGGCATCGCTCATCGGTACGGGGGTGACCTTCCACTCGGCAAACCGTGCCGCGACCCTAGCCCGCCGGCCCCGGGATGCCTCGTGAGCAGCGTCACGGGGTTCCGTGGCAAGGATCACCGGTCGAGGTATGTCAGCCAACCGGTGTTCTCAGCAACTATGAGCACAAGTTACCCCGACGTAACGACGGCACGCGGGAGTGCAAGAGTCGGCCAGGACACCGCCGACCTGCGCAGTCCCGCGTAGGGTCGGCGCACCGTTAGCGATATAAGTGGCTCTCGCCCGAGGGCGGTGGGCCAGCCGGTCCACTCAACAGGCAGGAGGTCGAAGCGGACCGATGAACATTGTCGTACTGGTCAAGCAGGTGCCGGACACCTACTCCGAGCGCAAGCTGACCGACTCAGACCACACGCTCGATCGCGAAGCCTCCGACGCCGTGATCGACGAGATCAACGAGCGCTCGGTGGAGGCCGCGCTGGTCCTCAAGGAGGCGCAGGGCGGTGAGGTCACCGTGGTGTGCGTCGGCCCCGACCGCGCCAACGAGGCCATCCGCAAGGCACTGAGCATGGGCGCGGACAAGGCGGTGCACCTCTCCGACGAGGCGCTGCACGGCTCGGACGCGGTGCAGACGGCCAAGGCGCTGGCCAAGGTGATCGGCACCGTCGAGGGCTACGACCTCGTCATCGCCGGCAACGAGGCGAGCGACGGCCGGACCGGCGCGGTGCCGGCGATGATCGCCGACGTGCTCGGCGTCCCCGCACTGACCCACGCCCAGGAGCTGGCCGTCGAGGGCAGCACGGTGACCGTCACGCGGGGCACCGACGACGGCATCACCAAGCTGACCGCCGAGCTGCCCGCGCTGGTCAGCGTCGGCGAGAAGATCAACGAGCCGCGCTACCCGTCGTTCAAGGGCATCATGGCGGCCAAGAAGAAGCCGGTCACCGCGCTGACGCTGGCCGACGCCGGCATCGACGCGGGGGAGGTCGGCCTGGCCAACGCACTGACCTCGGTCACCGAGGCGTCCCCGAAGCCGCCGAAGTCGGGTGGCGAGAAGATCGAGGACGAGGGTGACGGTGGCGACAAGGTCGCCGCCTACCTGGTCGCCCAGAAGATCATCTGATCCGCGTCGCCGAAGGAGGAGAACGAACATGAGTGAAGTTCTGGTCCTCGTCGACCATGCGGACGGCGAGATCAAGAAGGTGACCTACGAGCTGCTCACCGCGGCGCGTGCGGTCGGTGAGCCGTCGGCGGTGGTGGCCGGTGCCCCCGGTACCGCCAGCAAGCTGGCCGACGGGCTCAAGTCCTACGGCGCGGCCAAGATCTACGTGGCCGAGTCGGACGACGTCGACAAGTACCTGGGTGGCGTCGAGGTCGCGGTGCTCGAGTCGCTGATCGCGTCGGCCTCCCCGGCCGCCGTGCTCATCGCCGCGAGCGCCGACGGCAAGGAGATCGCCGGCCGGCTCGCCGTGCGGACCGACTCCGCGCTGCTCACCGACGTGGTCGGGGTCAACTCGGACGGCACCGCCGCACACTCCATCTTCGGTGGGGCGTTCGTGGTGACCGCGAAGGCCAACACCGAGCACCCGGTGATCACCGTCCGGCCGGGCGCGGTGGAGTCCGAGCAGGCCGACGGCGCAGGCGCGGAGGAGACCGTCCAGATCCCCGAGCTGTCCGGCCGCCAGGCCACGGTGACCAGCCGGGAGCCGATCGTCGGCGGCGACCGCCCCGAGCTCACCGAGGCATCGATCGTGGTGTCCGGTGGCCGTGGCGTCGGCTCGGCGGACAACTTCTCCGTCATCGAGGCGCTGGCCGACTCGCTCGGCGCGGCGGTGGGCGCCTCCCGGGCGGCCGTCGACTCCGGCTACTACCCGAACCAGTTCCAGGTCGGGCAGACCGGCAAGACGGTGTCGCCGCAGCTGTACATCGCGCTGGGCATCTCCGGCGCGATCCAGCACCGGGCCGGCATGCAGACGTCGAAGACGATCATCGCCGTGAACAAGGACGCCGAGGCGCCGATCTTCGAGATCGCCGACTACGGCGTCGTGGGCGACCTGTTCAAGGTCGCCCCGCAGCTCACGGAAGCAGTCACCAAGCGCAAGAGCTGAGCTAGTCACAGCACACAGGGGCCGGCGCCTTCGGGCGCCGGCCCCTTGCGCATTCTCGGGCCGTTCTCGGGTGCGTTCCGTCGATCCGCCGAGCTCAACCGGAGCGGGCCTCGGGCGTGGTCAGACCCCGGTGAGGTTGAACTCGGCGAGTAGTTCGGCGTCAGGCGGCGGTGAGCCAGCCGAGCGGCCCACGATGACGGCGGGTGACGGGCTGGTCCGTTCGGGGTTCGGTTGCTGTGCCCCGGCTGAGCGTTCACTCGCTTGCCATCGGGTGGCCAGTGTGGGTCCGGGCTCCCGTTCCACGTGGCCGGTAGACCATGGGCATGACGCAGTCTCAGCTGCTGGTGAGCACGCCACCGACCGAGCAGACCGGGCCTACCTCCCGATACTCGCTGCTGTTGACCAGGAACGACGCGGATGTCGAGGCCGCGCAACGGCTTCGTTACCAGGTGTTCGCCGGGGAGTTGGGCGCCACCCTGAGTGACCCGGAGAACGGTCGGGACATCGACCGCTTCGACGAGCACTGCGACCACCTCGTGGTGCGGGCCGACCGCACCGGCGAGATCGTCGGCACCTACCGGATGCTGCCGCCGGAGCGCACCTCGGCCACCGGCGGGCTGTACTCGGACACGGAGTTCGACCTGTCGGCGTTCGCCGACCTGCGCCCCTCCCTGGTGGAGGCCGGCCGGTCCTGCGTGCACCCGGACCACCGCACCGGCGCGGTGGTCAGCCTCGTGTGGGCCGGCATCGCCCGCTACCTGCTGCTGACCGGCCACTCGCACCTCACCGGCTGCGCCAGCATCCCGCTGGCCGACGGCGGCGGGCTGGCCCGGGGCGTCTGGGACCTGGCGCAGACCAAGTACATGTCGCCACCGGACCTGCGCGTCACGCCGCTGCACCCCTGGGACTTCGAGTCGGTGCCCCCGCCGGCCCGCACCGTCGTGCCGCCGCTGCTGCGCGGCTACCTGCGCCTCGGTGCGTGGGTGTGCGGACCGCCCGCGCACGACCCGGAGTTCGGCGTCGCGGACCTGCTGATCCTGCTCCCGCTCGACCGGATCGACCCGCGCTACCTGCGCTTCTTCCTCGGCGGCGGGGCATGACGGCCGCGGTCCGCCGGCCCGAACCGGCGCCCGAGCCCGTCGCGCCGGTATCGCTGATCAACGAGCCGGCCGCCGAGTCGGCCGCCGAGTCGGCTCCCGCGCTCCTGGCCGCTCCCGCGCTGTCGGCGGCCGAGGCGCTGGCCGCCGAGCCGGGCGGCCCGGCGCACCCGGTGCTGCCGCCGGTGACCGAGCGCGCCGGGCACTCCTGGGAGCCGGCCTCGCCGTGCACCCCGGACTGCCTGCCGACGTCGGGCACGCTGCCCGAGGTCGGGCGGATCCGGGTGGCCGCCCGGCTGACCGGACTGGTGGTGCTGGTGCTGGCGACCGCCGCGCTGGCCGCCGTACTGCCGGTGCTGGGTACGGTGGTCCCGGCGTTCAACGCGGGTCGGCGGGTCGGCGTGCTGCGGGTGATGTTCCGCGCGCTGCTGCACGTGATCGGGGTGCGGCTGGTGCACACCGGCGCGGACCGGTTCGACCTCACGGCCGACGAGCTGGCGGCCGGCACCTCCGGCGTCTCGAGCTCGGCGGCCGAGGGTGCCGCTGCGCCGGACTTCGGCGGCGGCGTGCTCGTGGTGGCCAACCACCTGTCCTGGCTGGACATCCTGGTGCTCGGCTCGGTGCAGCCGATGCGGATGGTGGCCAAGCGGGAGGTCCGCGACTGGCCGCTGGTCGGCGCGGTGGCGACCAAGGCCGGCACGCTGTTCGTGGACCGGGCCGGCCTGCGCGCGCTGCCCACGGTGGTCGCCGAGGTGACCACCGCGCTGCGCGCCGGCGCGGCCGTCGGGCTGTTCCCGGAGGGCACCACGTGGTGCGGCGCGGCGAGCGGCGTGTTCCGGCGGGCGGGCTTCCAGACTGCGCTGGACGCCGGCGTGCCGGTCCGCCCGGTGGCGCAGCGGATGCGGCTCGCCGACGGCACGGCCACCGGCGTCGGTGCCTTCATCGGCGACGACACCCTGGTCGACTCGCTGCTGCGGGTGGCGCGGCTGCCCGGGCTGGTGATGGAGGTCGAGGTGCTGCCGCCGCTGCTGCCGACCCCGGGGCTGGACCGGCGTGAGCTGGCCCGCCGCGCCGAGCTGGCGATCGCGGCGGCCACCGGCGTGCCGGCCCCGGCGGCCGTACGCCGGCCGACCTCGGTCCGCAAAGCCGCCTGAGAAGGCCACCGCGTTCCCGACCGAGCCGCCGCCCGACCTCAGGGGGAGTGCGCCCGGCGAGACGCCGGGCCGGCGGGCAGCTAACCTGACGAACGAGATGACGTACCTGGATCACGCCGCCACCACGCCGATGCTGGGGCAGGCCGCCGCCGCGATGAGCGAGGCGCTGACGCGTACCGGCAACGCCTCCTCGCTGCATTCCTCCGGCCGGGCCGCCCGCCGCGAGGTCGAGGAGGCCAGGGAGGCGATCGCCGCCTCGGTCGGCGCGCGCCCGTCCGAGGTGGTGTTCACCACCGGCGGCACCGAGGGCGACAACCTCGCGGTGAAGGGCATCTTCTGGGCTCGCCGGGCCGCCGACCCGCGCCGCACCCGCGTACTGGTGTCGGCCGCCGAGCACCACGCGGTGCTGGAGGCGGCGGAGTGGCTGGAGCACCACGAGGGCGCCGAGCTGGTCCTGCTGCCGGTCGACGGGGTCGGCCGGGTGCGCCCGGAGACGCTGCGCGCCGCGCTCGCCGGCGCGCGGGAGCGGACCGCGCTGGTCAGCGTGATGTGGGCGAACAACGAGGTCGGCACCGTCAACGACATCGCGGCGCTGGCCGGGGTGGCGCACGAGTTCGGGGTGCCGCTGCACACGGACGCGGTGCAGGCGGTCGGCCTGCTGCCGGTCGACTTCGCCGCCTCCGGTGCGGACGCGCTGACGCTGACCGGGCACAAGCTGGGCGGCCCGTACGGCCAGGGCGCGCTGCTGCTGCGCCGGGACGTGGAGTGCACGCCGCTGATGCACGGCGGCGGCCAGGAGCGGGATGTCCGGTCGGGCACCCTGAACGTGCCGGCGGTGGTCGGGCTCGCGGTGGCCACGCAGATCTCGGTCGCGGACGGCCCCCGGCGCTCGGTGGAGCTGGCCGAGCTGCGTGACGAGCTGGTCCGCCGGGTGCTCGCCGAGGTGCCGGACGCGGTCTACAACGGCGACAGCGGCCGCGAGCTGGTCGGCGGTGGCCCGTCCCGGCTGCCCGGCAACGCGCACCTGTCGTTCCCCGGCTGCGAGGGCGACAGCCTGATCATGCTGATGGACGCGCAGGGCATCGAGTGCTCGACCGGGTCGGCGTGCACCGCCGGCGTCGCGCGGCCGAGCCACGTGCTGCTCGCGATGGGCGCCGACGAGGCCACCGCGCGGGGTTCGCTGCGCTTCTCGCTGGGCCACAGCTCGACGGCCGCCGACGTGGCCGAGGTGGCCAGGGCGATCGGTCCCGTGGTGGAGCGCGCCCGCCGAGCCGGCTACGCGGGCAGCCGCCAGGCCATGGCGAACAGCGCCGCGAACGGGCGGTGACCGGCGTGCGCGTACTGGCCGCGATGAGTGGCGGGGTGGACTCGGCGGTGGCGGCCGCGCGGGCGGTGGCGGCCGGGCACGACGTGGTCGGCGTGCACCTGGCGCTGTCCGAGACGCCGGATGCGCTGCGTACGGGGTCCCGGGGCTGCTGCTCGAAAGAGGACGCGGCGGACGCCCGCCGTGCCGCTGACGTGCTGGGCATCCCGTTCTACGTGTGGGACTTCGCCGGGCGGTTCGCCGAGGAGGTCGTCGACCAGTTCGTCGAGGACTACGCCGCCGGGCGCACCCCGAACCCCTGCCTGCGCTGCAACGAGAAGATCAAGTTCGCCGCGCTGCTGGACAAGGCACTGGCGCTGGGCTTCGACGCGGTGTGCACCGGGCACTACGCCCAGCTGAGCGACGGGCCCGACGGCAGTACCGACGGCGGGGCCGTGCTGCGCCGCGCGGTGGACGCCGGCAAGGACCAGTCGTACGTGCTGTCGGTGCTGTCGGCCGAGCAGCTGGCGCACGCGATGTTCCCCATCGGCGACACGCCGAAGGCGCGGATCCGGGCGGAGGCCGCCGAGCGCGGGCTGTCCGTGGCCGCGAAGCCGGACAGTCACGACATCTGCTTCATCCCGACCGGCGACACCGCCGGCTGGCTCACCGAGCGGCTCGGCGCCCGCCCCGGCCCGGTGGTGGACGCGGCGAGTGGCGTGGTGCTCGCCGAGCACACCGGGGTGCACGGCTTCACCGTGGGCCAGCGCCGCGGCCTCGGCGTCGACCGGCCGGCGGCGGACGGCCGGCCGCGCTACGTGCTGGCCATCGAGCCCGTCACCGGCACCGTGCGCGTCGGCCCCCCGGAGGCGCTGGACGTGCACGAGATCGTCGGCGAGCGGCCGGTGTGGGCGGCCGGGCGCGCGCCGGAGGGGCCGGTGGAGTGCGTGGCGCAGGTCCGCGCGCACGGTGGCCTCGCCGACGCGGTGGCCGAGCTGGACGGCGACCTGCTGCGGGTGCACCTGCGGGAGCCGCTGCGCGGGGTGGCGCCGGGCCAGGCGGTGGCGCTGTACCGGTCCGACGCGGCCGGCGACATCGTGCTCGGTTCGGCCACGATCCGCTGAGCTGACGGTGGTATCCCGGTTCCCGGTCGCGGTCGTCGACGATCCGCCGGCCGACCTGCCCGATCTGCTCGGCCGGTTGGTCCGGCGCGACCCGGTGGCCCGCGCCGTGATCGACATCGCCCCGGGCGGCCGGGCCGTCGAGGTGTCCAGGGCCCAGCTGTGGCGGCGCACGGTGGCGCTGGCCGAGCGGCTGGCCGAGGCCGGCATCGGGGCCGGCGACTGCGTCGCGGTGTGGCTGCCGAACTGGTCCGACGCGCTGTGCTGGCAGTTCGCCACCGCCGCCCTCGGCGCGCACGTGATCGGCGTGAACACCCGGTACAACGTCGACGAGGTCACCCACCTGCTCACCATGGCGCGCCCCCGGCTGGTCGCCGTCGCACACGGCTTCCACGGGCTGGACCTGCGGGAACGACTCGTCGAGGCGGCCCGGCGCGCGACCGTCGGCCCGCTCGGGAGCGCGGCCTCCGAGGCGGCCCGGTCGGCTCCCGACGTACCTACCGGCCCACCCCAGGTGGCCGTCGTCCCCGGTCCCGAGACCCCCGCCCCGACCGCCGCCGAGGTGGCCGGCTACGACCTCGGTGCCGGCGCCTGGGCCGTGCCACCCGCCCGGCCACCCGCCCGGCCACCCGCCCGGCCGCCCGCCCGCACCGCGCGGCCCGCCGCCCTGCCCCGGCTCGCGCCCTCCGACCCCGATGCGCTGGCCGTCGCGTTCACCACCTCCGGCAGCACCGGCCGGCCCAAGCTCGCCGCGCACCGGGGCGGCGGGGTGCTCGGCCATGCGGTGGCCGACGCGGCCGCGATCGGGCTGGTGGCCGGGGACGTGCTGCTCTGCGGCGTGCCGCTGGCCGGTACGTACGGGTTCAGCGCCGCGATGGCCGCGCTGGCCGGGGGCGCCACGGTGCTGCTCGAGCCGGTGTTCGACGCCGACGCGGTGCTCGACGACATGGCCACCCACCGGGTCAGCCACGTCGTCGGCGGGGACGACCTGGGACAGCGCCTGGAACGGGCCTGGCGGGCGCGGCCGCGTGACCTGTCCGGCTGGCGGTGGTGGGGCGCGGCGAACTTCCAGGGCCGGCTGGTCGAGCTCGCGCGATGGGCGGAGGAGTCGTTCGGCACCACGACGGCCGGACTGTACGGCTCCTCGGAGGTGTTCGCGCTGACCTCGATGTGGCCGGCCGACGAGCCGCCACCGCGCCGCTGGGAGGGCGGCGGCCGGGTGGTCACCCCGGACATCCGGGTGCGGGTGGTCGACCCGGAGACCGGCCTGGCGCTGCCGCCGGGGCAGGAGGGCGAGCTGCGGTTCCTCGGCCCGAACGTGGTGGACGGCTATCTCGGCGACCCGTCGGTGGCGGCCCGCGCGCGCGACGGGGACGGCTGGTTCCGCAGCGGTGACCTCGGCTACCTGGTCGACGAGGGCGTGTTCGTCTACACGTGCCGGATGGGCGACGCGCTGCGGCTGCGGGGCTTCCTCGTCGACCCCGCCGAGATCGAGCAGCGGCTCGCCGAGCACCCCGGGGTGGACGTCGCCAAGGTGGTCGGCATCGAGGGTGGGGACGGCGGTACCCGGGCGGTCGGCTTTGTGGTGCCCGCCGACCCGGCCGCCGCGCCGACCTCAGCCGCGCTGCGCGACTGGTGCGCCGCCACGCTGGCCAAGTTCAAGGTGCCGGACGCCGTGCACGTGATCGACGAGATGCCCACGACCGCCGGCCCGAACGGCACGAAGATCCTCAACACCACGCTGCGGGACTGGGCCCTACGCCGGTCCTGAGTGCGCCGGTCCCGAGCGCGCCGGTCCCGAGCGCCGCGCGGGCCAGCGGCACGGGTGTCGCGGCACGGGTGGCCAGGCACCGGCCCCACCGCGCCCAGCTCGGAGACCACCTCGTCGACCCACCGCCTGGCCCGCCCCGGCCGGTCGAACTGGATCGTCACCACGGCGATGCAGCCGGCCGTACCCGGAGCGCCGGCGGGCCGGAAGCTCCGGTACAGGCGATACCTGGTCACCCCGGGCCGCTCGATACCCGGGACCACCTCCTCGACGGGTAGGGCTGGCTCCCCGGGCGCGCGGGGGCCAGCACGGTCGTGCCGGTGCGCCCGCCGGGCGACGATCAGTACATTCGCGGTGGAGAGGGGATCCGATGGCAGGCCAGTCGCTCCGAGGTCCGGCCGGGCGGGTACCGAGACCCAGTACCCGGCTGGTTCCGCTGCTGGTCTGGGCGGTGCTGCTGGTGCTCGTGCCGGTCGCGCTGGTCACCGGGGCACCGGGGTCGGTGCGGTCCAAACTCCTGCCGCACGGCTCGCTGGCCCACCTGAGCGCGCAGCCGGCCGGCTCCGGCGCTCGGCTGGCCCTGCTCGCCGAGGCGCACGCCGAGCTGGCCGCCATGCGGGACACCGAGTACCAGCACGACACCGACGTGGACGCCGTCAGGGGCGAGTTCTACTACGACTGCTCCGGGTTCCTCGACTACGCGCTGGGCCGGGCCGCGCCGGCCGCCCTGCGCGCGCTGCCGGTCACCGCGTCCGCCGGCCGGCCGCTCGCCCAGGACTTCGAGCACACGCTGCGGGCCGGGCGGGCCGGGCCGTGGCGGTCGGTGGCCACGCCCGCTGACCTGCGGCCGGGCGATGTGGTCGCCTGGCTCGCCACCCCCGACTCCAGGACCCGCGACACCGGGCACGTGGTGATCGTGCTCGACACGCCGGTGCGGAACCCCAATCGCGCCGATGAGTGGCTGGTCAAGGTGGCCGACTCGACCGTGTCCCCGCACGCCGACGACTCCCGGGGCACCGAAGCCGACGGCCTCGGCACGGGCACGATCGGGCTGGCCGTGGACGGTGCCGACCACGCGGTCGGGTTCTACTGGCGGGGCGGGGTGTCCAAGGTGGCCAAGACCACCGAGGTCGCCCTCGGTGATCTGAGCTGATCCAACCGGCGGAGTCGCGGCCCGGCCTGGTAGACACCGGCTGTGAATACGCCGCACTGGTCACCCGGTACCGCCACCGGCATCGGATCGCTTCCGGGCACCGACCCGCTGGAGGCGGTCCGCACCGTCGCCGGTGAGCTGCCCGAGCTGCCGTACCTGCCGGAGCTGCCGGCCCGGGGGGTGGGCGCCGACCTGATCGGCCGGTCCGCCGCGCTCCTGGTCGACCTGGCCACCGAGCTGGTGCCGTCGGGTTACCGGGTCACCGCCCGCGCCGGTCGTGAGCACCGGCGCGGCGTCGACCTGCTGCGCACCGACCTGGACGCGCTGGAGGAGGTGCTCGACGCCAGCGCGCCGGCCTGGGTGAAGGTGCAGTCCGCCGGCCCGTGGACGCTGGCCGCCGGCATCGAGCTGCGCAACGGCCACCGGGTGCTGAGCGACCGGGGCGCCCGCCGGGAGTTCGCCGCCAGCCTCGCCGAGGGCCTGTCCCGGCACGCCGCCGAGGTCGCCAAGCGGACCGGCGCCAAGGTCACCGTGCAGCTGGACGAGCCGAGCCTGCCGGCCGTGCTGGCCGGTTCGCTGCCCACCCCGTCCGGCTTCGGCACGGTCGCGGCGGTGCCCGAGTCGGAGGCCCAGCAGGTGCTGCGTGAGGTGATCGACGCGCTGCCCGAGCCGGTGATCGTGCACTGCTGCGCGCCCAAGCCGCCGATCGCGCTGCTGCGCGGGGCCGGCGCGGCAGCGCTCGCGCTGGACGCCCGCCTGATGGGTACCCACACCGCCGCGCTGGACGCCGTCGGCGAGGCCTGGGACGCGGGCCTGCCGCTGCTGCTCGGGCTCGTGCCGACGCTGGCCCCGGCGGGCCCCGAGCCCACCCTGCGCGAGCTGGCCCGCCCGGCGCTGCTGCTGGCCGACCGGGTCGGCTTCGCCCGGCCCCGGCTGGCCGAGCTGGTCGTGGCCACCCCGGCCTGCGGTCTGGCCGGCGCGACCCCGGAGTGGGCGCGCAAGGCCATGACCCTGAGCCGCGACCTCGGCCGCGCCTTCGTGGAGCCCCCGGAGAGCTGGTCCAGCTAGGCCAGGCGGGTCATGTCGACCGTGACCTCCAGGGCCTCCGCCTCGCCGCCGAGGTAGATGCCCTTCATCGGGGACACGTCGGCGTAGTCGCGGCCCATCGCGACGAGCACGTGCCGGTTGCCGATCGGGATGTCGTTGGTCGGGTCGTAGCCCCACCAGCCGCCGGTCCAGATCTCCACCCAGGCGTGGCTCTCGCCGCGCACGGTCTGCTTGACCTCGGTGTCCGCCTTGGGGATGAGGTAGCCGGACACGTACCGGGCGGGGATGCCGAGCCGGCGCAGCAGTGCCAGCGACAGGTGCACGTAGTCCTGGCAGACGCCCTCGCCGGCCTGCCAGGCCTCCACGGCGGAGGTGTGCACGCCGGTGCTGCCCGGCTGGTAGCGCAGGTTCTCGTGCACCCAGCGGCAGGCGGCCATGGCGGCGTCGGCGGGCTTGAGGTTGCGCCGCAGCGTCGCGGCCACCTTGGCCAGGCCGCGGTCGGACGACACGTAGTTGGAGAACTCCAGCATCTCGGTGTGCCGGTCCGCGACCTTGTCGTGGGTGACGTCCTCCCAGCTCGCCTCGCGGTTCACCGGAGCGGTGTCGCCGGTCTCCACCACCGAGGTGGCCACGACCTCCAGCTCGGTGTGCGGGGCGTGCAGGTCGAACGAGGTGACGACGGTGCCCCAGTAGTCGGTGAACCGGTAGGCGCGGGTGGCCGGCACGGTCTCCACCCTGGTCACGATGACGTTCTGCCTGTTGTCCCCGCGCGGGGTCAGCCGGACCTCGTTGTAGGACTGGGTGACCGTCCCCGAGTACCGGTAACCGGTCGAGTGCACAACACGAATCCGCCAACCCACGGTCAGCTCACCTCCGGTGCGGTCCAGGCCACCCAGGGCGCGGAGTGGAAGTACTGCAGGGACACCGCTTCGCCGGCCTCCCGGATGGTCTCCTGCAGGCCGCCGAGCTGGGTCGGCAGGTCCTCGAGCAGGTCCTGCGGGCGGAGGAACTCCAGCTCGCTGCGGGCCCGCCCGAGCAGCCGCAGTGCCTCGTGCTTGGCGCCGATGCGGACCGTGGGCCGCCGGTCCAGCTGCTGCAGGCAGTTCTCCGCCTCGCGCAGCGCGTGGAACACCGAACGCGGGAACAGCCGGTCCAGCAGCAGGAACTGCACCACCCGCCCCGCGTCCAGGGCACCCCGGTAGGTGCGCAGGTACGTGTCGTGCGCGCCGGCGGAGCGCAGCACGGTCAGCCAGCCCGGCGAGGACATCCGGTCCGACACCCGGGACAGCAGCAGCCGGACCACCATGTCCACCCGCTCCACCGACCGCCCGAGCAGCAGGAACCGCCAGCTGTCGTCCCGGCTCATGGTCGAGGCGGCCAGGCCGTGGAACATCGCGGCCCGCTCCTCGACGTAGGCGAAGAACGCGTGCGGGCCACCCCAGCGGGCGTAGCTCTGGCGCTCCGGCAGGGCGTTCCAGGTGGCGTTGAGGCACTCCCACATCTCGGAGGACACGACCTCGCGGGCGCCCCGGGCGTTCTCCCTGGCGCTGGACACCGAGCCCACGATCGAGCCGGCGTGCTCGGTGGAGTAGGCCACCAGCTCGGTCAGCGACCAGGCGTCCAGCGGCTCGTCGGTCGTCGCCTCCACCCCGAGCACCCGCAGCAGGGTGCGGGCGGCGGTGTCCACGTCGACGGTGGCGTCCTCGAGCAGCTGGTGCACCGACACGTCCAGGATGCGGGCGGTGTCGTCGGCGCGCTCCACGTAGCGGCCGATCCAGTACAGCGACTCGGCGTTGCGAGCCAACATCAGCGGCTCCCTTGTTGCTGCTGTTGTTGTTGCTGCTGTTGCTGGCCGGCGGTGAGCTCCGGTCCGTGCTCGGCGGCGGGGGAGGACGGCGGGGGCGCCTTGGCCAGCCCGCGCTCACCGAGCTCCCGGTCGGCCCCGGCGGAGCGGCCACCGGCCAGCACCCAGGTGTCCTTGCTGCCGCCGCCCTGGCTGGAGTTCACCACCAGGCTGCCGTTGGGCAGCGCCACCCGGGTCAGCCCGCCGGGCAGCACGAAGACGCCCTCGCCGTCGTTCACCGCGAACGGGCGCAGGTCGACGTGCCGGGGCTGCAGCTGGTCGGCCACCTTGGTCGGCACCGTGGACAGCTGCACGACCGGCTGGGCGATCCACCCGCGCGGGTCGGACTGGATGTTGCGGCGGGCGTTGGCGCGCTCGCGGGAGGTGGCGTTCGGCCCGAACAGGATGCCGTAGCCACCCGAGCCCTCGACCGGCTTGAGCACCAGCTCGTCCAGGTGGTCGAGCACGTAGCCGCGCTCGTCGGGCAGCCAGCACCGGTAGGTGGACACGTTCGGCAGCAGCGGCCGCTCGTTCAGGTAGTACTGGATCATGGTCGGCACGTAGGTGTAGACCAGCTTGTCGTCGCCGACGCCGTTGCCGACCGCGTTGGCGATCACGACGTTGCCGGCCCTGGCCGCATTGAGGATGCCCGCCACCCCGAGTACCGAGTCGGGCTTGAACTGCAGCGGGTCCAGGAAGTCGTCGTCGAGGCGGCGGTAGACCACGTCCACCTGCTGCTCGCCCTCGGTGGTGCGCATGTAGACGACGTTGTCCCGGCAGAACAGGTCGCGGCCCTCGACGAGCTCCACGCCCATCTGCCTGGCCAGCAGCGAGTGCTCGAAGTACGCGGAGTTGAACACCCCGGGGGTGAGCACGACGACGGTCGGGTCGGCCGCGTTCGGCGCCGCCGCCGCGCGCAGCGCCCGGAGCAGGTGGCTCGCGTAGTCGCCGACCGCGCGGACGCGCTGCCGGGTGAACAGGTCGGGGAAGACCCTGGCCATGGTGCGCCGGTTCTCCATCACGTAGGAGACCCCTGACGGGCAGCGCAGGTTGTCCTCGAGCACCCGGAAGGTGCCCTGCTCGTCGCGCACCAGGTCGATGCCGGCCACGTGGATGCGCACGCCGTTGGGCGGCAGGATGCCGGCGGCGGCCCGGTGGAAGTGCGCGCAGCTGGTCACCAGCCGGCGCGGGATCACCCCGTCCCGCACGATGTGGGCGTCGGCGTACACGTCGGCCAGGAACGCCTCCAGCGCCTTCACCCGCTGCACGATGCCGCGCTGCAGCCGGGTCCACTCCGACGCGGCGATCACCCGGGGCACGATGTCCAGCGGGAACGTGCGTTCCTGGCCGGACAGCGAGAACGTGATGCCCTGGTCGGCGTAGGCGCGGTCCAGCGCCTCGGAGCGGGCGGTCAGGTCCGCGGCTGCCGTCGGCGCGATCGCGTCGTGCAGCGCGCGGTACGGCGCTCGGACCGTGCCGTCCGCGTCGAACATCTCGTCGAACGCGTCCGGATGGGCCCGGTCCGGCTGGAAGTAGCCGTCGAACAGGGCCGGGTCGCCGTTCTGCGTCAGGGCCGGCGGTTTCGACCTCGTCGACCCGTTGCGTCCGGCGCGTGGCGTGGCGGGACGTTTCACTGAGCGACTCACGATGGTCATCCTTACCCAGTGGGCGCCGTCGAGCCATCAATTGCGCACGTCCGGACGCTACTTCTGGGTAACGGCGTCTCGGCGGGTGCCGCCGGCGCACTCGTCGTAGGCTCCATTCTCGTGACTGCGCACGCCGATCGCCTGCTGCTCGGACCCGGACCGTCGAACCCGTACCCGGAGGCGGTGGAGGCGCTCGGCCGCCCCGTGCTCGGGCACCTCGACCCGGACTACCTGGCCCTGATGGCCGAGATCTCCGACCGGTTGCGCGCGGTGTTCGGCACCGCCAACGAGCTGACGCTGCCGGTCAGCGGCACCGGTTCGGCCGGCATGGAGGCCTGCCTGGCCAGCCTGCTGCAGACCGGTGAGACCGCCATCATCGGCGTGAACGGGTACTTCGGCGAGCGGCTCTGCGAGGTGGCCAGCCGGGGCGGCGCCCAGGTGGTCCGGGTGGAGGCGCCGTGGGGCACCGCGCTGGACCCGGCCGACCTGCTCGCCGCGCAGCGCGCCAACCCGGGTGCCCGGCTGCTCGCCGTGGTCGCGGCCGAGACGTCCACCGGCGTGCGCAACGACATCGCGCCCCTGGCCGCGCTGGCCGACACGGACACGCTGCTGCTGGTCGACGCGGTGACCGCGCTCGGCGGCACGGAGCTGCGGGTGGACGACTGGAAGGTCGACGCCTGCTACTCGGCCAGCCAGAAGTGCCTCGGCGCGCCCCCCGGCCTGGCCCCGGTGACGCTGTCACCGCGCGCGGTGGACGTGCTGCGGGCGCGCACCGAGCCGGTCCGCTCGTTCTACCTCGACCTCGGACTGCTGCACGAGTACTACGTCGGGGCGTCGCACCGCTACCACCACACCGCGTCCTCGACCATGGCGTACTCGCTGCACGCCGGGCTCGGCCGGCTGCTGGACGAGGGCCGCGAGGCGGTCTGGGCGCGGCACGCCTCGGTGGGCGGCAAGCTGCAGGACGCGTTGGCCAAGCGGGGTTTCGGGCTGATCGCCGACGCCGCCAACCGACTGCCCCAGCTGACCTCGACGACGCTGCCGGAAGGGCTGGAGGAGGCGCCGCTGCGGCGCGCGCTGCTGGACCGGTACGGCATCGAGGTCGGCGGCGGCCTCGGCGAGTTCGCCGGCCGGGCCTGGCGGATCGGCCTGATGGGGCACGCGGCCAAGGAGCGCTCGGTGCTCGCCCTGCTCGGCGCGGTGGACGAACTGCTCGGCTGACCGGGCGCGGCGCGCGGGGGCGTCCGGTGCACCGTCGCGATGTCGGACGCGCTGCGCCAGAAGAAGCGCGCGCCCCGCCACCGCGGCGCCCCCGGCGCCAGACCCGACGCGGGGCGTCCGACGGTGGCATCCTTGGGGGTATGCGGACGCTGCTGAACGTGATCTGGCTGGTCCTGTGCGGGTTCTGGATGGCGGCCGGGTACGTGCTGGCCGGCGTGGTGTGCTGCCTGCTGATCGTGACCATCCCGTTCGGGCTGGCCGCGTTCCGCATCGCCAACTTCGCGCTGTGGCCGTTCGGGCGCACGCTGGTCGACCGGCCGGGCGCGGGCGCGCCGTCCACGATCGGCAACGTGATCTGGTTCATCGTCGCCGGGATCTGGCTGGCGATCGGCCACCTGCTGACCGCGATCGCGCTGGCGATCACGATCATCGGCATCCCGCTGGCCTGGGCGAACCTCAAGCTCATCCCGGTGTCCCTGATGCCGCTCGGCAAGGAGATCGTGCCGCTGGACGCGGCCGGCACCCAGCACGGCTACCTGGTGCCGACGTCCTGAGCGCGACCCCACCGCCCGCCGCATGGGATTGATCACCACGCGTCGCACCAGCGGGCTGTCGGGGGTCCCCGCTAATCTGGCGCGGTGATGGCAGCCGACCCCGGGCCCGAGGGCACCGTGACCGAGGGCGTGCCCGCTCCTGGGCCGGCCAGGGAGCGGCACTCCCGGCTGGCCACCGAGATCGCCGACCACCAGTTCCGCTACTACGTGCTGGACTCGCCGGTGGTCTCGGACGGGCAGTTCGACGCGCTGTGGCGCGAGCTGGTCGAGCTCGAGGAGCAGTACCCCGACCTCGTCACGCCGGAGTCGCCGACGCAGCGGGTGGTCGGCCGGTTCGCCACCGAGTTCATCGCGCACGACCATCTCGAGCGGATGCTCAGCCTGGACAATGCGTTCTCCGCCGACGAGCTGCGCACCTGGGTGGAGCGCGTGGAGAAGGAGGTCGGGCACGAGCTGCACTACCTGGCCGAGCTCAAGATCGACGGCCTCGCGGTCAACCTGCTCTACGAGAACGGCAAGCTGACGCGCGCGCTCACCCGGGGGGACGGGCGCACCGGTGAGGACGTCACGCTCAACATGCGCACCCTGCACGAGGTGCCCGAGCAGCTCACCGGCAGCGAGCAGTTCCCGGTGCCGGAGCTGGTCGAGGTGCGCGGCGAGGTCTACTTCCGGCTGGAGGACTTCCAGGCGCTGAACGCGCTGATGGTCGAGGCGGGCAAGCCGGTGTACGCGAACCCGCGCAACACCGCCGCCGGCTCGCTGCGCCAGAAGGACCCCCGGATCACCGCCAGCCGCAACCTGCGGCTGATCTGCCACGGCCTCGGCAAGCGCGAGGGGTTCAACCCGGATCGCCAGTCGCAGGCCTACGACGCGCTGCGGGCCTGGGGCCTGCCCGTCTCCGAGCACACCGACGTCGTGCGGGGTGTCGAGGAGATCGTCGAGCACGTCAAGTACTGGGGCGAGCACCGGCACGACATCGAGCACGAGATCGACGGCATCGTGATCAAGGTCGATGAGGTGGCCCTGCAGCGCCGGCTCGGCTCCACGTCGCGGGCCCCCCGCTGGGCGATCGCCTACAAGTACCCGCCCGAAGAGGTCACGACCACACTGAACGACATCCAGGTCAACGTGGGCCGCACCGGCCGGGTCACCCCGTTCGCGGTGCTGGAGCCGGTGGTCGTGGCGGGGTCCACGGTCGGCATGGCCACCCTGCACAACGCCGACGAGGTGCGCCGCAAGGGCGTGCTGATCGGCGACCGGGTGGTCATCCGCAAGGCCGGCGACGTGATCCCCGAGGTGCTCGGCCCGGTGGTCGACGTACGCACCGGCGACGAGCGCGAGTTCGTGATGCCCACGCACTGCCCCGAGTGCGGCACCGAGCTGGTGCGCCAGAAGGAAACCGACATCGACCAGCGCTGCCCCAACGCGCGGTCCTGCCCCGCGCAGCTGCGCGAGCGGCTGTTCCACCTGGCCGGGCGGGGCGCCTTCGACATCGAGGTGCTCGGCTACGAGGCGGCGGCCGCGCTGCTCAGCTCCGGGGTGATCACCGACGAGGGCGACGTCTTCTCTCTCACGGAGGACGACCTACTGCGCGTCGAGCTGTTCCGGACCAAGGCGGGCGACCTGTCGGCCAACGCGCGCAAGCTCCTGGTCAACCTGGAGCGCGCGAAGGACACACCGCTGTGGCGCGTGCTGGTCGGGTTGTCCATCCGGCACGTCGGGCCCACCGCCGCGCAGGCGCTGGCCAGGGAGTTCGGCTCGCTGGACGCGATCGAGGCCGCCACCGCCGGCCAGCCCGTCACCGAGGACCCGGAAGCCGAGCCCGCCGGTGACCTCGATGCCGTTGAGCCCGATGCCGTTGAGCCCGATGCCGTTGAGGCAGCCGCCGAGCCCGTTGAGACCAGCGCTCTGGACGCCCCCGACGCCGCTGAGACGGACGCCGCTGAGACCGACGCTGCTGAGACGGACTCGGGGACCGGGGACGCTGTCGCCGATTCCGGGGCTGATGCCGCCACCACACCGGCCAAGCGGGTGGCGCGCACCGTCGAGGCGCTGGCCGCCGTCGACGGCGTGGGCCCGACGATCGCGGCGGCCGTGCGGGAGTGGTTCACCGTCGACTGGCACCGCGAGGTCGTCGCCAAGTGGCGGGCCGCCGGGGTACGGCTGGCCGAGGAGCGCGACGAGTCGGTACCGCGCACCCTGGAGGGCCTGTCGATCGTCGTCACCGGCAGCCTCGAGGGTTACTCGCGGGACGAGGCGAAGGAGGCCATCACCTCACGGGGTGGCCGGGCCGCCGGGTCGGTGTCCAAGAAGACGGCGTTCGTGGTTGTCGGCGAGGCTCCGGGCACAAAGCACGAGAAGGCCCTTGAGCTGGGCGTTCCGGTGTTGGATGAGGCCGGGTTCACCGTATTACTGCGCGAGGGCCCCGACGCGGCGGTCCAACTCGCCCGTTCGGAATAGCGAAGCCCAGCATTTCGAAGTAACCCATTACGGCCGTTAGTGGCTTAATCTGAGCAAGTCGGGGAGGTCACGTCGGTGCTGCAAGGATGTCTGAACGGTGCGCGCCCAGCGGATGCGCACCCCGCGCTGCCTGTCACGCCGTATTACCTGGCGCGGGACGCGCGGGCGGTGGCGCGCTATGGCGTCACGTCGGTTCACGTACATCCACGTTGCCCGAAGGGCCTGGAGACCTTGGAGCCGCTGCACGTCGGTGACGCCGTCGCGGCGATCCACGCCGAGGTGCCCGGTATGGAGGTCGGCGTGCCGGCGGCCCGCTGGGTGCAGCCGGATCCCAAGCTGCGGGTCGACGCGGTCATCGCCTGGGGCCGCCTCGGCGCCGGCAAGCCGGACGTGATCGCGGTCAACGTGCACGACCTCGGCTGGCGGGAGGTGTGCGCGGCGGCCTACTCGCTGGGCATCGGCCTCGAGCTGGGCGTATGGACGACGGCGGACGCGGTCACCCTGCGCAAGGTCGGCGTGCCGCCGGGCACGATCCGGGTGGTCGCCGAGCCGACGGTGAGCGGCCCGGACACGGCCGTCGCCGAGGCGGTCCGGATCCTGCGCACGCTCGGCCACCTCGGGGTGCCGGTGCTGCTGCACGGCGAGGAGGACGGCGCCTGGCCGGTGCTGGAGTACGCGCTGCGCCTGGGCATCGACACGCGGATCGGTTTCGAGGACGTGCTGGTCCGACCCGACAAGTGGCTGGCCACCGGCAACGAGGACCTGGTCAAGAGCGCGCTGGCGATCAAGGTCTGAGCTGCGGGGAAGCGGTCGGGCGCCGGCCGGGGCGGACCTGCCCCGCTAGGTCGTGCCGAGGATCGTGGACACGATGCCGCCGAGGTGGTTCAGCCGGGCCAGCTCGGAGGGGCGGAACGCGGGCCCGCCGGGGCGGCCGACGACGAGCGCCTTGTCGGGGCCGGCGAAGGGCGCGGCCGCGAGCTCGGTGTCCAGCTCGTACCAGGGCTCGGGCGCCCAGTGCACCGAAGGGTCGAGCACGATCGGCTTGGTCAGCGGTAGCCAGGGCAGGCTGCCGGCCCTGGTCTCCGGGGACGCCTGGCTCTCCGCGAGCCGGTAGGCGCGGCGACCCTCCTGGACGACCACGAGTGCCCAGCCGGCCCGGAAGATCCGGGGGATCCCGTCGGCGAACAGCTGCAGGCCCCGCTCGGGGTTGGCGCTGATCTCCTCGATCAGCTCCAGCTCGCGGTGGGTGTCGAGCTTGCCGGTGTGCGGCCGGACCGACTCCACGTACACGCCGGGGATCGACTCGACGGCGGTGATCAGCACATCCGGTGGCCGGCCGCTCGGCATGTCGACGGCGAGGTCGTCGACCGCGATCGAGTCGGCCCGCTCCACCACATCGACGCCGAGTATGTCGACCCCGGCGTGCCCGAGCGCGGTGGCAATAGCGCCGAGCATGCCTGGCCGGTCCGGGACTTGCACCCGGATCAGGAACGACACCGCTCGACACTCCTCCTAGTACCACCGCAATAGCCCGGGGAATTGTGGCAGCACCCTGTTCCGGCCGTGTTGCCGGGCGCGAATTCTGCGCTTACCGGCGGGTGCAATGGCCGAGCCGCCGGGTGCGGGCCGCCCGGTCGACCGCCTGTCCGGGTGGCGGACCTAGACTTGAGGTGTTCTCCCCGGGGCGCCGCCATGATCGTCATGGCCGCCCCCGTGCCATTTCTGACCAGGAGGGAAATGCCTGAGTCGACGCCCGACCCGGCCGGCGGGGTCATCTCCCGCGCCGAGGTCGCCCACCTCGCCCGGCTCGCCCGGCTCGCTGTCACGGAGGCCGAGCTCGACCGCTTCGCCGGCCAGCTCGACGTCATCCTGCAGTCGGTGGCCGTGGTCGGCACGGTTGCGGCCGATGACATCGAGCCCACGTCGCACGCGGTGCCGGTGACGAACGTGTTCCGGCCGGACCGGATCCGCCCGGGGCTGACCCAGGAGCAGGCGCTGTCCGGTGCGCCGGCGAGCGAGCTGGGCCGCTTCCAGGTGCCCAGGATCCTGGGGGAGGAAGCATGAGCGGCACCGAACTGACCAGGCTGACCGCCGCGGAGCTGGCCGCGAAGATCCACGCCGGGGAGGTGTCCTCGGTCGACGTCACCCAGGCGCACCTGGACCGGATCGCCCAGGTCGACCCGGCGGTGCACGCCTTCCTGCACGTGGCGACGGAGCCCGCGCTCGCGGCCGCCGCCGCCGTGGACGCCGCGCTGGCGGCCGGCGAAGCGCCGGCCTCGCCGCTGGCCGGGGTGCCGCTCGCACTCAAGGACGTGTTCACCACCTCGGACATGCCGACGACCTGCGGCTCGAAGATCCTCGAGGGCTGGCGGCCGCCGTACGACGCGACGGTCACCGCGCGGCTGCGCCGGGCCGGCCTGGTCATCCTCGGCAAGACGAACATGGACGAGTTCGCCATGGGCAGCTCCACGGAGCACTCCGCCTACGGCCCGACGCACAACCCGTGGGACACCACCCGGATCCCCGGTGGCTCGGGCGGTGGCTCGGCGGCGTCGCTGGCCGCGTTCGAGGCCCCGCTGGCGATGGGTACCGACACCGGCGGCTCGATCCGCCAGCCGGCCGCGGTCACCGGCACGGTGGGCGTCAAGCCGACCTACGGCGGGGTGTCCCGGTACGGGCTGGTGGCCTGCGCATCGTCGCTGGACCAGGCCGGCCCGTGCGCCCGCACCGTGCTGGACGCGGCGCTGCTGCACGAGGTGATCGGCGGCTACGACCCCCTGGACTCCACGTCGATCGACGCCCCGTTGCCGGCGGTGGTCGAGGCGGCGCGCCAGGGTGCCGGCGGTGACCTGCGGGGGCTGCGCATCGGCATGGTCCGCGAGCTGGGCGGCGAGGGCTACCAGCCGGACGTGGAGGCGAGCTTCCGGGCCGCGCTGCGCACGCTGGAGTCCCTCGGGGCCGAGGTGGTCACGGTCAGCTGCCCGCACTTCGAGTACGCGCTGGCCGCCTACTACCTGATCCTGCCCAGCGAGGTGTCCTCGAACCTGGCCCGGTTCGACGCGATGCGCTACGGAATGCGGGTCATGCCGACGCCCGACGCGTCCGCCGAGGACGTCATGGCGGCGACCCGGGAGGCCGGTCTCGGCGACGAGGTGAAGCGCCGGATCATGCTCGGTACCTACGCGCTGAGCTCGGGTTACTACGACGCGTACTACGGCAAGGCGCAGAAGGTGCGCACGCTGATCACGAACGACTTCACCGCCGCGTTCGGGGTGGCCGACGTGCTGGTCTCGCCGACCGCGCCGACCACGGCGTTCCCGATCGGGGAGAAGGTCGACAACCCGCTGGCCATGTACCTGAACGACCTGTGCACGATCCCGGCGAACATGGCGGGCAACACGGCGATGTCGGTGCCGTCCGGGTTGGCCGAGTCGGACGGGCTGCCGGTGGGCCTGCAGATCATGGCGCCGGCGCTGGGTGAGGCGGTGATGTACCGGGTGGCCGCCGCGTTCGAGGCCGCCCGCAACGCCGCCGACGGAGGTCCGCTGATCCAGCGGAGCAACGGGTTGGAGGCCACGGTATGAGCGCCCCGGTGACACCGGAGCTGGTCGACTACGACACGGTGGTCGAGAGGTTCGACCCGATGCTCGGGCTCGAGGTGCACGTCGAGCTGAACACGCGGACCAAGATGTTCTGCGGCTGCCCGACCGAGTTCGGTGCCGAGCCGAACACCCAGGTCTGCCCGACGTGCCTCGGCCTGCCGGGTTCGCTGCCGGTGGTGAACGAGGTGGCGGTGCGCTCGGCGATGCTGATCGGGCTCGCGCTGAACTGCGAGATCGTGCCGCGCTGCCGGTTCGCCCGCAAGAACTACTTCTACCCGGACATGCCGAAGAACTTCCAGACCTCGCAGTACGACGAGCCGATCGCGGTGAACGGCTACCTCGACGTCGAGCTGGATGACGGTTCGGTGGTGCGCGTGGAGATCGAGCGTGCGCACATGGAGGAGGACACCGGCAAGTCGATGCACGTCGGTGGCGCAACTGGCCGCATTCACGGGGCGGAGTACTCGCTGCTCGACTACAACCGGGCCGGCGTGCCGCTGATCGAGATCGTCACCAAGATGATCCCGGGTACCCGCGAGCGTGCGCCGGAGGTGGCCCGCGCGTACGTCAGCCAGCTGCGGGACGTGCTCCGCTCGCTGGGCGTGTCCGACGTGCGGATGGACCAGGGCTCGATGCGCTGCGACGTGAACCTGTCGCTGTCGCCCCGGGACTCCGGCGTGCTCGGCACCCGCAGCGAGACGAAGAACGTCAACTCGCTGCGCTCGGTGGAGCGGGCGGTGCGCTTCGAGATGTGCCGGCAGGCCGGTGTGCTCGAGGCGGGCGAGCTCGTGGTGCAGGAGACGCGGCACTTCGAGGAGGCCAGCGGGACCACCCGGGCCGGCCGCCGCAAGGAGACCGCCGAGGACTACCGCTACTTCCCGGAGCCCGACCTGGTGCCCGTCGAGCCGTCGGCGGAGTGGGTGGCTCAGCTGCGGGACAGCCTGCCGGAGATGCCCGGCGCGCGGCGCAAGCGGGTGCAGGCGGAGTGGTCGCTGTCCGACGAGGAGCTGCGCGACCTGGTCAACGCCGGCGCGCTGGACCTCGTCGCGGCCACCGTGGCGGCCGGCGCACCGTCCGGTGAGGCCCGCTCGTGGTGGGTGTCGTACCTGTCGCAGCAGGCCAACAACTCCGGCGTCGCGCTGGACGAGCTGCCGATCACCCCGGAGCAGCTGGCCAGGGTGATCGAGCTGGTGGCCGGTGGCGAGCTGAGCAACAACCTGGCGCGGCAGGTGGTGGACGGCGTGCTGGCCGGTGAGGGCTCGCCGGACGAGGTCGTCGCGGCGCGGGGACTCAAGGTGGTCTCCGACGACTCCGCTCTGATCACCGCCGTCGACGAGGCCCTCGCCGCCCAGCCCGACGTCGCGGAGAAGATCCGGGGCGGCAAGGTGGCCGCCGCCGGTGCGATCGTCGGCGCCGTCATGAAGGCCACCCGAGGCCAAGCCGACGCCAAACGAGTCCGCGAACTAATCCTCCAACGCTGCACCTAGTACCCCTGTGAGTGGTATTGGTCGCTATAGCGACCAATACCACTCACAGGGTTAGTCGGGGCCGCCTCCGCCGCCGGCTGAGGGGGGTTGGATGCGCAGGGCGCGGTCGTCGCTGCTGACCACGGGGCCGCCGGCGCCCTTGTTCGTGGTGCCCAGCCAGAGCAGGCCGTCGGGGGCGAGGGCGGCGGGACCGAGCCGGCCGTAGGCGCCGGTCAGCAGGGTGCGCGGGGTGCCGGTGAACGCACCGGGCGCGGTGGTGTGCAGCAGGTACAGCGAGGACGCGCCGCGTTCGGCGACCACGATGGCCCCCGGCGGCGCGATGCAGCCGGCGACACCAGGGCGGTCGGGCCAGGTCCAGGACGGGTCGCCGACGTGGCTGGGCACGATCCGCTGCAGCACGTCCCGGTCGGCGAGGTGGTCGGTGACCCAGGCGGTGCCGGTGTCGGTCGCCGTGCACATCCCGGCCGGCGCGCGCAGCCCGCTGGTGTAGATCGGCGAGTGCGGGTCGGGGTTGTCCTTGAACGGGCGGCCGAAGGCGTCGATCCGCAGCACCTTGCCGGCCAGCGAACCGGGTGCCGGGTTGGGGCTGTCCGCCCCGGTCGCCACCAGCAGCGCGCCATCCCGACCGACGCCGAGCGCGCCGGAGTCGTTGCCCGGTGTGGCCGGGATCCCGGTCAGGATCGGCACCGGCGGGTCACCCGGCGCGATGCGCAGTACCCGGTGGTCGCCGCCGCTCGCCGCGTAGGCGTAGAGCAGCTGGTCCTCCTGGTAGCTGGGGGAGAGCACCAGCCCGATCAGCCCACCGCCGCCGGCGTCGACCGGGACGGTGGCCACGACCTCGGGGTCCTTGCCCTTCTGCACCCGCAGGATCCGGCCGGTGGCGCGCTCGGCCACCAGTGCGCTCTGCGCGTCCGGCAGCACGGCGACGGCGGACAGCGGGCTCAGGCAGGTCGCGACGACCTGCGGGTCCGGGTCGACGCAGCCGTTGGGGCCGGCGCCCTGGCCGGGCGGGGCCGGCGGGGGCGGGGGCTGGTCGGAGTCCGGCGGCTGATCGGGGATCCGGGGCGGGGCGGCGAGCGGGCCACCGCCCTCCACCTTGTCCCGCCACTGCTTGGGCCCGCTGTCGGGGAAGGACGCGCACCCGCTGATCAGGGTGGCGAACGCCAGGGCGAGCGCGAGGACCGGGATGAGCCCGCGCCAGCGGGCGCGGGCCGCCGGCCGGCGCGCCGAGACGCGGGACGGCGATCGGGACACACCGGCAACCCTAGGCACCGCGCCGTGAACCGCGGGTGAGTAGCGGCTTCGGCGCGCCACCCGGGAGATTGGGCCACCGCGGTTACCCTGCGTGGGTGAGCCGTGCATATGGCTCCGGTCGCCGAGGCCTGGACGTGGCAGCGCCCAGCACGGCGGTCGAGCCAGACGGCGGAGGATTCCGCCCCGAGAGTGGGCGCTCCCGGCCAGCGGGTGGGCGCCCCCGGCAGCCACTGCGCTGGCACGCCGGCGCGGACGCCGGCCTGCTGGTCCTGCGGCTCGTGCTGGCCGCCGCGTTCCTCGGCCACGGTGCGCAGCTGATGTTCGGCGCGTTCGGCGGCCCCGGCCTCGCCGGCTTCACCCAGTTCCTCACCGTGCAGGGCTTCAGCATGGGCTCGCTGCTCGCCGGGATCACCGCGATCACCGAGCTGGGCGGCGGCATCCTGGTGCTGTTCGGGCTGTTCACGCCGGTCGCGGCCGCCGGGCTGCTGGCGGTGATGATCAACGCGGTGTGGCTGAAGCTGGGTACCGGATTCTTCGTGCGCCCGACCGGGGCGGGCTTCGAGCTCGAGTTCGTGCTGGCCGGGCTCGCCGCGGCCGTCGTGCTCACCGGGGCCGGCCGGCTGGCGCTGGACCGGATGTTCCCGCTGTTCTGCCGCCCCCAGGTGACCGCGCTGCCCTGCCTGCTGCTGGGCGTCGGCGCGGCACTGCTGGTCAGGTTCCTGGCCCACGGCTGATCGCCGCGGCCCCGCCCTGACAAAATCCCCGACTCGCGGGAGGTGGGGGCGGCGACCGGCGGCGGGTCGGTCAGAGGACCAGGTCAGAGGACCAGGTCAGCGGACCTCGCGGACGGCGCCGGTGGCCGCCGAGGTGGCGAGCGCGGCGTAGGCGCGGAGTGCCTTGGACACCACGCGCTGGCGGTCGACCGGCTGCCACGGGCGCTCGGAGGCGTCCATCTTGGCGCGCCGCTCGGCGAGCACGTCGTCGTCGACGAGCAGCGTCAGGGCCCGGGTGTGCACGTCGATCAGGATCCGGTCGCCGTTCTGGACCAGCCCGATGACACCGCCGTGCGCCGCCTCCGGCGAGATGTGCCCGACGGAGATGCCGCTGGACCCGCCGGAGAACCGGCCGTCGGTGATCAGCGCGCAGACCGCACCGAGGCCGGCGCCCTTCAGGAACGCCGTCGGGTGCAGCATCTCCTGCATCCCCGGGCCGCCGGACGGTCCCTCGTACCGGACCACCAGCACGTCACCGGGTTGGATCTGCTTGCCGAGGATGACCGAGACGGCCTCCTCCTGGCTCTCCACCACGCGCGCCGGGCCCTCGAAGTGCCACAGCTCCTCGGGGATGCCGGCGTTCTTGATCACCGCGCCGTCCTCGGCCAGGTTGCCGTGCAGCACCGCGAGGCCGCCGTCCGCGCTGTAGGCGTGCGCCCGGTCGCGGATGCAGCCGCCG
>DATAZG010000251.1:0-10209 GCA_036272155.1 Pseudonocardia sp.
GCCCCGGAGGACTGGGCGACGTGGCTGGACCCCGACTCCCCGGCCCCGCCGGAGCTGCTGGTGCCGCCGACCGACGAGCTGGTCGCCGGGTTGGAGCTGCGCCCGGTGTCCTCGCGGGTGAACAACGTGCGCAATGAGGGCCCGGAGCTGGTGGAACGCGTCGACGTGGCGGAGCCCGCGCTGGCGCTGGACCTGGACACCCCCGGAAAACCCCCTGAGTCGCCCGCTGAGCCGCCAGCGGACCCGCCCGCACCGTCAGCGCCAGCGGACCCGCACACACCGTCCGGGCAGCCCGCCGGCGCGCGATCCGCCGCACGCCGGTGAGCATGCTCGAGATCGAGACCCCGCACGGGCTGGCCAGGGTGGATCTGCACTGCGTCCCGGAGGGTCGGGCCGGGTTGCTGCTCGGGCACGGTGCCGGCGGCGGGATCGCGGCGCCGGACCTGGTGGCCGCGGCTCAGTCGGCGCGCCGGGCCGGGGTGCACGTCGCCCTGGTGGAGCAGCCGTACCGGGTGGCCGGGCGGCGCGCGCCGGCCCCGGCCAAGCAGCTCGACACCGCGTGGCTGGCCGTCGTGGAGTATCTCGGCGCGGGTGTGCTGGAGGGGTTGCCGCTGGTCTTCGGCGGGCGGTCCTCCGGCGCCAGGGTGGCCTGCCGTACCTCGGACGAGGGCGGTGCGGCCGCGGTGCTCTGCCTGGCGTTCCCGGTGCACCCGCCGGGCAAGCCGGAGAAGGACCGGCTGCCCGAGCTGGCCGGGGTCGAGGTGCCGGTGCTCGTGGTGCAGGGCGAGCGGGACCCGTTCGGCCAGCCCGCGCCGGCCCCGCACCGCGACGTCGTGCTGCTGCCCGGCGACCATTCGCTCAAGGGCGACCTGGACGGCCTGGCCCGCGCGGTCGGCGAGTGGCTGGAGCGCGTGCTGCGCCCGATCAGCTAGCTCGAGAGCGCATCGCGCACCGGGAGCGGGCGTGCGGCTACCCGGGAGGAGCACCGGACCAGGTCGGGCTGCTCGCCCGGGGTGGCCTCGGAGCTAGTGCGCCGCCGGCACTCCGGCGGTCACGGTGAACGACGAGATCATCTCGGTGAGGATGTGCTCGTCGACGTCGGCGCGCTCGGTCAGGCAGCTGCCGACCAGCGCGTACACACTGCGCACCCCGGTGGGGGACCGGTCCGGCCCCTCCGTGGTGACCGCCAGCTGGCGGACCATCCGGCCCTCCAACAGGAGGTCTGTCCGGCGAGCCGCACTGGGCAGCTGGTCCTCGCTCTCGGCGCCGTCCATACCGATGGCCACGATGTCGGTGGCACCGGCGCCGAGCAGCGCCTCCTCGGCCAGCTCGCCGAGTTCCTTGTCCGCTGGCACCCGCTCACCGAAGACCACCAGGTTCACCCTGAAGTTGTCGCTCGGTGGAGCGAGGAAGGCGATTAGCCCCCCGGCTGGCTCGATGGCCGACCACTCGGCTGGCACATCGATCCGGAATGCGCCGATGCCAGGGGAGACCGAATTCGGCCACCCCACATTCTGCATCGACCCGTTCGAACTCATCACGCTACCTTAACGTCGGCTTAGGATTGATCTTAACTGATCCGTAGATCCTGCCACAGAGCGTTATATTTTGTAATCTCAACGGGTTACGCCTCCTCCTGAGCAAGCCGGTTGCGGACCACCGCCGGTGACTCTCCCGCCTCGGCCGCCCAGCGGGCAAAAGCGGGCGTACGCACCAGGTATGCGAGGCCGAGCCACATCGCGGCCAGCCCTCCGGCGGCCCCGGCGACCGATCGGTAGTCCAGCGGCGGGGCCACCAGGAGGACGTCTTGCAGCCACGCTCCGCCACTGATAGCCGCCGCCACGGCCACACTGCCGAGCAGTGGCGCGGTCGCCCAGGGCATCCGGCGCAGCAGGCTGGAGGACAGCGCCATGTCCACCACCAGCGCCCCGCCGAGCAGCAGGAACGGCACCGCGGACCGGGGGAAGCCGGTGCCGGCGAGCAGCCCCCAGTTGACGCAGCGGTAGGCGAGGTAGGCGGCGGTGACGGCGGTGGCCGACCAGCGCCGGACGAGCATCGAGCGGGCCACCACGAGCACCAGCATCACGGCGCTGATCAGCCAGGCCAGGTACACCCAGGCCGGCACTGGCAGCGCGAACTGGACCAGGGAGGCCCGGTCCACCGGCCGGCCGATCTGGTCGGCGGCGAACTGCAGCAGGCTCGGCTCGGCCTCCGGGCGGCCGGCGTCCCAGGCGGCGACCGCGTACACGCCGTACTCCTGCTGGCCGGCCACGAACATCGTGTTCTCCAGGAAGCACGCCCACAGCGCGGCGAGGGTCCACCAGCGCCAGCGGTCGGCCGGGCCGTACAGCCCCCAGCCCCGGATCACGCCGGCGAGCATGATCGCGGTGCCCAGGTAGAGCAGGGCGTGGGTGGGACTCCAGGTGGTGATGTCCAGCCCGTTGACCCGGTGGTTGATCACGTCCAGCGGGATGGCGATCAGGAATACAGCGACGCCGACCTGCATCAGGCGCAGCGCGCGGCGGTCCACCCCGTACCCGGTGTAGCTGTGGAAGGCGACCAGCCCGACGGCCAGCGCGGTGCCCGCCGAGTTGAGCAGGTGCGGCGGTGCCAGGTCGTCGCGCAGCCAGCGGAAGTGCCAGGACACGTCCCAGCCGGCGCCGAGCACCTTGAGCAGCAGGGCCAGCAGCCACAGCCGGTAGACACCGACCAGCTCAGGCGTGGGCAGGGCGCGCGGCGCCGTCCCCGGGGTCACCCAGGTGTGCCACAGCTCCCTGGCACGAACCACCGACACCTGCAACATCCGGCCATGATGGTGGCTGAGTCGCACGGGGTGAAGACTAAATGGCCCAGAACTGGCCGCCAGATCGCCTGGATGAGTTACTTCCGCGCCGGCCGGTCGCTCAGTATGAGGTAATGGCCGCGACTGTGGCCCCGGTCAGTCGGACCAGGTCAGCCGGGGCCAGCTCGACCTCCAGTCCGCGCCGGCCTCCGCTGCAGTACACGGTGGGGAAGCCGGTCGCGCTGACATCCAGCACGACCCGCAGCCGCTTCTTCTGGCCGAGCGGCGAGATCCCGCCGGCCACGTACCCCGTGGCCCGCTCGGCGGCCTTGACCTCGGCCATCTTGGCCCGCTTTCCGCCGACCGCCGAGGCCAGCGCCTTCAGGTCCAGCGAGCCGGTGACCGGCAGCACGCCGACGGTGAGCTCGCCGTCCACCTCGGTGACCAGCGTCTTGAACACCCTGGCCGGGTCCAGCCCGAGCGCGCGGGCTGCCTCCGGCCCGTAGGCCTCGCCGGCCCGGTGCGGATAGCTGTGCGTCTGGTAGGCCACCCGCTGGGCATCGAGCAGCGCGGTCGCAGGGGTTCCCGCCATGCGGGCGAGCCTACGGGTGGCGCTGATGTGGCACCGACGGGTGCGTGGAGGTGTTTGGTCCTGTCCGGTTATGGGCCGGATATGGAACAGCGCACACCCGCCGAAACTGAGCCGAGGCGGGGAATGCCGGTCCGGTACGGGGCGTTCCAGCAGACGTGCCACACGCCGTATTGACCCCTCTGACGGGAGAAGTCTTGCCCGATCTGTTGTCCGGTCTGTCGCCGCAGTCAGATGTGCGCCTGCCCACGCCCGCACCGGCCGGCCGCTCCCGGCGGCGGGGCGTATCCTCAGTCTTGATCGATGTCGAAGCCGCCGTTCCGATGGTGGGCAAGCTGGGGACGCCGCGACGGCGGCGCGGAGGGAGCTCGGTGCCAGCTGAAGGCGAGGCGGCGGAGTTGCATGCCGTCAGCCAGGGCGCTGAAGTCGAGCGCGCGCAGCGCTCCGGCGACGCCGTGGACGACACTGACGCCCAGGTGGAGGCGAGCCCCGAGCAGGACGCGGCCCGCCCGGCCGAGTCGGCCGAGGTACTCGCCGCGCGCTTCGAGCGCGACGCGATGCCGATGCTGGACCAGCTCTACGGCGCGGCGCTGCGGATGACGCGCAACCCGGCCGATGCCGAGGACCTGGTGCAGGAGACCTACCTGAAGGCGTACGCCGCGTTCGGCTCGTTCCGCGCGGGTACCAACCTGAAGGCCTGGCTCTACCGGATCCTGACCAACACCTACATCAACGGCTACCGCAAGCGGCAGCGCCAGCCCGCCCAGCACCCCACGGACGAGATCACCGACTGGCAGCTGGCGCAGGCCGGTGAGCACAGCTCGGTCGGGCTGCGTTCGGCGGAGGTCGAGGCGATGGACCGGCTGCCGGACAGCGACGTGAAGGCGGCGCTGCAGGAGCTCCCGGAGGACTTCCGGATGGCGGTTTATCTCGCCGATGTCGAAGGTTTCGCGTACAAGGAGATCGCGGACATCATGGGTACCCCGATCGGCACCGTGATGTCGCGGCTGCACCGCGGCCGGCGTCAGCTGCGTGACCTGCTGACCGACACTGCCCGCGACCGTGGTTTCCTGCGTGGTCAGGAGGTGGCCCGGTGAGCTGCGGCGACGAACACGAGACCGACTGCAACGAGGTTCTGGCCGAGGTGTGGCTGTTCCTCGACCAGGAGTGCAACCAGATGCGGCGGGACCTGCTGCGCCAGCACCTGGACGAGTGCCACCCCTGCCTCGCGCAGTACGGCATCGAGGAGAAGCTGAAGGAGCTGCTGGCCCGCAAGTGCGGGGGTGAGCTGGCTCCGAACACGCTGAAGGCCCGGCTCCGGGACCAGATCCGGCTCGCCGTGCTCGAGCAGGCCGAGGTGACCGTGGAGAGCGGCCCCGGCGGCACCAGCATCGAGGTGCGCAGCTCCCGGATCGAACGGCGCGTCTGACCGCGACACGCCCCAGCACGTGCGAAGGGCCGGAGTGGATATTCACTCCGGCCCTTCGTGTGTCTGTGTGGTGGCGCGGCGCCCGGCGGTGCCGGTCCCGTGCCGCCCGAGACCTCTGAGCTCAGGCGTTGGGCCGCTTGCCGTGGTTCGCGCCACTCTTCTTACGGTCGCGCCGTTTGCGGGCTCGTCGGGACATGTTCTCGCCTCCTTGGTGTGTTCTGCCCCCGAGTCTGTCATGCGTGGTTGGATGGCTGGTGATCGCAGGTCGGGTGATCCCGCCTGCACATGATCGAGGCGGAGGGTGGGCGTGGCCGAGGAGATCCGGGCCGAGATGGTGGCCAACGTGATGAGCGTGGTCGTACAGGCGGGCGCGACGGTCTCCGACGGCGACACGTTAGTCATCCTGGAGTCCATGAAGATGGAGATCCCGGTGATCACCGAGGTACCGGGCACGGTCACGTCGGTCGCGGTGGCCGAGGGCGACGTGGTGCAGAGTGGCGACCTGATCGCCGTGGTGGAGTGACCGGAACGCGCCGGTCCGCCCGGGGCCGCTGATGTCCACGCTGACCGAGCTGGTCGCGGAGCACACCCGCCTCTCCGGCCTGGCGGTGGACCACCTGCAGCGGGTGGTCGCCGAGTGGCAGCTGCTGGCCGACCTGTCGTTCGCCGACTTCATGCTGTGGATCCCGCTGCCCGACCTGCCGGCCAACGGTGGGCCGCCCGACCCGGTGGCACCCGCCGACGGCCGGTCCGGGCGCTTCCTGTGCGTGGCGCAGGCCCGGCCGACCACCGCGCCGACCGCGCACCCGGAGGACGCCGTCGGCAGCGTCGTGGTCGAGCCGGAGCACGCGCCGCTGCGCCGGGCGATGATCGACCAGCGGATCTGCCGCGAGGAGGACCCGCGCTGGCACCACGGGGTGCCGGTGCGCCGGGAGACCATCCCGGTCAGCCGGGACGGCGTGGTGCTCGCGGTGCTGTCGCGGGACACCAACCTCGCGGTGGCCCGGGTGCCCAGCCCGCTGGAGATCGCCTACCTCGGCGGCGCCGCCGACCTCTGCCAGATGATCGCCGACGGCACGTTCCCGGCGCAGGACGCCACGGTGGACACCCAGACCAACCCCCGGGTCGGCGACGGCCTGATCCGGGTGGACACCGGTGGCCGGGTGGTGTTCGCGAGCCCGAACGCGCTGTCCGCCTACCACCGGATGGGGCACGCGTCCGACCTGGTCGGCGCGGTGCTGAGCAGCGTCACCCGGCCGCTGGTGCGTGACCCGTTCGACGGCTCCGAGGTGGTCAAGCGGATCCGGGCCGCGCTGGACGGGAAGCCTTCGCTGCGCATGGAGGTGGAGGCCGGCGGCGCGGCGATGCTGATGCGCGCCATGCCGCTGCGCCCGCGTGGTGCGCCCGCCGGCGCATTGGTGCTGGTCCGGGACGTGACCGAGGTGAAGCGGCGGGACCGGGCGCTGCTCACCAAGGACGCCACCATCCGGGAGATCCACCACCGTGTGAAGAACAACCTGCAGACGGTGGCCGCCCTGTTGCGGCTGCAGTCCCGGCGCACCTCGATCCCGGAGGCCAAGCTCGCGCTGGACGAGTCGGTGCGGCGGGTGACGTCGATCGCGCTGGTGCACGAGACGCTGTCCATGTCCGTCGACGAGCGGCTGAACCTGGACGAGGTCGTCGACCGGGTCATCCCGATGATGGCCGACGTGGCGATCGCCGAGTCCCGGGTGACCGTCCGCCGCGAGGGCAGCTTCGGCGTGGTGAACAGCGCGCTGGCCACACCGCTGGTCATGGTGCTCACGGAGCTGGTGCACAACGCGCTGGCGCACGCGTACGCGCCGGGAGCCCGGGGCGAGGTGGTGCTGACCGTGCGCCGCTCGGCCGGCTGGCTGGACGTCGTGGTCAGCGACGACGGCAGCGGCCTGCCCAAGGGCTTCTCGCTGGAGCGGTCCCGGGGGTTGGGGCTGCAGATCGTGCGCACGCTGGTCGACTCCGAGCTCGACGCCTCGCTCAGCATGCGGCCGCGCGACCCGAAGGGCACCGACGCGGTGTTGCGGGTGCCGTTGCTGCGCGGCTGACCGGTTCGGGTCGGCCGGTTGAGGCTGGAGTTCGGGGCGGCCGGTTCACGTGGTCGGCCGGTTCAGGTCGGTTGACGTTGATCGGTGCTCGTCGACCGCTCGCCCTTTGACCCGCTCGCCTGGCCGTTCGCCCGCTTGCCCCGCCGTTTGCCGGTAGTGGTTGCGCGATTTGGACCTGGTGGCTGGCGTCCACGGTTGGGGTGTCGCCGTCGGAGCGTGTGTACGGGTACGAGGGGTGTGTGCGGGCGCCGGAACGGCGTGGATGGTGGCCGAGGTGCGCCGGTCGCGGCCTCGCCCTGCACATGACCTGCGGTTTTGGCACACGACGTGTCGACGTGGCGCATGAGTTCTCACTGGTGTGCTGGGTCGACAGTCGGTGTGGCTGCACCCGAAAGTGTGTGCCAGCGCTGGAACGGTCTGTGTGGATCCGGTCGACGCAACCGGCTGCGGCCGCCTACGGCCTCCCTACCTGGCACACGGCCTGCGTGCTTGGCACACGAGCAGAGGCTTTGACACACGTCCCGTCGACGTGGCGCATGAGTTCTCACTGGTGTGCTGGGTCGACAGTCGGTGTGGCTCCACCCGAAAGTGTGTGCCAGCGCTGGAACGGGCTGTGTGGATCCGGCCGACCCGACCCGCTGCGGCCACCTACGGCCTCCGTACCTGGCACGCGGCCTGGGTACTTGGCACACAAGCAGCAGCCCTGGCACACGTCCCGTCGACGTGGCACATGAGTGAGAACTGGTGTGCTGGATCGACAGGCGGTGTGGCTCCACCCGAGAGCGTGTGCCAGCGCCTCAACGGTCTGAGCCGAGGCCAGCTGACCTGCGCCCCTGCCACGGCCCACACACAGCCTGCGTACCTGGCGCACCACCCGGGCACCTGGCACACGAGCTGCGTACCTGGTCAACGGCCTGCGTACCTGACGCACCACCCGACTACCTGGCACACCGCCTGTCGACGCCACACACGAGTTAGAACTCGTGTGCCGCGTCCAGAAGCCGTGTGTCGGCCCCGTACGGCGGGTGCCACGGAGGGCGGCGGGTGCGGGTGTGGGTGCGGGGGGCGTACCGGGGGTGGACAGACCGCGAGCCCGGGGCCAAGGTGCTGGCGCCGGGCTCGCGGATCGGGGAGCGCGTGTTACACAGGCTCGTGTTGTAGCTCAGGCTCCACTGCGTGCCCGAGTACGAGCGTTGCGGCGCTTGAGGGCGCGACGCTCATCTTCGCTCATGCCGCCCCACACACCGGCGTCTTGGCCGCTTTCCAGTGCCCAAGTCAGGCACTCGGTGTTCACGGGGCAGCGCCGACAGACGGTCTTAGCCTCGGCGACCTGCAACAGTGCGGGGCCGGAGGTCCCTACTGGGAAGAAAAGCTCCGGATCCTCGTCACGGCAGCTCGCGCGGTGGCGCCAGTCCATGATTGCTCTGCTCCTTGCTCTGCGCGCTGTGGCGCGCACCTATCTCATCAGTACGGGCGTGTCGCTTGTGAATTCTTTCACGAGCGACGGGTCTGTTCAAGGATTCTTGGGCAGTTGGGTGAGAGCTTCCTCACCCACTCACCGCAATCAAGGCCACGGCCGTGCACTCCGTGTGACCGACTACGCTGAACGACTGACCGAACCCGCCGGTCCGTCCTCGGCTCTCCTGCGAGTTCCGAGTCCGGGCCGACCGTGCCGGGGGCTTTCGTCCCGGCGGGTCGTGCTGGCTTCGAGAACAACGTTGAACGATCACGGCCAAAGGCGCGAGTCCCAACGGGATCGACGGTTCAACTCGGTCGGTGAATGGCGGAAAACGGTCTGGACACGGTCACCCGACAGGTTGGTAACTGCGGCGAGCCGCGGTTCTCACACGACGACTCGCAGCGCCCTGGGTACTGAGACGAACTCGACCTCGCTGCGTTCTCCCAGGTAGTCGCCATCCACCTGAAGGGCGACAGGGGTGTCACTGATCACTCGAATGAGTGGCAATTCGTCCCGACTCAGGATGTTCGGGCCGTTTGGATCTCCTTGTTTACGCAAAATCTCCCGAATTAGCGGGAGCACCACACCCGGCGCGAGACTGCGCAACGCGAACAGCGCCAGCCCGTCCGTCGTGCCGCAGCCGGGGTTGGTGCGCACCGGGCGGTTGCCCAGGTAGGTCCACGGGTCGGTCGCGCAGACCATCGCCAGCCGCAGGTCGGCCACCGGTTCCTCGCCGGGCAGTTCGATCGTCAGCGACCGAGGATGGCGCAGCTGGCGCAGGTAGTGCCGCAGCGCGGTGTTGGCGTACCGGGTGGGGCTGGCCTCGTGGCCGCGCGCCCTGGCCCGCTCGACCGAGGCCACCACCTCGGCGTCCCAGCCCAGCCCGGCGTTGAAGGTGAACCACCGGTCGTCCGCCTTGCCGAGCCCCACCGTCCGGGTCCGCCGGTCGGCCAGCGCGTGCAGCACGGCCGACGTCGCCTCCAGCGGGTCCTTGGGCAGCCCGAGCGCCCTGGCGAACACGTTGGCCGAACCGCCGGGCACCACCGCGAGCAGTGGTGTGTCCGCGTCGGGCTGGCCGGCCACCGGCGGGCGGGCCTCCAGCAGCCCGTTCACCACCTCGTTCACCGTGCCGTCGCCGCCGTGCGCGATGACCAGCTCGACGCCGGCTCTGGCCGCCGCCGCGGTCGCCTCGGCGGCGTGGCCCCGGTACTGGGTCTGCAGCACGTCCAGCTTCAGCTCGCTGGCCAGCGCGTGCGCCAGCACCTCTCGACCGGCGGAGGTGGTAGAGGTCGCCTGCGGATTGACCACGAGCAGGGCGCGCACGATGGCAGGGTAACCGCCGCACCCACGGTCGTGGGGGAGAGAGGTGGGGGCATTACTGTTGCGCTCGTGAGCGCGGTGCCGGAGTCCCCGAGGGCGGATGGCCGTGCCGCGCGCCCGCCGGGGCCGATCCGGGCGGCCGCCGGCCTGGTCGGGCTGGAGGGTCTGGTCGCGGTCGGGTTCGCCGGTTACCTCGTGCTGGCGGCCGGGGCCGGGGCGCAGCGCCTTGGTGGCGTGCTCGCCGAGAGCGGCATGTTCCTGCTGATCGGGGCGGCGCTGGCGTGGGTGGGGCTGGGGCTGTTCCGGGGGCGGTTCTGGGCCCGCACGCCGGCCGTCGTCGTCCAGCTGCTGCTGATGCCGCTGGCCTACTCGCTGCTGGTGCCCTCGCGCCAGGTGCTGGCCGGCGCGCTCACCGCCGTAGTGGTGGTCGCCGCGCTGCTGTTGCTGCTCAGCGCGCCCGCCCGGCTGTGGGCGGAGGACCACGACGACGCCCGCCGTGGGCGCTGACCGTCCCAAAACCGCTGTTAGAACCCCGTGAGTGGCGAGTGG
>DATAZG010000252.1:0-67622 GCA_036272155.1 Pseudonocardia sp.
GCCCGCGACAGCGGCCGGACCGATCCCGCCACCCAGGACGATCATGAAGTTGAGCAGGCCCTGTGCGGTGTCGCGGTCGCGCGTGGCGACCAGCTCCGGTGCGAGGCCCACCAGTACGGCCTGGGCGCCGGCGAACCCACACACGGTCAGCGCCGCGCCGACGACGACCGGGAACGGCCCGTCGAAGACCGCGACCACGAGCACGCCGACGACGGTGAGTGCCGCAAGCCCGGCCAGCACCTGCCACGCGGTGAACCGGTCGGTCAAGGCGCCGACCAGCCGCCCTGCCAGCACCGAGCAGGCGGCGGCCGGGACCAGCAGCGCGCCGGCTTCGAGGGCGCCACCGCCGGTGGCCTGCTCGATCAGGGACGGGGCGAGGAACAGCACCCCGTAGTAGCCGGCGAAGACCGCCCCGCCGACGAGTCCGGCCGCCAGGAATCCGCGGGCCGCGATCACCCGCAGAGGCACGAACCCGTCGGGTGTGCGCCGCACGCGCCACCACAGTCCCACGGCGGCGAGGGCCCCGGCGGCAGCCACGACGAGCGTGACCGGAGCGGGCAGGCTGACCGAGTGCGCCTGCAACAACGTGATCAACGAGCCGGCGAGTACCGACAGCACCGCGGCGCCGACGATGTCGAGCCGCCCGGCCGAGCCGTCCCGCTCACCGCGACCGATCCGCGTGAACGTGCGCCTACCCGCCAATGCGACTAGCAGGAGGGGCAGTGCGAGAACCGGGATCGCGAGCACGCCACGCCACCCCAGCCACGCGACGACCGCTCCGCCCAACAGAGTCCCGCACGCCGACGCCGTCGCGCTGGCGGCCGCGATCATTCCCAACGCACGCAGCCGTTCCCGCCCGGGAAGGGCAGTGGCCGCGGCGAAGACGGCGATCACGGTCGCACCCGCCCCGGCGCCACCGATCAGTCGACCGACGATCACGACCGGCAAAGTCGGGCCAACCGCCGCGAGCGCGGAGCCCGCGGCGAGTGCTACGACCCCGCCGGCGAGTACCCGGAAGGGGCTCCACCGGGCCATCAGCCGACCCGCGACCGGCATCGCCAGCGCCGAGGCCAGCGACCATGCGGCGAGGATCCATGCCGTGGCCCCGAACCGCACCCCGAGTGCGCGCCCGATCGCCGGCAGCGCCACCGACGGCGCCCCCAGTGCTACGTACATCGGCAACACCAGCATCCCCAGGACGAGTCCCAGCCAGCGCCCGTCCGGGGCGTCGGCGGATCTTCCGCTGAGGGCCCCTTGAGACGGGAACGCCCTCGGCATCGTCGTCTCCATCCGGGTATCGTGTGACACGTGACAGCGGCAATGGGTGTCACGCTACGGAATCTCCAGGAGACACGTCAAATGCAAGATGCGTGTTACAGCTCATCGGCGGTCGAGACGGCCGTCGATCTCGCCAACACCTTGAAGCCGATCAAGGGAGAGGACGCGCTCGAAACCGTGGAGCAGCTCCGGGACTTCCTCGACGACCATTGCCCGGCCGGACCGGGCGAGCCGCCGAGTTCGGCCACAGACCCGGTGACCGGTCCTCGGCGGCGTCTCACCCGCGCCGACCTAGCGGAGGTCCGCGCGTTGCGCGAGACGGTGCGTGGCGTGCTCGAACGAGCGAGCACCGACGCAGTCGGAGCCGCGGCCCTGGTCAACGACGGTCTGCGCCACAGCCGCGCCACTCCGGCGCTGCGCCACGATCACGACCGCTGGTGGACCGAGGTCACCTCCGACACCGACCGCTGCTCGGCGCACCTGGCCGCGACCACGCTCAGCGCGCTGGCCTCCGTGATCGCCACGCTCGGCCCGACTCGTCTCGGCGTATGCGCCGGGCCGAGCTGCCGGTCCACCTTCGTGGACCTCTCGCGCAACGGCTCGAAGCAGTACTGCACCCGAACCTGCGCGCACCGCGCCAGCGTCGCCGCCTACCGGAGTCGGCACGGCCAGCGCTGAGCGTCGGAACATGACCCTGTCAGGTCGGCTCTGGCCCTGCCCGGTCGACGGATCGAAGTGGGAGCTGACGATGGACGGCGAGTGCCTGGTGCCGTTCGGGACCAGGCGCCGCGAGCCAGCGGGGCGGCCACGCGAGCCCGAATCACCGGTCGGCCGCTCTGTCGGCCGACAGAGGGCGACGACGCAGGTGAGCTGGCGACCACCGAACTCGGACGTAGGCGCGCTGTGCCCCGATGGGCCGTAGACGCCTACCTGCGTCGTATGCCGAGGCCGGGTCACCGGGAATCTCGTGAACCCGCCAGCCTGAGCTCTTGCGTAACCGTTCGGTCAGGGTCACGAACGGGCTCCCTGCCCACGCGCGGCACCGCTTCCCCGATCAGGGGGCCACGAACGGTGATCTCCACGCGGCGCGCCCGGAAACAGCCAGCTCGAGGCCCGGCACGGGTGAACCAGCTCCACGGACAGGGGTCCGCCCGCAACTGCGCGGAGCGCTCGATCAATACTGTCCGCACCCGCCGGCGGTACTCCGTCGGTGGAGCTACCTAAGGAGACCTGTAGATGATCCGACGATTCACCATCACCGCACTGGTCGGGGCGGCCGCGGCGGCCAGCCTCCTTGCCGGTGTGGCCGACAGCAATGGGGCGGCCGTGACTCCGGCCGCCATGGTGACCGCGCTGCAGCCCGCCGCCCCCCCGAACGGCGACCGCAACCACGGACCGGGCTGGGACGGCCGGCACGGGAACTGGGACGGCCGCGGTGGCTTCGGTCGCGGAGGCGGCTGGGACGGCAACGGCGGCGGCTGGGACGGCCACCGCTGGTGGGTCAACGCCGACCGCTGCAACCGCGGCCACGGCCACCCGAACCGGGATCGCTTCGGCTGGACCTGCCGTGGCGGCGTCTTCAACGGTGCCCCGATCCGTTAGAACCGCGTCTCGCACCTCCTGATGCCGTTGCCGGTGGCTTTGTCCCCGGCAACGGCATCTGTGTGTCACGCCCGCGACGCAGGTCGCCTCGTCCGACACGCAAGATCGTTCCCCGTCTATCGGCGGACCAGCCACTTGCGTCTGACCTCCTCCACCACGTCGATGTCATGGTGATGGGGCGGGCTGTGTCCCGTGGACCGCGCCTGGCCCTGACGCATCCTCACGGCGAGGTCACGGAGCAGCCCTGCCGGCACACTCTCATCACCGGCGGGGCAATCGAACACGTTCGCCGGTTGGCCGGCCGAGCCTTGGTGGATAGCGTCCAGACCCCCGCTTACGGCCCCATCGGTCGTCACCCCATGGAGGAGCTATGGCCGGCCCGCTCAAGCCAGTCCAGCTGACCGTCGTCGACACCAACACCGCGGACGTGCAGCTCTTCCCGATCGAGTACATCAAGGCCAACCTCGAACACGTCCCGCTGGTCAACGACCCCGAGACCGGCATGACGGTCCTCAAGATGACCTACCGGGCCGGGTTCACCAACCCCTGGCACAGCCACCCCTGCGCCCACGGCGTCTACGTCCTCGACGGCACCCTCAACACCCACCAGGGCACCTACCCCGCCGGCACGTTCGTCTGGTTCCCCGAAGGCGGCGTGATGGAGCACGGTGCGACCCAGAGCGAGGACGTCACCTTCCTGTTCATCACCAACAAGGAGTTCGCCATCCACTACGTCGGCGACGCGAACGACCCCGACGCACCAACCATGGCGACCTGAGCCGGTTTCTTTGAGCCGCCTTGACTGCGTTCCCGTCAGACCGGCTGGGTCAGGTTGACGGCGTTGCCGTCCGGGTCGTAGATGTGCCCGACCCGCTGGCCCCATGGCATGTCGTTCGCGGGGCCTTTGACCCGTCCACCGAGGGCCTCGACCCGCGCGAGGTGGGCGTCGACGTCGCCCACCTCCACGCTGAGCAGGATCCGGGACGGGTAGCCCTCCTCGACGCCGGTGTCAGCGACCAGTCCGAGATCGGACTCACCGATCCGCAACCCCAGGAAGAACGTCGCGCCCCCCTCGGGCACCCGCGAGGTCTCCTTCGCCCCCAGGAGCTCCGTGTAGAAGCCGGCCAACCTGTTGAGGTCAGGGGTGATGATGATCGGCTGGATGGTGCTGGCCATCGCTTCTCCTCGGTAGCGCGTCCGGCGCTCGGCCGGCTACCAGGATGGACTCGCGGCGGCGCCCGAACTCATCGGCGCGCTCGGCCATAACCGGCGGACAGGTTGTGGCCAGTCGTCGCCGACGGCCGTAGCGAGCGGCGGCCAGGTGGGCGTCGCGCGGTAGGCCCGAGCTGTTCAGCGCGCTCCTAGCGGACGGCGTCGTCCAGCACCGAGGTGTCCTGGCGCCGGTGGCCGGTCAGGTGGCGCTCGAGGACGTGGGCGAAGCTGCGTTCGCCGAGCGCCGTGGGGTGCAGCGGGACGATGCCGAGTGTAGTGCCGGGTACCACGATGTTGGCCCAGTTCGAGGTGAGGTTGCAGCCGTCGTGGCCGGCGCCGGGACCGATGAAGTCGACGTACTCGGCGTCGTGGTCGGCGGCCACGCGGGCGGTCACCCTGCCGAGCCGGTTGACGAGACCCTGGATGTAGTTGGCGTCCTCGGCCCACACCGGCTGCTCGGGGTAACAACCGTTGTGCCGGATGTAGTTGGCGTAGCTGGTGATGATCACTCGGGCGTCCGGCGAGCGGTCGTGCACCGCGTCGAGAGTGCCCGCGAGCTTGTCGGCGACGGAGTCGACGGCCTCGGCGCCCCGGTCGACCCCGCCGGCCGTCTGGGTGGCCCTGCACGACTTGCCGAGCGGCGGCGGCAGCAGGTTGAAGCAGGTCAGCGCCGTGCCGGCCAGGCCGATGTCGTTGGCGCCGATGGTGATCGTGACCAGGGTGGTGTGACTGGTCAGCGCGTCGATCTGCGGCGGCTTGGCGGGCAGGCCGGGCAGGTTCGCCTTCTGCGGGGTGTCCAGGATGTTGGCGGTGGTGGCACTGCTGCAGGTGACGTCGCGGAAGGTCCGTACGTTGAGTGCCTTCGCCAGCACGTGCGGGTAGTCCACCGACGACCGGAAGCAGGGGTCGAGCTCCTCCTGCGGCAGGATCAGCGGGCCCGCCGCGAACGAGTCACCGAGCGCGACGTACTCCTCGGTGAAGTCGTCGTCGGCGAACGCCAGTGCCGGCGTGGTCACCCAGCACGCCGTCGTGACCGCCAGCGCCAGCACCCCCGCGCCGGCCAGCACTCCTCGGCGCCGGCCACGGGCCCGCCCCACGACAGTCCGTTCGAGCTTGCCCACGCCGTCCCCCGCCCTCGCCCACCCGGTGCTAGCGATAACGACCACCGGGTGAACCCGTTCCGCGCGGCTCGCGGCCGGGCACTCGGGGGCACGCCGGGGTCAGGCGTCCGGGGTCTCCGGCTCGTGGCCGCGCAGTACCCAGTCACCCTGCATCCGCCGGCGCAGCAGGTAGTACAGCGCGCTGAGCACGAGGACCGCCGCGGTGGCGATGAGGCTGGGGCGGCCGAACGCCGGGTCGGCGGCGTTCGCGTAGATCACGTAGCCGAGCGCGGCGAGCCCGAGCAGCGGCGGCAGCGGGTACAGCGGCATGCGGTAGGAGCCGTGTGCGGTGCTGCCGGTGCGCCGGCCGTTGAGCACGGCCACGCAGAGCACGCCGTACACCACCACCAGCGCGGTCCCGGTGACCACGAGCAGCACGTTCTCGTCGGCGAAGCACACCGCGGCGGCGATCACCCCGGACACCACCGTGGCCACCCACGGCGTGCCGAACCGCGGGTGCACCGCCTCCAGCGCGCGGCTGACCGGCAGCGGCCATGCCTGGTCCCGCCCGGTACTGAACAGCAGGCGCGCGGTGAGCAGCAGGATGGCCAGTACCGCGTTGATGATCGCCACCGCGATGCCGAGGCTGAGCACGGTGTTGAGCGTGCCGCCGCCCAGGGAGGTGATCACGTACGCGAGCATGTTCGGCGCGTGGAACAGGTCGGGCAGGCTGGGGGCGCCGACCAGGACCGCGGTCACCGGCACCAGCTCGGCCGCCACGGTGATCAGCAGCGCCCACAGGATGGCCCTGGCGATGTTGCGGTGCGCGTCGCGGGTCTCCTCACCGAAGTAGACCGCGCTGCCGTAGCCGTTGTAGGCGAACACGGCCACGGCGGTCGCGGTGGCGATGACCGCGAACCCGGCCGCGTGCAGCCCACCGCCCTCGGCGACCACCGGATGGCTGAGCAGCTCACCCACCGAGCGGTGCGCGTGCACGAACCCCAGCACGCACAGCACCCCGAGCGCGAGCATCTCGATCGCCAGGAAGATGCCGGTCAGCCAGGCGTTCACCTTGATGTCCAGCACGGCCGCCGCCGCGGCGAGCAGGCACACCGCGGCGGCGACCACCGGACCGGGCAGCCCGGGGAACACCACCTCCAGATAGGTGCCGACGCCGAGCGCGATCACCGCGAGGATGAGCAGCTGCGTGACCAGGATCAGCACCATGACCATGAAGCCGGGCAGCCGCCCGAGGGTCCGCCCGACGATCGCGTACTCCCCGCCGGTCAGCGGGAACGCCGAGGACAGCTCCGCGTAGACGAACGCCATGAACACCCCCACCACACCGGCGGCCGCGAAGCTCAGGAACGCCCCGGTGCCGGCCTGGGTGATGACCCCGGGCGCGATGATGAATACCGAAGAGGCCGGCGTGACCGCGGACAGGGTGATCAGCAGGGTGCCCAGTACCAGCAGGCCCCGGTGCAGGCGCCTCGGTTGGGTCGACGCGGTCTCACCCGGCGGGCTCTCGGCGGTCTCGGCTGTTCCGGTTGCGTCGGCGGAGGGGTGTTCGTGCTCGGTCACGGTGCCTCCCTCGGAGAGTTCTTCGAACGAACATTGAAGAATCAGGGCACTCATAAAGTCAATGTTTACTGCGATGATTGTTGATTTCCTCGAACGCCCTTTGGCATAGTCACCGGCATGGCGCGGCCACGGCGACAGGAGCAGCGACGCGCGGAGCTGGTCGAGGCCGCCCGCCAGATCGTGGTCGAGCAGGGCGTGCTGGCCCTGCGGCTGACCGACGTGGCGAAGCGCGCCGGCCTCGCCCCGGCGTCGGTGCTCTACTACTTCTCCGCGCTGACCGAGCTGCTCCGCGAGGTGCAGGACCAGGCGGTCGAGCGGTTCTGCGCGGCGCGCGCCGAGGCCGGCCGGGGCGAGACCGACCCCCGGCGGCGGCTGGCCGCGATGATCCGGAGCGGCCTGCCCTCCGGGCCCGGTGACGAGCTGTGCCGGCTGCTCTACGAGCTGGGCACGGTGGCCCGCCAGGACCCGGCGTACGCGGCCCGCTACATCGACCTGTGCCAACGCCAGGTCGCGCTGTACACCGGGATCCTCGAGGCCGGCGCGGCGCTGGGGCACTTCGAGCTGGCCGACGACCCGACCACGATCGCCCGGAACCTGGTGGTCCTCGAGGACGGATACGGATTGCACATGACCATGGCGGTACCCACCTTCGACGTGGCCACTGCCACCCGGCAGCTGTTCAGTTACGCCGCCACCACCACCGGCTGCGACCTGCTCGCCACGACCGGCGGCACCGGCGGGGCCGACCGATGACGCCGGCGTCGGCCACCCCGGCTCGAGCCCGGGACCTGGGCATTTCGCTGGACGGTGAGCCTGGGCCGGGCAACGCGATCACCGACGTGCCCGGGGTGCAGGTCGGCCACGTAACGCTGGTCGAGGGTGACGGGCCGCTGCGGGTGGGCCACGGGCCGGTGCGCACCGGGGTCACCGCCGTGCTCCCCCTGGGCCGCGACGGCGTCGGCCAGGCCTGCCCCGCCGGCTGGTTCTCGCTCAACGGCAACGGCGAGATGACCGGTACGGCCTGGATCGAGGAGAGCGGCGGGCTGGCGCTGCCGGTGCTGCTCACCAACACCCACGCCGTCGGGCCCTGCCACCGGGGCGTGCTCGACTGGCTGCTGGCCCGGTACCCCGAGCTCGGGAACCGCTGGCACCTGCCGGTGGTGGCGGAGACCTGGGACGGTTACCTCAACGACGTCAACGGCGACCACGTGCTCCCCGAGCACGCGGTGGCGGCCCTCGACGCGGCCACCGGCGGGCCGGTCGCGGAGGGCGCGGTCGGCGGCGGCACGGGGATGACCTGTTACGGGTTCAAGGGCGGCAGCGGCACGGCGTCCCGGCGGGTTGCCTACGGGCCCGACACGTACCACGTCGGCGCGCTGGTGCAGGCCAACTTCGGTGCCCGCGCCGAGCTCGTGGTGGCCGGCGTGCCGGTGGGCCGGCGGCCTGGCACGGACAACCCCGAGGAGGACGACCCCGGCTGGCTCGCGCCGCCCGGGTCCGGCTCGGTCATCGTGCTGGTCGGCACCGACGCGCCGCTGCTGCCCGGCCAGTGCAAGGCGCTGGCTCGGCGGGTGCCGCTCGGGCTGGCCCGCACCGGGACCACCGGCTCGCACTTCTCCGGCGACCTGTTCCTCGCCTTCTCCACCGCGAACGCCGGTGCGCTGAACAGCGAGTTCCCCACGGGCGGGGCGTCCGGGTACCAGGACCTGCGGTTCGTGCCGTGGGGCCAGCTCGACGTGTTCTACGCCGCCGTCGTGCAGGCTGTGGAGGAGGCGGTGCTCAACGCGCTGGTCGCCGGGCGGACCACGGTCGGCCGCGACGGGCACCGCGTGCCCGGGTTGCCGCACGACCGGCTGCGCGCGCTACTGGCCGACGGCCCCGCGTAGGGCGGTCACTAGGCGGGCGGCGTCGGCGTCGGCGTCGAAACATCCCCATGTTCCCGACACGGGGATGTTTCGGCGCCTTGCCAATTCTGGTCGTTTGAGCGGTTTCGCCCGAGATCTCGATCAGACGATCGCGTCGCGGAGAGCCTTCGCGGCGACCGCTGGGTCATCCGCGCCGTAGATGGCGCCACCGGCGACGGCGACGGTCGCTCCGGCGCGCTGGACCGCGGTGATCGTCCCGACGTTGATGCCGCCGGCGACGGAGAACGGCACGTGCGCCCTCTCGCCCTCGTCCAGCAGCGTCTGGAACGTGAAGCCGGCCTCGGCCTGCTCGTCGAGTCCGGCGTGCATTTCGACGAACTCGGCGCCGAGGGCGCTGACCTCGCGCGCCCGGGCTGCCTTGTCCTTGACCCCGATGAGGTCGACGACGACGCCCTTGGCGTGCGCCTTGGCCGCCTTGATGGCGCCGATGATCGTGGAGTCGCCCGCGGTGCCCAGCACCGTGACCAGGTCGGCCCCGGCCTTGAACGCGATGTCCGCTTCGAGAGCGCCGGCATCGGCGGTCTTGAGATCGGCGAAGACGATCTTGTCCGGGTGTGCGTTCTTCACCGCGGTGACCGCCGCGAGGCCCTCGCTCTTGATCAGCGGAGTACCGAGTTCGATGATGTCCACGTAGGGGGCCACCTTCCCGGCGAGCGCGAGCGCGTCGTCGGTCGTGAGGACATCCATTGCCACTTGCAGTTTCATTGTTCTCTTCTCCTTATAGTTCTTGTTCTTCTGTTTGGTTCCTCGGGGGTCACTCGAGATTGGCGTGCCTCGGCCACAGCTCCTCGGCGGGACTTCCGTCGATCTGCCACAGGGCGTGGAACAGCGCGTCGGTGACGAGCAGCAGGCCCTGTTCGAACAGACTCCCGCTGTACTGGTGCGAAACAGTCGTGCCGTGGTCCTGCTTCTGCGCCGCCGGAAGGACGATCACCCGGGTCGCCAGGTCGGCGAGCGCGCTGTCCGCGGCGGTCGTGAACGCAACGACGTTCGCGCCGACCTCCCGGCTCTTCGCGGCGGACCGCACGACACTCGGCGTGGTCCCGGAGCCGGAGGCGGCCATGAGCAGGTCGCCGGCGCCTATCGCGGGTGTGGTGGTCTCGCCCACCACGTGAACGGTCATCCCGAGGTGCATGAGCCGCATCGCGGTCATCTTCAGCACCAGGCCGGAACGGCCGGCCCCCGCGACGAATACCGAGGGCGCGGCGCGGATCAGATCCGCGACCCCTTCGAGCTGTGTCCGGTTCAGCAGCTCGACGAGCTGCGTGTTCTCCTTCAGGACCGTGTCCAGGCCGATGGAGAGAAAGACGAGATCTTCGTGCGCCATGTCTCCACTGTGGCCCCCCTGATCAGGTAGGTGCCCCAGCAGATTGTATGGTCTTACCTACCTGAACGGGTAGGTAGTTGCGCGGTCGATCGCGTACCCTTCGGGAGTGAGCGTGATGAAGCCCCCTCGCCTCCCGCCGGTCGGCGGCGCCCCCGGGCGCACGAGTGGCGCGGCGGCGACAAGGTCGGTGCTCAGGTCGCTGGCGTTTGTTCTCGAGGCCCCGCTCCTGGAGATCGCCGAGCGTTTCTCGACCGCGCTCGCCGCGTACCTGCCGCACAGCGCATTGGTGATATTCACCGAGGAGTGCATCGGCCGGCCGCAGAAGAAGGCCGGCGACGAGGCGATCATCTCGCGGGTGACCATCGGGGAACTGGACGACCTTCGGGCGGCACTTCCGCGCAGCGGGGCGTGGCGCGGCCGGCCGGTTCTCGGTGGCGCCGAGCGGGACGCGATCGGGTGGATGGCGTCGACGGGCGCGCTGCTGGTGCTCACCGACCCGCACGTCGCCACGTCCGCCGACGATGACCAGCGCGAGCTCACCTCGTTCGTCGACGAGCTCTGGCAGATGGTGGCCGTACGCATCCAGCAGCAGGTCGCCGCCGATCCGCCGGCGTACCTTCGCGAATCACGGGCCGCGTCCAGCGAGCGCACCCGCGTGATCGCCGAACTGACCGACGTGCACGCGACCACGCTCGAGACGCTGCTGGCCGCGCTGCGCTCGGCGGCGCTCGATGACGCGCGGGCGCGGCAGACCGCCACCGACCTCGCGGCGGCCGCGATGGTGCGGCTGCGCACCGTCAGCGATCGCGACCGCAGCCTCGCCGAGGAACCGGTCAACGCGGCGTTCGCGCGGCTGCGGGACGACCTGCGGCCACTGGTGCGGTTCGGGAACGTCGACGTGCAGTTCATCGCGCCGCCGGTCGACGGCCGCGCGCTGCCGGGCGAGGTCGCGCACCTGGCCCGGGCCGTGGTGCGCGGCACCATCCTGGCGATGGTCGACCAGAGCGAGGTCGGCCGGATCCGTGTCCACTGGGATTGCGACGGCACCAACCTGCTGATGAACATCCGCGACGACGGGCCGGGCGGCCTGTCCATCGACACGCCCGCGATGCATCAGCTCGTGCTGCGCGTGCACGCCCTCAACGGCGTGATGACCACGCACTCGACGCCCGGGTGGGGATCAGAACTCGATGTCCGGATTCCACTGGACCCACTGGAGCCGCCGATCGGGCACCTCGACGAATGGGGACTCGGGGTGCGTGAGCTCGAGGTGCTCAAGCATGTCGCGGAGGGGCGCCGCAACCGCTCCATCGCCCACGAACTGGGGATCAGCGAGAACACCGTCAAGTTCCACATCGCGAACCTGTTCCGGAAGATGGGCGCGAGGTCGAGGGCCGAGGTCGCGGCGATGGTCCATGCCGCGCGATGACGTGGTCGAGGACGCGGCCATGAGCGCCGCCGAACGGGCCGGCCGCTGCCGTCGGTTCGACTTGTCGCGGGAAATAGGCACGACAAGTGGCACTTGTCGCGGCAAAAAGACGCGACAAGTGGGACGAAGGGGAGCCGCGGGGGCGGTGGGCCGCTACTGCCTCGGGCGGGTCAGGCCGTCGGGTAGCGGACTCCGGTGAGGTCTTCGGAGAGGCGCCACAGTCGCTGGGCCTGCTCCGGGTCGCGGGCGGACCGGTACGGGGTGTGCCGGACCGGTCGCCCGGTCAGCTGGCCCGGGCCGCTCGGGCCGTAGAAGCCGCCCGCCTCGGCCTCCGGGTTGGTCGCCGCGTAGAGCGCGGGGAGCAGGCCCGCCTGCACCGTCTGCACGAACAACCCGAGCCTGGAGAGCCGCCGGAACGTGGTCTCCATCCAGGTCGTCGGCCGGTCCCGGCCCAGGTTCCGGCCCGATGCCTGCAGGTTCGTGAAGGTCAGACCGGGGTGGGCGAGGTTGCTGGTGATGCCCCAGGCCCCGGCGGTGGCGCGGCGGTCCAGCTCCAGCGCGAAAATCATGATCGCCACCTTGGACTGGTGGTACACCTTCATCGGTTGGTAGTCGCGCTCGCTCTGCGGGTCGGCCCAGTTGATCGCGCCCGACCGTGCCCCGATGCTGACCTGCGTGGTCACCCGGGCGCCGGCGGCGCGCAGCACCGGCAACAGGTGCCCGACCAGCGCGAAGTGGCCGAGGTGGTTCGTGGCCAGCTGCAGCTCCAGGCCGTCCTCGCTGGTGTGCCGGGTGGCCGGGGCCATGATCGCGGCGTTGTTGACGAGGATGTCCACCGGCCGGCCTGCCGCGGTCATGGCCCGCCCGAACTCGGCGACCGAGGTCAGCGACGCCAGGTCCATCCGGCGGGTGGTGACTTTCGCGCCCGGGTGCTCGCGGCGGATCCGGTCGGCCGCGGCCTCCCCCTTGGCCTCGTTGCGGACCGGCATCACCACCTCCGCTCCCGCCTTGGCCAGCCGCGACGCGAGGCCGGCGCCGATGCCGTCGCTGGCGCCGGTGACCACAGCGAGCTTGCCGGTGAGGTCGGGGACGGTGGGGTTCAGCTCGCTGCGGGGCACGGTGACTCCTCGATCCTTGGCGTGGCCCGGCGACTCGGTGTGGTGCCGCGGCGGGGACTCCACCAGCGTGAGCCAGCGCCGGAGCCGGATGAAGGCCCCACCGATCCAGGGAGTGCCGATCCCCCGCCCGTCCCGGGGCCGCACCGTCCGAGGCCGCACTTGTCGCCCCAGGTGCACCCACCGTCCCGGGGCCGCACTTGTCGTTGGAATTAGGCGCGACAAGTCGGTCTTGTCGTGCCTAATTGCCACGACAAGTCGGAACGGGCGGGGCCACGAGGACGGTGGCCGGCCACAGACTGCCCGGCGGCGGGCAGCCGCTGGGCGCGCTGGCCGTGCTCGACGGGCTGCTCCTGCTGGCCTGGTCCCGGTTGTTGGTGCGGAGGCTGACGACGAGCGGGTCGGCCGGCGGGGTACGCGGGTCCGGCTCGTCCTCGCTGGGCATCGCGGCACTGTGGATCGCGTTCTTCGCGGCGATGCAGGTCGGCAACCTGTACGGCTTCGACGGGACGTCGGTGTGGCAAGCGCTGACCACGCCGGGAGCGGCCCGGTTCGACGTACGCGGCCGGTAGTGGGCCTGGACGCTGATCGTCGCCCCGGTGGCACTGCTCGCCGCGCTCGCGCTGCCCCGCGTCGCCGACAGCCCCGGCGCCTACCCGTGGGTGCTGGCGCTGCTGCCGGCGCTGCTCGGGGGTGGGGCCGGCACGGTGGTGCTGATCTCGGTGCTGGCGCCCGCCCCGATGCCCAACCAGCGCCGGGGCAACCCGTTCACCGCGAGCGGCCAGGTCGGCGGTTTCGGCCTCGCCATGACCCGGATCGGCCTGTCGCCGCTGCAGCTCGCCGCCGCGCTGCCTCCGCCGGTCCTGCTCGTCCTCGGCGTCGCCGCCGACCTGCCCGTCGCCACCTGGCTGGCCGTCCCGGTCGGCGTGGCGAGCGGCGTGACCACCGCCTGGTGGCGGGGCCGGAGCGCCCACCGGAGGCTGGCCGAGCGGGGTCCGGAGCTGCTGGCCGCGCTGCGCTGAGGTCCCTGCCGGCAGACCTGAGCAGCTACTGGGCAGAGCTGCCCATTGAGCTCGACCGGCGCCGGGGGTTCGCTGAGCGCACCCACCACGAGAGGCGGCACCGGATGCGCGACAGGCAACTGGAGGTCGGCGAGCTGTTCGACCGGGGAGCGCGGCACCGCACCGCCGCGCTACTCACCGACGACGTGATCGCCGAGCACGCGGCCAATCCCTCGGGCCCGCACGGTGATGCGCTGCAGCGGGTACTGCGCTATTTCCGGCGCGCACCGATCCCGGGCAAGTTCGTGATCGTGGCGGTCCGGCCGTGGGCGGAGTACCGGATCGCGGCACTGTCCGGGGTGCGCGGCGAGGCACCGACCCTGCTCGACGACGGGCCGTACGCCACCGAGGCCGAGGCGATGCACGGTGTGTTCCTGCGCCGGGTCGAGCAGCTGCGGGTGGGGTCGGCGTGAGCCCCCAGGTCGCGCGACCGTCGGTGCTCGGCTACCCGGACCGCTTCTCGGTGACCCCCGGCGAGACGATCGAGTTCAAGATCAGTTGTGCTGGGCCGGGCGAGTTCCGGGCCGACGTGGTGCGGCTGCGCAACGGCGACACGAACCCGGCCGGCCCCGGCTTCCTCGAGCACGTCGTGCCGACCCCGGCCAGCGGCCACTACCCGGCCCGCACGCAGGAGATCCGGACCGGCGCGGCGGTGCTCGTGCGCGACGGCGGTGGGCTCGCGCTGGGCGGCGCCGGCACCGTGCGCGGCTATGTCCAGCCGACCACTCCGACCCTGCGCGACCAGGCGCTGATCTCGCGGTGGGACGCGGCGACCCGGACCGGCTGGTGGGTCGGCCTGAGCGGCGGCCGGCTGGCGCTGCGGCTCGGCGACGGCGCGGGAGTGCACGAGACCGTCACCGACGCCCCGCTGCACGCCTGGACCTGGTACGCGATCACCGCGAGCTGGCGCGACGGCCGTACCGAGGTGCGCGCCGAGGGGACGCTGACCTCGGCGAACAGCCTGTGGAGTCCCGCGGCCGGGCTGGTCGCGGGGACCGTGGGCACGGGAAGCGGCGCGCCCACCCCCGCCGAGGCCGACGCACCCACCGTGCTGGCCGCCTGCTGGGACAGCTCGGTCGGCGCCACCACGGGCCACTACAACGGCAAGCTCGACTCACCGTCGGTCGCGGGCGCGGAGGCGGAGCCGCTGGCCAGCTGGGACTTCGCCGCCGAGCTCGGTCCGGGCTGGCGCGCCGCCGACCGGTGCACCGACGTCGGCCCGCACGGCTGGCACGGGCACTGCCAGAACGCGCCCTACCGCGGCATGACCGGCTGGAACTGGACCGGTGTCGAGGAGAACTGCCGGCACGCCCCGGACCAGTACGGCGCGATCCACTTCCACGACGACGCGCTGACCGACGCCGGCTGGGCCACCGACGTGGCGCTGCGTATACCGGACGACCTGGCCAGCGGCGTCTACGCGCTGCGGGTGAGCTACGCCGAGCACGTCGACCACATCCCGTTCTGGGTGCTGCCGCCCCGGGGCACCGCGACCGCGCCGGTGCTGCTGCTGTTCCCCACCGCGAGCTACCTGGCCTACGCCAACGAGCACATCGTGCCGGAGGTGCCGGTGTCCCAGTCGATCCTCGGGCACACGTCGGTGCTGGCGGCCGCCGACCTGCACCTGTTCGAGCACCCGGAGCTCGGCCTGTCCACCTACGACCACCACACCGACGGCAGCGGGGTCGCCCACTCCAGCCGGCTACGCCCGATCGTCACGATGCGCCCCGGTTTCCGGCACGGCACCGGCTCGCTCTGGCAGTTCCCCGCCGACCTGCACATCGTGGACTGGCTGACCGCGCTCGGCATCAACTTCGACGTGGCCACCGACGAGGACCTGGACGCCGAGGGCGCCGCGCTGCTCCAGCGCTACCGGGTGGTGCTCACCGGCACGCACCCGGAGTACACCTCGGCGCGGATGCTGGACGCGTTCGAGCACTACCTGGGTGGCGGCGGGCGGGCCATGTACCTGGGCGGCAACGGCTTCTACTGGGTCACCAGCTACCACCCGGACCACCCACACCTGATCGAGGTCCGCAAGGGGGAGTCCGGCTGCCGCGCCTGGCAGGCCCGCCCCGGCGAGCTGCACATGTCGTTCACCGCCGAGCGCGGCGGACTGTGGCGCAACCGGGGCCGCGCGCCGCAGAAGCTGTTCGGCGTCGGCTTCGCCACCGAGGGAATGGACCACTCGTCGCCGTACACCACGCTGGCCGACTTCGCCGACCCCCGCGCCGGCTGGCTCACCGAGGGGCTCGACGGTGCCGAGGTGATCGGGGCGCACGGGCTGGTCGGGGGCGGCGCGGCCGGGCACGAGTGCGACCGCTACGACCTCGCCCTCGGCACCCCGGCGCACACGTTGCTGCTGGCCACCAGCGCGGGGCGGCACTCGGACAACTACCCACTGGTGGCCGAGGACATCTACTTCCCGTACGACGGGCTCGGCGGCACGGACAGTGCCCAGGTGCGGGCGGACGTCGTCTACTTCAGCACCGGAGGCGGTGGCGCGGTGTTCTCCACGGGCTCGATCGCCTGGGCCGGCAGCCTCGCCCACTCCGATTACCGCAACGACGTCTCCCGGCTGACCGAGAACGTGCTGCGCCGCTTCGCCGACCCGACGCCGATCGAGCCACTGGCCCTCGACTGAACGCGCTGATCTGGGGTTTTGCGGGAGACTGGCAGCCACCAGTCCCCCACCGCGCGGAGGCTCACCCGTGGAAGCCGCCCTGGATCTCTCGCTGAGCCTGGCCAGCGCCGCGCACGACCGGCTGGACCCCGCGCAGGCGGCCGCCGACGTGCTCGCCGAGCTGTGCGCCACGGAACCGATCGTGGCCGCCGCGCTGACCTGCTACGACCCGATCACCGACGAGCACCGGCCGCTCTGCTCCACCGGCTACTCCACCCCGGTGCTGGACTACCTGCGCTCGCCGGCGTTCCTGGTCCGGGACCGGGGCTACCGGCAGTTGGTCGGCAACCACCGCAGGCGCGCACAGTGCTGGCGGGACACCAGCTTCGACTACACCACGACGCGGTCGGTGACGCAGGTGTTCGGGCCGGCCGGTTACACCGGTGGCGCCACGGCCCGCCTCACCACCCGGGGCGGCAGCTACGCCGGTGACCTGCACCTGAGCACCACCGACGCCGCGCTGCCGACCCGCACCGTGCTGCTCGCGCTGCACCACGCGGCGCCGCTGCTCGCCGCCGCGGTGGACGTGACCAGGCGGCTGCGGCTCGGCATCGGGGTCGGCGGGATCGACGGGGTCGGCGCGCACGACACCGGCGCCGGTGAGCTGGCCGCCGACCCGCATGCCGCCCTGGTCACCACCACCGGCGAGGTGATCCCGCTGTCCGACCCGGCCGCGCTGGACGAGGCGTGGGACCCGAGCCTGCCGGACCGGGTGGACCGCTGGCGGCTGGCCCCGCACGCCCCCGGGGACGGGCGCTTCCGGCACCGCTGGCGGGGGTGCTGGTGGCGGGTCCGGCTGGCCAGGCTGGACCGGGGCACGCTGGTGTCGCTGCGGCCGGACGCGGGGGCCGCCGGGCTGACGGTCCGCGAGCTCGAGGTGCTCACGCTGCTCACCGACGGGCTGCTGAACATCGCGATCGCGCACCGGCTGGAGATCAGCGAGCGCACGGTGGCGCACCACATCGAGCACATCCTGGACAAGCTCGGCACGGGGAGCCGCACGTCGGCGGCCCGCCGGGCGGTCGAGGAAGGCCTGCGCCTGCTCCCGTGACCGGCCCAGCCACACTCCGCCGACCGCCACGACAGCCCTGACCGGCTCCGACCCGCCGGAACAACACAGTTGCGCAGCGGCCCCTTGACATCGCGGCGCGCAGCAACGAGTGTTCTGCATCACTCGTGACATCGATTACCTACCCGCCGCACCCACCTCCCGACTCACCGTAATGAGGGACCCCGTGCTCATCGCGACGCCGCACCAGGAGCGCCCACGCTCCGGTCGCAGGGCGCGGCGCGGGGCCGCCCGGTGAGCGCCCGCAAGGTGCGGCTGACCGACGTCGCGGCCGCCGCCGGCACCAGCGCCAAGACCGCCAGCCGGGTGCTCAACGGGGACCCCCGGGTGGCCGTGGAGACCCGCGCGCGGGTGCAAAGGGCCATCGCCGAGCTGCAGTACCAGCCGGACCCGCTGGCCCGCTCGCTGCGCAAGGGCACCGACGAGACGATCGGCGTGGTGATCGACTCCATCGCCGACCCGTTCTTCGCGAGCGTGACCAGCGAGATCGAGAAGGTGGCCTTCGCCAACGGGCTGACCGTCACGGTGGCCAGCACCGGCCGCTCGGCGGACCGGGAGCGGCTGCTGCTGGACGGTTTGGTGCGCCGCAAGGTCGCCGGGGTCATCCTCGCGCCGGCGTCGCTGAACCACGCCTACCTGGGCGGGGCGTCCTGCGCGGTCGTGTTCATCGACCGGGGCCCGGTGGAGCTCGACGTCGACGCCGTACTGGTCGACGACTACCACGGCGCCCGGACGGCGGTCGGCCACCTGATCGCGCACGGCCACCGCCGGATCGCCTACGTCGGTGACCTGCTCAACATGGAGACCGCCGACCAGCGGCTGGCCGGCTACCGCGCGGAGCACGAGGCCGCTGGCATCCCGGTGGACGAGACGCTGATCGCCGCCGACTGCTCGGAGATCGCCGACGCGACCGAGCGCGCCGGCCAGTTGCTCGGCCGCGCCGAACCGCCGACCGCGTTCTTCACCGCGAACACCCGCAGTTCGATGGGCGTGGCGCCGGCGCTGCATGCGCTGTCCCGGACCGACGTGGCACTGGTCGGCTTCGGCGACTTCTTCATGGCGGGCAGCCTGCAGCCGGCGGTCACCGTGATCGACCACTCCCCCGAGGTGATCGGCCAGCTCGCCGCCGAGCGGCTGTTCCACCGACTGGCCGGGTCCACCGAGCCGTCCCGGCGGATCGAGGCGCCGCTGCGGCTGATCGTGCGCGGCAGCGGGGAGCTACGGCCGTGAACCGGACTACCGAATGAACAGACGCACCTGCGAGGAGGCACTCTCGGCATGACGCTGTTGCGAGCAACGGGGCTGGTCAAACAGTACGGGCACGTGAAGGCACTGAACGGCGCTGACTTCGAGGTCGCCGCCGGCGAGGTGGTCGCGCTGATCGGCGACAACGGGGCGGGCAAGAGCACGCTGGTCCGGATGCTGTCCGGCAGCGAGCAGCCGGACGCCGGGCAGATCCTGCTGGACGACAAGGAGGTCCGGCTCGACACTCCGGCCGCCGCCCGCCGGCTCGGCATCGAGACGGTGTTCCAGGACCTCGCGCTGGCGCCACACCTGGATCCGGTGCAGAACATGTACCTCGGCCGGGAGATCATGCGGCCCGGCCTGCTGGGCAAGTTCGGGTTCATGGACAAGGCGGCAATGCGCGCCGGCAGCCGGCAGGCCTTCGAGAAGCTCGGTGCCACGGTGCGCAACCTGTCCGGTGAGGTCGGCTCGATGTCCGGCGGGCAGAAGCAGGGCGTCGCGGTGGCCAGGGCGGCGGCCTGGGTGAGCAAGGTGATCTTCCTGGACGAACCGACGGCGGCGCTCGGCGTCGTGCAGACCCGCAACGTGCTCGACCTGATCCGCCGGGTCAGCGACGAGGGCATCGGGGTGGTGTTCATCAGCCACTCGATGCCGCACGTGATGGAGGTGGCCGACCGCGTCCAGGTGATGCGCCAGGGCCGCCGGGTGGCCACCTACGCCGCCAAGGACACCAGCATGGAACAGCTCGTCGCCGCGATGACCGGCGCATTCCGGGAGGAGGCGAAATGACGAGTACCACCGAGCGGGAGAACAACGACGCGGTGCTGCTCGCCGACGACCAACCCCAGGGCCGGCTCGCCCGGCTGGCGCGACTGCAGGCGCTGCAGATCGTCCTGGTGCTCGCCCTGATCATCCTGATCTTCGCGGTGCTCCGGCCGACCACGTTCCTGACCCCGTTCAACATCCGGGGCATCGTCGTGAACACGTCGATCCTGGCCGTGCTCGGCGTCGGCATGACGTTCGTGATCATCACCGGCGGCATCGACCTGTCGATCGGCAGCGTGCTGGTGTTCAGCGGTGTGATCGCGGACAAGACCATGCTGCTGATGGGCGGCAAGGGCTGGGGCACCGCGATCGTCGGCATCGTCGTGGCCTGCCTGTGCGGGCTGGGCTGGGGCCTGGTCAACGGAGTGCTGATCGCCAGGGCGCGGGTCCCTCCGCTGATCGTCACCCTCGGCACGCTCGGCATGGCGCTCGGCTTCTCCCAGATCATCACGGGCGGCATCGACCTGCGGGACGCGCCGGACGTGCTGGTCAACAGCGTCGGCTTCGGCAACATCGTCGGCCAGGTGCCGACGCTGTCCGTGATCGCGCTGCTGGTGGTCGTGCTCGGTGGGATCGTGCTGCACCGCACCCGCTTCGGGCTCTACACCTTCGCGGTCGGCTCGAACGCCGAGGCCGGCCGCCGGGTCGGCGTGCGGGTGGACCGGCACCTGATCAAGGTGTACGCGCTGGCCGGGCTGGTGGCCGGGTTCGCCGGCATCCTCAACCTGGCGTTCTTCCAGTCGACCACGATCAGCGGGCAGTCCAACACGAACCTGAACGTGATCGCCGGTGTGGTGATCGGCGGCACCAGCCTGTTCGGCGGCGTCGGTTCGATCTTCGGCACGGTGATCGGCCTGTTCATCCCGTCGGTGCTGCAGAACGGCTTTGTGATCCTGGGCGTCCAGTCGTTCTGGCAGCAGGTCGTCGTCGGCGCGGTGCTGATCGCCGCCGTCTTTGTCGACCAGGCGCGCCGCGCGGCGGCATTGCGCGGTGCGTCCCTGCAGTTCCCATTCCTCTCCCGGTTCGGGAGTGGTTCGAGAAAGGTGAACCGATGAAACGCAAAGGCGCGATCATCGCCGGTCTGCTCGCGTTGGCGCTCGGCCTGACCGCTTGCGGATCGAGCAATGCGCCGGCCGGGGGCGCCGCTGGCGGCGGTCCGATCAAGTTGGCGTTCGTGCAGGGGGTGATCGGCGACGCCTTCTACGTGACCATGCAGTGCGGCATCCAGGAGGAGGCCGCCAAGCTCGGCGCGACCGTGACCACCAACGGCCCGCAGAAGTTCGACCCCTCGCTGCAGACGCCGGTGCTGCAGTCGGTGATCGCGTCCGCGCCGAACGCGATCCTGATCGCGCCGACCGACGTGTCGGCCATGCAGCAGCCCATCCAGCAGGCCATCCAGCAGAACATCAAGGTCGTGCTGGTGGACACCACGCTCAAGGACCCATCGATCGCGGCGTCCGCCATCTCCTCGGACAACGTCGGCGGCGGAAAGGCCGCGTTCGACGCCATCAAGCAGCTGGCCCCGCAGGGCGGCAAGGTTCTGGTGGTCAGCGTGCAGCCGGGCGTCAGCACCACCGACGACCGGGCCAAGGGCTTCCAGGACGCGGTCAAGGCCAACCCCGCCTACCAGGACCTCGGCGTGCAGTACTCGAACAACGACCCGCAGAAGGCAGCCCAGATCGTCAACGCGGCGCTGCAGGTCAACCCGGACATCGTCGGCGTCTTCGCCACCAACCTGTTCTCCGCCGAGGGCTCGGCCACCGGTATTCGGCAGGCGGGCAAGCAGGGCGCGGTGAAGGTCGTCGGCTTCGACGCCGGGCCGGACCAGGTCAAGGCGCTGCAGGCCGGCACGGTGCAGGCACTGGTCGCCCAGCAGCCCGCGCTGATCGGTAAGGACGGCGTGGACCAGGCGGTGGCGGCGCTCAAGGGCCAGCCCGTCACCAAGTCGATCGGCACCGGCTTCACCGTGCTCACCCAGGCGAACCTGAACACCCCGGAGGGGCAGGCGGCGGTCTACAAGTCCAGCTGCTGATCCCGGCCGGCCCGACGCCCAGACCCGGGACCGCGTTATGCGGCCCCGGGTCTGTTCGCGAGCGGCCCTATTGGGCCATCTGGTCGCAGCGGTTGTGACAACTCCCGCAAATTTTGACGAGAACGTACGGACTCGGCAATTCTTCGATATCTATCGTTGCGTGACGCAACCACAGTGCCACCATCTGTAACCCTTTCAACGGCCTGTTCGGTTACGCTGACCCGATCGGGTAGCGGGTCATTCAACTGGGGGAGGGCCGGTGCTGGGTGCCACTAACCGGTCAGCGCGGACTGCGTGTAACCACCGCCACAATTCTGACCACTTTGGTGGGTATTCAGGCGGGCACTGCGCTGGCCAGGACCGGCCGAGCCACCGATCGACCCGACCCCGGACGCCGGCATGCTGATCTATAGAACCGGCTGGACGCAAGATTTGCGCGGATTTTTGGTTGCGGAAGTAGCACTTTGGGCCTCCGCGTCGATACAGGGGGCGATGGCTGCTCAGATAGTTGCAAAACCGCAGGTAACGGAGGAGGTGATCTGACGGTGCGCAGTGCTCGGGACAAGTCCTCGCCGAACGGCCGACGTCGGACCAACCGCCTCGGTGTCGTGGTGCCCAGCTCCCCCTATGACTTTTCGCCGGAAGATCACGAACGGATCGACCCGGTCGAGTTCATGGCCATTCGGGCCGATGACGAGTTGTTGGACGCACTCGCCTCCGGCCGTTCGGTCGGGCCCGCATTCACCCATGGATTTGATCCCGGTCTGGACGGCGGATACGCCGACGATCAACAAGTACTGGCGATCTTGGCCAGTTGGCGATCCGATGCGGAATCCGTTCCGTTCCCCGAGTTGTGTTCGATCGACCGGGCTTCGGAAGCAATTGTCGAGGGACAGCGGGCGGCCCGGCCGAGGCGTCGGCTGATGCCGGTTGCGGCCGCGGCGGCGGTCGCCGTGATGGCCCTTTCCGGGATCGCGGTCGCGGCCGGTAGCGCTCAGCCGGGCGACGCGCTCTGGGGCGTGTCCACGGTGATCGACGCGAACCGGGCCAAGTCGGTGGAGGCCGCGTACCGCGTCGACACCGCGCTGACCACGGCCCAGCAGGCGCTCGCCCAGGGCCGCGTCGCCGATGCGCGCGCCGCGCTGGCCAGCGTCCAGCCGCAGCTGAACCAGGTGCAGGATCCGGAGCGCAAGACCGAGCTCTCCCGCAAGAGCGAGAACCTGGTCGAGTCCGCCGACGTCTCCCGCGAGGGCGAGCCGCTGGACACCGACGAGACCGGCGCGCCCCGCGACCCCAGCAAGCTGCGATACCGCGACCCCAGCAGTGGCGCCACCCGAGGCAACGAACCGGGTCGTGGCACTGATCCGGCTCGTGGCACCGACCCGGCTCGCGGCACCGACCCCGGTCGCGGCACCGAGCCCGGCGGTCCGAGCGACCCTGGGAGGGATCGGCTACTCGTACCGGCCGACCCGGCCAGGCCGGCGAACCCCGTCGACCCGGCGGACCCGGCGAGCCCCGCGTACCCGGCCCGGCCGAGCAACCCCGCCGACGCGGGCAACCCCGCCGACCCCGCCCGGCCGAGCTGGCCCGGCAACCCGGGTGGCCCGGCCAACCCCGGCGGCCCCGGCCTGCCCGGCGGGCCGACCACCGACCGACCGGACAGACCCGGCGAACCGTCGACGGCCGACCCCAGGTCCGCCCGTCCGCCGACCGACAACGGCCCGGGCAACGGTTCCGACAAGGGCTCTGGCAACGGTCCGGGCAACGGTCCTGGCTCCGGCAACGGCTCCGGCAACGGTCCTGGCAACGGTCCTGGCTCGGGCAATGGTTCGGGTGGCGGGAACGGCCCCGACCGCGGCTCGGGTGACGGCGGGAACGCCGGCTCCGGCTCCGGCGGGACCGGCTCGGGTGGGTCCGGTGGCGGTTCCGGCACCGAGCCCAGGCGGCACGCACCCGCGCCGCACCATGGGCCGGGCGCCGGTACGCCGACCACCACCGGCACGGCCGCCCCACCGCCGTGCCGCCCGGGCAGCGACAACCCGGCGACCAACTGCGCCGGCACCCCCAGCTGACCCGCACCCCCGCTGATCAGCACCCCCGCTGATCAGCACCGCAGCTGACCCGCACCACACCCGGCTCCCGCTCGTCGAGCTCAACCACAGCGGCTTTCGCACCTCGCGAGGCCGCCGCGGTTGAACTCGGCGTTTCGAACCGGGTGCGCCGGAGCCGGACCCCCGGCTCGAGCGCGGTGTTCGAGAGGTCGTTGCGGCGGTCCGGGGGTGAGCCGCGGCAGGATCGGCGCAGGTCGGTTGACCGCGCGGAGTGGGGGGCATCTGGGATGGACGGGATTCAGCTGTTACTCGTGGTGGTCGGGGCCATCGGGGTGACGGCCGTGGCGCAGCGCAAGGGGCTGCAGCCGGCGCTGGTCGTGGTGCTGATCGCGGCGGCGGTGTCGTTCGTGCCCGGGATGCCGCGCTTCGAGCTGGCACCCGAGCTGATCCTCAGCGTGGTGGTGCCGCCGCTGCTGTACTCGGCCGCGCTGGACTTCTCCTTCGTCAGCTTCACGAAGGGGCTGCGGCCGATCCTGTCGCTCGGCGTCGGCATGGTGGTGGCCTCGACGGTGGTGACCGGGGTGGTGGCGACCTGGGCGGTGCCCGGGCTGACCCTGGTCTCCGCACTGGTGCTGGGCGCGGTGGTGGCCCCGCCGGACGCGGTGACCGCACTGGCGATCGGACGGCAGCTGGGCCTACCCAGGCGACTGATGGCCATCCTGACCGGGGAGAGCCTGGTCAACGACGCCGCCGCGCTGACCATCTTCAGCCTCACGGTGGCCGCCGCGACCGGCACCCACACCGTGCTCTCCAACCCGGTGCTGCTGTTCGGCTACGCGGCGGCGGTGGGGATCCTGCTCGGGCTCTGCGTGGCCGTCGTGGTGCAACAGATCCGACTGCGGCTGCGCGACAGCGGACTGGAGACCGCGCTGAGCTTGCTCGCGCCGTTCGTGGCCTACCTCGCGGCGGAGCAACTGCATGCCTCCGGCGTGCTCGCGGTCGTCGCGGCGGGCTTCTGGCTGGGGCATCACGATGCGGACGCGAGCTTCGCCACCCGACTGCAGGGCCGGCAGTTCTGGAACACCGCCGGCGTGCTGCTCGAGGCCTTCGTCTTCGCCTACATGGGACTGCAGTGCCGCTTCGTGTTCGAGGACCTGGCTCGGTCCGGGATGCCGGCCGGCACGTTCGCGCTGGCGGCGGCCGCGGTCTTCGCCGCTGTGCTGCTGATCCGGCCGGTGTGGGTGTTCCTGACCTACGGCAACCAGCTGCTGTGGAGCAGGGCACTGCGCCGGCTCGCCGCGCTGCCGCGCCTGGCCCGGATGGCCGCCGGCCGGTCGGAGCGGCTTCGCGGCAAGGGCATCCCGGAGCCGGACCCACCCCAGCAGGTGGCGTGGGGCAACCTGCTGGTCGTCTCCTGGACCGGCATGCGCGGCGTGATCACCCTGGCGGCGGCGGCCGGCATCCCGGTACTGGCCGTCGGCGGCGCCGCGTTCCCCGGGCGGGCGGCGATCCAGGCGCTCGCGTTCGTGGTCACCGTGGGCACCATCCTGCTGCAGGGACTGACCTTGCCGCCGCTGGTCCGGGCCCTCGGCATCAGTGCACCGGAGACCGAGCAGCGTGCGCGCGCCCACGAGCTGCGGCGGGCCAGGGAGATCTCCCGGGCGGCGACCCGCGAGGTGCTCACGGCGGCCCGCAAGGATCCGCCGCCGGGCGCCAACCCCACTGTGGTTGAGTACGTGGTGGACAGGACGAAGGCGGTGGTGGACGCCCGCCGGGAGTTGGACGCGCAGGAGACCGCCGACGCCGAGCAGGACGCCTCCACCCCGACAACCACCTGGCTCTCGGTCGAGGAGACCACCCGGGCGCTGCGCCGGGACATGTACGCGGCCCAGCGCCAGGCCCTGGTCGCGGCCCGCAACGCCGGTGAGCTGGACGACGAGGTGATGCGCGACGAGCTGGAGCACCTGGACTACGAGGAGGCGGCCACCGCCTTCGACCGCGGCACACCCTGACGCGGCGCGGAGGCCGCGGGCCGCGCTCAGCGACGAGAAGAGGATCGGCAAGGCGTGAGCGGGCTCGACGATCTGCACGGCGAACTGTCGGAGGACAGCCGGGCGGGTCACCCCAGCACATCGACGGTGTCGCGGGCTGAGAGCTGGGCCGGGCCGCACCGGGGTCGTCCTGTTCACGCGGCTCGGCCCGGCTCGACCTGTCACGGGAATGGGCACCTCGGCTAGCACCCGGACCGATGCGGCGCGGCGGTCCGCCCCTGATCGACGAATTCGGGTACCTCCGGCCCCTGCAGCCGCACCAGCCCCACCGCGACCCGTAACCGCGTCGCGGGCAAACCCTTCTGTCGATCTTCAGGCGTACTTCGCCAACGCACCCGAACCGATCTACAGCTGTAGCTCTAGGACCACTCCACATGCAGTGCCTCGGGCTTACGGAACACCAGCCCGGTCGGCTGCGCCGGGGAGGCCAGGCGCAGCCCGGGCAGCCCGTCGAACAGCCGGCGCAGCGCGACCCTGGTCTCCAGCCGGGCCAGCTCGACGCCGAGGCAGAAGTGCGGGCCGTGGGCGAACGCCAGGTGGCGGCGGGCATTCTCCCGGCGGAGGTCGAACACGTCGGGCGCGGCGAACACGGCGGGATCCCGGTTCGCGCCGGTGATCGACACGGTCACGAGGTCACCTCGGCGCACCCGCGCGGCGCCGAGCTCCAGGTCACGGGTGGCGTACCGGTCCACCACCGCCGCTGCCGGCTCGAGCCGCAGGGACTCCTCCACGGCGGCCGGCAACAGGTCGGGCTCGGCGGCCAGCGCGGCGGCCTGCTCCGGGTGCCTCAGCAGGTGCAGTACCGCGTTGGTGATCATGCCTTCGGTCGTCTCGATGCCGCCGAACATCAGCACGGCGGCGTTGGACACCACCGACGGCAGGTCCAGCCGGTCGGCCACCTGGGTCAGCAGCGAGGGCGCGCGCCGGCCGACCGTGTCCTCGATCCGGCCGCGCAGCTGGTCGAACGCGGCGGCGCCGGCCGGAGCGGGTGGCCGGCCGGCGGAGATGCCCGCCACCGAGGACACGATCGCGTCGTACCAGGCCAGCACCTGCCCGGTGGCGGACCGGTCGAGCCCGAGTGCCTCGGCGACCACCGCGACGGACAGCGGCCCGGCGAGCTCGCGGCGCAGCTCGGCCCGCCCGGCCGGGCGCAGCGCGTCGACCAGCCGGCCCGCCTCCCGGTCCACGAAGTCCCCGAACCGCGCCACGATCTCGGCGGGGCGGAAGTCGCGGGCGAACGGGTCGCGGTGGCGGCCGTGCTCCGCGCCGTCCAGCGACAGCATGCTCGGGCCGACCACGACCGCCGTGGAGAACCTCGGGTCGTCCACGGTGAACGCGCGGGCATCCCGCATCACCCGCAGCCCCGGCTCGTAACCCGTGACCAGCCAGCCGCCCAGCGCGGGCAACCAGGAGACCGGCTCGGCGGCGCGCAGCCGGGCCAGCACCGGGTGGGGGTCGGCGGTGAGCTCGGCGAGGGTCACGGACGCACCGAGCGGGAACACCCGAGCGACTCTAATGGGTCCGCGCGGGCACCGTTCCAGGCCGCGACCGGGCCGCCCCCGGGCTGAGCGGGAACCGCAGCCGGCAGACCACCGCGTCGGTGTGCCGGCCGACGAACCGCGCCACGACCGCGCCGCGCCGGTTGAACAGCGCCCGCTCCCACCAGTGCTCCGGGCGCACCTCCCCGATCAGCACCACGACGTGCGCCTCGTCCAGCGACCGCACGTACCGCGCCAGCGGCGGGCCGAGCAGCCGGTGTGCGGAGTCGAGCAGCACCAGCGGCACGTTGGGCTGCCACCGCTCCCAGCTGTGCTGGAACTCGCGGGCGGCGGCCAGCTCGTCGGGCTCGGTGCCGAACACGACGTGCGCCGCCACCACCCGGTCACCCATGGACAGGGCGGTGGACAGCGTCTTCTCGGCCAGCCGGGTGATCGCCACCACCGGGACCACCACCACGGAGCTGGCCGAGCGCGGGCAGGCCGGCTGCTCGTGCACGCCGAGCCTGCCGCCGATCCGCCGGTACGCGCGCTGCACCAGCACGAACAGCCCCACCAGCAGCGGCACGACCAGCACCACCAGCCAGGCGCCCTCGGTGAACTTCTCCGTCGTCACCGCCAGCGCCGCGATCGTGGACGCCACGCAGCCCAGCCCGTTGATCAGCAGCCGGGACCGCCACCTGGGGCCACGCTCGCGCAGCCAGTGCCGCACCATGCCGAGCTGGCACAGCGCGAACCCGACGAACACGCCGACCGCGAACAGCGGCACCAGCACGTTCACCTCGCCGCCGGAGAACACCAGCAGACCACCGGCCAGCACGGAGAGCACGGTGATGCCGGCGCGGTAGACCTGCCGGTCGGCGCGCAGCCCGAACACGTGCGGCAGCGCCCCGTCCCTGGCCAGCTTGGCCAGCAGCACCGGCAGGCCGCCGTAGGAGGTGTTGGCCGCGACCATCAGCAGCACCACCGTGGCGAACTGGACCACGAGGTAACCGGGCCCGGTGCCGAAGGCGCCCTCGGCGAGCAGCGAGAGCAGCGTCCTGCCGTCGGTCGGGCGGGCCCCGAACGCCTCGATCACCAGCGCCAGCCCGATCAGCAGGGCGCCCAGGGTGATGCCGAGACCGAGCTCGGCGCGGCGCGCCCGGCCGGCCCGGTCGGCCCGGAACGACGGGGTGGCGTTGGCGATGGCCTCGATGCCGGTCAGCGCGGCGCAGCCGTTGGCGAACGCGGCGAGCACGAGCAGCACGCCGACCGACGCGGTCACGGTGGTCGGGCTGGGCGGCGGCAGCGGGTGCAGCGGGTGGCCCCGGACCAGGCCGACCAGGATCAGCAGCGCCAGCGCGCCGACGAAGATCGCGGCGGGCACCGCGAACAGCCGCCCGCCGGCCAGCACCCCACGCAGGTTGACCCCGACCACCACGAGCAGCGCGGCCAGGCACAGCTCCAGGGTCCAGGGCAGCAGCGCGGGGAATGCCGAGGTGAGCGCGGCGACCCCGGCGGCCACCGAGACGGCCACGTTGAGCACGTAGTCGACCACCAGCGAGGCGGCCGCGACCAGCCCGGCGTTCGGCCCGAGGTTGCGGCGGGCGACCGTGTACGCGCCGCCGCCGTCCGGGTAGGCCGCGATGACCTGCCGGTAGGACGCCACCAGCACCGCGAGCAACGCCACGATCAGCAGCGTCACCGGCACCGTGAGGTGGATCCCGGCGGCCCCGGCGGCGACCAGCGCCAGCACGACCGCCTCCGGGCCGTACGCGCAGGACGCCAGCGCGTCCAGGCCCAGCGCGGCAATCCCGGTGAGCACGCCCAGCCGGTGGCGGTCCGCGCCGGCAGGCCCCCGGCTCCGGTCGGCACCGGGGCGCCGCACGCCAGGCCGGGCCAGGCCGGCCAGCGCGGAGCCGAACTTCGTGGCCCTGCCGGGCCCGCTGCCGTTGGTGGTCCTGGTGGACGCCGCCGTGGTGTGCACCATCTGTTCCCGTCACCTCCGCCGGGGCGACGCACCGCCGACGGACCCAGGATGCGCCCCGCGCGGACACGGTCGGGGAGATCCGTACGGGTTCCTAATGGGGGCCGTACACCACAACCGTGTTGCCCCACGGGTCCCTGGCCACGGCGCGGACCTCGTGCGGGCCCTGCTCGGCCGGCCGCAGCACGCTGCCGCCCGCCTCCGTGATCGCGGCCAGCGCGGCCGCCACGTCGGGCACCTTGAACGAGGCCGCCGCGACGCCGCCGGTGACGTCCTCCTCGGGGCCGGCCAGGGCCAGCGTCGTGCCGCCGGCGTCGAGCGCGGCGTACCGGTCACCGTCGGCGAACTTGAGCCCGAGCCCGAACGCCTCCCGGTAGAACGTCACGGCCGCCGCCACATCGCCGACCGGGTGCAACACGTTGCCGATCTTCACCGGCGGCATCTCGGCGGGCTTGTCGGCGGGCTTCTCGTCGGGCACAGCTTCTCCTCTCGCCACTGCCCGCACCCTAGGCCGCGCCCGCCTCCCCCGCCCGTCGCGCCGGCGCCCGGTCAGCTCTGGTGGGCGGCGGGCACCAGGGTCGGGAAGAGCCGGGCGGCGTTGCCGCTGAGTACGGCGGTGCGCAGGGGTTCGGCGAGCAGCGGGGTGGTGTCGATCCGCTCGGCCAGTGCGGCGCAGGCCGCCGCCGGGGTGAACGGGTAGTCGCTGCCGTAGAGGATGTGCTCGTGGTCGGCGACCTGGAGCAGGGCGCCGAGCAGCTCCGGCACCGGCGCGCCGGCCAGGTCGAAGTAGAGCGTGCGCAGCGCCTGCTTCATGCCCGGTGGCGGCGGCGCCCCCGGCGCGCTGAGCAGCGGCAGCAGCAGGTCGATCCGGTTGGCCAGCACCGGGAGCACCGCGCCGGCGTGCGGCACGATCACCTTCAGCCCGGGGTTGCGCTCCAGTGCCCCGGAGAGCACCAGGTTGGTGATGGAGCGGGTGGTCTCGAACAGGAACTCCAGCATCGGGAACGGGTAGCCCAGCGCCAACTCCTGACCGCAGAAGGGCGCGGTCGGGTGCACGAACAACACCCCACCCCGGCCGGCCAGCTCGGCGTGCAGCCCGGCCAGCGCGGGGTCACCCAGGTACTGGCCGTGGTGGTTGCTCTCCAGCACCGCGCCGACCGCGCCCAGCTCGCCCATCGCCCGGTCCAGCTCGGTCAGCGCGCCCGGCACGTCCGGCAGCGGCAGGCTGGCGAAGAAGCCGAACCGGCCGGGGTGCTCGGCGACCAGCCGGGCGGCCTCGTCGTTCACCCGCCGCGCCAGCTCGGCGGCGGCCCGGTCGTCCCCGAAGTGCACCCCGGGCGAGGAGATCGACAGGACCGCGGTGTCGATGCCGAGGGAGTCCATGGTGTCCAAGGCCCGCTGTTCGTCCCAGGCCGGGATGGCGGCGATGCCGTCCGGGTGTTCGTGCCCGGCGGCGATCAGCGCCTCCCGGTAGAACGGTGGCAGGAAATGCGCGTGTACGTCGATCCGGGTGCCCATGTCCCCGACCTTCCTCAGCTCAGCTCGAGCGGCAGCGGGAGCCAGGTGTACTCGTCGCCGTCGCGCAGCAGGTGGCCACGCCCCGGGAACGGGAAGTGGTACGCAAAGACGGTATGCCGACCCTCGTCGGCCAGCTCGTAGATGCGCAACCGCTGCGCGGTGGCCGCCGGGCCGTCGTGGTCGAACACGAACCCCCACTGCGGCCGCTTGAGCAGCAGCACCTGGTGGTGGCACAGGTCGCCCCAGACCAGCATCGTCCGACCCGCGCTGGTCACCGAGTAGACCAGGTGCCCCGGGCTGTGCCCCGGCGTGGCGATGGCGCTGATCCCGGCGGTCACCTCGTCACCGTCCTCGAGCAGCAGCAGCCGGTCCCGGTACGGGGTGAGGTTGCGGTGCGCGCCGGTGAAGTGGTCCTTCATGTGGTCGGACATGCCGTCGTGGATGCGGGACAGGTCCGTCCAGAACTCGTAGTCCGTGCGGCTGATCGCGATCCGCGCGTTCGGGTAGAGCGGCCGGTGGTCGTCGTCGACCAGTCCCCAGCAGTGGTCCGGGTGGCCGTGGGTGATGGCGACGATGTCGATGTCACCCGGATCGAAGCCGGCGGCGCGCAGGTTCGGCACGGCCCGGCCGGTCTGCGGGCCGAAGAAGCCGCGGCCGAGGTCGGGGTTGGTGCCGACGCCGGTGTCGAACAGCACGAGCTGGCCCTCGGTCTGCACCAGCAGCAGGTTCTGCTCGAGGCTGACCTGCTCGGTGGGCTGGTAGTGCCGCTCGAGCAGCTCGTCGAGCTCGGTGGGCTCGGCGCCGGGGAACGCGTCCCGGGCCGGGCCGAGGTGGATCGGACCGTCGCTGACCACGGTGCACTCGAGCTCGCCGTGGCGGAACCGGGTCCAGGCGGCCGGCCGGTCGGTGCGCCGGGCCGAGGGGGTGGTGATGCTCATCGGAACCTCCGTACGGGGTGGTGGGGGTTTAGAGCTCGTGGCGGGTGCGTACCGCGAAATAGGCCATGATCACGAGGCAGAGCAGCGCGGACGCCCCGTAGAGGGCGAACACGCCGTACGGCCCGAAGCCCGCCGACAGCACCAGCCCGCCCATCGCCGGGCCGATCGCGCCGAGGTAGGACGAGCTGTTGGTCCAGCCGATCGCGGTGCCGCGCAGGTGCTCCGGGAACAGGATGCTGGCGGCGGAGTTGATCAGGTTGATCGTGGTGTGGCCGCCCATCCCCATCAGCGCGATGCAGACCACGAGCAGCGGGGTCCACCGGACGCCGAGCGCGATGCCGCCGAGCCCGGCCACGGTGCAGGCGGCGGTGACGGTGCCGACCTTGGCGGGCCCCCAGCGGTCGGCCCAGCCAGCGGTGAGGAACGAGCCGGCGACCGCCCCGAGCGTCAGCGTCATGGCGAACAGCAGCGCCGACGTGAGCGGGTAATCCAGCTGCGCCATCGCCTCGGTCATCCAGGTGTTCAGGCCGAACCAGGTGAACATGTTCGGCGCGGCCGCCGCGGTGATCAGTAGCGCGACGAACGCCCGGCGGCGGGTGAACAGGGCGCCCAGCGAGGCGCGGCGGGCGCCCGCCGGCACGTTCGGCCGCTCGCCGAGGCGGACCGCGAGCACCACCAGCAGGATCAGCCCGGTGAGCACCGCGCCGACGGCGAACATCGGCCGCCAGCCGAAGCGCGGCAGGATGTACATGCCCAGCAGCGCGGCCAGCGTGCCGCCGACCGGGATGCCGGCCATGGTGATGGTGACGGTCAGGCTGGAGCGGTGCCGGGGTGCGTGGTCGCGGGCCAGTGCGAGCGCCGAGCTGACCGCGCCGCCGACGCCGAGCCCGGCCAGCAGCCGCGCCGAGCCCAGCCCGACCGCGCCACCGGCCAGCGCCGCACAGACCGCGCCGAGCATGAACAGGCTCACCGAGACCACGAGCACCGGCTGCCGGCCCAGCCGGTCACCCAGCACGCCCGCGCTCAGCGCGCCGACCAGCATGCCGACGTAGACCAGGCTGCCCACGATGCCGGCGGTGCTCGGGCCGATGCCGAGGCCGCGGTCGGCCAGCAGCAACGGCACCACCGCGCCGTAGACGATCAGGTTGTAGCCCTCCATCACGGTGACCAGGGCGCAGATGGCGATGACGGCCGCGTTCGAGACGCGGCGGCGGCGGCCGGTGGACGGGTGCGGGGTGACGACGTCGGGTGCGGTGACCACGGTGCCCTCCAGGGCGTCGGGAGCGGGCTCCGATGCCGACCCCGCGTGCCGCCAAGTTAGTGTCCTAAATTTCAGGAGTCAATACCTGTTTTGCAGGACAGATTTGATTGGTCTGAATGCCGGCGGACTCGGTCGGCCGCTCGGCCGCTCGGCCGGCGACCGGGCCGTTGACCGGCCGGGGACCGCGGGCCGTTGCGCGTCCGGGCGTCTCGGGCGTTCGGGCGCTTCGTTCGCCGTGCGATTCGGGCGTCTCGGGCGTTCGCCGTCCGCCGTCCGTTTCGGGCGTTCGCCGTCCGTTTCGGGCGTTCGCCTTGATCACCAGGACGTCAGGGCTGTTCGACCCGGGTGCGGGCAGCCCTCAGGCCCTGATGATCACGAGGGGTGGCGAGCCATCGCTCGTGGCCGACCCCCGTTCGACCTGTCGCGGGAAATAGGCACGACAAGTCCGTCCTGTCGTGGCAATTAGCCACGACAAGTAGACGTTCTGGACGCGAGGCATCACGGGCGGCCGAGTCGCGCGCCAGGTGGACGCCGCGGGGACGCCAGGTGGACGCCGCGGGGGACGCCAGGTGGACGCCGTGGGGACGCCAGGTGGACGCCGTGGGGACGCCGGGTGGGCGTTGCGCGGTGTCGCGCGTCCTCGTGGGTCGTCGCGTACCTTGCGTGGTTCTCGCGCACGGTGCGAGGTGCGCGAGAACCACGGATCGTGCGCGACGTGAGGTCGGCGCACGTCCACGTGTGGCTCGTCGCCGCGCGTCCGGTGTGCGGCTGCCCGACCGCTACCCTGGGCTTGACCTGCGCTCCAGGCTGACCCCCGTTCGACTTGTCGCGGGAAATAGGCACGACATGTGCCTCTTGTCATGGCAATGAGCCGCGACAAGTCCGACAGAGACCGGGCCCGGAACTCCGGCGGCCAGGGTGGCAACCACGCGCCAGCCGGGCGGTCGGGACGGCTCAGCCGTACGCCAGGTGCACCGTCTTCGTCTCGGTGAAGCTGACCAGCTCCTCGACGCATTCCTCGCGCCCCAGACCGGACGCCTTCACGCCGCCGAACGGGGTGCCCACGTAGTGCCGCGAGGAGTCGTTGAGCCACACGTAGCCGGCCTCGACGGCGGCGGCCACCCGGTGCGCGCGGCGCAGGTCGTCGGTCCACACGGCCGCGGTCAGCCCGTACTCGACGCCGTTGGCGATGCGCACCGCCTCCTCCTCGGTGTCGAACTCCAGCACCGACAGCAGCGGCCCGAACACCTCCTCGCGGGCGATCCGCATGTCCGGGGTGACGCCGGTGAGCACGGTCGGCGGCACCACCAGCGCGGCGCCGAGCCCGGTCGCGGGCGCGCCCCCCGCCGCCACCGAGGCGCCATCCTCACGGGCGACTTCCAGGTAGCGCAGCACCTTGTCGAACTGGTCGCCCGACACGAGCGCCCCCACATCCGTCGACTCGTCGAACGGGTCCCCGAGGCGCAGCTCCCCGATCAGCCGCACAACCTCCGAAACCACCGCCGCGCGCAGCGAGGAGTGCGCCACCAGCCGGCTGGTCGAGCCGCAGGACTGGCCGGCCCAGTTGAAGTTCATCCCGCGCACCGCGGCGGCCGCGACGGCCAGCGGGTCGGCGTCCGGGAACGCGATCAGCGCGTTCTTGCCGCCGAGCTCCAGGGTGACGTGCTTGACGTGTGTCCGCGCCGCCGCGCGCTGGATGGCCAGCCCGGTCGGTGCGCTGCCGATGAACGCGATGCGCCGGATGTCCGGGTGCGCCACGACGGCCTCGCCGGTGGCCGGCCCGGCGCCGGTCAGGATGGACAGCACGCCCGGCGGCAGCACGTCGGCGACCAGCTCACCGAGGCGCAGCGCGGACAGCGGCGTCTGGTGTGGCGCCTTGAGCAGCACGCAGTTGCCGGCCACCAGCGGCGCGGCGATCTTGCCGGCGGCGAACATGATCGGGTGGTTGTAGGGGATGATCCTGGCGACCACGCCGATCGGCCGCAGCGTCGTGTAGTGCAGCGCCCGCGCCGAGGCCGGCACCGTCTGGCCGGTCAGCGCGACGGACGCGTCGCCGAAGTAGTCCAGCATGGCGGCGCCGGCCACCGCGTCGGACCGGGACAGCCGGATGATGTTGCCGCCGTCCAGGGTGTCCAGCTCACCGAGCTCGTCGGCGTGCGCGCGCACCCGGGCGGCGATCTCCCGGACGGCGGCCACCCGGTCGCGCACCGGCGTATCCGCCCAGGCCGGGAACGCGGCGCGGCCGGCCGCCACGGCGGCGTCCACGTCGGCCGGCCCGGCGTCCGGCACCGAGGCGACCACACCGCCGGTCACCGGGGACGGGTTGGCGTAGCGCGCCCCGCCGCTGGCCGCCTGTAGCTCACCGCCGACCAGCAGCCGCCAGTCGTGCGCCAGCGTGTGCGCGGTGAGTTCGGCGGCGCGCTCGGCGCCGCTCAGTGTCGTCGTCACGGATTCCTCCTCGGTGCTGATCGGGCAGTGCGGATCGAGCGGCGGATCGAGCGGCGGATCGGGCCGCGGATCGGGCCGCGGATCGGGCCGCGGCTCGAGCGGCGGCTCGGGCGGGTCATCGGACGGTCAACCCGCCGTCCACGTTGATGGTCTGGCCGGAGATGAACGCGCTGTCCCGGCCGAGCAGGAAGGCGACGGTGCCGGCCAGGTCCTCGGGGCTGGCCGGGCGGCGGACGCACTGCGCGTCGGTCATCGACTGGCGCTGGGCGGCCGTCACGGTGTGCCGGGGGATCTCGGTGGCCACCGAGCCGGGCGTCACCGCGTTGACCCGGATGCCCAGCTCCCCGAGCTCGCGGGCCATCACGTACGTCAGCCCGATCCCGCCGGCCTTGGACGCCACGTAGTGCGCGTAGTTCGGCCGGCCGATCCACACCGCGCTGGCCGAGATGTTCACGATCGAGGCGGCCGGTGCCCGGCGCAGCGCCGGCAGCAGCGCCCGGGTGATCAGCCACAGGCCGGTCAGGTTGACCCGCAGCACCCGGTCCCACTCGTCGTCCGGGATCTCCCAGAACGGCTTCATGGTGAGCGTGGAGAACAGCGCGGCGTTGTTCACCAGGCCGTCCAGCGCGCCGTGCCGGGCCTCGAGCTCCTCGGCCACCGCCCGGCAGGACCCGGCGTCCGCAACGTCCACCGTGGCCGCCTCGGCCAGGCCGCCCTTCGCGGCGATCTCCTCGGCCACCGTAGCCGCCCGGTCGCCGGCCAGGTCGGCCACCACGACCCGCCATCCCCGGCCGGCCAGGTCGTGCGCGAGGACCCGGCCGATGCCCTGGCCGGCCCCGGTGACCAGCACCGTCGGACTGTTCATGTCGTCTCCTCGAGGTCATCCGGGGCGCTCACCCCGGCGGTTCGCAGCAGGTAGCGGAAGCCGGCGTGCAGCTGCCGCGGGTTCCAGCACTCGGCGCGCTTGGCGGCGCACTCCTCGGCGTCCGACCAGCCGGTCAGCGGGCCGGCCGCCATCGCGGTGAGCTGCACCCGGCAGGCCCGCTCCAGCAGCACCGCGTACATCACCGCCGCCGCGATGTCGGGCCCGGCGGCGACCAGCCCGTGGCGAGGCAGCAGCACGGCCGGCGCCGCGCCGAGCGCCCCGGCGACCGAGGCGCCCAGCTCCCGCGTGCGGATCAGCCCGCCGGTGCCGCCGAACCGGGGTACGTCCGGCTCGCTGAACAGCACGCCGTCGTGGCTCAACGCGCGCAGCGGCACACCGAGCGCGGCGAACGCGGTGACCGCCTCGCCGTGGGTGTGCACCACGGCGCGCACGTCCTGCCGGGCCCGCAGCACCTCGGTGTGGATCGGGTACTCGATGTGGCGCGGCCCGGTACCGACGAGAACCTCACCGCCGTCGGACACCAGCACCACCCGGTCCGTGTCGACCTCCTCGAACCCCCAACCGGCCGCCTTCAACCACACCCCGCGACCGGCCGGGTCACGCACGCCGACGTGGCCCCAGACCAGGTCGGACAGCCCCGCGGCCGCCAACGCGCGATGCGCCAGCACGACCTCGGTCACCGGATCCGCACTCATCGGCCGACCTCGACGGCGACCGGCGCCCCGGGCCGCCCGAGCACGGCGTCGCGCCGCCCGAGCAGCACCAGCACGGAGATCAGCACGGCGGCGACGAACGCGGTCAGGCTGAACGTGAGCAACACGAACCGGGGCCCGAGCCCGCCGGCCAGGATCGCGCCGCCCAGCGCCGGCGCCACGACCGCACCGAGCCGGCCCATGCCGTTCGACCAGCCCAGCGCCGTGGCCCGGATCCGCGCCGGGTAGGAGTCGGCGACGGAGGCCAGCACCAGGTTCAGCGCGGAGTGCGCGCCGGCGCCGATCACCGCGATGAACGCGAGCAGCACCAGCAGCCGGCCGGACCCGATCGCGCAGGCCAGCGTGCCCGCCGAGGCGAGCAGCGCGCAGAGCACCGCGACCCGCCGGTTGCCCCACCGCGCGGCCAGGGCGGCCAGCAGGAAGGAGCCGACCACCGCCCCGGTGTTCAGCGTCAGGGAGAACTGCAGCGCCGAGCGCAGCGGATAGCCCAGCTCCCGCATCAGCGTGGTCAGCCAGGTGTTGAGGCCGTACCAGGTCAGCAGGTTCGCGAACGACGACAGCGCGAACAGCGCGCTGAGCAGCCGCCGCCGGCGACGGAACAGCTCGGCGAACCGCCCGCCCCGCGCCGGCGACCCCGCCGCCCCCGCGCCCCCTGACCGGTACACCTCCGACTCCGGCAGCCAGGCCAGCGAGGCGGCCAGGATCAGCACCGAGATCAGGCCGCCGATGCCGAACATGGCGCGCCAGCCGTGCGCGGGCAGCACGGCCAGCCCGAGCAGGGAGGCCGCCATGCCGCCGACGGGGATGCCGGCCATCAGGATCGTCACGGTCAGCGCGCCTCGGTGCGCCGGGGTGTACTCCCTGGCCAGCGCGACCGAGGCCGGGATGACCGCGCCCATGCCGAGACCGGCCAGCAGACGGCCCACGCCGAGCTGCCAGGGCGCGTGGGCCAGCGCGCAGGCGGTGGTCCACACGGTGAACCAGGCGACCGCCACGTTCACGAACCGGCGCCGGCCGAACCGGTCGCACACCGGTCCACCGGCCAGCGCGCCGACCAGCATGCCCAGGTAGACGAGGCTGCCGAGGGAGCCGGCGGAGGCGCTCGTGAGCCCCCAGCCGGGCTCGACGAGCAGCGTCGGCAGCAGCGCGCCGAACACGATCAGGTCGTAGCCCTCGGCGATCACGACCAGTGCGCACAGCGCCACGACCAGCCAGGACGCGGCGTCCGGCGGGCGCGGCCAGGTCGCCTGGCCGCGCGAACGCGGCGATGGCCGTGCGGGTGGCGGGACGGACATCGCGTACCCCTCTCCGATGAGTGCCGTCGACAGTATTGTCCTATTTAACAGGATACAAGTCCTTGTTTTCAGGACATATTGCCCTTACTGTCAATGGGACCGACCAACGGAGGGGAGCGCCGAGGTGCACACGCGAACGGTTGATGTCGCGGTCGTCGGGGCCGGCCCGGTCGGCATGACCGCCGCCGCGCTGCTCGCGGCGCGCGGGGTGCGGGTCTGCGTGCTCGAACGCAACGCCACGACCAGCGACGAGCCCAAGGCGATCAGCATCGACGACGAGGCACTGCGGGTCTTCCAGTGGGCCGGGCTGGCCGAGCGGGTGCTGCGGGTGATCGTGCCGGGCACCGGGACGCGCTACTACGACGCCGCCGGCCGGCCCGCGTTCCAGGCCCGCTCACCGCACCCGTACCGGCTCGGCCACCCGTTCAAGAACCCGTTCGCCCAGCCCGACCTGGAGCGCGAGCTCGCCGCCCACCTGCGCGAACAGCCCGGCGTCGAGCTGCTGATGGCGACGGAGGTGCAGCGGGTCGGGCAGCGCGGCGGTGATGTCGATGGTGGCGTCGAGCTGCACTGTCGCACCGCCGGCGGCGAGCGCCACGAGGTGCGCGCGCGGTACCTGCTGGGCTGCGACGGCGGCCGGTCCACCGTGCGCGAGCAGCTCGGCATCGGCATGACCGGGCGCAGCTTCGACGAGGTGTGGCTGGTCGCCGACGTCACCGGGGACCCGCACGACCAGCGCTACGGCATGCACCACGGCAACCCCGAGCGGCCGCACGTGATCGTGCCCGGCCGGGGTGGGCGCTGCCGCTACGAGTTCCTGCTGCACTCCGACGAAGGCGCAGCGGGCGCGTCACCTCGGTTCGAGCTGATCCGCGCGCTGCTGGCCGGGTACCGGGAGATCACGCCCGACCAGGTGGAGCGCGCGGTCAACTACCGGTTCCACGCGCTGGTCGCCGACCGGTTCCGGGCCGGCCGGGCGTTCCTGCTCGGCGACGCGGCGCACATGATGCCGCCGTTCGCCGGCCAGGGGCTCAACTCCGGCATCCGCGACGCCGCCAACCTGGCCTGGAAGCTGGCCGACGTGCTGGCCGGCCGGCTCGCCGACACCGCGCTGGACAGCTACGAGCAGGAGCGCAGGCCGCACGCGCAGGCCACCGTGGCGCTGTCCGCCCGGCTCGGCCGCACGGTCATGACCACGAACCGGCGGCTCGCCGCGCGTCGCGACGCGGTGATCGCCTCGGCGCTGCGCACCCCGGACGGGCGCGCCTACCTGGAGCAGATGCGCTACCGGCCGGCCCAGCACTACACCGCCGGCCTGGTACTGCCCGGTAGCTCGGGGGCCCCGATCGGCCAGCCGCGCACGTTCGACACCACCGCCCACGCCGTGCGGCCGCTCGACGAGCCACTCGGTCCCGGCTGGGCCCTGGTCGGCGTCGGTGTGCCGGCCGCCGCGCTGGGCGCCGCCGACGCGCTGCTCGCCCCGCTGTCCCCCACCGTCTGGCAGGTCCCGGTGGACGACCGGCTGCCCAGCACCGGCGGTACAGCCGGCCTGCTCGTCGACGTGGACGGCGGCCTGGACGCCGAGTTCGCGCCGTACCGGGGCCGGCTCGTGCTGCTGCGGCCGGACCGGTTCGTCGCCGCGTCCTGGCTACCCGGCGAGCGGCCGGCGCTCGAACAGCACCTGCACTGGGCCCCACACCCCACCTCGCTGGCCGTCGCCGGCTGAACCGGAAGGAAGCACGCCATGTCCCTCTCGCCACCCACGGCCACCGGCAACCGGACGACCCTGACCGAAGGCGCCGCCGCCGGCCTGCTGCGCCGGACCGCGACCTCGCACATCGGGCTGCGGGTGCCGGACGTGCCCGCCGCCACCGTGTTCTACGAGCGCGTGCTCGGGCTGGTCCGGCACGCCGAGCTGGCCGACGGCGGTGCCCGGCTGGGTTGGGGCGGCGGCCACCACGTGGTGGACCTGCTGCCCGGCGACCCCGGCTTGGACCACATCGCGTTCGAGGTACGCGACCCCGGCGGCCTGGACGGCGTGGAGAAGCGGCTGCGCTCGGCCGGGCTCACCGTGTCGGCGCTGGACGAGTCCTACCTGGACTCCGCGGTCGACTCGAGCGGCGGGCTCGTCTGCACGGACCCCGACGGCAACACCGTGCAGTTCCACGGCCCGGTGCGGCGGCCCGGTGAGCACGCCGCCGACACCGCCCGCCGCCCGGTCAAGTACCAGCACGTCACGCTGTCCACCGCCGACCTGGTGGCGATGACCGACTTCTACGTCGGGATCGTCGGCTTCCGCATCTCCGACCAGCTCGCCGACGGCGGTTTCGCCTGGCTGCGCAGCGACCGCGACCACCACACCCTCGCCGTGGTGCGCACCGGCCGGCGCGGCGGGTTGGACCACTACTCCTACGACCTCGCCGAGTGGGCGGACTTCAAGTCCTGGTGCGACCGGCTGACCGAGGACGGCGTCGACGTCGTGTGGGGCCCCGGGCGGCACGGCCCCGGCAACAACCTGTTCCTGTTCTTCGACGACCCGGCCGGCAACCACGTGGAGCTGTCGGCCGAGATGGAGAAGTTCCACGACGACCGGGTCGACTACCGGCCTCGGCTGTGGGAGCCGGTGCCGCGCAGCGTGAACCTGTGGGGCGGCCAGCTGGCCAGCTGGCGGCGCACCTCGGAGGGAAGCTGACATGGCGTACGCGAGCTACGAGTTTTCGGGGCGGCGGTGGGTCGGCCGGGTCGAGGGCGACCGGCTGGTGCCGCTGGCCGGACTGAGCGAGCTCGGCCGGGACACGCCCGCCGGCGTGCTGGCTTCGGCGCCGGATGCGGCCGAGGCGCCTGTTCCGGTGTCCTCGGTTCGCCTGCTGCCGGTGGTGCCGAACCCCGACAAGATCCTCTGCGTCGGCCTGAACTACCACTCACATGTCGGCGAGACCGGCCGCGAGCTGCCCAGCTACCCGGTGCTGTTCGCCAAGTTCGCGAGCAGCCTCATCGGGGCTTCGGATGACATCGTGCTGCCGCCGGAGTCAGCGCAGGTCGACTACGAGGCGGAGCTGGCCGTGGTGATCGGGCGCCCCGGCCGGCGGATCCCGCGCGCGTCGGCGCTGGAGCACGTGCTCGGCTACACCGTCGCCAACGACGTGACCATGCGCGACTACCAGTACCAGACCCACCAGTGGATCCAGGGCAAGGCCTGGGACCGGTCCACCCCGCTCGGCCCGTACCTCGTGACGCCCGGCGAGGTGGACCTGACCTCGGCCGGTATCCGCACGGTGCTGGGCGGTACGACGCTGCAGAGCTCCGACCTGTCGAAACTGATCTTCGCCGTACCGACGTTGATCGCCACGGTGTCGGAGTTCTGCACGCTGCTGCCCGGGGACGTCATCCTCACCGGCACGCCCGGCGGGGTCGGCTACCGGCGCTCGCCCCAGGTGTTCCTGGCCGACGGGGACGAGGTGGTCGTGGAGATCGACGGTGTCGGTCGGCTGGCGAACCGGGTCCGCGCGGAGGTTCTGCCCGCTGTGGGGGCGTCGGATGCCGCCGGTGGGCCGGTGGCGGACGCTGTCGCGCTGGTTCCGTGAGCCGCCACCGCCCAGTTTCCGTGATCATCAGGATCTGAGGGCTGTGTTGAACATGATCAAATGACCTTGAGACCCTGATGATCACCGCTTGGGGCGGAGTGGTCAGGGGCGCGGCGACCGGTGCCGGCCTTCGCCACTGCTCCGCTCGCCGCTGCTTTGCTCGGCACCGACCTGCTCGGCACTGATCTGTTCGGCGCCGGACCCAGCAGCTCTCACGGCGCCGGTGGACACAGTCGACGGCGGCAGTACCGGCGACTCCGAACGCTGACCGGGGACGAGGGTGGACAGGTCGACCGCCCCGTCCACCCGCGCGTGCCGACCCGGGCTCGACCGCACCTCGTCGTTCCTCCGCGCGGCAACCGCCATCGCCGACCACCAGCGCCACGCGGCGAACCCGGCGCCGGCCAACGCCAGCACCATCGGAACGACCAGCACCGAAGCCCCGGCCAGCACCAACACGGCCAGCAGGCCGGTGACGGCGGTGAGCCAGGGCAGCACCGGTGGCCGCTGGGCCACATACCTCGGCGTCGCCGGAGTCGGGATCCACCGCCCCGCCGCGCGCGACCCGGCCGAGTGCGACCCCTCCGCACCCGACTCAACCGATCCCGCCGGATCCTGCCCCGCCGAACTCGAAGCCGCCAACCCCACCGGATCGCGCCCAGCCGAACTCGAAGCCGCCGACCCCACCGGTCCAGCCGACGCCGACCCAGCCGAACTCGGGGTCGCCGGGCGCGGCCCTGCTGATCCGGGCAGCGCCGACCCGGGCGACGTCGGAGGCGGACGCGGTGAGGCAGGCGGCGGTGAAGCAGGCGTGGGGTTCATGGCGGTCGACATCCTTCCAGGGCGATATCACACCGTCCATCGGCCGAAACCCCACGGTGTTACCGCTGCCACAGCTACCCCGATGACAAGCACACGTTTCAGTGGAATCGCCGACCCCGAAGCAACCCGCCCGCCCGAAGCCGCCACGCCCGGCCCCGGCGCTCAACCGCCGCCCGCCCGGCACCGCCGCCACACCCGCCCACAGTCGTCCGACTTGTCGTGGCTAATAGCCGCGACAGGACCCTCTTGTCGTGCCCAATTCCAGCGACAAGTGGAACGGGGGTCACGAGGGGCGGCGGGTCCGGCCGAGGCGAACGCCACGCCGCGCACCTCGCGTGGTTCCGGCGCACCCCGCACCATGCGCGAGAACCACGCAAGATGCGCGACGCGCCAGGAACACGCCCGAGAACCACGCAGCCCCACCGGCACGCGCCCGCACATGCCTCTCGCGCCTGACACACCGCGTTCTGACACCGCACACGAGTTCTAACTCGCGTGCCACCACCTCAACGCGTGTGCCCGCCCGCGAAGCCGTGCGCCACCACCACGACCCGTGTGCCCGCCCGCGAAGCCGTGCGCCACCACCACGACCCGTGCGCCCGCCCGCCAACCCGTGTGTCAGCACCACAACCCGTGCGCCGGCCACCGCCACCGCCACCACCACCGCCACCACCACCGCCACGGCCACGGCCACGGCCACGGGTCAGCCTTCGATCAGGGCGCGGCGTTCGCTGATCTGTTCGGCGGCGGCGCGGACGCGCTGGATGATCTCCTGCTCGAACTCGGCGGACACCCGGGACGCGACGGCGGCGACGCTGACCGCCGCGATCACCTGCCCGCTGTCGTCCCGGATCGGCGCCGCCACCCCGAGCACGTCGTCGTCCAGCTCGGCGCGGCTGAGCGAGTAGCCGGCCTCCCGGATCCGGGCCAGCCGGTCCATCAGCGGCTCGACCTCGGTGAGCGTGGCCGAGGTGAACCGGCGCAGCGGCGTCGACTCCAGCACCGCCCTGGCCTCGGCCGGCTCGGTCCAGGCGAGCAGCACGAGCGCGGAGGCGCCGGCGTTGACGGGCAGCGTGCTGCCCCGCTCGTAGGAGATCCGCGCCCGGTGGGTCTCGGACTCGGCGCGGTCCAGGCAGACCACGAGATCACCGACCCGGCGGGTGAGCAGCACGGTCTCGTGCACGACCGCCGCGAGCTCGATGAGCACCGGGCCGGCGACCTCGGAGAGCCCGTACGTGCGCCGGGCCAGCCGGGCCAGCTCCAGGATGCGCAGACCGAGCCGGAACCCGCCGCCCGGCGCCTCCTCCAGGTACCGGTTGGCGACGAGGCTCTGCAGGTAGCGGTACCCGGTGGAGCGCGCCACCCCGAGCCGCGCGGCCACCTCGGCCCCGGAGATCACGGGCTGCTCGGCGCTGAACATGCCGAGGATGTCCAGCGCCCGGTCCGCCGTGGAGTTCCGCTCCCGGTACGAACTCGAGGAGTTGGAGGAGCCCACAGCCGCGTTCCGTCCTGACATACGGGAAAGGGTACCGACTCAGTCGGACAGTGCGTAGCGGACGTACACGTTTGTCCCGTAGCAACGCTTACAAGATAGTGCTAGCGCTACTCCCAACATCGTGGTAGCGTTGCTTACATGAACACGAGAACACGGATACTCGAGGCAGCCACCGCACTGCTCGCCGAGTCGCCGTCCGGGGACATCTCGACCAGGGCGGTGTGCGATGCCGCCGGCGTCGGCGCCCCCGCGCTGTACCGGCAGTTCGGTGACAAGGAGGGCCTGCTCTCCGCCGTCGTCGACAACGCCTTCGAGAAGTACCTCTCCACGAAGCGGGCGGCCACCCCGTCCGAGGACCCGGTACAGGACCTGCGGGACGGCTGGGACAGCCACGTGGCGTTCGCCCGGGCCAACCCGAGCTACTACCGGCTGATGCACTCCACCGTGGTGCGCACGCCGCCGGCGTCGGCCGGCGAGGCGTTCCGGCTGCTCGCGCTCGTACTCGAGCGGTGCGCCGCGGCCGGCCGGCTCAAGGTCTCCACCGACGTGGCCGCCCAGATGATCATGTCGGCCAACGTCGGCGTCGCGCTCCTGACCATCAGCCAGCCGAACCTCTTCCCGGACCCCGACCTGTCGCGGCGGGTGCGCAACGCGGTGCACGCCGCCGTGCTGGCCGACCCCGCGGGCACCGGCCAGCCGGGCCAACCGGGCGCCGCCCAGTTCGGCGCGGACGGGCCGAGCGAGGTCGACGCCCAGGCCGAGACGAGCCGGGTCGCCGCCGGGCTGGCCGCGCTGCTGCGCCGCTCGCCCGCCGAGGCGCTGAGCAACGGGGAGGCCACCCTGATGCAGGAGTGGCTGGCCCGCCTCGCGGACTCCCCGACGACCGACTCACCCAACGGCTCGGCCCCCAACGGCTCGGCCTCCAACGGCTCGGCCCCCAACGGCTCGGCCCCCAACGGCACGGCCCCCAAGAGCGCCGACACCCCCTAACTCCCCACAGCCCGACCAGCGTCCGACCAGCGGACGGCGCACCTCGCGCCGCCCGGCGAACGAACACACCCAGTTCAAGGAGATCGACATGACCACCAGCACCGACACCCGGGTTGCCATCGTCACCGGCGGGTCCAGGGGCATCGGCCGCGAGTCCGCCGAGCGCCTGGCGGCCGACGGGTTCGCCATTGTGATCAACTACGCCGGCAACAAGGCCGAGGCGGACGCCGCCGTGGAGGCCATCACGAAGAACGGCGGGCAGGCCGTCGCGGCCCAGGCCGACGTCGCCGACGAGGTCGCCATGGCGACCGTGTTCGACCTGGCCGAGCAGACCTTCGGCGGCGTCGACGTCGTGGTGCACGCCGCCGGCATCATGCACCTGGCGCCGCTGGTCGAGCAGGACCTGGCCGACTTCGACCGGATGGTCCGCACCAACCTGCGCGGCACCTACGTGGTCGACCAGCAGGCCGGCCGCCGGCTGCGCACCGGTGGCGCGATCATCAACTTCTCCACCTCGGTGGTGGGTCTGAAGCTGCCGACCTACACCGCGTACAACGCGACCAAGGGCGCCGTGGAGGCCATCACCGGGATCCTGGCCAAGGAGCTGGGACACCGGGACATCACCGTCAACGCGGTCGCCCCCGGCCCCACCGCCACGGCGCTGTTCCTGGACGGCAAGGACGACGACCTGATCGCCCGGATGGCCGCGCAGAACCCGAGGGGCCGCCTCGGCTCCCCGGCCGACATCTCCGAGGTCGTCTCCTTCCTCGCCGGGCCCGGCCGCTGGGTGAACGGCCAGGTCATCCGCGTCAACGGCGGAATCATCTGAGCCCGCACCCCAGATCCCACCACTCGACACATCACTCCACACAACAACCCAAGGAGAGTTCGTCATGGGCAAGACCATCCTGATCAGCGGAGCCTCCAGCGGCTTCGGGGCACTCGCCGCCCGGCTGCTGGCCGACGCGGGGCACACCGTCTACGCCGGCATGCGGGACGTGAACGGCCGCAACGCCGAGGCCGCCAAGGTCGCCGCCGACTACTCGGCGGAGCACGGCGTGGACCTGCGCTCGGTAGAGCTGGACGTCAGCTCCGAGGACTCCGTGACCGGCGCGGTGGCCACGGTGCGCGCCGGGAGCGACCACCTGGACGTGCTGATCCACAACGCCGGCCACATGGTGGTCGGGCCGGCCGAGGCGTTCACTCCCGAGCAGCTCGCCGCCCTCTACGACACCAACGTGCTGGGCACCCAGCGGCTGAACCGGGCGGCCCTGCCGCACATGCGGGAGCGCGGCGACGGCCTGGTCGTCTGGGTCTCCAGCTCCAGCTCGCGCGGCGGCACCCCGCCGTACCTGGCGCCGTACTTCGCCGCCAAGGCCGGCATGGACTCGCTGGCGGTCAGCTACGCGCTGGAGCTGGCCAGGTTCGGCATCGAGACCTCGATCATCGTGCCGGGCTCGTTCACCCGGGGCACCAACCACTACGCGCACAGCGGCCACCCCGCCGACCAGGACGTCGTGGCGGCCTACGAGGCGCGCTACGCCGGCCTGATGGACGACCTGGCCGTCAAGATGAACGAGATCGAGCCGGCCGACGCCGACGTCACCGAGGTCGCCAAGGCGATCGTCACGGTGGTGGACACGGAGAAGGGCAAGCGCCCCTACCGCGTGCACATCGACCCCTCCGACGACGGGGCCGCCCTGGTCTTCGCCGTCGGGGACCGGGTACGCGCCGAGTTCCTCCGCCGCGTCGGCCTGGACGACCTGCTGCACCCGGTCTCCTGAGCACGTACCCCGATCGGCCCTGCGCCGCACGGCACCCGCCGCGCGGCGCAGCGCCATGCGAGCACTGGACCAGCAAGCTAGAGCGGCGAGACCTAGAGCAGCGAGACCTGGTCGCCGGTGTGGATGGTGCCGCCGGTGAGCACGTCGAGGTAGACCCCGGCGCAGGGCAGCACGCCGAAGCCGGGCACGTCGACCCGGTTCTCGGCCATCGGCGTACGGACCGCGTGCGGCGCGCGGGGCAGCGGGCCGTGTTCCAGGGTCGGCACCGCGCACCGGGGTGTGGGGATGGCACCGCGCAGCCGCACCCCGCGATCCGCCTCCGGGCCCGGCCGTCCGATCCACAGCTCCCGGCCGACCCAGTCGTTCTCCGCGTACGCCGGGAAGCCGGGCGGGGTGGTGACCACGAGGTTGGGCCGGTAGCGGACCGCCTCGGCGCCGATCCGGTCCAGCGTCGCGGTGGTGATCAGGTGCAGCGGCGCGTAGTCCACGAACGACGTGCCCGGGGTGCCCTGGGCGATCTCCAGCGTGGCGTACTCCACCTCGGCCTCGACGCCGCGGTCCAGCACGTCCTCCGGCGCGGGGCGTTCCACCGAGGCGCCGGCCGCGCGCTCGGTGGCCAGGTGCACCGGCCGGCCGAGCAGCCCGGACAGCAGCTCGTCGATGCCCCGCTCGTCGGCGGCCACGCTGGCGCCGTCGGGCAGGTCGATGCGCACCCGCCCCGGGTCACCGTGGGCCGCGAACTGCAGCAGCCCGCGCCACAGCCGGGGGTGCTTCGCGGTGGCCACCCGCCCGGTGGTCACGTCGACCAGGGCGAGGCGGCGGTCCCCCTCGGCGCCCTGCGCGTCCACCGCGAGGCTGCGGACCGTCTCGCCGAGCATGGACTTCACCGGATAGCGGCACAACGTCTCCACCAGCACCGGAAACCTCCCACCGAGGACACGATGCCCCGCACCGTGACGCTACTGCTATTTCACGATGTCCACCCGGCGGCGGTCCAGGGTGAGCGCGACGGCGGCCACGATCACCGCGCCGTAGACGATCTGCTCGAAGCTCGGCGGTACCCCGGCCACGCTCATGCCGACCCGCAGCACCACCACCAGCAGCGCGCCGACCAGCGTGCGCAGTGGGCCGCCGATGCCGCCGGTGATCACCGTGCCGCCCACCACGACGGCCGCGATGGAGGGCAGCTGCAGCGAGTCGGCGAGTGAGGGCGCCCCGCTGAACTGCGAGGCGGCCAGCACCATCGCGGCCAGCCCGGCGCACAGGCCGGACAGCGCGAACGCGAGGATCCGCAGCCGGAACGTGCGCCCGCCGGACATCTGGGTGGCGCGCTCGGCCAGCCCCATGGCGTGCAGCGAGCGCCCCTTGGACAGCACCCGCATCAGGACAGCGGCCAGCAGCACCGCCCCGATTGCCATGATCGCCGACACCGGCAGCCCGGCCACCCGCAGGTCACGCAGCCAGAAGATGGTGTTGAAGCCCTTGGTGATGGAGATCGTGGACGAGCCGGACACCGCCAGCGCCACACCGGACCACAGCCCCATCGTGCCCAGCGTGACCACGAACGACGGGATCTGAGCGTATGCGCAGATCAGCCCGTTGAGCGCGCCGGCCAGGGTCAGCGCGAGCAGCACCGCCGCCGCCCCGAGCGGCCCGCCGACCGGCAGCCACAACGCGAGCAGCACCGTGCCGAACGACGCGAGCACCGCGCCGGACAGGTCGATGCCGCCGGTCAGGATGACAAACGTCTGGCCGAGCGCGAGCAGCAGCAGCGGGGACGTGCCCTCGAGCAGCGTGCGTAGGCTGTTCGCGCCGAGGAAGGACGGGCGCTGGGTGGCCACCGCGAGCACCAGCACGACCAGCACGATGGCCGGCACCGCCGCGACCAGTCGCCGCCGCGAGCTCCGGGCCGGTGATGGCGAGACCGGGGTGGCTGAGGACGACACCGGGGCACCGGAAATCGGCTGAGAAATGGGCTGGGAGATCGGCTGGGACATCGGCTACACCATCTGTTCGACGAGATCGACCTGGGTGGGTTTGGCGCCGGGCGCGGCATCGAAGTGGGCGGCGACGCGGCCGTCCCGCATGACGAGCACCCGGTGGCTGAGCGCGATCGTCTCCTCCAGCGTGTCGGACAGCAGCACGATCGCCAGGCCCTGCCCGCACATCTCCCTGACGAAGCGGTAGACGTCCTCCTTGGCGCCCACGTCGAGGCCCCGGGTGGGGTGGTCCAGCACCAGGACCCGCAGCCTCGGTGAGCTGAGCCATTTGGCCAGCACGACCTTCTGCTGGTTGCCGCCGGACAGGGTGGCCACGTCGGTGCTCGCGTCCGGGGTGCGCACCCGCAGCCGCTCGATCCACTCCTTGACCAGCGCGGTCCGCTTGGCCGGCACCGCGAACGGGCCCACCGACACCGACGAGCTGTCCGCCAGCAGGATGTTCTCCGCCACCGACATGCCCATCGCCACGCCCTCGAAGCGGCGCTCGGCGGGGATGTAGCCGACGCCGGCCCGCACCGCGTCGGCCGGCGTACGGAACCGCACCCGCCGCCCGCCGACCCGCAGCTCGCCGCCGTCCAGCGGCTCCGCGCCGAAGATGGCCCGGCACAGGTCCTCGCGGCCGGAGCCGAGCACGCCGGCGATGCCGAGCACCTCGCCCCGGCGCACCGAGAGCGACACGTCGGTGAACCGGCCGCGCAGGGTCAGCCCGTCCGCGCCGAGCACCTCGTCGGTGCCGTCGTCGGTGCCGTCGAAGGTGCGCTGCTCGTCCTCGCGGTAGTACTGGCCGGTGCTGGCGCGCCCGACCATCAGCCGGTACAACTCCTGGGTGTCCACCGCGCCGGGCTCGCGCTCGGCCACGCAGCGGCCGTCCTTGAGCACGTAGACCCGGTCGGAGATGCGCAGCACCTCGTCCAGCCGGTGCGACACGAAGATGACCGAGGCCCGGGTGCGCAGCCGCTCGATCTGGGCGAACAGCGTCTCGAGGTCGTCGCCGGCCAGTACGGACGTCGGCTCGTCGAACACGATCACCGGCTCGGCGTCCACCGTGCGGTCCGGCAGGTCCTCCACCGAGATGGCCTTGACGACCTCGATCATCTGGCGCTGGGCGAAGGTCAGCGTGTTCACCCGGGCGGTCGGCGAGATCGACGAGCCGATCTTGGCCAGCTGCTCGCGGGCCCTGGCGTTGAGGTCCGACCAGCGGTAGATGCCGCCGCGCACCGACCGGCCCTCGGCCCCGAGCAGCAGGTTCTCCGCCACCGAGACCGAGCCGACCAGCGACTGCTCCTGGTGCACGATGCCGATGCCGGCGCGCGCCGCGTCCCGGGGGCCCCGGAACCGGGTTGGCTCACCGCGCACCAGCAGCTCGCCCTCGTCCTGCTGGTAGACCCCGGAGAGGATCTTGAGCAGGGTGGACTTGCCGGCCCCGTTCTCGCCGATCAGCCCGACCACCTCGTGCCGGCGCACCTCGATGCTCACGTCGTCCAGCGCCACCACGCCGGGGAACCGCTTGGTCACCGCCCGCAGCTCGAGCACGGGCGCGGCCGCCCCATTCGTCGGCTCGGTCATTTGATCACCCTCAGCCGGTGTCGCTGGGTCCACGCGGTGGCCGCGATCGCCGCGACGATCACCACGCCCTGCACGGAGCGCTGGATGGCCGGGTCCACCCCGACCAGGATCAGCCCGTTGGCCAGCACGCTGATCAGCAGCACGCCGACCAGGGTCTGCGGCACGCCGCCCCGGCCGCCGGTCAACGCGGTGCCCCCCCACGACCACCGCGGTGATGGTGGCGAACAGCTGACCGGAGCCGACCTGCACGTCGCCCACCCCGAGCTGCGTGGACGCCATCGCCCCGGCCAGCCCGGACGCCGTGCCGGCCAGTACGAACGCGTAGAGCTTGTACCGGGCCACCGACACCCCGGCGAGGCGGGCGATCTGCTCGTCCCCACCGATCACCAGGATGTAGCGGCCGATCCGGGTGAACTTCTGGATCAGGTAGCCGATCACCAGCACGGCCACCGCGATGATCACCAGCCTCGGCATGCCGGCGATCCGCTCGGTGCCCCAGGCGCGCAGCCCGTCGTCCAGCAGCCGGGGTGGCTGGCCGCCGAACAGCACGGTGGCGACCCCGATGCCGATCGCCCCGGTGCCCAGGGTGACCATGAACGACGGGATCCGCAGCCGGGTGTGCAGCAGCCCGTTGACCAGCCCGATCAGCGCGCCCACCCCCGTGCCGATGAGCACCGCCAGGTAGCCCAGGTGGCTGCCGTTGCGGTCGTTCGCGGCCAGCAGCACGGTGACCAGCGAGCTGGTCGCCATCACGCCCTCGACGGACAGGTCGACACCGCCGAGCAGGATCACGAACGTCGCACCGGTGGCCAGCACGAGCAGGATGGCGGCCTGGCTGGCGATGCTGCCCGCGTTCGGCACGGTGAGGAACCGCCCGCTGCCCAGCGAGAACACCACGACCAGCAGCACCAGCGCGAGCACCGGCCCGGCGTCCAGCACCCGCCGCCCGAGCGGGACTCTGCCAGATCCCGAGGCGGGTGGCGTGCTGGTCGAGGAGGTGGTCACCGTGGCGGTCACTGCAGGGGGCCCACGTTCCGACCCAGCGGGTTGGCGAAGTCGGGTGCCAGGTCGGCCGGTGACGGGGTCTTGAGGAAGTCGGCGACGTTCTGCTTGGTCACCAGGAACTCCTTGCCGTAGAACGACCGGTTGGCGGGCGACGCGGCGGCCACGTTGTACTTGCCGGTGGCCGCCTGGTACGCCAGCGCCAGCCCGGCGCCGCCCTGCCAGTAGGCGTCGGTGGACACCGTGGCGACGTAGCCGGTGTTGCCGGCCTGGATGTCCTGCAGGGCCTCCGGCACGGCGTCACTGGCGCCCACGATCGGCACCTTGCCGGCCAGCCCGACCCCGCGCAGCGCCTCGATCGCGCCGAGCGCCATGTCGTCGTTGGCCGCCCAGACGCCCTTGACCTGGCCGGCGTGCTTGGCCAGCAGGGTCTGCGTGACCTGGAAGGCCTCGTTGCGGGTCCAGTGCGCGGTCTGCTGGTCGAGCAGCTGCACGCCCGGGGTCTCCGAGATCGCCTTCTGCAGGCCGGCGAAGCGCTGCTTGGCCGGGACATCGTCGAGGATGCCCTGCAGCGCGATGATGCCGCCCGTGTTGTTCATGGCGGCGAACAACGCCTTCGCGGTCTGGTAGCCGCCGGTGTTGCCGTCGAACCCGATGTGCGCGACCCACGAGTTGCCCACCTGCGCCGGGGTCAGCCCGTCCGGCTTGTTCCACTGGGTGACCACAAAGCCGCCGGCGTCCTGCACCGCGCGCACGATCGCCTGGGTGTCCGAGGTGGTGTTCGGGTCGGCGTTGAGCACGACGGTCTTGCCGCTGGCCAGCACCTGCTTGATCTGGGTGAGCTGCCGCTGCGAGTCGCCCTCGTCGGTCAGGGTCTGCACCGGCATGCCGACCGAGGCCGCGAACATCTCACCGCCCTTGGCCCACTCCGCGTGGTACGGGTTGGACAGGCTGCGGATCGCCTGCACCAGCACCAGGTCCTTCGGGTTCGCCGGCCCCTTCTGGCCGGCCGAGTCCTGGCTGGCCGACGAGCAGCCGGTGGCCAGCAGGCCGACCAGGCCCACGCAGGCCAGGCCGACTCGGTACCGCCTCGACCACCTGTACCGGAGCCGGGATCGGCGGGTCGGAGTACTCATCATCGAGCCCCTCACGGGTTGGGCCGGCAGCGACCGGCACGCATCAGCACAGCTCGGACGGGACTTGCGGTCGGACAGGACTTGCGGTCGGGCACGACGTGCGGTCGGTCGGCATCGGACTCGGACGGACTTCGGGACACTTCAGAACACTCTCGGGACGCGGCAGCGCGGAGTCGCGCCACCGACTCAGGAGACGGAGACGAGCACCTTCACCTGCTCCGGGTCGACCGCGGCGGCGAACGCCTCGGCCGCCCGCTCCAGCGGGAACGTCGCGGTGACCAGGTCGGCGGCGGTAACCGCGCCACCGGCCAGCAGGTCGATCGCCCGCTGCACGTCGGCTTGCACGTACATCAGACTGCCGACCACCGAGATCTCCCGGTCCTGCACCAGGTGCAGCGGGATCGTCGTCGGGCCGGCCGCGATGCCGACCACCATGACCGTGCCGCCCTTGTCCACCAGCTCGATGGCCTGGGTCATGGAGCTCTCCCTGGCCACGCAGTCCAGCACCACATCGGCGGCGTCACCGAGCGCGCGCTGGGCCTGGTCGACCAGGTCCGGGGCGGTCGCGTCCAGCCCGGCGGTGGCGCCGAGCCCGCGCGCCCGATCCAGCTTGGACTCCAGCACGTCGGTCACCACCACCGACTCGGCGCCGGCCGCGCGGGCGGCCACCAGGCAGAGCAGCCCGATCGGCCCGGCGCCCAGCACCGCGACGCGGCTGCCCGGTCCGACGCCCGCGCGGCGCACCGCGTGCACCGGGGTGGCCAGTGGCTCGATCAGCGCGGCCAGCTCGAACGACAGCCCGTCCGGCAGACGGTGCAGCCGGTCGTGCGCGACCACGAACTCGTCGGCCATCGCGCCCACGGTCTGGCAGCCGAACACGGCCAGGTTGCGGCAGATGTTGTAGCGCCCGTCGAGGCACTGCCGGCACTTGCCGCAGACCAGGTTCGGCTCCAGCACCACCCGGTCGCCCTCGGCGAGGTCGGCCACCCCGGGGCCGACGGCCGCGACCACGCCGACCACCTCGTGCCCAGGCCGGTACGGCAGCGGCATGAACGGGTGCTTGCCGGCGCAGGCGTGCGTGTCCGAGCCGCAGATGCCGACGAGCCGGCTGCGCACCAGCACGTCCCCCTCGGCCGGCGCCGACGGCCACGGCACCTGCTCCACCTGGATGTCCTCGGCCGAGTTCACCACGACCTGGCGCATCGCGGCCGCACGTTCGGTACTCACCTCGGTACTCATCGCTGCCTCCCGCTCAGTAGATCGTGTAGCCGCCGTCGATGACCAGCACGGAGCCGGTCATGAACGACGACGCTTCGCTGGCCAGGAAGACCACGGTCGGGGCGATCTCGGCGGGCTCGGCGGCCCGCTGCTGCGGCACGTCCTCGATCCAGTGCCGCTGGAACTCCGGCCGGTGCACCGGGGCCATCTCGGTCTTGACGTAGCCCGGGGCCACCGCGTTGACCCGGATGCCCAGCGGCGCCCACTCGGCGGCCAGCGACTTGGTCAGCTGGTGCACGGCCGCCTTCGAGGCGTTGTAGGCCGGCTGCCACTGGGGCCGGTTGACGATCATCGCGGAGATCGAGCCGACGTTCACGATCGAGCCACCGCCGTGCTCCCGCATGTACTCCCCGGCCGCCCGGCTGCACTTCCACAGCGCGCGCACGTTGAGGTCGAACACCGAGTCCCACTCGTCGTCGGTCACCTGCCAGGACGGGTTGTGGATGCAGGTACCGGCGTTGTTCACCAGGATGTCCAGCCCGCCGAGACCGGCCACCGACTCGTCCACCGCGCGCCGGATGTCGCCGTCGGTGCCGAGGTCACCGTCGATGGACAGCACCTCGAAGCCCGCCTCGGCCACCTCGGCGACCACCGCCTTGTTGCGCTCGGCGTCCCTGGCGACGAACGCCACCTTCGCGCCGGCCTGCGCCAGCGCCAGCACGAACGCTTTGCCCAGCCCCCGGTTGCCGCCGGTCACCAGCGCGGTGCGGCCGTCCAGTCGGAAGGTGTCCAGTACACCGGCCATCAGAAGATGCTCCCCGGGTCGTAGTACTCGGCCACGTTGTCGCAGCCGATGCCGGCCGCCTTCGTGAAGGAGTGCGGCTGCACCGTCTTCGGGTCGAGGGCGCCCGTGGCTACCTTGACCGCGATATCGAAGGCCTGCTCGGTGGCCAGCCTCGGCGAGTTCAGCCCGGTGGACACGTACTGGCCCGTGCAGCCGCCCTTGGAGATCTCCGCGAGTGCCTCCTTCTGGCCGTCCGCGGCGGCGGCCACCAGGGTCTTCGTGTTGCTCTGGTCGCGCAGCACCTTCAGCGCGCCGAGCGCCATGGAGTCGTTCAGCCCCACGATCAGGTCGAGGTCCGGGTGCGCGGCCAGCATGGACTCGGTGGCCGGCACCGCCTGCTCCTGCGTGTAGGTGGCGGTCGCGGTGGCCACGACGGTGTAGTTGACCCCGCCGCTCTTCAGCCCGGCCAGGAAGCCCTCCTGCCGCGCCGGCCCGACCAGCTCGTCGTTCGGGCCGCCGTTCAGGATGGCCACCTTGACCGGCGTGGTGTGGCTCAGGCGCTTGGCCGTGAGCTCCCCGGACAGCGCGCCGATCTGCTTGTTGTCCGACTGCACGCCGGTCAGGCCCACGCCCGGGATGATCGTGTCCATGAAGATCAGCGGGACCTGGTTGGCCACCTGCTCGAGCTGGTGACGCTGGGTCTCCGGGCTGATCGCGTCCACCACCACCGCGCTGACGCCCTGGGAGAGCATCGTCTGCACCTGGTTGAGCTGGGTGACCGGGTCACCGTTGGCGTTCTGGAACAGCAGCTTGAAGCCCTGCTTCTTGGCCAGGTCCTCGGCCACCGCCTGCATCGCCGCGAAGTACGGGGCGTCCAGCTGACGCTGCGCGAACCCGATGCTGACCTGCGACACCTCTTTGTGCTGCTGTTGGGCCGGCTGCTGGGCCGACCCGGCGCCGCCCCCGACGGTGCCGCAGGCGGTCAGCGCCAGCAGCGAGAGTGCGGCCGCGGCGGCGGCCGGGCGAAGTCTGCGCATCGGTAGCTCCTCGTCGTTGGGGAAGCAGCTGGTCAGTGGGAGTCTCGGGACTGCTTGCGACCGAGGGTGGCGAGCGCAACGGCGATCAGGATCAGGGCACCCCGGAAGGCGTCCTGCAGGAACGTGGACACGTTGAGCAGCACGAGCAGGTTGGTGATCACACCGAAGATCACCGTGCCGACCACGGCGCCGAACACCCGGCCCTGCCCGCCGCGCAGCCGCGTACCACCGATCACCACCGCGGCGATGGCGTCCAGCTCGAAGTTCGTCCCGGCGGTCGGGGTGGCCGCGCCGACCCGGGACGCCAGCAGGAACCCGCCGAGCCCGGCCAGCAGCCCGGCCAGGCAGTACACCGCGACCAGGGTGGCCCGCACCGGGATGCCGGCGGCCTGCGCGGCCTCGCGGCGGCTGCCGATGGCGAACACCCGACGGCCGAACACGGTGCGCCGCAGCAGGAACGCCATACCGACGGCGAGCAGCACCCAGATCCAGCCGAGCACCGGCACCCCGGCGAAGGTGGCGGCGCCCACAGCGGGGAACGAGGGCGCGGCGGGCCGGACCGGCACACTCTCGGTGTAGGCGTAGACCAGGCCGCGCCCCAGCGCCAGCATGCCCAGGGTGACGATGAACGGCTCCAGCCCCCGGAACGCGATCAGCGCGCCGTTCACCGCGCCCAGCACCGCCCCGACGGCCAGCGCGACGAGCACCGCGACCAGCACCGACGACCCGCCGAACAGGCCGGCGCAGAGCACGCAGGACAGCCCGAGCACGGAGCCGACGCTGATATCGATGCCGCCGGTGACCACGACGATGAACTGCGCCAGCGCGACGATCCCGGCGACCGACGTCTGCAGGACCAGGTTCTCCAGGTTGCGCCCGGTCAGGAAGGCGTCGCTGGTCAGGCTGGCGAACACCAGCAGCGCCAGCAGGATGAGCAGCGGGTACTGGTGCCGCAGCCATCCCAGGCCCCGCCCGGCCAACACCCCGGCCTGCCCTCCGCCGTCCACTCCCACCGACCCGACCTCGGCCACCTGCACCGTCCGCTCGCTCATCCGCGCGCCCCGTTTCCCCTGCGGTTTCTCATGCGGCTTCCTCCCCGAGGGCGGCGCGGATCAGGTCCTCGGTGGTGGCGTGGGCCGGGTCGAGCTCGGCGACCAGGTGGCCGTCGCGCAGCACCAGCACGCGGTGGCAGAGCAGCAGGGCCTCCTCGGCTTCGCTGGTCACCACGAGTACGGCTTTGCCGCGTTGGGACAGGCCGTGGACGATCTCGTAGATGTTCAGCCGGGCACCCACGTCGACGCCCTTGGTCGGCTCGTCCAGCACGAGCACGTCCGGTTCGGCGGCCAGCCACTTGGCCAGGCAGACCTTCTGCTGGTTGCCGCCGGACAGCGTGCTGGTCGGGGTGCTCGGGCCGCCCTTGATCTGGAACCGGCCGATCAGCTCGTCGGCCTGCGCCCGCTCCGCTCCCCGGCGCAGCACGCCCGCCCTGGCCAGCCGGGGCAGGGTGACCAGGCTCAGGTTCTCGGCGTTGGTGAAGTCCGCCACGAAGCCCTCCCGGCGGCGGTCCTCGGTCAGGTACGCGACGCCCTTGCGCAGCGCGGCCCTCGGCGACGGCAGCCGGACGGCCTCGCCGCTCACCTCCACCACGCCGGCGCGGGGCTGGGCCTGGCCGGACACCGCGCGCGCCACCGAGGAGCGCCCACTGCCGACCAGCCCGTACAGCCCGACGACCTCGCCGGCCGCGACCTCGAACGACACGTCGATGGCCGAGCCGGCGGCCAGCCCGCGCACCGCGAGCGCTGGCACCCGCCCCGCCGCCCGGTGCGCCGGCGGCCGCCGCAGCGCCCGCACCGCGTCGCCGATCATCAGCGTGGTGACCTCATCGGGCGTGGTCCGCGCGGTGTCCAGGGTGGCGACCAGCCGGCCGCCGCGCAGCACGGCGATCCGGTCGGCCAGCGCGAACACCTCCGGCATCCGGTGCGACACGAAGACCACGGCGGTGCCGGCCGCCTGCTCGGCGCGCACCATCTCGCGCACCCGCAGGAAGTGCTCCTCGCTGGTCGACGCCGTGGTCTCGTCCAGGATCAGCACCCGGTGCGGCGTCACCCCCGCCCGGGCCAGCGCGAGCATCTGCCGCTGGCCGGGCGCCAGGCCGGCGGCGAGCTGGTCCGGCGGCACGTGGCCGAGCCCGACCTCACGCAGCGCCCGCCCGGTCCGCTCGTCGTCACCCCGCCCGGCCCGTGACCAGGCGCGGATGTCCCGGCCGGCGCGCAGCCCGTAGAGCCAGACGTTCTCGCCGACCGTGAAGTCGTCGATCACCAGCGGTTCCTGGTGCATGAGCAGCACGCCGGCCCGCTCCGCCCCGGCCGGGTCACGCAGCGGTTCCGGGTGCCCGGCGATCCGGATCTCGCCGGCGCTGGGCGCCTCCTGGCCGGCCAGCAGCCGGGCGAACGTGGACTTGCCGGCGCCGTTGGCCCCGCAGATCGCCAGCACCTCGCCGGCGTAACCGTCCAGGTCGAGGCCGGCCAGTGCCTGCACACCCGGGTAGCTCCTGGCGACCCCGCGCGCCGAGAACACCACGGTGCGGGAGGCGGCACCGGCACCCTCGACACCGGCGCTCTCGACACCGGCGCCCACGGAGCCGGCCGGGCCGGCCGGGCCGGCGTGGGCGCGGGCGCGGGCGCCCGGTGAGCCGCGGTCCACGTTGTCCACGGGCTGCACCTCCTCAGGCATCTCGAAAGAGGGAACGCTTGTCATTACAGGATGTCAAGAGTCGGGCCCGTCTCGGCGCTGCCCCGGAACGCGGACAGCGCCTCCTTCATCTCTCGCAGCCGCTCCAGATGCCTCGGACCGCGCCGGACCGCCACCGCGGTGGCCAGGATGTCGACCAGGACCAACCCGGCCAGCCGGCTCACCGTCGGGGTGTAGATGTCGGTGTCCTCGAAGGTGCGCAGCACCAGCACCACGTCGGACAGCTCGGCCAGCGGCCCCGGCCCACCGGTGATCGCGACGATCGCGGCGCCGTTCTTCTTGGCCCGCTCGGTCACCTCGAGCACGGAGGTGGTCCGGCCGGTGTTGGACACGGCGACCACGACGGTGCCGCTGCCGCACATCGACGCCGCCATGTACTGCTGGTGCACGTCGATCGGCGCCGCGCACGGCACCCCGAACAGCACACCCTGCTGCAGCGCGTCCTGGGCGATGATCCCCGAGGCGCCCAGCCCGACGAACAGCACGTTGCGCGCGCCGACGATCAGGTCAACCGCCTCGGTCAGCCGGGCCGTGTCCAGCGCCCGCCGCGCCCGGTCCAGGCTGCTCAGCGTGTGGTCGAAGATCTTGCTGGCCATCGCCTCGACGGAGTCGTCGGGGTCGATCGCGGAGTGGGTCACGGGGATCCCGATGGCCAGCGCCTGCGCGAGCCCGAGCTTGAACGACTGGAACCCGCCGAAACCCAGCCCGGTGCAGAACCGCATCACGGTCGGCTCGCTCACCCCGGCCGCCTCGGCCAGCGCCGCCATGCTGAACGTCAGTGCACGGTCGGGGTTGGCCAGCACCGCCGAGGCGACCTTGCGCTCCGAGGGCCGCATCCGCTCCAGCCCGCCGGTGAGCAGCTCCAGCAGCGGCACGTCGGTCGGGTCGTCAGGCATGGGCACTCATCACTCGGCGCACCACAGGCCCGATCACCACAGCTTTGATCACCACAGCGTCATACCCCACTGCCGCCCTCCAACACAGTGAGCAGGTTGTGCACGGCCTGCTCGGTGGACCGGCGCACGCTCGCGCCGGTGTACCCACCCAAGTGTGGGGTGGCGATCACGCGCTCGTGCCGCAGCAGATCGGTCAGCTCGGGCGGCTCCGTCTCGAACGCGTCCACCGCGTAGGCCGACAGGGCGCCGGAGTGCAGCGCGGCCAGCACCGCGTCGTCGTCAACCAGCGCGGCCCGCGAGGTGTTCACCAGCACCGCGCCGGCCGGCAGCGTGGCGAGCCGCGCCGCGTCCAGCAGCGGGCGGCCGTCCGGCGGCGGCGGGGCGTGCAGGGTCACCACGTCCGAGCTGGCCAGCAGCTCATCGAGGTCGACCGCGCGGACCGAGGAACCGGCGGCGGGGGCCACCGCCGGGTCGTAGGCCAGCACCTCGGCCCCCCAGACGACGCACAACTCGGCCACCACCGCGCCGACCGCGCCAAGACCAACCACGCCGACCCGACACTCGGCCACCTCCCGTCCCGGCCACCGCCGCCACCCGCCGGCCCGCACTGTCGCCGCCGACCAGGGCAGCTGCCGCAGCGCGGCCAGCACCAGGGCCAACGTCAGCTCCGCCACGCCCCGGGCGTTCGCGCCGACCGCCCGCTCCACCCGCACCCCGAGGCGCCGCGCGGCCGCCAGGTCCACCGCGTCCACCCCGGTGCCGTTGCGGCTGATCACCCGCAGCTCGGTGGCCGCGGCGAGCACGTCGGCGCCGATCTTCTCCACGCCGGCCAGCCAGCCGACGCAGCCGGGTACGAGCTCGAGCAGCTCGTCCTCCGTGGGCAGCCGCCCGGCCGGCCCGGCGACCAGGTCGAACCCGGCCTCGCGCAGCGGCGCCAGCTCCGCGACACCGTCCAGTCCGGACTGGGTCAGCGACCGGGGCGTGATGAGCACCCGGGGCGTCGGCAACTCCATCGGCTCCGTCATCGCGCACGTCATCGGCGGGCCGCCCCGGCGATCCGGCCGAGCTCGTCGAACCGGGGCCCCTCGGTCGGGATGGTCACGCCGAACACCTCGGCTATCACCTGCGTCCAGCCGTGCAGGAAGTACACCCAGCCGTCCTCGAGGGTCACGCCGGCGGCGCGCGCCTGGTCCAGGAACACCAGCTCGCCGCGGTAGTTCAGGTCCCAGGCGATGGCGTCGGCCGGCCAGCGCGCGGTGTCGGCCAGCGGCGAGCCGGGCGCGTCCTTGCCCAGCCCGGTCGCGTTGACCACGAGCGAGCCGGCCGGCAGCCCGGCCAGCACGGCGTCGTTGTCCCCCGGCTCCGGGGTGTGCACGGTGCGCACCTCGATGTCGGTGCCCAGCTCGGCGTGCACGCGGCACAGGGCGTCAAGCCGGTCGGTGCCCCGGTTGGACACCACGATCCGGCTGGGCCGGTCCGCGCCGCGCTCCGGCCGGGTCAGGTACCAGCTGATCGCGATGGCCGAGCCGCCGGCGCCCATCAGGAACGCCTCGGCCCCGGTGCGCGCCCAGTAGCCGGCCGGCAGGAACGCGTCGATGGCCAGCCCCGAGGAGATCGGGTCCTTGGCGTGCGCGACCAGCCGGCCGTCCCGCTTGGACAGCGAGCTGACCTCACCCATCAGGCCGGCGAGCGGGTCGACCTCGTCGAACAGGTCCCGGCAGGCCAGGTACAGGTCGATCTTGTGGGTGGTGACCAGCGCGCCGAGGCTGAGCGGGTCGGCGGCGATGAACTCCACCACGCGGCGGTAGTCGGCGGGCGGGGCGTGCGGCGGCAGGTCGATGCCGACCAGTGGCACGTCGCCGAGGCCCAGCTCGTCCGCCCAGCGCGGGAACACCGTGCGGATGGACGAGCGGCCGGTCGTCACGCCGATGAAGTACATGGTCGGCCGCGTCGCCGGGCTCGGCAGCTCACCCGGCGCCGGGTCCAGTACCGCCGGGTCCAGTGCCGCCGGGTCCAGTGCCGCGGGGTCGGCGGCTCGCACGTCCGTCACACCGGCGTCCTCGGTCCGCCCGTCGAGATCACGGGAGTCCACGGCTCGCGCTTCCACGGCTCAGCGCCCCCCGCCGGTCACCGACGCCGCCGACCCAGCCGTGCTGGTCGAACCGGCCGGGCGCAGCGCGGCCACCGCCCTGGCCCGCTCGCCGATCAGCTGCCAGCGGCGAGCCGAGATGTCCGCCCTCGGGGCCACCCAGGTACCGCCGACCGCGAACACCGCCGGCCGGGACAGGTACTCGGCGGCGTTGCCGGGGCCGACGCCACCGGTGGGCATGAAGCGCACCCCGGCCGGCGCGAACGGGGCCTCCAGCGCGGCCAGCGCCGGGATCCCGCCACTCACCGCGGCCGGGAAGAACTTGACGTGCCGGGCGCCGGCGGCCAGGCAGCCGGTCACCTCGGTGGGGGTGACCGCACCTGGCACGAACGGCAGGCCGACCTCCTCGGCGGCGTCCAGGCAGGCGGCGCTGAACCCGGGCGCCACCCCGAACCGCGCGCCGGCCGCCTCGGCGGTGACCACCATGTCCGGGGTGAGCAGGGTGCCGGCGCCGAGCAGGAAGTCCGGCAGCTCGGCGGCGATCGCGGCGACGGCCCGCTCGGCGGCCTGGGTGCGGAAGGTGACCTCGAGGACCGGCAGGCCCGCCTCGGCCAGCGTGCGGGCCAGCGGCACGGCGTCGGCCGCGTCCTCGATCTCCACCACGGGCACGACGGCGAGCGCCTCGATCCGGTCGAACAGCTCGTCCCCGGTCACGCCGCGACCTCCCGGTAGCCGACGTGGTCGGGGTTGCCACGGGTGGTCCAGCCGCCGGCGCCGTCGGCCACCACGAGCTGCGCCATGCCGCCGGCCGCGCCGATGATCTCGTAGTTCTGGCCGGCGTCCTCGGGGTAGCAGAACAGCGTGACCAGCGGCTCGTCCCCGGTGTTCACGCTGCGGTGCACCCAGTGCCCCGGCACGTGCACGGCCGCCCCCGGGGTCAGCGGCACGGGCCGGCTGCGCCCGTCCAGCGTCTCCATCAGCAGCACGCCCCGACCGCTGAGGCAGTGGTACAGCTCGGCGCGGTCCGGCTGGCGGTGCAGGTGTCCCCGGGTCACCGCGAACTCCTCGCCGTAGCGGCCGGGCAGCAGGGTGCTGGTGCCGATGATCAGTGCGCCCGCACCGCTGCCTGAGCGGTGTTCCTCCACCCGGTAGACCAGGTGGTCGGCGCCGAGCTCGGCCGTCGCCGAGGCCAGCGCGGCCTCGTCCCGGTACACACCGGTCATCTCGCCCAGCCGCTTGTCATAGCCGCTGGTGCGCCCGCCGAGTGAGCCGTCCACGCCGACGAGCAGCGCACCGGGCTCCGGGATGGGCGGGATTGCCGTCATCACGAGGTCCCCCACACTTGTAGTCTCACTACCGAACGACACTGTCAGACCGGCAATATTCGTGCGCCGCGTCACGTCAATCACTCCAATGAACAAGTGATCTTCGCTCGTTCTTGCATTATTCGGACGCGGTGAGCTAGTAGTACTACATCACTACGGCACCTGGCTAGTCTCGACACGATTCGACGGGACGGCACAACGGCACGGGCGGCGACGCCGGGGCGGCACTGCGGCGCGCCGGGGGAACCGGCCCACGAATGAACCTGGGGGTCGGCGCGATGACGCGCTTCGACGGACGGCGGATCGCCATCACCGGTGCGGCCGGCGGGATCGGGCTGACGATCTGCGCCAGCCTGGCCGAGCAGGGCGCCGAGGTGTACGGCCTGGACCGGGGCGGGCTGGACCGGCTGCCCGCCGACGTGCGGGGCATCGAGATCGACCTCGGCTCGGAGGAGACTGTGGCCTCGGCGGTGCGCGAGCTGTACGCCGCCGACGACCGCCCGGTCGACCTGGTCACCTGCGCCGGCATCGTCGAGGACAACGTGGCCGCCGAGGACATGTCGCTGGCCCAGTTCGACGCCGTGCTCGGGGTGAACCTGCGCGGCGTGTTCCTGACCTGCCGTGAGTTCGGCCGCGAGCTGCTGGCCAGGGGCGGCGGGGCGATCGTGAACGTCGCCTCCATGTCTGGCAACGCCGTGGTCAACCACCCGCAGCGACAGTGCGCCTACAACACCTCGAAGGCCGGGGTCAGCGCGCTGACGCGGTCGCTGGCCGTGGAGTGGGGCCCGCGCGGCGTGCGGATCAACGCCGTCTCCCCCGGCTACGTGAACACCCCGCTCAACAGCCTGAAGACCGAGATGCACGGGCAGTGGCTGGCGGAGACCGTGCTGGGCCGGTTCGGCTCCACGCTGGAGATCTCCCGCGCGGTGGAGTACCTGCTCAGCGAGGACGCCGCGTTCTGCTGCGGCACCGAGCTGCTGATCGACGGCGGCTTCTCGCTGCGCTGAGCTCTGCCCCCGAGCTCTTGACCGCCGAGCCGCCGTCCCCCTCCCGAGGAGCGCGCACGTGATCATTTCCCACGACCTCGGCACCACCGGGGACAAGGCCACGCTGGTGGACGCCGACGGCGCGGTGGTGGCCAGCACGACCGCCGGCTACCCGGTCGACTTCGGGTCCGGCGGCAAGGCGGAGCAGGACGCCGAGGCCTGGTGGGAGGCGGTCTGTGCGGCCACCCGGCGGCTGCTGGAGCAGGTCCCGGCGGCCGCCGCCCAGGTCGCCGGAGTGTCCTTCTCCGGGCAGATGATGGGCGCGGTGCTGGTGGACGGCGCCGGCGACCCGGTCCGGCCGGCGATCATCTGGGCGGACACCCGGTCCACCGCGCAGACCGACCAGCTGATCGACCGGATCGGCATGGAGTCCGGCTACCGGATCACCGGGCACCGGCTGAACCCGACCTACTCGCTGACCAAGGTGATGTGGGTGCGCGACACCGAGCCGGACGTGTTCGCCCGCGCCCGGCACCTGCTGCTGGCCAAGGACTTCATCGTGTACCGGCTGACCGGCCGGCTGGTCACCGATCCCTCCGACGCGAGCAGCACCAACGCCTTCGACCAGTCGGCCGGCGACTGGTCGGGAGAGCTGATCGAGGCCGCCGGCCTGGACCGGGCGCTGTTCCCCGAGGTCGTGCCGTCCACCACGGTGGTGGGCACGGTGACCGGCTGGGCGGCTGAGCGGACCGGGCTCCCGGTGGGCACACCGGTGGTGCTCGGCGGCGGCGACGGGCCGATGGGCGCGCTCGGCGCCGGCATCGTCGACGCGGCGGACGGCGCCTACACCTACCTCGGCTCGTCGTCCTGGGTGTCCCTGGCCGCCGATGCGCCGCTGCACGACCCGCTGATGCGCACCATGACGTTCAACCACGTGGTGCCCGGCCGCTACGTGCCGACGGCGACCATGCAGGCCGGCGGCGCCTCGCTGCAGTGGATCATGGAGACGTTGGCGCCCGGGGACGAGACGCGCTACGAGCGGCTGCTCGCCGGGGTGGCCAAGGTGGTGGCGGCGGCGGACGGGCTGTACTTCCTGCCGCACCTGCTCGGCGAGCGCTCGCCGTACTGGAACCCGAGGGCGCGCGCCGTGTTCGCCGGGCTGGCCCGCCACCACGGCCCGGAGCACCTGACCAGGGCGGTCGTCGAGGGCGTCGGCTTCAACCTGTACACGGGGCTCTTGGCCTTTAACGAGAACAGCGCTGCGCGGATCGCGCGGATCGACGCGATCGGCGGCGCGGCCAACTCCGAGCCGCTGCTGCGCATCTTCGCCGACCAGTGGGGCATCCCGGTGTGGCGGCGCAACCTCGTCGACGAGGCCACCGCGCTCGGCGCGGCCGTGGTCGGCGGAGTGGGCGTCGGGATGTTCGACGGATTCGACATCGCGCGGCGGATGTCCCGGCGGACCCTCGAGTGCCCACCCGACCCGGCCGCCCACGAGCGCTTCCTGGGTGGGTACGAGGTGTTCATGGACGCCTACCGGCGCATCGAGCCCTGGTTCGACAGCCTGTGACCCCGTCCGCCGAGGGGCTGGTCCGGACCGTGCTCGGCGACATGCCGGCCGACCGGCTGGGCCGCTGCGACTACCACGAGCACCTGTTCCAGGTCTCGCCGTTGCTGCCCGGCGACGAGCTCGACAACGAGCTGGCCAGCCGGTCCGAGGCGGCTACCCTGCGCGCGGCCGGCATCGCGGCGATGGTCGAGGCGACGCCGACGGGCCTGGGGCGGCGGCCGGCCTCGGTGGCCCGGATCAGCGCGCTGACCGGGCTGGCCGTGGTCCACGTGACCGGGGGCCACCGCCACGAGCACTACCCGGCCGGGCACTGGCTGCCGGCGGCCACCGAGGCCGACCTGGCCGACCGCTTCACCGCCGACATCGCCGACGGCCTGCCCGAGCACGACGCCCACGACCGGGGCGCGCTCGCGTTCGCCCCGCACGGCGCTCCGGTGCGGGCCGGGATGGTCAAGGCGGGCGTCGGATACTGGCGGATCGACCCGTTCGAGCGGCGGGTGCTGGCCGCGGCGGCGACGGCGGCCGGGCGCACCGGGGCGGCGGTGATGGTGCACCTCGAACACGGCTCGGCGGCCTGGGAGGTACTCACCGCGTTGGCCGGGGACGGCGTGCGGCCCGACCGCGTGGTGCTCGCGCACGCCGACCGCAACCTCGACCCCGGGCTGCACGCCGAGCTCACCCGGGCCGGCGCCTACCTCGGCTACGACGGCATGGCGCGGCACCGGGAGGCCCCCGACTCGGCGATCCTGGACTGCCTGGAGCGCGTGGTGGCCACCGGCGACGCGGCGCGGCTGGTGCTCGGCGGCGACGTGGCGCGTGCGTCCCGCTACCGCGGCTACGGCGGCCTGCCCGGGCTGGACTACCTGCCGGTGCGCTTCCTGCCCCGCGTGCTGGCCCGGCTCGGCGCCGAGGTCACCGAGCTGCTGCTGACCGCGAACCCGGCGCGGCTGCTCGCACTGGGCCCGGCCGCGTAGGCCTGCACGGCGCTGGGCCTGAGCCTCCTAGACCTGAGCGCCCCTAGGCCTGAGCGGCGCCGGCGGCGCCGTCTTCGCTGCCACCGGTCACGATCATCGACGGCCGCACCCCGTGGGACCTGGCCTCGCGCACCAGGTCGACCTCGAAGCGGCTGCGGTCGCCCCGGTGGTAGGCCACGAAGCTCTCCACCGGCCGGTCCTCGGCGTCCACGCTGAGGCTGCGCAGGGTCAGTACCGCGGCCCCGACCGGCACCTCCAGCGCCGCCGCGAGCACCTGGCCGGCCAGGGAGGCCTCCACCGAGCGGCGGCCGCGGACCAGTCGCACCCCGTACCGGTTCTCCAGCAGCGCATACAGCGACTGGTTGGCCAGGTCCTCGTACTCCAGGCCGGGCACCAGGTCGTGCGGCAGGTGCGTCACGGTGAGCACCCAGGGCAGCTCCTCGACGAAGCGCAGCCGCTCCAGCAGCACCACGGGGGTGTCCGGCTCGATGCGCAGCTCCGCCGCGATGTGGCTGTCGGCCGGCACGACCCGCAGCGTGCGCACGTCGCTGCGCAGGTGCCCGCCGCGCGCGGCGACGTCCTCGAACAGGCCGGTGAGGGACTGCACGAGGCCCTCCGCCGTCTTGGGCTGGGCGACGAACGTGCCCTTGCCCTTGATCCGCTCGATGACGCCCTCGAACTCCAGCTCGGTGAGCGCCTGGCGGACCACCGTGCGGGACACGTCGTAGGTGTCGCACAGCGCGTGGTCGCCGGGCAGCAGGTCGCCGGGGCGCAGCCCGCGCCGCGCGATCTCCTGCACGAGCAGCTGTTTGAGCTGGTGGTAGTAGGGCAGCGGGGAGGACCGGTTGATGCGCCCACCGGTGGAACTCGTGAGCATCGCCCTCCCATTTCCTGTGTCGGGCCGTCCCGTTGTGGGCTGTCCCGTTGCGGGCTGTGCTGGTCCGGGCTGCCCCGGTTCGGCCGGCCAGCCCGAGCGGCGTGGAGACATTGGCACCCTACGGCTGCATGACCGCCTTGATACATGCACTATCCGCGAGTGCGTCCAGCGCCGCACCATAGTCGTCCAGCCCGAACCGGTGAGTGACGATCCCCTCGGTCCGCACCCGGCCGCCGCGCAGGGCCGCGATCGCCCGGTCGAAACTGTAGGCCTGGGAGAACGAGCCCTTGAGCACCAGCTCCCTGCGGAAGATCTCGAACGGCGACACGGTGAGCTCGGCGGCCTCCTCGGTCATGCCGTAGACGAACACCGTGCCGCCGTCACGGGTCAGCGCGACACAGCGGCTCAGCACGGCGACCGTGCCGGTCGCATCGACCACCACGTCGAAACCCTCCGGCGCCAGCTCGCGCAGCCGCTCGGTGGAGGCATCGGGGTCGGCGCGGTCGATCTGCACGATCTCGTCGGCGCCGTGCCGCTTGGCCACCTCGAGCTTGAACGCGGTGGGCGCGGCCACCGTCACCCGGGACGCGCCGACGTAGCGCAGCAGCTGGGCCAGCACGAGCCCGGTG
>DATAZG010000253.1:0-12153 GCA_036272155.1 Pseudonocardia sp.
CCGTCTGGTCCTGGTTGTCGAACCCGTGCTGGCCGTTCGGCACGTCGATGACGTCCAGCGTGGCCCCCGCCGCCGTGGCGGTGTCCACAAAACTGTCCTGGATGCGCGCGAGGTCGGGGAACTCGTGGCCGACCCGGGTGAGCAGGATCGGCAGGTCCGGCGCGGTGGCCACGGCGTCAACGGCGTTGAAGCGGCCCTCGGCGTCGAACTCGGGCGGGCAGCCGAGCAGCGGATAGGTCAGCGCGAGGCAGCGCAGCCACGGGGGAGGGGCGTTGAGGTAGTCGGCGGCGAGCGGGCCACCGCCGGAGAAGATCCACAGGGCCACGCGGTCCGGGTCGACGCCGGCCAGGCCGCGGGCCTGCTCGACCGCGGCGGCCACGTCCAGCGCGGCGGTGGCGTAGTCGGCGAACGTGTACAGCCGGTGGTCCAAGGTCACCCCGGCCAGCCCGGCGGCCGCCGCCAGCGCGCCGTAGCCGTGGAAGACCGGCCAGTCCCGGGGCCTCGGCGCCACCTCGGGCGGCAGCGGACCGCCGTGCACGAACACCACAACCGGCCGGGGTCCGTCGCCCGGTTCGAGCGGGGGATACACGTCGATGGCGCCCTCGCGGCGCCGCGTCGACGGGTCGGTCGGGAGTACGAACGGGTGCAGGTACAGCGGCAGGTCGGCCATGCCCGCATCTCATCAGGCGGCGCCCCGATGGTCCTACGGGATTGGCCCGGGCCGGCTGGGCGGCCCGGCCGAGGATCAAGAACGCGCGAGTGAGGGTGGCCTGGGTTGCGCGGGGCGGGGGAACTCGGTAAGCCGAACGTCCCGAGCTGGAGGAGAACGACATGTCAGGCACGCGCACCGAGGATCTCCCGGAGACCGACCTGATCCGCGAGCTGGAACACCTGCATCGCACCCGGCACGAGACGTTCCTGCACGGCGCGCCGCACGCGCTGCAGGAGCACAGCAGCCGCACCGGTGAGCTCGAGCGGGAGTACCTGCGCCGGCATCCCGAGCGCGAGGTCGACCCGGCGCGGACCCGGTCCGGAGCCCGGGGCGAGTAGCGGCCCAACCGAGTAGCGGCCCAACCGAGTAGCGGCCCAACCGAGCGGCACGCTCAGTTGGACGGGGCCTTCTTGCGGAGGTTGGCGAGCATCAGCTTGGCGGCGTTGGTGGCCTGCTGACAGGCGATGCCGTGGTTGATGTTCGGGTAGTCGCCGCGCCGGTTCACGTACTCGACGGACAGCGTCTGGCCCTGCGCGACGTCGAGGAACAGCTCGCAGCTGAGCCCCGGGTCGGCCGAGTCGGAGGTCGTCTGCACCGCCGGGAAGCCGTCGACCAGCCCGACCTGCGCGCCGGTGCCCTTCAGCGCCGTGTCGGCACCGTGCCGGACGACCGCGAGCGCCACCCAGTTGTTGTCCGGGTGACCGGAGGGGTCGGTCCACCGGCAGCCGGCGCTCGACCACGAGTCGGCGCCGTCGTTGACGGTGCCCGGGCCCACCCCGAGCTTGCCGAGGTCGGCGCCGGTCAGCAGGTCACAAGGGTTGACGCCGTCGAGCCGGAGATCGGTCGGCCGGATCGGCAGGGCGGGCGTGGACGGTGCGCTGGACGCGGCGCCGGAGGGCGAGTCCGAGATCGGTTCGGACACGTTGGGCGGCGTGTCGCAGCCGGCGAGCCCGATCAGCAGGGTGGCACCGAGCGCGATGGTGATCCAGCCGGGGGGTCGAATGGTCACGACGAGCACCATAGAGGCCGGCCGATGAGAGCCCCGAACTGGTCTGCCGGGCGGGGGTCGGGATCAGCGGCGGGGGGCCTGGTGGCGTTCGCGTTCCCGCAGGTCACGCCACCGTAGGTACTCGACGCGGATGGACGCCACGGCGAACCCCGCCAGTATCACCACCACCCACCACGAGTACGCCGGCCAGCCCTTGGAGATGAGCAGCACGGTGACCGCGACCAGGGCGAGGACCGGGGTGATCGCGAACAGCCCCGGCTTGGGTCGGAACGGCACCAGCCGAGACTAGACGGTGACGGCGAGCAGCACCGCGTCCCGGGTGTCCTTGCGCTCGTGCTCGGCGAACGACGGCGCCGCGCAGAGGAACAGCGTGCGCCCGTCCGCGCCGCCCAGCGCGCACGCGAACACCTGCAGCTCGCCGCTGGACACCTCCGCCACGATCTCGCCGCCCTCGGTCACCCGGACCGCCCGGTGGTGGCCGGCGTCGGTGACCCACACGGTGTTGTCCGGCGCCGCGCAGATCCCGTCCGGCACGACGCTCAGCGCGTCGAGCACCTCGCCGAGGTCGTCGCTGGTCGGGTAGGGGCCGAAGGTGGCCCAGTCGCGCCGTTCGAGCAGCTCACCGCCCGCGCCGACGGTGTAGCCGCCGAGCCGGTTGCCGAACGACTCGGCCACGACGAGCGTCGCGCCGCCGTCCACCAGCGCCATGCCGTTGGGGAAGGCGAGGCCGTCGGCGGCGACCTGGGCGGTGCCGTCCGGGTCGATCCGCACCAGGTTGGCGGTGCGCAGCGGGTCGCCGGACATCAGGTTGAAGCCGAAGTTGCCCACGTAGGCCCGGCCGGCGTCGTCCACCAGCATGTCGTTCAGGTGGCCGGTGGTGAGGCCGGACAGGTCGGCGTGCTCGACCAGTGCCCCGTCCGGCTCAAGGCGCAGCACCCGCCGGTCCCGCATGGACACGACGAGCAGCCGGCCGTCCGGCAGCCAGCCCAGTCCGGACGGCTGCTCGGGCACCTCGACGACCGTCTCCACCTGCCCGGACTCGTCCACAGTGAGGACGCGCCGGGTGTAGAAGTCGGAGAGCCAGAGCTTGCCGTCCCGCCACCGGGGGCACTCCAGGAAGCTGAAACCGTCCGCCACGATGCGCACCGTTGTCACGGTCCGATCATGGCACGGCCGGCCAGCGGTCGTCCGGTCCCGCCGCTGCTCGCTTCAGGGGACCGGACAGGGCCGGGACTCAGTTGCCCGAGTCGCCGCCGTCGTCCCCGCTGTCGCCGCCGTTGTCCCCGCCGTCGTCTCCGTTGTCGCCGCTATCGCCGTTGTCGTCGCCGGAGTTGTCGTCGCCCGAGTTGTCGTCGCCGTCGTCCGCCGGTTGCACCTGGACCTCGTCACCGACCTGAAGATTGGTGAACCAGGCCTGCGCATCGGCGGGACTGAGGTGAATGCAGCCGGCCGAGGCCTTGGCCGGGTCGCCGGAATGGAAGGCAATTCCGCCGGCCTCGAAGAACACCGACCAGGGCATGGGTGCGTCCTGGCCGTTCGGCATCTTGAACTCGTTGCTCTTGTGGTCCTTGTCCTTGAGAAGGACGTGGAACGTGCCGGGCGGGGTCTCCGCGCCGTCGCCGCCCGAGCTGACCGGCACCGGGCCGCGGATGACCTTGCCGTTCTGAATGAGCCAGGCGTTGTGGTTGGTCAGGTCCACGCACGCGCGGGCGGTGGCGGTGCACGGCGTACCCGCGACGGTGTTGTCCGGTCCGCCGTCGCTGTCGTCGTCGGCGAACGAGGTGCCGGCGAAGGCCGCGCCGGCCAGGCAGGACATGCCGAGCACGGTGGCGGAGAGGAAAGCGACACGACGGTTCAACGACGGGAATAGCCTGCTCATTCGTACCTTTTCTCAGCCTGAGCGGGCGAACCCCGCCGCACGAATCCGACTCGCCTCTATCTGAATAGACGCGCACAGAGCCATACAGATGCGCGCCGCCACTACTACGGGGGAGCCGAGTGGTATCGCGCCGGATGACTGTCTCATATGCGCTCAGTGACGGATCGAGCGGAGTCGGTCACACGGGGTAGTTGCGGGCCGGGTCTGAAGCTGGCCCGATGTCGCGGGCCGGCCGGTCGCATTCACCGGATCGGGGCGCGTTTCGGTCGTGGTGTGACGGATCGTCGTGAGGTAGGCGGGAATGCGGTGCCGAGCGGGTTGCCCGGTGTCGATCACTGCCTGCTGAGGCGTTCACAGTTAGCGGCGCGGGGTCGACCGGGCGCCGGCGAGCTGTTCGATCACCTGCGCCACGTGCTCGACGAACCGCTCCTCGGGGACCTGCGGTGTCTCGGCCCCACTCGGGCGCAGCCAACGTGGATACAGGAAGGCCAGCGCGCCGAAGATGGCCAGCGCGTTGAGCTCCACGTCGGAGTCGTCGGGAGTGGTGTCGTCGGGCGTGGTGTTGTCGGGCGCGGGGTTCTCGAGTGTGGGCGCGGGCTTCTCGAGTGTGGGCGCGGGCAGGTCGCGGCCGCGGCGCGCGGCCGCGATCGGGCCGGTGAACTCGGCGATCAGCTCGGCGCCCCGGGTGGCGAGCGCGGGGGTGGCCCGCGACTCGGCGAACATCACGCGGCCCCGCCCGCGGTCGGCGAGCGCGAAGTCGGTGAACGCGCGCACCCCGTGCCGGATCAGCGGACCGAGCTCCTCGGGCGCGGTGTGCATGGCCGCCAAAAGCGTGTCCCTGGCCTGCCGGACCACGAGGTTCAGCACCTCGCCGACCAGCTCGTCGACCTGGCCGAAGCTGGGCGCCGGCCGGAGCCCGGGTACGGGGCTACCACCGGCGCATCGAGGGTGTGGACGAGCAGGGCGAGCGGTACCACGCGCTACACCCTGAGCCGTACTTCTGGGCGCACGCGACCTTCCTGGCCATGCAGTACGTGGCCGCCGAGTACTTCGCCGAGCCGCTCACCGACGCCGAGAAGGAACAGCTCTATCGGGAGTCGATCCGCTGGTACGTCCAGTACGGGATGTCCCTGCGGGTCGTGCCGCCGGACTACGCGGCGTTCCAGCGGTACTGGGAGCACACCGTCACCTCGCTGCTCGTCGACTCGGCCGCCATCCGGCGCTCCGCGCTGCACGGGGCCGGCCCGGTGCCGCCGCCCGCGCCGTGGATCCCCCGGCCGCTGTGGGCATTGTTCGGCGGCCCGCTGGTCGGGCTGGAGATGTGGCTGGCCAGGGGGCTGTTGCCGGCGGCGGCGCGGCAGCGGCTCGGCTGGACCTGGTCCGCGCGCGAGGAGCGGAGGCTGCGGCGGTTCGTCGGCGCGGTGCGCACGGCGTTCCGGCTGGTCTCGCCGGCCTACCGCCTGGCCCCGACCGCCCGACGCGCGTTCCGGACCGCCCGCGTGCGCCCCTGGCTCCGACTCGCGGCCGATATCCGGTCGCGGCGCCGGGGCGGTTCGGCGACCATCGGGCCATGGATCTGCTGCCCGTGCTGCCCGGGTTTGTTCTGGCCGTGCTGCTCATCTCGGCGTCGCCCGGCCCGGCGATGGCGCTGATCCTGCGCCGGGCCGCGCTGCGCGGGTTCCGCCACATCGTGCCGGTCGTGCTTGGGCTGGAGGCCGGGCTGTACGCCTGGGCGCTGCTCGCCGCCGCCGGGGTCGCCGCGCTGGTCGCCGCCTCGGAGGTGGCGTTCGTGGTGCTGCGGGTGGTCGGCGCGGCGGTGCTGATCGTGCTCGGGGTGCGGGCCTGGCGGGCGGCGTGGCTGAGCCGGCGCGCGGCTGGTCCGGGGTCGGTCGGGTCGGCGGTGCCCGGGCCGGCGGTGTCGGTGTCCGGCTCGGCGGAGGGCCTCGAGGTGGACGCGCCGGCGGGCGGCGGCCGGCGGGCGTTCGGCGAGGGCGTCGCGGTGCAGCTGGCCAACCCCAAGGCGGCGGTGTTCATGGTCGCGTTCTTCCCGCAGTTCGTGCCGGCCGGTCACCCGGTGTTCGGCACGACGGCGGTGCTGGCGGCGCTGCAGGTCGGCCTGGAGACGGTGCTCTACCTCGGCCTGGCGGCGAGCGTGGCCAGCGCGGGCGGCTGGTTCCGGCGGCCGGTGATCCGGCGTCGGCTGGAGGCGGTCAGTGGCACCGTGCTGGTCGGCCTCGGCCTGCGGGTGGCGGCGGTCAGCCACTGAGTTTCGGCCGGCCACCGCGTGCCGGCTCAGGTGTGTGCTGACGGAATCCGCGACTCACCCTGACGGAATCCGCGACTCGCGGAGGGGTTCTGCCCTGACCCGGAACGGGCGGCCGTCCGGGGCGGGGTTGACGATCAGCTCGCCGAACCGCCGGACGACCTGGCGGTGGTACTCGGCGATCAGGGGTTCGTGGGCGAGCGGTTCGGCCGGGCCGGCCGGCACGCCCCGCTGCCAGGTACGCAGCAGCTCGTGCCAGATCAGCACGTGCCGCTCCGGGCCGACGGGGTCGTAGAAGGCGCCGGCCGCCTCGGGCACCTCGATCATCATCTCGCCGATGGAGTTGAACATGGCGAGGAACACGACCTGGCCGGCGGCGGCGAGGATCATGCGCAGCGCGTGCAGCTCGGCGTGCATGACCTCGGTGAGGTCCGGGTCGGGGCCGCTGGCCAGCAGTTCCAGCCGGTCGATGGCCCGGCCGGCCGGTGCCGGGTCGTAGCGGCGCGGGTCGGTCAGGATGGCGCGCAGCGTCGCGAACAGCACCGTCTGGTCGGCCTCGATGATGTCCGAGAAGATCTTCAGCGCGGTGTCCGGCAGCTGGCGGGAGAAGCGGAACACGTAGCGCCAGGTCTCGACGCCGCCGTAGAGCCGGATGTCCCGGACGGTGTGGCCCAGGCCCCGCCGGGCGTCGGCGAACCCGGCCGAGGCCAGTCGACCCAGCACCACGTTCGCGGTCGGCGCGCTGATGCCGAACTCGGCGGCCACCTGGCGGACCGACGGCATGAGCTCGCCGGGTGCGTAGCGGCCGGCGGCGATCCGGTAGGCCAGCTGGTCGACGACTTCGTCGACGACGCTCGGTCTGGGCACGGGTTCCCCTCCGCGCGGCAGAGCGGGTCCGCTCCGGGCACGCGCCGACAGTAGTCGACCCGGCCGGTGGGTCCGTGCCGTGCACTCCACCTATTTACTCACTGTCTAATACAGTCTAGCCTCCGATTTCGGGAGCGACTGGGGAGGCCCGGATGGTGCAGGCGGCCCGGAGCGGTGACGCATGATCGACCACGAGGTGGTGGTGATCGGGGCGGGTCCCGGCGGGATCGCGGCCGGCGCGATGCTGCGGCGGGCGGGGTTGCGGGACTTCGCGATCCTGGAGCGGGCCGGCGAGTTCGGCGGCAGCTGGCGGGACAACCACTACCCGGGCATCGGCGTCGACATCCCCGCGCTGGCCTACCAGTACTCGTTCGCCCGCAAGCCGGACTGGGCGCGGCTGTTCCCCAAGGGGGCCGAGGTCAAGGCGTACCACGAGGGGGTCGCGCGGCGGTTCGGGCTGCACGAGCACGTCCGGTTCGGCGTCGACGTGGCCCGCGAGGTGTGGGACGACGAGCAGCACCTGTGGCGGCTGCACCTGCGCGGCGGCGGCACCGTCACCGCCCGGTTCGTGATCAGCGCGGTGGGCGCCTTCCTGAACCCGCGTGAGGACGTCGGCATCCCCGGCCTCGGTGACTACGCGGGCACGCTGCAGCGCCCGGCCGCCTGGGACCACGGCTTCGACCACACCGGCCGGCGGGTCGCGGTGATCGGCACCGGGGCCAGCTCGGTGCAGATCACCCCGGCGATCGCCGGCGAGGTCGCCGCGCTGACGGTGTTCCAGCGCACGCCGGTCTGGTGCCTGCCCAAGCCCGACCTGGAGCTGGCGCCGTGGTTCCAGCGCGCGCTGGCCGTGCCGGGCGTGGCCGCCGGGCTGCACGGCGTCGGCCTCGGCGGCATGCAGGTGCTCACCAGCTTCGTCAGCCGCACACCGCCCGCGCTGGCCAGACCGGTCGTGCGCGCGGGCGACCAGGCGGCAAAGGCCCTGTACGCCCGGTACCTCCGCCGGGTGGTGCGCGACCCGGCCACCGCCGCCGCGCTGACCCCGCGCTACGGCCCGCTGACCAAGCGGCCGACGATCTCCAACGACTACCTGCGCGCGTTCAACCGGGACAACGTCACGCTGGTCACCGACGGCATCGACCGGTTCACCGAGAAGGGCATCCGCACCGCCGACGGCGTCGAGCACGAGTTCGACATGATCGTGCTGGCCACCGGCTACGAGCTGTTCTCCGACCCGGAGAGCTACCGGCCGGGGATGATCGTCGGCCGGGACGGCTTCGATCTCGGCGAGTTCTACCGCGAGCACCACCTGCAGGCCTACGAGAGCGTGGCGCTGCCCGGGCTGCCCAACCGCTGGATGCTCACCGGGCCCTACTCCTGGACCGGCACCGGCTGGCACCTGCTCGTCGAGGTGAACGCCCGGCACGCGATCCGCGCGATCGGCGAGGCCCGCCGGCGCGGCGCCACCCTCGCCGAGGTGCGGCAACCGGCGCACGACGCCTACCACGCCGAGGTCCTGCGGCGGAACCAGGTGATCCAGTTCTACTTCACGGTGCAGAACCGAGGCGTGCGCACCTACTACGTCAACTCCCAGGGCGAGTCGGTGTACGTCCGCCCGTCCAGCGTGCTCGAGGCGCGCCGGCGCTCCCGCACCTTCCCGCTCGACGACTACCGCTACCGGACCGCCAGGGAGAGGACCCACGCATGAGCCGACCGGTGATCGACCCCGAACACGCCGTCGTCGCGGTGACCGGCGGGGCCAGGGGCATCGGGCGGGCCACCGCGCACGCCTTCGCCGCCCGGGGCGCCCGCGTGGCGATCGGTGACCTGGACGCCGTCGCGGCCGGCACCGTCGCCGCCGAGCTCGGCCCCGGGGCGCGCGCCTACCGGCTCGACGTCACCGACCCCGAGTCGTTCGCGGAGTTCCTGGACAAGGCGGAGGCCGACCTCGGGCCGGTGGACGTGCTGGTCAACAACGCGGGCGTGATGCCCGTCGGGCCGTTCCTGGACGAGTCGCCCGAGGTGTCGGCCACCCAGATGAACGTCAACTTCTGGGGCGTCTACCACGGCCTGCGGCTGGCGGCGGAGCGCATGCAACCGCGCGGGCGGGGCCACATCGTGAACGTCACCTCCGGCGCCGGCAAGACGATCCTGCCCGGGCTGTCGGTGTACTCGGCCACCAAGTTTGCCGCGACCGCGCTGAGCCGGGCGGTCGGCGAAGAGCTGCGACCGCACGGCATCACGGTCAGTGCGGTGCTGCCGGTGGCCGTGGACACCCAGCTCACCGACGGTATCCCACTGCACCACCTGCCCCGCCTGGTCACCCGGTTCGGCCTGATCCAGCCGGCCGAGGTGGCCGACGTGATCGTCGGCACCCTGCGCCGGCGCCCCTCGGTGACCGGGGCACCACGCTGGATCGGGCCGCTGCTCGACCTCGCGCAGCTGGTGCCGCTGCCGGTGATGCGGCTGGCCAGGCAGCTGGCCAGGGCGGAGATCACCATGGGCCCGATCGACCGGGCGGCCCGCGCGGAGTACGACGGCCGGATCACCGGGCAGCTGCGCCAGGTACCGTGAGCAGGTGCAGCCGGTAGATCCAACGCAGCAGCCAGCGGGGCCGGCCTCGGTCGTGCTCGTGGTCGACTTCGGGGCGCAGTACGCCCAGCTCATCGCCCGCCGGGTCCGGGAGGCGCAGGTCTACTCCGAGATCGTGCCCTCGGACACCCCGGTGGCCGACATCGTGGCCCGCAAACCGGCGGCGGTGATCCTCTCCGGTGGCCCGTCCAGCGTGTACGCCGACGGCGCCCCGGCAGTCGACCCGGAGCTGTTCCGGGCCGGCATCCCGGTGCTCGGGCTGTGTTACGGCTTCCAGGCGATGGCGCGCGCGATGGGCGGCGAGGTCGCCCCGGACGGCACCCGCGAGTACGGCCGCACCGAGCTGACCGTGTGCGCCGGCTCGGAGGGTGTGCTGCACGGCGGGCTGCCGGGGAAGCACCCGGTGTGGATGAGCCACGGCGACTCCGTGGTCCGCGCGCCGGAGGGCTTCACCGTGACGGCGTCCTCGCAGCGCGCCGCCGTGGCCGCCTTCGAGGACACCGACCGCAGGCTCGCCGGCGTGCAGTACCACCCCGAGGTCGGCCACTCGCCGCACGGCCAGGAGGTGCTGCGCCGGTTCCTGCGCGACATCGCCGGCATCGCCCCGTCCTGGACCACGGCGTCGATCATCGATGACACCGTCGAGGCGATCCGGGCGCAGGTCGGCGACGGCCGGGCGATCTGCGGGCTGTCCGGCGGGGTCGACTCCGCGGTGGCCGCCGCCCTGGTCCAGCGCGCCATCGGCGACCAGCTGACCTGTGTCTTTGTCGACCACGGGCTGCTGCGCTCCGGTGAGCGGGAACAGGTCGAGCGCGACTTCGTGGCCGCCACCGGCGCGAAGCTGCACACCGTGGACGCCCGCGAGCGGTTCCTAGGGGCGCTGGCCGGCGTCACCGACCCGGAGGGGAAGCGCAAGATCATCGGCCGGGAGTTCATCCGGGTCTTCGAGGCGGCGACGGCTGAGGTGGCGGCCGAGGAGCATGTCGGTTTCCTGGTGCAGGGCACCCTCTACCCGGACGTGGTGGAGTCGGGCGGTGGTACCGGCACGGCCACGATCAAGAGCCACCACAACGTCGGCGGGCTGCCGGACGACATCGAGTTCGCGCTGGTCGAGCCGCTGCGCGCGCTGTTCAAGGACGAGGTCCGCCGGGTCGGCGCCGAGCTCGGGCTGCCTGACGAGATCGTCTCCCGGCAACCGTTCCCCGGCCCGGGCCTCGGTATCCGGATCATCGGCGAGGTCACGGAGGACCGGCTGGAGACGCTGCGCGCCGCCGACGCGATCGCCCGCGACGAGCTCACCGCCGCCGGGTTGGACAAGGAGATCTGGCAGTGCCCGGTGGTGCTGCTGGCGGACGTGCGCAGCGTCGGTGTACAGGGCGACGGGCGCAGCTACGGCCACCCGATCGTGCTGCGGCCGGTCAGCTCCGAGGACGCCATGACCGCCGACTGGACGCGCCTGCCCTACGACGTGCTCGAGCGCATCTCCACCCGGATCACCAACGAGGTCGCCGAGGTCAACCGCGTTGTGCTCGACGTGACCAGCAAGCCGCCGGGCACGATCGAATGGGAGTGACCCGGCTGCGGGACATCTACGCCCGCCCCGAGCGTGTGCTGTCCGTGGAGTTCTGGCCGCCCAAGACCGAACGCGGCGAGCAGAACCTGTTCGGCGAGCTCGAGCGGCTGCGCAAGCTGAACCCGGCGTACTGCTCGATGACTTACGGCGCGGGCGGCTCGACCAGGGACAAGACGGTCGAGCTGGTACACCGGTTCGAGCGCGACCACGGCGTGGACATGATGTGCCACCTGACGGTGGTCGACCAGTCCCGGGCCGAGGTGCGGGGGGTGCTGGACCGGTTGTCGTCGCTCGGGGTGCGCAACGTCATCGCGCTGGGTGGTGACCCGGCGCCCGGTGCGGAGTGGGCGCCGCACGCCGACGGGTTCCGGTACGCGAGCGAGCTGGTGGCCGAGGCCGTCGACCGGTTCTCCGTGGCGGTCGCCGGCTTCCCCGAGGTGCACCCGCGCGCGGAGAGCCGCGAGTCGGACCTGCGCCACCTCAAGGCGAAGGTCGACGCCGGCGCCTGCGTGGTGATCACGCAGCTGTTCTTCGACAATGACGACTACTACCGGTTCGTGGCCGACGCCCGGCGGATCGGCATCGAGGTACCCATCGTGCCGGGCATGCTGCCGATCCGGTCCGCCGGGCAGGCCCGCCGGTTCACCGCGATGTGCGGCGCGCGGATCCCTCCCGCGCTGGAGCGGCGGCTCGCGGCGGTCGAGGACGACGACGCGGCGGCCGTCGCACTCGGCATCGACTACACGACCGAACAGTGCGAGCAGCTACTCGAGTTCGGCGTACCCGGATTCCACTTCTACTCCCTCAACCAGGCCGACGCCCTCCTGGAGATCCACAGCCGCCTGGGCCTGTAGCCGCACGTGGCGCGGGGCTGGCGCGGTGGTGGCCGCCGCCGCTCGGGGCCTCGCGCTGTGGCGGGCTGGCGCCGTGCCGGCGGGGCTGGCGCGTGCCGGCGGGCTGGCGCCGTTCGGGCTCGCACACGGTGTGTAGACGCGGCACACGGGTTCTAACTCGTGTGCCGCGTCCGGACGGTGTGTGCGGTGCGCGGGCGCGCCCGGTGCCTTGGGCGAGCGGGGCCTGGTCGGCTGGTGGGCGAGTTGACCTTGGGCGGGCGCCCGTGCGGCCAGCACGGCGTGTGCCGCGCCAGCACGGCGTGTGCCGCGCCAGCACGGCGTGTGCCGCGCCAGCACGGCGTGTGCCGCGCCAGCACGGCGTGTGCCGCGCCAGCACGGCGTGTGCCGCGCCAGCACGGCGTGTG
>DATAZG010000254.1:0-82408 GCA_036272155.1 Pseudonocardia sp.
CCGGGCCGAAGATGATGGTCTCCACCCGGGGCGAGGCGGTGGCGATCGCGTTGACGTTGATCAGTCCGAGCGCGTTCTCGATCTGCGCCTCGATGCCGATCTTGCCGACCTCGTAGCCCAGGGTCTTCTCGATCTGGGTCAGCAGCAGGTCCAGCGCGACGACCTGCTCGGCGGTCTGCACCTTGGGCAGCATGATCGCGTCCAGGTTGGCCCCGGCACCCTCGACCACCTCGGTGACGTCCCGGTAGGTCCACTCGGTGGTCCAGTCGTTCACCCGGACCACCCGGGCCTTGCCCTCCCAGCCGCCCTCGTTCAGCGCGGCCACGATGGTCTTGCGGGCGCCGGGCTTGGCCAGCGGGGCGCAGGCGTCCTCGAGGTCGAGGAAAACCTGGTCGACCGGCAGCGTGCGCGCCTTGTCGATGAACTTCTGACTGGACCCGGGCACCGCCAGACAGGATCGGCGGGGCCGGGGGCTGCTCACGCGCACCGTGCTCACGACGGGATCTCCTTGTCCTCTTCGACGCGGTCCTCTTCGACGCGGTCCTCTTCGACGCGAATCCTCGGTGATGTTTCCACGAGTCCCCCCACAAGGCGCACCGGAGGTGATTGGTTTCTCACCCAACCGAGGTCATCCGGGGGATACCGACCAGTAACTCACACCGCGCGGGGCGGCGGCGTGTCCCCCGGGCGGGAATCCATGATCAGTGGGACTTGAGCGCCGTCTGAGCGGGTCGGCATCGCGCTGATGTCCCGGTGATCATGGGCGATCGCGTCGATAGCGAACGTTTCCACGTTCTGGTCCGGCGGTCGGGCGGATCGGGTCACCCTGCCGGTGTGCTGGACGGAGTTCTCCGAGGTAGCGACGCCGTCGCGGCCGGTCGGCTCACGGCCTCAGCACTGCGCGGCCACCGCTATCGGCGACTGCTGCCGGACGTGTACGCCCCCGCCGAGCTCGACCCGGATCTCGCCCTCCGCGCCCGTGCCGGTCACCTCATCGCCATCGAGCACGAGGGCGCCGACCACTTCGCCGGGCACCGGGTGGCCCGCGATGTGCATCGCTACACCCGGCTGGTCGACCTGGGCTGGCGGGTGTACCGCTACACCGCCAACGACGTCTACCAGCGCCCGGCCCGGATCGTCGCCGAGATCACCCGGGCACTCGGGCACAACCGCTGACCTCGGCCAACCCGCGAGCGCCGGGCACCCGTGGCGGCACCGGACAACCAGCGCCACCGGCCAAACCGGGGGGTCACTCCCGGGGCGGCACCAGCATCTCGCCGGAGGACACCGCGACCACCCGGCCGCCCACCGCGGCCCGCACCGCCGCGCCGGCCCACGCGGTCACCGTGACGTCCAGCAGCGAGGGCCGGCCGAGCTCCTCGCCCTGCGACACGGAGAACGCGGCCTCGCCGTCGGGCGGCAGCAGGCCGCGGTTCACCAGGAACACCGCGAGCGCGACCGCGGCGGAGCCGGTCGCCGGGTCCTCCGCCACGCCGACGCCGGGACCGAACATCCGGGCGTGCACCCGCCCCGAGGCCAGGTCGAGCGCGACCACGTAGACGGTGCCCCGGTTCTCGGTAGCCCGGTTCAACGCGGTGGGCTCGGGGACCACGGCCTTGGCCACCGCATCGGCGCGGACCACCACGATCGGGAAGTCGAGGCCGGCGCCGCACACGCCGGCCGCCGCGACCGGGTCGACGTCAGCGGCGGTCAGCCCGACCGCTTCCGCCAGCGCGGCGCCGTCCAGCTTGCCCCCGACGTGCGGCCGGCCGGCGTCGACCCGGGCCCCGGCGGCGTCCACCCACACCGGCAGCAGCCCCGCGCCGCACTCCTGGATCGCCTCACCGTTACCGATCACACCGTCCCTGGCCAACACCCAGGCCACGCCGACGCTCGGGTGGCCGGCGAACGGCAGCTCCGCCACCGGGGTGAAGATCCGGGCCCGGTACGAGGCCTCCACCGGGGCACTCGGCCGCAGCGGGAACACCGTCTCCGACAGGTTGAACTCGGCGGCGATCGCGGCCAGCTGGGCGGTGTCCAGGCCGTCGGCCCCATGCACCACGGCGAGCGGGTTGCCGGCGAACGGCCGATCGGTGAACACGTCGACGACGTCGAACCTGAGCCTCTGCGCGGAGTCCGTCACAGCGCCGAAGCTAACCTGACCACTGTGGGAGCGGCGAGGGTATTCGTGGCACAGATGGCGGGCCTCGCCGTGTTCGGCCCCGATGGGGAGCGGATCGGCAAGGTCCGGGACGTGGTCACCGCCATGCGGGTCGACCAGTTGCCACCCCGGGTACTCGGGCTGGTGGTCGAGCTGATCACCCGCCAGCGGATCTTCGTACCGATGCTGCGGGTCACCGCGATCGACCCGAGCGCGGTCACGCTGGCCACCGGGATGGTCAACCTGCGCCGGTTCGCCCAGCGGCCGAACGAGATCATGGTGCTCGGCGAGCTGCTCGACGCCCGCGTGCACGTGGCGGACACGGGCGAAGAGGTCGTTGTGGTGGACGCCGCGATCGAGCGCACCCGGGCGCAGGACTGGGTGATCGGCCGGCTGGCGATACGGCCGAGGCGCACCCGGCTGGGCCGGCGCGGCCACGTGCAGGTGATGGGCTGGTCCGAGCTGACCGGGCTGTCGATCTCGGAGAAGGACCAGGGCGCCGAGGGGCTGCTCGCGGTGTTCGACGGGATGCGCGCCGCCGACGTGGCCGCCGCGCTGCGCGAGCTGCCGCAGAAGCGCCGTCACGAGGTCGTCGACGCGCTGCACGACGAGCGGCTGGCCGACGTGTTCCAGGAGCTGCCCGAGTCCGACCAGCGCGAGCTGCTCGCCCACCTGGACGACGACCGGGCGGCGGACATCCTGGAGGCGATGGACCCGGACGACGCCGCCGACCTGCTCGCCGAGCTGCCCACCGACGAGTCGGACCGGTTCCTGGAGCTGATGGAGCCGGAGGAGTCCGCGCCACTGCGCCGGCTGCTGCGTTACTCCGCCGACACCGCGGGCGGCCTGATGACCCCGGAGCCGCTGATCCTGACGCCGGACGCCACGGTCGCCGAGGCGCTGGCCAGGGTCCGCAACCCCGATGTGCTGCCCGCGCTGGCCAGCATGGTGTTCGTCTGCCGGCCGCCCACCGCCACCCCGACCGGGCGCTACCTGGGCTGCGCGCACCTGCAGCGGTTGCTCCGCGAGCCCCCGTCCGAGCTGGTCGCCGGGGTGCTGGATGCCGAGCTGGCCCGGCTGCACCCGGACGCCCCGCTGTCCGAGGTGACCCGCTACTTCGCCTCCTACAACCTGGTCTGCGGGCCGGTCGTGGACGACAACGACCACCTGCTCGGCGCGGTCACCGTCGACGACGTGCTGGACCACCTGCTGCCGTCCGGCTGGCGCGAGCGGGAGACCCCACGGGAGGGGACCAACGGCCGCAACGGCCGGGACAACGGAAACTCGATCCCCACGGCGGTACACGATGCCTGAGCTGCACTCGAACCGCCGGCTGGACCAGCCGAGGGCTGGCCGCTCGCGCCGGTTCAGCATGGACCCGGACGCGTTCGCCCGGATGTCCGAGCGGGTCGCCCGGTTCCTCGGCACCGGCCGGTTCCTGGCCATCCAGACAGTGATCGTCGCCATCTGGATCACGCTGAACCTGACCGCGCTCGTCCAGCACTGGGACCCCTACCCGTTCATCCTGCTCAACCTGGCGTTCTCCACCCAGGCCGCGTACGCGGCGCCGCTGATCCTGCTGGCGCAGAACCGCCAGGACGACCGCGACCGGGTGTCCCTGGAGGAGGACCGCACCCGGGCCGCCCAGACCAAGGCCGACACCGAGTACCTGGCCCGCGAGCTGGCCGCGCTGCGGGTCGCCGTCGGCGAGGTGGTCACCCGGGACTACCTGCGCGGCGAGCTGGAGCGGCTGGCCGCGACGCTGCAGGCCGAGCCGAACAGCCGGCAGGGCAAGGCGGACCGGGCCGGCAAGCTGGACAGGTCCGCCAAGCCGGACCGCGCCGGCCGAGGCACCTGACCGAGCGAGCCGACTAGTCGGCCGGGCCGCCGGCCAGGCGCCGGCTGATCCGCCGCAGGTCGCGCAGGTCGGTCTCGTCGAGCTGGTTCACGAAGTGCCGCTGCACCGCCGCCAGGTGGGTGACCGAGGCGCCGGAGAGCTGCTCCTGGCCTTCGTCGGTGAGGGTGGCCGCGATGCCCCGCCCGTCCTCGGCGACCCGACCCCTGGTGACCAGCCCGAGCCGCTCCAGCCGGTCGACCATCCGGGTGACCCCGGAGCGCGACAGCAGCACCGCGTCGGCCAGCTCGGTCATCCGCATCCGCCGCTCCGGGGCGCCGGCCAGCTCGGCGAGCACGTCGTAGGCGGCCAGCGAGAGCTGCCGCTCGGCGAGCAGCTCGGCCTCCAGTGCCCGGACCACCGTGGCGTGGCCGCGCAGGTAATGCCGCCACACGGCGTGGCCCGCCCGGTCCATCCCGGCCCTGTCCAGACCCGCCTTGTCCAGGCCGGCCCGGTCCAGCGCGTCGGCCGTGAGATCGCAACGCTCAGCGCCGACGGTGGCCCGGCCGGTTCCCTCGACCCCGACCGGCTGGGCGGACGGGTAGACGTAGGGGCCCGGGCGAGCGGCGTCGGTCACCATGGCGGAGTACATGTGATCAGATATTACAGTCAACACCTTTCCTGACAGTGTCTTTAACGTCCTGGTTGATCACGGACTCAAGCGGTACCGCCCGTTCGTGCGACAAAGCTCAAGTCGGTCGCCCCGCACCGAGTCGGCGCGCCGCCGATAACCGCACGTAGGATGGGACCGATGAGCACGACTTCGCACACCCCATACGCGACGGCCGGCGTCAGCGACGAGGCCGTGCGGGCCGCGCTGGCCACGGTCGAGGATCCTGAGATCCACAAGCCGATCACCGATCTCGGCATGGTCAAGGGCGTCACCATCGCCCCGGACGGCACCGTCGCGGTGGCCGTCTGGCTGACCGTCGCCGGCTGCCCGATGCGCGAGACGATCACCAACCGGGTCCGCACGGCGGTGTCCGAGGTGCCCGGGGTCCGGGCGGTCGAGGTCGAGCTCGACGTGATGAGCGACGAACAGCGCACCGAGCTGCGCAAGTCGCTGCGCGGTGGCTCCGCCGAACCGACCATCCCTTTCGCCGATCCGGGCTCGCTGACCAGGGTGTACTGCGTCGCGTCCGGCAAGGGCGGGGTCGGCAAGTCCTCGGTGACGGTGAACCTGGCCGCCTCGATGGCCGCGCGCGGCCTGTCCGTCGGCGTGCTGGACGCGGACATCTACGGCCACTCGGTGCCCAGGATGCTCGGCACCAAGACCCGGCCGACCAAGGTCGACGACATGATCATGCCGCCGCAGGCGCACGGCGTGAAGGTCATCTCGATCGGCATGTTCACCCAGGGCAACACCCCGGTCACCTGGCGTGGCCCGATGCTGCACCGTGCGCTGCAGCAGTTCCTCGTCGACGTGTTCTGGGGCGACCTGGACGTGCTGCTGCTCGACCTGCCGCCGGGCACCGGTGACGTGGCCATCTCCTGCGCCCAGCTGATCCCGAACGCAGAGATCCTGGTCGTCACCACGCCGCAGCAGGCCGCCGCCGAGGTCGCCGAGCGCGCCGGCTCGATCGCGCTGCAGACCCACCAGCGGCTGGTCGGCGTCGTGGAGAACATGTCCTGGCTGGAGATGCCCGACGGCAGCCGCATGGAGATCTTCGGCAACGGCGGCGGGCAGGCCGTCTCCGACTCGCTGTCCACCGCGCTCGGCGCCTCGGTGCCGCTGCTCGGCCAGATCCCGCTGGACACGAGGCTGCGCGAGTCGGGCGACGCGGGCGTCCCGCTGGTGCTCTCCGCGCCGGAGTCGCCCGCCGCCAAGGCGCTGTCCGGCGTGGCCTCGCGGCTGACCACCCGGTCCCGTGGGCTCGCCGGGCTCTCGCTGAACATCAGCCCGGTCCGCAAGTAGTCGCGCGGTGGCGAGGGCTCGCGCCCTCGCTGCCGCGATGACCAGGTTCATTCGGGTGACGCTAGCGGCTGACGGCGCCGGTTACCTCGGCCCAAAGACCGAGATAGTGCGCGTTCGATCGACCGAGAACCGGCTGGGTTCTCGGCCGCCGTTCGAGCGAATCGCGGGGTTCAGCCGGCGGTGGGCAGACCCGGTTCGGGCGCGCCGGGGGCGGTGGCGACCTGCTCGTCGGCGCCGACGATCCGGTCCACCGCGTCGGCCATGTGCTCCTCGAGCACGGTGGCCAGCCGGGGGCCGTCACCGGCCAGGAAGGCGTCGCGCAGCAGCCGGTGCTCGGCCAGCAGCGCATCGGCCGGGGGCGCGGTGCGCTGCAGCGCGGCGAGGCACATCCGGGTCTCCACCAGCAGCCCGTCGGCCATCCGGCGCAGCCGGGGACTGCCGGACGCGGCGACGAGCGTGGCGTGGAACGCGTGGTCGGCGTCGGCCAGCGCGACCGGGTCACCGGCGCGGGCGGCGGCCTCCATCGAGGCGAGCTCCCCGGTCAGCAACTGGGCGACCGCCGGCCCGGAGCCACCGGCCAGGATGAGCCGGGCGGCGGCCTGCTCCACGGCGAGCCGCGCGGTGTACACGTCCCGCACGTCGTCGACGTCCAGGTCCCGCACGAAGATGCCGCGGTGACGCTGGCTGCGCAGCAGCCCCTCGGCGATCAGGCGCTGCATGGCCTCGCGCAGCGGACCCCGGCTGATGCCGAGCCGGTTGGCCAGCTCCACCTCACCCAGCTGGGCGCCGGGGCGCAGGGTGCCGCGCATGATGGCGCGGCGCAGTTGGTCGGCTACCAGGGCGGGGGTGGACTCGCGGTTGACCGGTTCGAGGTCACCGCCGCCCGGTATCACGCAGGGTTCCCGGGGGACGGCGCCTCGGCGGGGGGCAGCTGTGCCGGCGGCTCGGTGAACAGCCGGCCCATCCCCTGGCGGGCGGTGCGGTCGCCGGCCAGCCGCAGGCCCTGCCAGATGCTCACCTGGTTGGCGGTGAGCACCGGCTTGCCCAGGCGCTGCTCCAGCTCGTCCAGCCAGGCCATGGTGTGCAGCGCGGTGTCCGGCAGCAGCACGGCCTCGGCGTCCGGGTGGTCACCGGCGGCGGCCACCTCGAGCACGCGCTCGCGGCCCAACGTGCCGACCTCGGCGGCGGTGACGATGCCCAGCGTGGACAGCCGCACGACCGAGATGCCGGCGGTCGCCAGGAACGTCACGAAGCGCTCCGCCACGTCGGCCGGGTAGGTGGCGGCCACCGCGACCCGGCTGACCCCGAGCCGCGCGCAGGCGTCGGTGAACGCGAACGAGGTGCTCGACGCGGGCGCACCCGCCACCTCCCGCAACGCCGCCACCTGCTCGGACGCTCCGTCCCAGCCGAAGACGAAGCTGCCCGACGTGCACGCCCAGATGACCGCGTCGCACGCCGGTTCCTCGGCCGGCCCGGCCGCGTCGGCCAGGTCGCGGACACCGGCGGCGAGCACGTCGTCCGAGCCGATGTCCAGCAAGGCGTCCACCCGATGCGCGTCCTCGCGCATCTCGGTGTGCACCAAACGGAGCCGGGGCGACTCGCCGACCAGCCGCTGGGCGGTCGGGTAGTCGTCCTCGGCGCTGAATCCGGGGTAAAGAAATCCGATGCTTTGCATGATTGTGAACAATCCTAACCGGGGCGGTCGGTCCCCGCATGGCTGCTTCGGCCCGAATCGTCGGCGTACTGGAGAATTCGTGCATCGGAGCGCGGAGGGAGGATCAGGTATGGCGGAGCCGATCGACCCCACGGTGCCCGAGCGGGCGGCGGACCCCTCGACCCGGCCGGACTCGCTCTCCCGCCAGATCTACGCCGCCCTGCGCGAGGGCATCATCCGCGGCCGTTACCCCCAGGGCTCCCGGCTCACCGAGCAGCGCCTCGCCGAGGAGCTGACGGTCTCCCGCGTCCCGCTGCGCGAGGCCGTCCCGCTGCTGGAGGTCGACGGGTTCGTCCGCACCCTGCCCCGGCGCGGCGCGATCGTCACCACCTGGACCGCCAAGGCCGCGCACGACCTGTTCGACCTGCGGCTGTGCCTCGAGGTCGGGGCGGCCCGGTTCGCCGCCCGGCAGGTTGCGGCCGGCGCCAGCGTGGCTCCGCTGCGGGAGGTGCTGGAACGCTCCCGCGACGGCCTGGCCAGCGGCGACCCGTACCGCATCGCCGCCGACAGCACCCGGTTCCACGAGGTCGTGGTCGAGCTGACCGACAACGAGCTGATGGGTTCACTGATGCGCTCGGTGGCCGGCCGGATGATGTGGCTGTTCTTCATGACCTCGGAGCTGGACCCGGTGGACGCCTACGACGGCCACCGCGAGCTGCTCGAGGCCATCGACTCCGGCAACGAGCGGGTCGCCGAGTCGGTGGCCTACACCCACATCGAGCGGGACCGGCTGGAGTCGCTGCGGGCACTGCTCACCGTCCGGGGCATCGAGGACACCGCCGGACCGAACAGAATCCCCGACTCACCCTGACGGAATCCCCGACTCGCGGGGGGTTGTGGGGGTGGGCCCGGTGGTGGTGGGCGGGGTGGCGGCGAGCGTGGCCAGCTCGTGGTCCTCGGCGCTGGACGCGCCGGACACCGCTACCGCGCCGACCAGGATCCCGGCCCGGTGCACCGGCACTCCGCCGGGGATCGGGATGAGGCCGCCGTGCACCACCATGCCGAGCAGCAGCGCCGGCTCCGCCCCGCTCTCCGCGACGAGCTCGTCCGTCACCTCCTGGGTGGAGCGGCCGGTGCGCAGCACCGTGGTGACCTTGTGCTGGGCGGTGACCACGGACAGCCCGGCGGCGCCGTCCATCCGGACCAGCGTGACCAGCGAGCCCTGCGCGTCGGCCACCGCGACGGTCACCGACAGCCCGCGCGCGGCCGCCTCGGTGGTCACCACCGACGCCATCGCCGAGGCCGCCGCGAGGTCGAGCACGCCGCTCACCCGGACACCAGCTGGTAGCCGCGCACGCCCTTGCGCCGGCTCAGGGTGACCAGCGCGCCGCGCAGCACCCCCTCGGAGTACTCGCTGCCCGGGTTCAGGGCCACCGTGCGGCCGAGCTTGGCGCCGCCCCGGGACTCGTGGATGTGCCCGTGCAGCGAGAGCATCGGCTGGTAGCGCTCCAGCACCGCGCGCACCGCGCTGGAGCCGACCCCGTCGATCACCGGCCGGCCCCCGCGCAGCACCGGGCGCCACTGCGCGTCCAGCAGCATCGCCTGGTCCAGCGGGGTCTGCTTGGGCGGCACGTGCAGGTTGAACACGGCGCGGGACGGGTCGGGCACCTTCGCCGCCTCGGCCTCGATCCGCGCCTCGAGCTGGTCCTCCGGCAGCTCGCGCGGCGAGTCCCACGGCGTGGGGTTGGCGTACCCGACACTGACCAGGGTGAAGCCGCCGGGCAGTTCGACCAGCCCACCCTCCGGGTTGATCACCCGCGCCGAGCTGTGCAGCACGTCGTCCACGAACGGCGGGTCGTCGTTGCCGGGGGCCAGCAGGCACACCGTGTCGGTGCCGGCCAGTCGCTCCTCGGCGAGCGCCAGCCAGCCCATCAGGGTCTCCCGCATCACCCGGGTGAACAGCTCATCGACCCGCTCCGGCGAGCCGGCCAGCTCGGCCATCTCGTCCGGTTCGGTGTCGTACGGGTAGTAGCCGGCGTCGGTGATCCGCTTGCGCAGCGCGGCCAGCCCGTCGGCGTCCACCACCTCGTCGGTGCCGAACAGCCGGGCGCGGAACGTCCCCGCGCTGTCCGCCACGATCGGGACGATCATCTTGCCGGTGATGTCGCCGCCCATCACCACCACGTCGCAGCCGTAGAACCGGGCCGCGTTGAGGAACTTGCGCATGCAGGTGTCCGACCCGTGGATGTCGGTGGCGAAGAAGAGCTTGGTGTCAGCCATGGGCGGTGCCGCCGATCTCCTCGGGCAGCTCGTACCAGGCCACCCGGCGGCCGATCCGGGCCCGGGTGCGCCAGCGCAGCGACTTGGGGCAGCCGGCCAGCCGGGCGGTGATCCGCTCGACCTTGTCGGCGACCGCGTCGGCCGGTGCGTCGGCGAGCAGCTCGGCGGCGGTGTCCACCACCCTGGGCAGGTTGTCCGTGACGGTGGCCCACCAGCCCCAGTTCTGCCCGCACACCTCGGCCAGCCGGGACAGGTCGACCACGTCAGCGGTCAGGTCGCCCTGCTCGGCCAGCTCGTGGTGGTGCAGCAGGGTCACCGCGTCCAGCAGGTCCTTGTCGTTGATCTCCACCACCTGCAGCTTGGTGAGCAGCAGGTCGGCCGGCGTCAGCGTGGTGCTCGCGGTGCCCAGCCTGGAGGTCAGCTCCAGCGTGTGGCACATCGCGAACACGCCGACCAGCACGTCCAGCTGCCGACCCCGCACCCGGTCGTGGAACATCATCCGGCGGTCACCGTGCAGCGCGTTGAACCGCCGGTTGCCCTCGTACCCCAGCTCGTCCAGCGCGGCGGCCACCTGCCGCGACGATCCGGCCGGCACCACCACGTCGACGTCCCCGTAGGTCCGGTCCAGCGTGGTCGGCGAGTCGCCGTGCCGGTGCGCCGCGACCCCGAGGCCACCGACCAGCCTGCCGACCACGTCCCGCTCCGCCAGCCCGTGCACCAGCCGGCCGGCCTCTTCGACGATGTCCGGCAGCGGGAGCTCGGTGGAAGGTGTGCTGCTCATTCCGGCGGGATCTCCTTGAACGCGAGGGACAGGTCGATGCCCCGGCGGCGGTTCACCAGCCGGGCGCCGACGTACCAGAGCGCGCCCACCACCAGCACCCCGCCGGTCGCGTACAGCGACAGCGCGCGGGTCGGCCCGTAGACGCTGTTCAGCGTGGGGTTGGCGATGAGCAGCACGAGCAGCCCGATCATCAGCACCGCCCCGACCGCACCGGCCACCGCCACCGCGGGCACTCCGAACAGCCGCCGCGCGCCGGCCGAGCGCCACACGTCCGGCAGCCGGAACGGGAACACCGCGCCGGCCACGCAGACCACCGCCAGCCCGAGGATCTGCGCGACGAGCGCACCGAGCAGGCTCGCGCTCTGCCAGGTGACCAGCAGCACCAGCCCGAGCTCACCGGTCACCGTGGTGAGCACGATCGCCCGCACCGGGGTGTGGTGCCGCTCGCTGACCTCGGACAGCGCCTCCGGCATGGTCCGGTCCAGCGACCAGGCGAGCAGGTACCGGGTGGCCTGCAGCTGCGACAGCGGGGTACCCATCAGCGCCCAGAGCACAAAGCCGACGCCGATCACCAGCAACAGCGGTACGTTCGAGGTGAGCACCCCGCCGATCAGGTTGAAGCCCGGCGAGGTGGGCAGGTGCAGCGCGTCCGGGTCGTTGTTCGACAGGTAGGCCAGCGCACTCGCCCAGCCCGTGTGGGTGGCGCCGAGGAAGCACGCGGTCAGCAGCAGCATGGCCAGGCCGTTGAGCAGCACGCCGCCGACGATCGAGCGGTACTGGTTGCGGGACGCGCGCTTGATCTCCCCGCCCAGCTGGGCGGTACCGGCGCCGAAGCCGACCACGAAGAACACCCAGGGGAACAGCAGGATCGTGTCGGTGAGGGAGAACCCGCCGGGGCTGAACCCGGCCGCCCGCGCCGCCGGCACCACCTCGTCGTAGCGCAGCGTGTGGTTGCGCTGGGCGAAGCTGTTCCAGCTCGCCTCGAACCCACCCGCGCCCCGGGCCAGCATCAGCACCGCACAGATCACCAGGGCCAGCCCGGCCACCAGGAACAGCACCCCCTGCAGCCGCCAGAAGCTGCGCGCGCCGGTGATCAGCACCAACGCGAACAGCACGTTGAGGGCGGTGCCGATGGCCAGCACCCACCACTGGGTGGTGATGCCGAACAGGTGCTGGGAGGCGGTCAGGCCCACCGCCATCCGCTGCCACACGTCCTGCCCGGTGGCGGCGGACAGGGTGGCCAGCGCGGTCGGCACCGCCCCGGTCAGCGCGAACCAGGCGTTGAAGCCGATCCAGTAGACCGACATCCACACCCCGTTGTTCCAGGACAGCAGCCAGCCGAGGAACGGGTGCAGGGTGCGGCTGACGAAGACGTAGTCACCACCGGAGCGGGGGATGGCGGCCGCGAACTCCGCGTAGACGTAGGTCGCGGTGAAGGCGGTGGCCAGGGTGCCGAGCAGCACCGCGAGCACCGCGCTGCCGTTGGGGAAAAACCCGATCCCCTGCACCAGCAGGAAGACCAGACCGACCCCGACGTTCATGCCGAGGCTGTTGAACGCGAGCGCGTCGCGCAGTGACACCTCACGCACCAGGCCGGTGCTGTTGCGCACGAAGACCTGTTCTGCCCGGCCGGTACCCGCCGGCGTCGTCCGCGTCATGATGCGTCCTTTCCGCTGACCGGGCTCTGGCCGGGTCAGCCGGTGAGGTGTGGGGCGAGCGCCGCGACCGTGGCGTGCCCGAGCTCCTTGCGGGCGATGTGCGTGCCGGCCAGCACCGGGCGGTAGCGCGACTCGACCCCGGGTGCGCACAGCGCTGGGGCCGGCGCGATGAGCGCGTCCGGGTTGGGCTGCTGGAAGTAGACGATCGACTGCCGCCCGGCGCGCCCGGCCGGGGCCATCACCCGGTGCGGGGTGGCCCGCAGCGCGCCGTCGGTCCAGCGCTCCAGGATGTCGCCGACGTTGATCACCAGCGACCCGGGCAGGAAGGGCACCCGCCACCACTGCTGTTCGGCGTACACCTCGAGGCCGCCGGGTTCGGCCGGGCGGTAGAGCAAGGTGAGCGCGCCGTGGTCGGTGTGCGGGCGGTTGCGCGGGCGGTCCGGGTCCGGACCCTCGGCGGTGGCCGGCAGCGGCGGGTAGTTGTTGACCGCCAGGTTCGAGTAGTGCCGGTCGAACGCGGCGGCGAACCAGGTGGCGGGCAACCCGAGACCGATCGCGACCAGCTCCAGCAGCCGGTCGCCGAGCTGCTCCATCTCCCGGTAGTACCGCTCCCAGATCTCCCGCAGCCGCTCCGGCCGCTCCGGCCACAGGTTGGGCCAGCGCCAGAGCCGGTGCTCGATGCTGCCGACCGGGTAGTCCGCCGGCGGGCTGAGCCGGTTGATCAGCAGTGACTCCATCGCGTTGGTGACCCGGGCGGCCCCGTCGGCCGCCGGGACCGGTTCGTAGCCGCGCACGATCTCCGGCGCGGGGAACGCGACCGCGAGCTTCTCGGCCAGCGGCAGCGCGAAGAACTCGGCGGACACCTCGGACATCGCGTGGAACAGCGCGGGGGACACCCGGTGACCGGTGACCACGGCGAACCCGGTCCGCCGGAAGGAGGCCACCAGGTCGGCGGCCACCGAGGCGGGGTCGCTACCGGGGTCGCTGCCGGGGTCGGGGCCGGGGCCGAGCGCCGGGCCGATGTCCAGGACCTCCACGGCGGCGGTGACCGCGCTCGGCGGCACCGGGATGTCGAGCTCCGCCACGTGCTCGGCGGAGGGAGCTGGAACCTGGTAACCCATGGCGCACTCCTCTCCGGGGACGGTCACGCCGTCGACCAAACGGTATACAGTTTGTGTTTCAGTGACGTGAATCTGCCAAAACCCGAGGTAAACACGCTGGTCGTCTGAGAGTCATCGCAGATTCGGTATTCAAAGTCGACTTTCAGTCACGGGCGGTGGCCGGCTCGACGCCGGTCGTCGGCGGCGGTACGAGGGCCGCGAAGGCCCGGTAGATCTCGCCCGGCCGGGTGAACCACACCTGGTCGGCGTGGGCCCGCAGGTGGGCCAGCGCCCGGCTGAGCTGGCGCAGCCGGAACGGCACGCCGGAGATGTAGGAGTGCAGCACCACGCTCATCACCAGCGGCTGCTCCGCCGAGGCGACCAGCAGCTCGTCGAACTCGTCGACGATCATGTCGGCGAACTCCGCCGCGCTGGCCCCGCGCCCGATCACCGTGCTGCTGTCGTTGATCTCCAACGCGTACGGGATCGACAGCAGCGGCGTCGAAGTGGTGGCCAGCCAGACCGGCTGGTCGTCCGGGCGCAGGTCGAGCAGGTAGCGGTAACCGGCGGCGGCGAGCAGGTCCGGGGTGGCCTCGGTGTGCGCCAGCCACGGGCTGGACCAGCCACCCGGCGGCGCACCCTCCTCGACCGTGATCCGCCGGGCGACCGCGGCCAGGTAGGCGCTCTCCCGCTCCTCGGTCAGGCCGGCCAGCGAGTCGGAGTTGCTGATGCCGTGCCCGACGATCTCCGCGCCCAGGCGGCGGGCCGCGATCGGGACGTCCGGCGCCGAGTCGTAGACCATGGTGTTGAGCAGCACGGTCGGCGGGATGCCGTGGCCGGCCAGCCGGTCCAGCAGCCGGAACACGCCGACCCGGTTGCCGTAGTCGCGCCACGCGGTGTTCACCAGGTCCGGGAACGCCACGCCGGGCAGCAGGTCCTCGGTGTGCCCGTCGCCGAAGCGGTACTCCTCCACGCCCACCGCGACGTACACCGCGAGGCCCTTGCCGTTCGGCCAGCCGCCGCCGGGGCGTCCCACGATCGGCGCGTACCGGTAGCGGTCGCGCGGCGCGGGCCATGGCATGTCGAGCGTCATCCGGATGCCACCCATCGGGTCAGGCCGACGTCGGTGGCCGCGGCGGCGCGGACCACCCGCTGGTAGAGCGGGAAGAGGCGGCCGGCGTCGGCGTGCGCGGCCTCCAGCGCCCGGCGCTTGCGGGCGAACACCTCGCGCACCTCGCCGAGCAGCTGGGCCTCGTCGGCGGTGGTCACCCGGCCGTGCTCGAACACCACCCGCCCGGCCACCATGGTCAGCACCACGCTGGACCCGTTCTCGCAGTACACCAGCTGGCCGGGCACGTCGTTGAGCGGCGTGAACGCGAGGCTGTGCAGGTCCAGCAGCGCCAGGTCGGCCAGCTGCCCCTCGGCCACCGCACCCAGCTCGCCGCCGCGCAGCATGGCCGCCGCGCCGCCGCGCCACAGGCAGTCCAGCACCTCCGCCGCCGACGGCCACCGGTCGCTGTCCAGGCCGGTGATGTTGTGGATCAGCCCGGTGGCGCGTACCACGCTCCACATGTCGACGGCGTCGTTGCAGATCGCCTCGTCCACCCCGAGCGCGATCGGGATACCCCGGTCCCGGGCGGCCCGGAACGGCATCACGCCGCTGCCCAGGCGCAGGTTGCTCACCGGGTTGTGCACGATCACCGCGCCGGCGGCCGCGATCAGGTCCAGGTCGTCCTCGTCTGTCCACACCGCGTGGATCACGTTCAGCCGCTCGCTGAGCAGGCCGAGGTCGGCGGTGTAGCGGACCAGCGAGCGGCCGGCGAACCTAGGCTGCTCGGCGGCGAGCACCCGCTGCGTCCTCGTCTCCAGCAGGTGCGCGAACAGGGGCAGCCGGTGGCGGCGGCTGAGGTCGTCGAGCGCGGCGAAGTACTCCGGGCTGACCCGCTGCGGCGCCGAGATCGACACGGCGGCCCGCAGCCGACCCTCGGCGGCCCCGTGCCAGTGGGTGATCAGGTGCTCGTACCTCTCGAGCAGTTGACCCGGGGCCATCGGTGCCGGTCGGCGCAGTTCGTCGAGCAGCTCGGAGGGTGCGAACTGCTCCAGGAACGGCAGCTTGGCCACCTCGGGCAGCTCCGGCTGGTCCAGTGCCACGGTGGCCCGGATGCCGAGGTCGGCGTAGGCCCCCAGGATCGCGTCGATGACCGCCGGCTCGGGGTCCGGCATCAGGAAGGCGTCGTCCTGCACGGCGGTGGTGCCCCCGCGCAGCATCTCCAGTGCGCCGAGCGCGGTGCGCAGGTAGGCCTCCCTCGGCGTCGGCCGCAACGCCTCCGCCGCCGGGGACTCGTAGAGCATGAACAGCTCCAGCGGCAGGCTGGGTAGCGCACCCTTGAGGTGGTTGGCCGGCGAGTGGAAGTGGGCGTTGACCAGCCCCGGGACCAGCAGGTGGCGACCGTGGCCGGCGATCACCTCGGCCGCCGCGGCGCGGCGGCGGGCCTCGGCGCCGATGACCGCGATCCGGTCGCCCAGCACCAGTACGTCGGTCGGGCCGAGCACGCCGCCAGGGGCGTCCGGGCGGTACACCAGCACGTCGGTGAACAGCGTCGCCCGGCCGCCGGGCCCAGCCGCTCCCGCGCTCACCGGACCACCGGGCCCAGTCGCTCCGGCGCCGCGTAGCTGCCCACCCGCGACGTGCTCAGACCCAGCGCGAGCAGGCTCTCGACCAGCCGCACACCGGCCGCGACACCCTCGACGACCGGCACACCGAGCGCGGCGGTCAGCGGCTCGACCAGCTCGGTCAGCCCCGCGCAGCCGAGTACCACCGCCTCGGCGCCGTCCTCGGCCAGCGCGGCGAGGCCCTGCTCGGCGAACACGTCCAACAGGTGCGCCGAGCCGCCGGCCACCTCGGCCACTCCCACGTCGACGGCCCGGACGGCGCAGCGGTGCTCCAGGCCCAACGCCCGCACGACCCGGTGCGACTGCTCGCGGGTGCGGCGCGGCATGGTGACGACGGTGAACCGGGTGGCGATCAGCGCCGCGGTGAGCAGCGCGGCCTCGGTCATGCCGACGACGGGCCCGGCGGCCAGCTCCTTGGCGGCGGCCACCCCGGTGTCGCCGAAACAGGCCACCAGGTATCCGTGCACTCCGAGGCGCTCGCCGCGGTGGACCTGTTCGAGCACGGCGACCGAGCCCCAGACCTCGTCGACGTTGCTCTCCACCGCGCTGACCCCGCTCTCCGGGGTGCCGCCGAGGAGCGTGGTGCCCGGCGAGGCCACCCGCCGGGCCGCCGCCACGATCGCCTCGGTCATCGCGGTGGCCGTGTTCGGGTTGACGATCATGATCGTCGACTCGGCCGCCATAAGTCCGAAACGGTATACAGTTACGGGTGGATCGCCAGCCCTCGACGGTAAATACGGCGTTAATCGGCCGCCTCGATACTCAGCGAGGCAGTTTGGTATTCAATCTGACCACTGAGGTCAAGGGCGCCCTCAGGCGGCGGACGCCTCCTCGACGGCCAGCAGGCTCTGCCCGGCCCCGACGCCGCGCAGGTCCATCGCGCGCAGCGCGGCCCACATCGTGACCTGGTTCGCGGTGAGCACCGGCTTGCCGAGCGCCTGCTCCAGCGGCTCGATCACGTCGTAGGTGGGCAGGTTGGTGCAGCTGATGAACATCGCATCGGCGTCCGGCGAGTCCACGGAGCGGACGATGTCGACCACCGTGTGGTACGGCACCCGCCAGATGTGCCCGAGCAGCCCCAGCCCGTCCCTGGCCACCGTCTGCACGCCGTTCTCCGCCAGGTAGTGGACCAGCCGGTCGGTCACCGCGTCCACGTACGGCGTGGCGATGGCCAGCTTGCGGATGCCGAGCAGGCTCAGCGCGTCGACCAGGGCCCCGGACGTCGTGCAGGCGGCCGGCGCGCCCGCGTCGACCATGGTGCGCACCAGCAGCCGCTCGCCGAGGATGCCGTTGACGAAGCTGCCCGAGGCGCACGCGTAGGTCACCACGTCCGGCTCCGGGGTGAGCACGTCCCGGGTGGCGCGGCGGACCACGCCCCGCTCGCTCACCGCGGTGGCCATCTCGACCGTCACCGGCGTGGTGAAGAACGGCATCCGGGTGAGGTACAGCGAGACGTTGTCCGGCACCCAGCGCCAGAGTTCCCGGTCCAGCGCGAAGTCGAAGGGGGCGACCACGCCGATGCCACGCTGGTTGGTGGTGGCTTCGACAAACGCCACGGAGAGCTCGGTGGGCATCGGCGGACCGTCCTAGGCCTCGGAGTGCCGTTCGTACACCAGCCGTTCGCCGACGCTCCCGGAGCGCCACACGTCGTGGCAGGCCTGCGCCATCTCGTGCAGCCCCTCGGTGATCGTCGCGTAGACATTGCCGGGCACCCAGCCGACGTCGCCGTTGAGCAGCAGGTTGTTCCGACCGTAGAAGATGGCCAGGTCGATCACGCCGGGCAGCCCGGTGACACCCTTGTCCTGCTTGAACTCCTCGTCCAGCATGCCGCCGGGGAAGGAGAAGTAGACGACGTCACCGGGGATCGGGGTGACCGTCGGGTTCTCCAGGCCGACCTCTTGCTCGGCGAACCGGGGCACCATCGTGTACACCTCGTTGCGCGCGTACTTGGCGTGCTGGGCGTCGCCGCCCTGGGGCAGCGCCGCCCAGACCGCATCACAGGTGCGCGGCGCCTCTTTCTCCAACATCTCGGCGAGGCAGGACACCCCGCGCTTGGCCAACGTGATGCGCAGCTTTCGAGGCATGCACTACTCCCCCGCGACGAACTGGACTTCCGTACCTCTTTACCTGCACTACCCCTTACCTGAAAACCCACGAGCCAAACCGAATCGCGGATTGTTGACAATCATACGAGGGGTTCCTAGCGTGTCAATGGCCCGGACCACCCGTTAACACCACCGTCATGAGGTGCACCTGAGTGACCGTTTTGCCAGCTCAGACCCCTATTCCGGTGCTCGTCGTGCTCCACTCGGCGGATCTTCCACCTGATCTTGAGGAGCGCGTCGCCGCCGCCGGTCTTGACGCGAAAGTTCGCTACGCCACGGCCCCTGAGCTGGCCGGCGCACTGCCCGGCGCGGACGCCCTGCTGGTCTGGGACTTCACCATCGGCGACGCCGTGCGGACCAGCTGGCCGGCGGCCGACGCGCTGCGCTGGGTGCACACCGCCAGCGCCGGGGTGGACCGGCTGATGTTCGACGCGATGCTCGCCTCCGACGTCGCGGTGACCAACTCCCGGGGCGTGTTCGACACCCCGATGGCCGAGTACGTGCTCGGCCTGGTGCTCGCCTTCGCCAAGGACCTGCCGCGCACGGTGCGGCTGCAGGACCGGGGCGAGTGGCGGCACCGGGAGACCGAGACGGTGGCCGGTTCGACGGCGGTGGTGGTCGGCGGCGGCCCGATCGGCGAGGCCATCGCCACGCTGCTGCGCGCGGTCAGCCTGCGGGTACGGCTGGTCGGACGCACGGCCCGGCCCGGGGTGCACGCCGCCGAGGAGCTGCCCGGGCTGCTCGGGGACACCGACTACCTGGTGCTCGCCGCGCCGCTCACCGACCGGACCAGGGGCATGGTCAACGCCGCCTCCCTGGCCCTGCTGCCGCCGCGCGCCCGACTGATCAACGTCGGGCGGGGCGCGCTGGTGGTGCAGGACGACGTCGTCGCCGCGCTGCGGGCCGGCACGCTGGCCGGCGCCGCGCTGGACGTCTTCGAGGCCGAGCCGCTGCCCGCCGACTCCCCGCTGTGGACGCTGCCCGGTGTGCTCGTCTCGCCGCACATGTCCGGGGACGCGATCGGCTGGCGGCAGTCGCTGGTCGAGCTGTTCGTCGACAACCTGGCCCGGTACCGCGCCGGCCGGCCACTGCGCAACATGGTCGACAAGACCCACGGCTACGTGACCTCAGGGAGCCTCTGATGACGGCATCGGTCAGCTCGGCAGCCGACCTCAGCATGACCGACCTGCTGGCCGGCTACCGGTCCGGCGCGCTGTCCCCGGTGGTGGCCACCCAGGAAGCGCTGGACCGCGCCGAGCGGCTGAACCAGCAGGTCAACGCCTACTGCCTGCTCGACCCGGCCGGCGCGCTCGACTCGGCGCGCGAGTCCGAACAGCGCTGGCGACGCGGTGAGCCGGTCGGCGCGCTGGACGGCGTGCCGTTCTCGATCAAGGACCTGCTCTACACGGAGGGCTGGCCGACCCTGCGCGGCTCGCACACCATCGACAAGGCCGGCCCCTGGCCGGAGGACGCGCCCTCGGTGGCCAGGGTGCGCGAGCAGGGCGCGGTGCTGCTCGGCAAGACCACGACCCCCGAGCTGGGCTGGAAGGGCGTCACCGACTCCCCGCTCACCGGGGTCACCGGCAACCCGTGGCGCCCCGAGCTGACCTCCGGCGGGTCCAGCGGCGGCAGCGCGGTCGCCGTTGCGCTGGGCATGGGCGCCGGCAGCCTCGGCACCGACGGCGGCGGCTCGGTGCGCATCCCGGCGGCGTTCTGCGGCATCACCGGGCACAAACCGACGTACGCCCGGGTGCCGCTGTACCCGGCCAGCCCGTTCGGCACGCTGTCCCACGTGGGCCCGATGACCCGCACGGCCGCCGACGCCGCACTGCTGCTCGACGTGATCTCGGCGCCCGACCACCGCGACCCCTGGGCGCTCGCGCCGCCCACCCGCTCCTGTGTCGACGCCTTGTCCGACGGGGTGGCCGGGCTGCGGATCGCGGTCAGCCCGAACCTCGGCTACGTCTCGGTGCACCCGGAGGTGGCGGCCGCGTTCTCGGCGGCGGTGGAGGTGTTCGGGCAGCTCGGCGCAGCACTGGAGTCCGTGGACCCGGGGTTCGCCGACCCCGTCGAGGCGTTCCACGTGCTGTGGTTCGCCGGCGCCGCGAAGTCGGTCGCGCAGCTGGACGCGGCCGGCCAGGCGCGGCTGGACCCGGGGCTCGCCGAGTCCGTGGCCGCCGGACGCCGGTTCAGCGCCGCCGACTACCTCGACGCCATGGGCGTACGCAACGAGCTCGGCCTCCGGATGGGCGCGTTCCACCAGCGCTACCCGCTGCTGCTCACGCCGACGCTGCCGATCCCGGCGTTCCCCGGCGGGCTGGAGGTGCCGGCCACGGGGTGGACGCCGCTGCCCGGGGCGGACGGGCGGCGGTGGACCAGCTGGACGCCGTTCACCTACCCGTTCAACATGACGCAGCAGCCGGCGGCCAGCGTGCCCTGTGGCTTCACCTCGGACGGGCTGCCGATCGGGCTGCAGATCGTCGGCCCCCGCCACGCCGACGCCGCCGTGCTGGCCGCCGCACACGCCTTCCAGCAGGCCACCGACTGGCACCTGCGCCGCCCACCCCTGCTCGGCTGACCGCCGCCTCGGCCGGCTGAGGGCGACCGAGGCGGCGGCGGGTCGGCGGCGGCTGGTCGACCTCCCCAGCGGTACCTCAGCGGCGCCCAGCTATCGCGAGCACACGCGCACCTTCCGAGGTTCCCGCGCACCCCACGCAAACACGTCGCGCATCTACCGAAGTTCTCGCGCACCTCACAACCTGCGCGAGGACCCCACAAGATGCGCGGCGCCGCACGGGCACGAACCCGGCCGGCCAGGGCAGCGCCGTCCCCCTGCTCGGCCAACCCGGGAGCAACGTCCCCATCTCAGCGCCGACGGCGGCTCAGCGCGCCGGGCGCCGGGCCCAACCCACACGCGCGGTCAGGTGGCGTCGGGGTCGATCGGGGGGCGTTCGCCGGGTGAGAGCGGGCGGGCCGGCGGCAGCGCCGGGGGCGCGGCGACCGGCGGAATGGCCGCGGGCCCGGGGCCCGGGGCGTACCCGTTGGGCTTGACCGCGCCGGAGTCGTCGTCGAACAGGGTGCGCACGACGGCGCGGCGCGGGTCGAAGTTGCGCATGCCGCGCAGGTCACGCAGCGGCTCGCGGAGCTCGTCCAGGGGTTTGCGCAGCTCGTCGAACTCGGGGCCCAGCTCGTTGCGCAGCTGGTCGCGCGCGCCGGAGGCGAAGTCCTTGACCTGGCGGATGGTCTTGCCGAGCCAGGCCGCCGCCTCGGGCAGCCGCTCCGGGCCCAGAATGAACAGGCCGGCCACCACCAGTACCAGGATCTCGCCCCAGCCCACGTTCTCGAACACTCTGCCTGCCCTCAACCTCAGGGAGCCGCGGCCGCGGGGGCCTCAGTCCGAATGCAGTGTCGCGGTGATCACGAGCGGGCGGCCCTGCCGGATCAGCTGGATCTGCACCTGCTCGCCGATCGAGTGCTCCTGCTGGGCCACCTGCAGCTCGTTGGCCGAACCGATCCGCCGGTCGCCGAGCTTGACGATCACGTCGCCCTCCACGATACCCGCCGCCGCCGCGGCGCTCGCCGGGCGAACGTTCTGAACCTGAGCGCCGTCGCTGGTGTCGTCGGTGACGGACTTGGCGTTCACCCCGAGGTCGGCGTGCTTCACCGAGCCGACCCGGATCAGCTGCTCGGCGATCTGCCGCGCGTAGTCGATCGGGATCGCGAAGCCCAGCCCGATCGAGCCGCCCTCCCCCTGGCCGAAGGTGCTGATCGCCGCGTTGATCCCGACCACCGCGCCGGTCGAGTCGACCAGCGGCCCGCCCGAGTTGCCCGGGTTGATCGCCGCGTCGGTCTGGATCGCGTCAATCACCGCGTCCGTGTCCGAGCCCTCGCCGTTGAGCCGTTCCGGCCGGTGCAGCGCGCTGACGATGCCGTCGGTGACCGTGCCGGCCAGGCCGAGCGGCGAGCCGATCGCGATCACCCCGTCGCCGACGGCGAGGTTCGCCGAACTGCCGATCTGGGCGACCGTCGGGTTCGGCACGTTGACCTTGATCACCGCGAGGTCGGTCTTCGGGTCCCGTCCGACGACCTCGGCCGGCACCTGCGTGTTGTCGTGGAAGATCACCTTGATCTGCGAGCCCGGCACCCCGACAGCCGGCGAGACCACGTGGTTGTTGGTCAGGATGTGGCCGTCCTTGTCCAGCACGACGCCGGACCCGGTACCACCCTGGTCGCCGATCCGGATCTCGATGGACACCACGGCCGGCACCACCCTGGCGGCGATGTCGGCCACCGAGCCCGGCGGGCGCTCCTTGCCGGGTGAGGTGGCGGCGATGGTGGCGCCCGGCTCGGTCAGCGCGGACGACGCGTCGCTCGCCCACTTGCCGATCAGGCCGCCGACCGCCCCGATGAGCAGCGCGACCACGGCCAGCAGGGCCAGCGCGGTCGGCTTGACCCGCCGGCCGAACAGCAGCTCCCGAGCGCTCAGCCGGGCGCCGTCCGGGCGGGCCAGCGACACGGGGCCGGACTCGGCGACCGCCGGCGGCCCCAACCGCACCGAGGCCGCCGGATCACGCCACGGGTCCTTCGCCGTGCCGCCCTCCCAGAACGGGTCGGGCTCGTCGGAGTCGGACCGCTCCCCCGGCGGCCGCTGCAGGTCGGTACCCGCCTCACTGGGCCGGCTGAACGCGCTGACCAGCGCATGGTGCGGCGGCGGCGCGGTCTCCACCCGACGCGAGCCGTTGCTGGAGCCGTTCGTCCCGTTGCCGTTCGAGCCCGCGCCGGCCGCCCCGGAACCGCTTGCGCCGGACCCGCCGAGACCCGGTTCGCCCAGGCCGCGAGCGCCCGTCGGCACCGGGTCGAACGCGCCGGCCACCCCGTCGGGACGGCCGAACACCTCGGCCGCGCCGGTGTCCACCGGCGGCCGGGCCAGGGGCCGGGGGCCGAGCCGGGGCGGCTCGTCGCCCTGATCGGGCTGCTGCTCACTCATCGCCGGCCGAGCTCCTGGAGGTCGTGTAGGCGGGTGCCACGGGCACAGGTCTGCCCTCAGCTTGCCGGTACCGGGGTGAAGCCAGCGTAGGAGCTGGGCCCTGCGCGGGGCGGCACTGCGCAGCTGGGGCCGCGGCGCTGAGAGCGGACTCTGAGCTAGCCGTGCGCGTGCAGCGGGCCGGGAGGCGCCGGAGGTGCGCTCGAGGTGGGCGTCGACGTGCCGCGCACCACGGCGCTGCCGTACCGGGGCCCGTAGTCCTGGCGGGAGTCCAGCACCGGCCGCGGGGCCGACTGGGTGGGCGCGACGCCGGCCACCGGCACCGTGCCGCCGAGCGTGTTCGCCCCGATGGTCGAGCTGCCACCACCGAACGACGCGGTGGTGGGCACGTTCGAGGGGGCCGCCCCGTTGCCGGCGATCATCAGCCCGCCGAGGGCGAGGCCGGTGACTACGGCGCCGGCGCCGAGGCGGACGCGGCGGTCCACCGGGCGGCGGCGGCTCGGGCGGGCCGGGTCACGGAGCATGGCGACCAGCTCACCGTCGGAGCTGACCGCGAGGCCGGCCGGCGGCTCGGGCAGCTCGGTGTCGGTCGGGATGGCCCGCAGGGAGCTGAGCAGGGAGGACGGCAGCCTGGGCGCGATCGAACCGCGCAGCGCCACCCGGGCCTGGGTCTGGGCGATGACCTCTGCGGCACACTCCGAACACCGGGACAGGTGTTCCAGGGCGCGGCGGTGCGCACCCGGCGACAGCTCCTCGTCGACGTAGGCAACGATGGCGTCCAGAGCGAGATGTCCGCCCCACGCCGGCCCCGCCGAGGGCTGCCCCCGGAGCTCCGTCATTCGCTAACCTCCCGCGGCCTCCCCGACCAGCTGTTTGCTGGCCGGTCTTGCTGAACTCGAGGACCGGAGGTCAGCCCGGCCCACCTTGTTGCGCTCCAGGGACTCGCGCAGCGCGGCCCGGCCCCGGTGGATCCTGCTTCTCACCGTACCTAGCTTTACGCCGAGCGTGGCACCGATCTCCTCGTAGGACAGGCCCTCGATGTCGCACAGCACCACGGCGGCGCGGAACTCCGGGGCCAGCTCGTCCAGCGAAGCCTGCAGAATCGGGTCCAGGTGGGTCTCCGAGTAGACCTGCTCCGGGTCCGGACCGCCGCCGGGCAGCCGGTCGGTGTCCTCGGGCAGTCCCTCCATGCGCAGTCGACTGCGCCGGCGCACCATGTCCAGGAACAGGTTCGTGGTGATCCGGTGCAGCCAGCCCTCGAAGGTGCCGGGCTGGTAAGAGGCCAGCGAGCGGAACACCCGGATGAAGGTCTCCTGGGTGAGGTCCTCGGCGTCGTGCGCGTTGCCCGTGAGTCGGTAGGCGAGGCGGTAGACCCGGTCGGCGTGCTCCCGCACGACCTCGTCCCAGCTCGGCGGCGTCCAAGTGGACGCGGCGTCGGGCAGCGCGGCTGCGCTCGGTCGGTTGACCATGGTGACGGTTCGCACCTCCTGCGGCGGGTCGTGCCATCAGTATCAACGGTGGTGTCGACCACTTTGTTCCAGTGGCCGGTCACCGGGGGACACTGCCGACGACCCCGGCCGTCTCCCCCTCGTACTCCCTTACCGTGGCGCACCACCGTGAGGGATCAGTGAGGTGCGCCTGAGAGCTGACTAAGAGTCTGGCGCTCCGACGTCGACAACCCGTCAATGCCGGATGGACGGCGGCTCGCACAGTAACCTCGGCTCGTGCAAGGAGACGGCGGCCCGGCCGCCCCGTGGGACTACGCGAGGAGCAGCCTCGACGAGGACGAGACCCTGCTCGACGCGCGGTTGGCCGGGGAGGACTTCGGCTGCGTCCCCATCGAGCCAACGGAGGGCGCGGCGCTGCGGTTCCTCGCCACCGTCGGGCGGGCCAGGTCGGTGGTGGAGATCGGCACCGGCACCGGGGTGAGCGGGCTCTGGCTGCTGCGCGGCATGGCCCCGGACGGCGTGCTCACCTCCATCGACATCGAGCCGGAGCACCAGCGGGCCGCCCGGGTCGCCTTCCTGGGCGCCGGCTACCCCAGCTCGCGGCTGCGCCTGATCAACGGCCGGGCCCTGGACGTGCTGCCCCGGCTCGCCGACGCGGCCTACGACCTCGTCTTCGTGGACGCCGTGTTCGTGGAGTACCCGAGGTACCTGGACGAGGCGATCCGGCTGCTGCGCCCCGGCGGCATGGTCGCGCTCAGCGGCGCGCTGCCCGACGACGACCCCCGACAGCTCAGCCGGGACCCCGACCACCTGGCGGTGCGCGAGGTCCAGCGCGTCTGCCAGCAGCACGACGAGCTGATCCTGCTGCCGCTGCCGATCGGCCCGGGGCTGCTCGTCGCCGCGAAGACGCTCTACTGACTCTGAGCGGCGTTCGGCTGGCCGGTGCGGCGTTCAGCTCGCCGTGACGCTCGAGCCGGCCGTGACGCTCAGCCGGCCGTGACGCCCTTGCCGAGCACGACGACCCCGCCGGAGCTGACCGTATACCGGGCGCGGTCCAGCGCCAGGTCGACGCCGAGCTGGGCGCCGTCGGGCACCACGACGTTCTTGTCCAGGATCGCGCCCCGGACCACCGCACCCTTGCCGATCTTGACCCCGGGCAGCAGCACCGAGTCGGACACCTCGGCGCCGGCCTCCACGAGCACGCCCGCGCTGACCACCGAACGCGACACGTAACCACCGGAGATGATCGTGCCCGGCCCGACGATGGAGTTCTCCGCGCGCCCGGTCTCCACGAACTTGGCCGGTGGCAGCGGCGGCGTCGCGGTGCGGATCGGCCAGCGGCTGTTGTAGAGGTTGAAGATCGGGTGCACCGAGACGAGGTCGAGGTGCGCGTCGTAGTAGGCGTCCAGCGTGCCGACGTCGCGCCAGTAGCCGGCGTCCCGGTCGGTGGCGCCGGGCACCACGTTGTCGGCGAAGTCGTAGACCGACGCCTCCCCCTCGCGGACCAGCCGGGGAATGATGTCGCCGCCCATGTCGTGGTCGGAGTCGCTGTCCTCGGCGTCCGCGCGCAACGCGTCCAGCAGTACCTCGGTGGAGAACAGGTAGTTGCCCATCGAGGCGAAGGTGACCTCGGGGTCGTCCGGGGTGCCCGGCGGGTCGGACGGTTTCTCCAGGAAGTCGGTGATCTGGCCGTCCGCGTTCGCCGAGATGCACCCGAACGCCTTGGCCTCGGCCCTCGGCACCCGGATGCCGGCCACCGTCACGCCCGCGCCGCTGACGATGTGCTGCGCGATCATCTGGGCCGGGTCCATCCGGTACACGTGGTCGGCGCCGAACACCGCGATGTAGTCCGGCCGCTCGTCGTAGACCAGGTTCAGGCTCTGGAAGATCGCGTCCGCGCTGCCGGTGTACCAGCGCCGGCCGAGCCGCTGCTGTGCCGGCACGGTGGTGATGTACTGGCCGAGCACGCTGGACAGCCGCCACGTCGTGGAGATGTGCTTGTCCAGCGAGTGCGACTTGTACTGGGTGAGCACACAGATCCGGTGCATGCCGGCGTTGACCAGGTTGGACAGCACAAAGTCGATCAACCGGTAGTTGCCACCGAACGGCACGGCCGGCTTCGCGCGGTCAGCGGTGAGGGGCCACAGGCGCTTGCCCTCACCACCGGCCAACACGATGCCGAGCACGCTGCCCGGCATGCCGACCGGAAAGCGCACGGGAGCGTTCATTCACGACCCCGTCTGGCGCTGCGCGACGAGCTGAACGGACACAACACCGACACTATCCCGCTACCGACCGTGGTTCCACTCACGTACCGGCGATATCGCGTCCCGTCCCAGCTTCGTCATCTGCCACTCAGGTGCCGGATAGGTACCGGGTCCGCCCGTGGCCGCCAGCCTTGAGGGCTCACGGGCTGACGGGGCCGCGGGGCTCGGGGGGCTCAGATCCTTCGCGGCGGCGGGCGCGGTGGGCCGCCACAGCGGACCGGTTGGCGCAGGCGGCGGAGCAGTAGCGCCGGCTGGCATTGCGCGAGGTGTCGGCGTAGACGCGCGCGCAGCCGGCCGCCGCGCAGACCCCGTGCCGGTCCATGCCGTACTCGGAGACCAGCGTGGCCACCGCGAACGCCGTGGTGGCCCGCACCCTGGCCAGCACGGTCGCCTCCGGGCGGCTGTAGTGCAGGTGCCAGGGCTGGCCGTTGTGGGCGGTGAGGTGCGGGGTGATCTCGGCGTCGGCGAGCAGCTCGTTGAGCAGCGCGGCGGTGACCGGCACCTCGATGGCCGCGAACACCTCGGCGAGGCGGCCGGCCCAGGTCCACAGCTCGGCGTCGCGGGCGGGTGTCCACGGCACGTCGAGCAGGTACCGGTGCTCGGCGAGCAGCGTGGGCAACGGCGGGCGGTCGGCCGCCCTCGGCGCCGCGCGCAGCCCGTTCACCAGCTCGACGGCCATGCCGAGCGCATCACTGCGGTAACCGACAAAATCCATTGACCGCTTACCTCGTCCATGGTTGGCTAGTAATGGGCTACTAGCGCAACGTATCTTACAGGGGAGGACCGATGAGCTGCCCGAGCTGCGGCTGGCCGACGGCGGAAGCACGGGTGATCTCCCGCCACCGCACGTCGGAGGGCACCGTGCGCTACCTGCGATGTGTGTGCGGCCAGGTGACCATCCAGCTGCACTCCGGTGGCCGCGCGTCCACGAGCCGTAGCCTCGCCCTGCTCGGCGGCGCACACCCCGGAACCTGGCTCTAGCCGTGTCCACGCGGCCGCCGCAAACTCCGACTTGTCGCGGGAAATAGGCACGACAAGTGGCACCTGTCGCGGCAAATAGCCACGACAAGTCGGACGGGGGGCAGCCTCGGGGCGGCGGACGGGGAGCGGCGGGCGGCCCTAGGGGGTGGTGTAGGTGCGGGCCAGTTCTACCAGCGTGCGGGCGGCGAAGCCCGTGGCGCCGATCGCGACCTCGTCGTACGGCTTGTCGCAGCGTGCCGGGCCGGCGATGTCCAGGTGCGCCCAGGGCAGGCCGCCCGTGAACCGCCGGAGGAAGAGCGCCGCGCTAATTCCCGGTGGCCCGGGCGGTGCCTGCCGGACGTCGGCGATGGTGGAGTCGACCTCGTCGGCCACGTGGTCCAGCAGCGGCATCCGCCAGAGGCGCTCGCCGGCGCGCTGCCCGGCCGCCAGCACCGCGTCCGCCAGCTCGTCGTCGCTGGCGAACAGGCCGGCCGTGCGCATACCGAGCGACACCTTCATCGCGCCGGTCAGGGTCGCCGCGTCGACGATCAGGTCGGGCGCCAGCTCGCGGACCGCGTAGCCGAGCGCGTCGGCCAGCACCATCCGCCCCTCGGCGTCGGTGTTGACCACCTCGGTGGTCGTGCCGTCGTAGTGCCGCACGATGTCACCGGGCCGGTACGCCGACCCGGACACGTGGTTCTCCGCCGCCGGCACCAGCCCGGTCACCCGCAGCGGCAGGCCCAGTTCCGCGATCGCCAGCATCGCGGCGATCACCGCTCCGCCCGCCGCCATGTCGGTGCGCATCAGGTGCATGCCGTCGGCCGGCTTGATCGAGATGCCGCCCGTGTCGAACGTGATGCCCTTGCCGATCAGCACCAGGTGCCGGGGATCGGCCGGCGGGGCACCCACCGGCGCCCAGCTCAGCTGCAGCAGCGCGGGCGGGCGGGACGAGCCGCCGCCCACCGCGAGCAGCCCGCCGAAGCCCTCGTCGGCCAACCGCTCGACCGGCCACACCTTCGCCGTCAGCCCGGGGATCCCGGCGGCCAACGTGGCGGCGGTCTCGACCAGCCAGGTCGGCGTCTTGACGTCGGAGGGGGTGCTGGCCAGGTCCCTGGCGAGCGCGGTGGCGGCGGCCAGTGCGGCGGCCACCTCGACCTGCCCGCGCAGCTCGGCCAGCTCGGCCTCCGGAGCCACCAGCTCGGCGCGGCCGGGGCGGAGCGGCTGTTTGTGGCTGACCCGGTACTGGTGCGAGCCGAGGATCAGGCCGATCACCAGCGCGGTCCGGCTCGGCGCGGTCAGCCCGGCGACGTCGAGGGCCACCAGCGAGTCGGCCAACCCCGCGCCCGGCGAGCCGGTCGAGTCGGCCGAATCGGTCGAGTCCGTCGAATCGGTCGAGTCCGTCGCGGCGGGGTCGGGGACCGGTCCGCGCGCCGATCGTGCGCGTTCGGCCCGGGCGCGCAGTACACCGGACAGCGTCGCGCCCGCCCGGCGCCAGCCGGCCGGGTCGACGCCATCACCGATGCCCAGCAGCCAGCGCCCGTCCGGCAGCGGGTACACGTCGCCGGCCTTGCCGGTCGCCCCCAGCCGCTCGATCAGCGCGCCACCAACCTCGCCCGAGCCGCTGACCTCGCTCGAGGTCGACGGCGCGGAGTGGGTCGGAGTGCCGGGGAGGTACTGGTTACCGTCGGTGTCCAGCAGGACAACATGCTCGGCGCGCGCGTCCGGCCGCGGCGAAGCGGCCACCACCAGAAGCGGGGTGGGCACCTCGGGGACGGTGCCCACCACCGGTACGGCGCTGTGGGTCGACGCGCTCAGCCCGAAGCCGCCTTCAACGCGTCACCCAGATCACTTGCCTCTTCGGCCGACATCTCCACCACGAGTCGACCACCGCCCTCCAACGGAACGCGCATCACGATGCCCCGCCCCTCCTTGGTCACTTCGAGGGGACCGTCTCCGGTCCGGGGCTTCATGGCCGCCATGTCGAGCTCCCTCCATACACACACCTCTCGGCCGGGCTATTCTCCCTCATCACCGAATGAGTGATGCAACCGAGGCGATCACCGAGGTTCTCCGGGGCGCGGGACGCACCTCCGGAGTCAGCCAGCCACGCAGCCCTCAAGGTGATCATTCACCAGTCCAGCGGCCTGCATCAACGCGTAGCAGGTGGTCGGTCCGACGAACCGGAAGCCGCGGCGTTTGAGCTCCTTGGCCATGGCTTTCGACTCGTCGGTGACCGCCGGGACGTCGGCCAGGATGCGCGGCCGAGGGCGGTCGGGGCCGGGCGCGAACGACCACAGCAGCTCGTCCAGCGGAACGTCGAGGTCCAGCACCGCGCGCGCGTTCTGACAGGTTGCCTCGATCTTCGCGCGGTTGCGCACAATGCCGGCGTCGGCCAGCAGCCGGGCCCGGTCGGCGTCGTCGAACGCGGCCACCCGCTCCGGGTCGAAGCCGGCGAACGCCCGCCGGAACGACTCCCGCTTGCGCAGGATGACCAGCCAGGACAGCCCGGACTGGAAGCCCTCCAGGCTCAGCCGCTCGAACATCGGCAGCACGCCCCGCAGCGGCCGCCCCCACTCCTCGTCGTGGTAAGCCACGTAGTCGGGCGCGGAGAGCCCCCACGGGCAGCGCAGCCGGCCGTCCGGGCCCGCTACCGCCCCGCGCGGCGCCACCTCGACCGCCGGCGCTACCGACGGCTCCACGGTCGGCCCGGTCACCGGGGTAGCTCCCGCTGGCCGGGGTAGTCGGCGCAGAACCGGGCCAGCCGGTGCAGCGACCAGCGCACCCCGGCCGCGAACACCGGCCGCAGCAGGGGCCACCCCAGCTGGCCGAGCACCCCGAACGGCAGGTCCAGCCGCTCCGTCCAGTGCATCACCGAACCGCCACCGGCCCTCGGCGTCACCGCGAACTCGCCGTCGCCCCGGACCACCCGCCCGGTGTGCGCCACCACCGCGCGCCGCCGGACCGGGTCCCACTCGGTGATCTCCATCGTGTCCAGGAAGCCGACCGGGCCGTAGCCGGTCCGCGCGGCCAGCGTCGAGCCGACCGAGCGGCCGTCCCCACCCGTGACCCGCACCGTCGTACCGAGCATCCACTCTCCCTGCCGCGCCCAGTCGGTGACCGCCAGCCAGGTGCGCTCGGGCGGCGCTGGGACGTCGACAGCCAGCTCCAGATCGGCCCGGCTCATCCGGCACCCCCCGGCGCCTGCTCGGCCGACTCCAGCTCGGCCAGCCGGCCGCGCAACCCGTCCCGCTCACCGGCCACCTTGGTCAGCTCGAGCTGGGCGCGGTCCAGCTCGGCGGCCAGCCGCTCGAGCACCCAGTCGACCTCGGCCATCTTGTAGCCGCGCAGCGTCTGCTGGAACCGCACCGCGCGCACATCCTCACCGTCAACACCCTGCTCGGGGCCGGGCAGCCAGGTGGGCGTCGCCGTCGGCGGGATCGGCGCCAGCTCCTCGCCCCGGCCGAACACCGCGGTGGCACCGAGGAAGAAGACGGCCGCGACCCCGAGCAGCACCGCGAGGTAGATCAGCGCCGTACCCATGCACCGACACTAACGCTCTCGACCGACACCTTTCGCCCGGGACAGCACCTCGCTCATCGGCGGCCGCTCGGTCACCTCGACGTGCTGGCTGGTCGGCAGCCACTCGCCCTCGAGCTGGCGGAACTGGGTGATCGCGCCGCCGGCGTCGGGCAGCCCGCAGCGGTGCAGCGCGGCGGCGAGGATCTGCCGGGCCATCACGCCGAGCTGCAGCAGCGACCGGTTGCGGTGTTTGCGGACCCCGAGGTTGACCTGGGCCAGCGCGTCCAGGCCGCGCCGGGCGTGGGTGTCCAGCAGCAGCCCGATCTCCACCCCGTAGCCGGCCGCGAAGGGCACCGACTCCAGCAGCTCCCGGGTGGCCGCGTACTCCCCGCCGAGCGGCTGCACGATGCCGGACAGCTGGGGGCACAGCGCGGCCAGCAGCGGGCGCACCAGCAGCTCGGTGACCCGGCCGCCACCGGTGTCCAGCTCGGCCGTCTCCAGCCGCAGTGGCCGCCGGTAGAAGCCCTTGACCAGTGCCACGCCGGACTCGGTGAGCAGCGGGCCGAGCAGCGCCGGCACGAACCCGGGGTCGAAGTCCACCAGGTCGGAGTCGAGGAAGACGACCAGGTCACCGGTGGTCGCGGCGAGGGAGCGCCAGAGCACCTCACCCTTGCCCGGCAGCGGCTCGAGCTCGGGCAGCACCTGTTCGCGGCCGACCACCCGGGCACCGGCGGCGGCGGCCACGGCGCGCGTATCGTCGGTCGAACCCGAGTCGAGCACCAGCAGCTCGTCGACCAGCGGGTTCGGCCCGGTGGTGAGCGGGACGATGGCCGCCACGATCGGTCCGACGGTGGCCTGCTCGTTCAGCGCCGGCAGCACCACCGACACGCGGCGCCCGCGCTTGGCGGCCCGCAGGTCGTCGACGGTCCAGGCCGGCCGCTGCCAGGTGCGGCGGTCGAACCACTGCTCCAAGTCTGGCTCCATGCGGGGTAGTCCTCACGTCGCTCTGCTCTGCGTAGGGATACGCAACGGGCCAGGTCAGGCCAGTCCGCGCACGCAGCCGGCGGGCGGGCGGGTGCCGAGGATGCTGGCCACCATGTCCACCGTACGGCGCGTGGCCGCCACGTCGTGGGCCCGGAACACGCGGGCCCCGGCGGCGGCGGCCAGCGCGGTCGCCGCCAGCGTGCCCTCGCCGCGCTCCTCCAGCCCGACGCCGAGGGTCTCGCCGATGAAGTCCTTGTGCGACAGCGCCATCAGCACCGGCCACCCCGTGGCGACCAGCTCGTCGCAGCGGCGCAGCAGCTCCAGCCCGTGCCAGGTGTTCTTGCCGAAGTCGTGCGTGGGGTCGATCAGGATCCCCTCGCGCGGCACGCCCAGCGCCAGCATCCGCTCGGCCTGGCCGGTCAGGTCGGCGATCACGTCGCCGACCAGGTCGGGATAGCTGACCCGATGCGGCCGGGTGCGCGGCACCGCCCCGCCGGTGTGCGAGCAGACCACGCCGACACCGAACTCGGCGGCCACCTCGGCGAGCTTCGGGTCGGCGCCGGCCCAGGTGTCGTTCAGGATGTCGGCGCCCTCCTCGCAGGCCAGCCGGCCGACCTCGGCGCGCCAGGTGTCCACACTGATCAGCAGGTCCGGGTAGCGGGCGCGGACGGTGGCCACGAACGGCACCACGCGGCGGGTCTCCTCCTCGGCGTCCACCGTGCTGCCGGGGCCGGCCTTCACGCCGCCGATGTCCACGATGTCCGCGCCCTCGGCGACGGCGGAGTCCACGGCGGCCAGCGCGTCGGCCTCGGCGAACGTGGCGCCCCGGTCGTAGAACGAGTCCGGCGTGCGGTTCACGATCGCCATCACGAGCGCGCGGTCGGCGGCGGGCGCGCGGGTGCCGAAGCGCAGGGGCAGCGGACTGGACGGCGTCACGTTCCCGATCCTGACACGCCGGCGGGCACCGGCGCCGTGCTACGGGGCACAGGCGTCCAGGGCGGCGTCCACCCCGGCGGTGACCACGACCCGGTCCAGCGCGGCCGGGCGGGCGAACCCGGCGGCCACCAGCTCACGCAGCCAGCTCAGCAGCCCGGTGTAGTGGCCGTCCGGGTCGAGCAGCACGACCGGCTTGCGGTGCAGCTCCAGCACCCCGGAGCTCCACACCTCGAACAGCTCCTCCAGCGTGCCGATGCCGCCGGGCAGCGCGAGGAACGCGTCGGCGTGCGCGTCCATCATGGCCTTGCGGTCGCGCATCGTGTCGGTGACCAGCAGCTCGTCGGAGTCGTGGTCGGCCCACTCGCGCTCGACCATGGACCGTGGGATCACGCCGACCGTGCGCCCGCCGCCGGACCGGGCGCCCTGCGCCACCGCGCCCATCATCGAGCGCCGGCCGCCGCCGGAGACCAGGGTCCAGCCGCGCGCCGCGATGCCCCGCCCGACCGCCTCGGCGAGCGCCACGTTGCTCGGCGCCACCCCGTCCGAGGAGGCGCAGTAGACGCAGACCGAGAGCCGGCCGACCCGCGCGCCCGCCGCGCCCGGAGTCGCGCTCAATGCGCCTCTTCCCAGGCCCGGTACGCCTCGTTGACCACCTTCACGGCGTCGTCGATGTCATCGGTCAGGTGCAGGAGGGCGAGGTCCTTCTCGCCGATCTTGCCGCTGTCGCGCACCGACCGGTCCAGCCATTCGTAGAGCCCGCCCCAGTACTCGGTGCCCAGCAGCACCACCGGGAACTTGGTCACCTTCTTGGTCTGCACCAGGGTGAGCGCCTCGAACAGCTCGTCCAGCGTGCCGAAGCCGCCGGGCAGGCAGACGAACGCCTGCGAGTACTTCACGAACATGGTCTTGCGGGCGAAGAAGTAGCGGAAGTTGATGCCGAGGTCGACCCACGGGTTGAGGCCCTGTTCGAAGGGCAGCTCGATACCGAGGCCGACGGAGAACCCACCGGCGTCCGAGCAGCCCCGGTTGACCGCCTCCATGGTGCCGGGGCCGCCCCCGGTCATCACCGCGAAACCGGCCTTGGCCAGCGCGGCGCCGAGCTCGCGGCCCTGCTGGTACTCCGGGTGGTCGCGCTTGGTGCGGGCCGAGCCGAACACGGTGACCGCGCGGGGCAGCTCGGCCAGCATGCCGAACCCCTCGACGAACTCGGCCTGGATGCGCAGCACCCGCCACGGGTCGGTGTGCACCCAGTCGGACGGGCCGCGTGAGTCGAGCAGCCGCTGGTCGGTGGTGGTGGGTTCCTCGCGGCGGTCGCGACGCAGCACGACCGGACCGCGCTGCCGCTCGGAGGGGTGCTCGTCGGGGTGCTCTTCGGTGTGGACGACGGGATGCGCTTCGGGGCGCTCTTCAGGGCGCGCTTCGTCGGGCGAGCCTGGTGCGGCCGATACGGGAGGGACGGACACACTTCCGACAGTACTGCGCGCCCCGGCCGGGCTCAGGATTGGCTTCAGGAGTGGCTTCAGGAGTGGCTGAGGTAGGCGCGCAGGAGTTCGGTGCAGCGGGTGATCCGGTCGGTGGCGACGTGCTCCTCGCGGGTGTGCGCGAGGTTGGGGTCACCGGGCCCGAAGTTGAGCGCCGGGATACCCAGCGCGGCGAACCGGGACACGTCCGTCCAGCCGTACTTGGCCACCGGCGCGACCCCCGTGGCCTCCAGGAACTGCCGCGCGGCCGGCGCGTCCAGCCCTGGCAGCGCGCCGGCGGCGGTGTCGGTGACCCGCACGTCCAGGCCGGCGAACACCTCCTCGACGTGCTCGCTCGCGGCCGCGACAGTGCGGTCCGGGGCGAACCGGAAGTTGACGGTGACCTCGCAGACGTCAGGCACGACGTTGCCCGCGACGCCGCCGGCGATCCGCACCGCCTGCAGGCCCTCGCGGTACACGCAGCCGTCGATGGCGACCTCGCGGGCGTTGTAGCGGTTCAGTCGGTCCAGCACCTCGCCGGCCGCGTGGATGGCGTTGCGGCCCAGCCAGGAGCGGGCGCTGTGGGCGCGGCGCCCGTCGGTGCTGACCACCGCGCGCAGCGTGCCCTGGCAGCCGGCCTCGACGGCGCCGTCGGTCGGCTCGGCGAGAATGGCCAGGTCGGCGCGCAGCCAGTCCGGGTGGGTGCGCTCGATCCGGCCGAGCCCGTTGCGCGCCGCCTCGACCTCCTCGCAGTCGTAGAACACGGCGGTGAGCTCGTGCGCCGGGTCGGGCAGCGTGACCAGCAGATGCAAGATCATCGCGTCGCCGGCCTTCATGTCCGAGGTGCCGCAGCCGTAGAGGACGCTGCCGTCGCGGCGGCTGGGCACGTTGTCGGCGATCGGCACGGTGTCCAGGTGGCCGGCGAGCAGCACGCGGGTGGGCCGGGTGCCGGTGGTACGGGCCAGCACGGCGTTGCCGTCTCGCAGCAGCTGCAGGTGGGGGGCCTGCTCGCGGAGGGCGAGCTCGACGGCGTCGGCGAGGGCGGCCTCGTCGCCGGACACACTCGGCACGTCGACCAGCGCGGCGGTCAGCTCGACGGGGTCGGCGGTGAGGTCGAACTTGATCGGGCTGGACGATCCGGCGGTCACGGTCACGGCGGCCCACGCTACCGGTGGCCGTCGTGGCGCCCCGCCCGCACACACGTTCGCGGGCTGGCACACGGCGTCCGGAGTCGGCACACGCGTTGGAACTCGTGTGTGGTGTCGGGAGCTGGTGTGTTGGCGCGCGGAGGTGTGTGCAGGCGCCGCAGGCCGGGTGCCGGCGCCGCGGCCCGGGTGCCGGGGCCGCGGCCCGTGTGCCGGCCACCGCCGTAGCTCTACACCTGCGGGTCGCCGATCCCAGGCACCGGCCGCCGCCCCCAGCTCCCCGTCGGCGGCTCACACACACGCCCTGGTCCCCACACACGCCGTCAGGACGCGCCACACCAGTTCTAACTCGTGTGCAGCGTCCGAACCCCGTGTGCCAGCGCGCGAAGGTGTGTGCCAACGCCGCCGAGCCGCCAGCCGCCGAGCCGTCAGCCGCCGAGCCCGGGCACCGGCCGCCGACCCCCAGCTCCCCGCCGGCGGCTCACACACGCCCTGGTCCCCACACACGCCCTCAGGACGCCGCACACCAGTTCTAACTCATGTGCAGCGTCCGAACCCCGTGCGCCAGCCCCACAACCCGTGCGCCAGCCCCACACCCAGCGCGGCAGCCCCACAACCCGTGCGCCAGCCCGGAACCGCCCGAGGACGGCTTAGGTAACGTCTGCGGCGTGCATATCACCGAGGGCGCGTACGGCGCCGGCATCGCGACGGTCGCCGCCGACGGCACCGTGCTCGACACCTGGTATCCCACCCCCTCCCTCGGCGCGGGCCCGCCGCCGGAGTTGCCCGCCGAGCTGACCGCGCTGCTCGGCCACGACGAGGCCCGAGGCGTCGACACGGTGGCGGTGCGCGCCCAGATCACTTCGCTGGCCGACCCGGCCGTCGACGCCTCCGACGTCTACCTGCGGCTGCACCTGCTCAGCCACCGGCTGGTGCGGCCGCACACGGTCAATCTGGACGGCATCTTCGGGCTGCTCGCCAACGTCGTGTGGACCAACCACGGGCCGTGCGCGGTGCCGGGGTTCGAGCTGGTCAGGGCCCGGTTGCGGGCGCGCGGGCCGGTCGCGGTGCACAGCGTCGACAAGTTCCCCAGGATGGTCGACTACGTGCTGCCGACCGGGGTGCGGATCGCCGACGCCGACCGCGTACGCCTCGGGGCCCACCTCGCCGAGGGCACCACCGTCATGCACGAGGGGTTCATCAACTTCAACGCTGGCACCCTGGGCAACTCGATGGTCGAGGGGCGGATCTCGGCCGGCGTCGTGGTCGGCGACGGCTCGGACGTCGGCGGCGGCGCCTCGATCATGGGCACCCTGTCCGGCGGCGGCAAGGAGGTCATCTCGGTCGGCCAGCGCTGCCTGATCAGCGCGAACGCCGGTATCGGGATCTCGCTCGGCGACGACTGCGTGATCGAGGCCGGGCTGTACATCACCGCCGGGGTGAAGGTCACCCTGCCGGACGGCCAGGTGGTCCGCGCCCGCGAGCTGTCCGGCCAGTCCGGGCTGCTCTTCCTGCGCAACTCGGTGACCGGAACCGTCGAGGTCAGGCCCCGCACCGGGCAGGCCGTCGAGCTCAACGCCACCCTGCACGCAAACGACTGAGTTTCCCCGCCCGTATCCTGTGTCCATGACGTTGACGACCGGTGAGCCGGCCCAGCGACGCTCCGCGCGGGTGCGCCGCCGGACGAAGCCTCCGGTCCTCATGCTGCGCCTTTCCGAGCCGCTCACCGCCGCCCCGAGCGACCCGCCGGTGCACCACGTCCGGGTCGCCCTGGACACCCGGCTGCGCGCGCTGCTGCACCACGACCCGGGCGCCCGCACCGGCGCCGACGTCGAGGACGTGCACCAGATGCGCGTCTCGGTGCGGCGGATGCGCGCCACGCTGAAGGCGGCCCGACCGCTGTTGGACGGGGACTGGTCGGACGACCTGCGCGCCGAGCTCGGTTGGCTGGGCCGCTCGCTGGGCCCGGTGCGTGACCTCGACGTCCTGCTGCCCCGGCTGCGCGGGCTGGCCGCCGACCTGCCGGCCGACCAGCGCGACGCCGCCGACCAGCTGCTCACCGCCCTGGACGCGGAGTACCTCGCCGCCAGGGACGAGATGCTGGTGGCCCTGAGCGCGCCCCGCTACACCACGCTGCTGGAGCGCCTGGCGGACGCGGTGCGGCTGCCGCTGCCGACGCCGTCGGCCACCGAGCACCGCCCCGAGCTGGTCGAGCTGGTCCGGGGCGAGTACCGGTCGCTGCGCAGGTCCGTGCAGAAGGCCGGGCCGAACCCACCGGACGAGGTGCTGCACGCCCTGCGGATCAAGGGCAAGCGGCTGCGCTACACCGGCGAGCTGGCCGAACCCGCGCTGGGCAAGCCGGTCCGCCGGGTGTTGGAGGTCACCGCCGGCCTGCAGGAGGTCCTCGGCGACCACCAGGACGCGTGTGTGGCCCAGCACCGGATCCGCGAGCTCGTGGATGCGCTGGAGCCCGGGCCCGGCACCGCCACGGTGGCCTACGTGGCCGGCCGGATGGCCGAGCGGGAGCACGCCAGGGGCGAGCACCAGCGCACCCTGTGGTGGGCCGCCTGGAAGCAGGTCAAGGCCCGCGCGGAAGAGCTCTGATCAGGCCGGTCTCAAAGGCCTGACCCGAAGGCCGGTCCGCGGGGGCGCGGCGAGCGGGGACCGCCTACCGGCGCGCCACCCCGTTGCGGGTCTGGATCAGCGCGATCGCGCCGCCCTGGGCCACCCCGGCGGCGAGCAGCACCGCCAGCGGCACCGGGTACCCGCCCGTCAGGTCCAGCAGCAGCCCCATCACCAGCGGCGCGCTGCCGGCCAGCAGGTAGCCGAAGCCCATGGCCAGCCCGCTGGCCGCCCCGGCGCTCGCCGCGTCCGGGAAGTGCCAGGCGATCGCCGAGAGGCCGAGCGGGAAACCCGCGCCGACCCCGATCGCCATCAGCACCACCCACCCCCACGGCCCGACCACCGGCGGCTGAGGCAGCCAGAGCGCGCCCGCCGTGCCGGCCAGCCCGCTGAGCACCGAGAGCGCCGACCAGAACGCCCAGCGGCGCCGCCGCTCGGCCAGCGCGGGCAACAGCAGCGCGGCCGGGATCTGCGCGACGCTCCACAGCGCCTGCAGCAGCGCAGCGTGCTGGGTGGACCAGCCGAGGTGCTGGTAGTACGGCGAGAGCCAGGTCAGCCAGCCGTAGAACTGCACGGACGTCATGGCCATGAAGCCGGTGGCCAGCCAGGCGAACTCGGTGCGCCAGGGCAAGGCGGCACTGCCCCGGTCGTCGGCGCGGGGGAACCGTCGGGCCACCGGCCACCAGAGGCCGACCGCGAGCACCGCCGGCACCGCCCACACCGCCAGCGAGTACGACCAGCCACCCAGGCCGGCGGCGAGCGGCACCGCGACCACGCTGGTCACCGTCGCGCCGATCATCATGGACACCACGTAGCCGCCGGTGACCGTGCCCGCCCGGCCGGCCAGATGGTGCTTCACCACGCCGGCCAGAAGGACACCGGCCGCCCCGATCCCGAAGCCGACCAGCACGCTGCCGACGATCAGCGCCGGCAGCACCGGGGCCAGCCGCACCGCGCTGCCGGCCGCGAGTACGCCCACCGCCACCCCGGCCGCGCGTTCCCAGCCGAGCAGCCCGGCCAGCCGCGGCGCCAGGAACGAGCCGACGCCCATCATCATCACCGCGCTGGCCTGCACCAACCCGGCGGCGGCAGCGGACACCCCGAGCTGGTCGCGGGCGATCTCCAGCAACGGCGGGTAGCCGGCCAGCGCGGAGCGCAGGTTCGCGGCCAGCAGCAGCACCCCGACCAGCACCAGGGCAGGCGAGACCGGCGACCGGCGCGGCGTCGCGGACCGGTCGTGCGAGCGGGCGGTACGAGCGACCTTGCGGCTCACCGAGCGGCGTGCAGTCGCCCCACCGCGGCATCGATGCGCTCGTCGGTGGCGGTCGCCGCCACCCTCACGTGGTTCGCGCCGGCCGGACCGTAGAACTCACCAGGTGCCACCAGGACACCCTGCGCCGCGAGCCGGTCCACGGTCAACCGCCCGTGCTCGCCGGCCGTGGCCCACAGGTACAGCCCGGCCTCGGAATGCTCGATCGTCAGGCCGAACGCGGTGAGCGCGCCGCGCAGCCGCTCGCGCCGGGACCGGTAGCGCGCCCACTGCGCGTGCACGTGCTCGTCGTCGTCCAGCGCGGCCACCATCGCGGCCTGCACCGGCCTCGGCATGATCATGCCGGCATGCTTGCGCACCTCGAGCAGCTCGGCCACCAGGCGGGGGTCACCGGTCACGAAGCCGGCGCGGTAGCCGGCCAGGTTGGACGACTTGGACAGCGAGTGCACCGCGAGCAGTCCCCCGGTGCTGCCACCGCACACGTCGGGGTGCAGTACCGAGGCCGAGTCGCTGTCCGACAGGGCCAGGTAGCACTCGTCGGAGGCCACCACGGCGCCCTGCTCGCGCGCCCAGTCGACCATCTTGCGCAGGTGCTCCGGCGGCAGTACCCGGCCGGTCGGGTTGGACGGCGAGTTGATCCAGACGAGCTTCACCCGGCGCGGCCCCACCCCGACGATCGAGTCGGACCGCAGCCACTGCGCGCCGGCCAGCCGGGCGCCCACCTCGTAGGTCGGGTAGGCCAGCTCGGGCACCACGACCAGGTCGTCCGGCCCCAGCCCGAGCAGCGTGGGCAGCCAGGCGACCATCTCCTTGGACCCGATGGTCGGCAGCACCGCGGCCTCGTCCAGCCCGGTGACGCCGAACCGCCGCGCCATCGCGCCGACGGCGGCCCGGTGCAGCTCCGCGGTGCCCGTGGTCGTCGGGTAACCGGGAGCCTGCGCCGGCTCGCTGGCCAGCGCGGCCCGGATGACCTCGGGAACGTCGTCGACGGGAGTGCCCACCGACAGATCGACGATGCCGCCCGGGTGGGCCTTCGCCCGGGCCGTCGCCTCGGTGAGCGAGTCCCAAGGGAAGTCCGGCAGACGCGATCCGATGCTCGTGGCAGTCACCGATCAGAACTTCGGAACGGTTCGGGGGCGCCGCTCACTCGTCGTGTTCCTGCGGGGGCAGGTCCGACGCCGGGGCCACATCCCGCTCGATCCGACCGACCTTGGAGGCGCCACCCGGCGAGCCGAGCTCCTCGAAGAAGTCGGCGTTCGCCTTGGTGTAGTCCTTCCACTGGTCCGGCACGTCGTCCTCGTAGTAGATCGCCTCTACCGGGCACACCGGCTCACACGCACCGCAGTCGACACACTCGTCAGGGTGGATGTAGAGCATCCGGCCGCCCTCGTAGATGCAGTCCACCGGACACTCTTCAATGCACGCCTTGTCCTGGAGGTCGACACAAGGCTCGGCGATCACATAGGTCACGGCGTTTCTCCTGCAGTGGGGTGCGACGTTCTGCGGTCAGTATGTCTCGTCAAGTTCGTACGCGCGCAGTAAGGCTGCCCTGAGAGAGTGCCGAATCACGTTCTAGGAGGATGCTGACGGGTCGTTTCGGCGTCGCTACCCGGTGCCTGGTGGGGCAGGATCAAGGGGTGAACACACCGAGGGGAGCGGCCGACCGGCTCGACGCGCTGGTCGGACGGCGTGTGGCACTGCGCCATCGGCTGCCCGAGGTGGCCGGTCGACCCATGCTCACCGACGCGGTCGGCGAGCTCGTCGAGGACGGGCCGACCGCCGTACTGGTGCACACCCGGCGCGGGGTGGTGCGGATCGCCAGGGACGCGGTGGTCGCGGTACGGGAGATCCCGCCGCCGATGCCGAGGCGGCCGTCCTGGGCGGCGGTGGCCCGGCTGGAGCGGATCTGCTCGGACGCCTGGCCCGCCGTGCTGACGCGCCCGCTCGGGCAGTGGCGGCTGCGGGCGGCGGGCGGCTTCACCGGCCGGGCCAACTCCGCGCTCGCGGTCGGCGACCCCGGCCTGGCGATGCCCGCCGCGCTGGACCGGGTGTGCGGGTTCGCCGCCGAGCACGGGCTGCCGCCCCTGGTGCAGGTGGCGACAGGTTCGCCGTGGCACCGGGCGATCCTGGCCAACGGCTGGACCAGGCACGATGCCCACCCGGCGGGCGCGAACGTCACGGTGCTGGTGGCCGAGCTGCCCCGGCTCGCGGCGGCCCCGGTGTCCCCCGACCCCGAGCAGAGCCCTCCCGACCCGACCGACGCCGAACAGACCGGCGCCCAACCGACCGCTGCCCAACCGACCGGCGTCCAACCGACCGGCGCACAACAGACCGGCGCACAACAGACCGGCGCCGAGCCCACCGGCGCCGGACCGACGGGCCCCGGACCGATCGGCGGCGAACTGGCCGGGTCGGAGGCCGCCGAGCTGACCGGCTGGCTGGAGCCGCCCGCCCCGGTGCCCGGCGTCGTACTGACCATCGACGAGGAGCCGGCCGCCGACTGGTGGCGGCTGACCACCGACCTGCCGGTCTCCGACGCCGAGCGGCACGTGCTGACCGCGCCGGGTCTCGCCCACGTCGGCTTCGGGCTGGCCAGGGACGACGCCGGAAACGCGGTCGGCGTGGCCCGGCTCGCGGTGGTGGACGGGCACCTGCACGTGGCCCGCCTCGCGGTGGCCGACCGGTTCCGCCGGCGCGGGCTGGGCGTGGCGCTGATGCGGGCCGCCGCGCAGTGGGGCATGACCAGGGCCGGCGCCCAGTGGTGTGTGCTGCAGGTGGCCGAGCACAACGAGCCGGCGCTGGCCCTGTACCGCCGGCTGGGCTTCCGGCCGCACCACCGCTACGAGTACCTGAGGCCGGCCGGTCCAACCGAAACCCAGGCGTAATAACCAGCGTTTACCGTCTCCACTTGAACCGAACGATTCAACGGGAGAGAAGCGGAGGCTGTCATGGATCTGGGGTCCGCATGCCTGGTGCCGCGCCGGGTGGAGACGCCGGCACTGGCGCGCGATGTGGTGGCCACCGAGGGCGCCGCGATCGTCAGCGGGATCGCCGACGAGGCCGCCGCCATCGAGTTCGGGCGGGCGATGTTCGGCGACGAGCTCGTCCGGATCGGCCGGCAGATCGAGGTCACCAAGGCCCGCGCCGAGGAGGAGGGCGCAAAGGTCGACGCCCAGCCGGCGGACGCCCGGGGCCGCAAGCGCAGGCTGTCCGCCGACACCAGCGTGGCGATGCCGCCGCACAACGACGGCTTCGCCTTCGGCAACCGCGCCCCCGACCGGCTGTTCCTGTACAGCGCGCGCCCGGCGGCGACCGGCGGTGACTCGTTCCTGATCGACGGACTCGCGCTGGTCGACGCGCTGGCCGCCGACCCGGCGAACGCCGCGCTGGTCGACTTCGTGCGCAACACCGACATCGACCACTCCGAGCCGAACTTCCCGCAGGGCAGCTACTCGCCGATCCTGCGCACCACACCGGCCGGCCGCCAGCAGGTGCGCCACCACCCCTACCTGGCGCCGGTGCTCGGCCCCGATGAGCAGGCCGAGTGGCCCTACGTCCGCCAGTGGCTGGCCTCGGTCGTTGCCGCGCGCGACACCGGCCCCCGGTTCCGGCTGGAGGCCGGCGAGATGGCCGTGGTGGACAACTACCGGGTGTTCCACGGCCGGCACGGCTACACCGACCCGGCCCGGCGGCTCTACTCGATCTGGGCGTGGACCACGGCCGCCGTCGAGGTGCCGGCCGGCGAGCTGGACATCGTGAACCCGGTCCCGGCCGGGGCGAGCTGAGTCCGGCCGCGCCCGGCCGAGGAAGGGCGAGGAAGGGCGATCAGGTCGGCGGGTGCGCGGGGGTGAGGCTCGCTCTCGCGCAGCGCTCGGCGAACGCGGTGGCGGCGGCGGCGTGGCTGGCCGCCAGCGCGTCGGTGGCCACGGCGGACAGCAGGTCGAACTGCAGGCCCCGCCACAGCGCGACCAGCTCACGGGCCAGCAGGGCGGCCTCGACCGGCGGCACCCCCTCGGCGCGCAGGTACCCGGCGACCTGGTTGACCCAGTCGTTGCCGACCCGGCCGAGGAACTCGTCGAACCGCCCCGGCTGGTGCGCGGCGACCCCGAAGACCTCGAAGAACAGCCGGTGGAACGGCAGGTTGGCCGGCGCCGCGATGCGGGCCCAGCAGGCGTTCAGCCGGTCGGCGAGCGGGCCGGACCCGCCCAGTGCGGAGATCGCCGAGTTGAGCGCGGGGTAGCCGGCCGAGGCGGCCAGCAGCGCCCGGGAGATCAGCTGTTCCTTGGAGCCGAAGTAGTAGAGCAGCATCCGGTTGTTGGTACCGATCGCCTGGCCGAGCCGGCGCAGCGTGAGGTCCGCGATGCCGTGTTCGAGCACGTAGCCAGCGGTGAGCCGGAGCAACCGGTCCGGTTCGGACTCCGGCCGCTGATCTCCCATCCGGCAAAGGTACCGGCCCCGAAATAGCAGTTACGCTGGCGCACCGGGCAGGCAACACTGCAGAAACCTGCGGTTCGTAGCGTCGGCGACCACCATCGAGCATCGGGAGCACCCATATGCCCGAACCCGCAGACCCGGCGATCGCGCTGAGTGAGATCGTCAAGGAGTTCCCGATCCGGCGCGGCAGCAGCGTCCGCGCCCTGGACGGGTTCGACCTGACCGTCGCGCACGGCGAGTTCGTCGCCATCCTCGGGCCGTCGGGCTGCGGCAAGTCGACCGTACTGCGGCTGGTCGCCGGGCTGGAGCGGGCCACGCGGGGCGAGGTCAGCGTGGAGGGCCGGGAGCCGGCCGAGCTGATCCGCGAGCACCGGCTCGGGGTCGCCTTCCAGGAGCATGCGCTGCTGCCATGGGCCAGTGCCCGCTCGAACATCGAGCTGCCCTTCAAGGTGGCCGGCCGGCCGGTGGACCGGAGCCGGGTGGACGAGCTGCTCGACCTCGTCGGCCTGGCCGGGTTCGCCGACGCGCGGCCCCGGCAGCTGTCCGGTGGCATGCGGCAGCGGGTCGCCATCGCCAGGGCGCTCGCGCTGGAACCGGACGTGCTGCTGCTGGACGAGCCGTTCGGCGCGCTGGACGCGGTGACCCGGCGCCGGATGAACCTGGAGCTGGCCCGGATCTGGCAGGCCCAGCGGATCACCACGCTGCTGGTCACCCACGACGTCGACGAGGCGGTGCTGCTGGCCGACCGGGTGATCGTGATGACCGGGCGGCCGGGGCGGGTGCGGCACGTGCAGCGTGTCGACATCCCCCGCCCGCGCGGCACCGAGGTCACCCGCGAGCCGGCGTTCCACGAGCTCGTCGACATGTTGACCGGGCTGCTGGACGAGGCGGAGCCGGCCGGCCGGTCACCGAGGCCCGCCGCATGACCAGCGGTACGAGCGGCGGCCTGGCCAGCGGTCTCGGCCGGGTCGCGCCGGCCGGCGGGGCAGCGGCCGCCGTGCGCCGGGGCGTCTGGCTGGCCGCCGCCGGGGTGCTCACACTGCTGCTGGTCGTCGAGCTGATCGGCCGGCTGGGCCTGGCCGGGCCGAGCTGGCCGCCACTGAGCACGGTGCTCGGCTACCTCGCCACGCCGACCGCGCGGCTGGTGCTGGGCCGGGCGATCGGCGTCACCGGCGCCGCGGCGGCGCTCGGCTTCCTGCTCGGCGCGGTGCTCGGGGTGGCGCTGGCGACGCTGGGCACGCTGCTGCCGCCGATCGGCCCCGGGCTGGACCGGCTGGCCGCGGTGGTCAACGCCATCCCCCTGATCGCGCTCGGCCCGCTGCTGATCAACACGGCCGGCCGGGCCGCCACCCCGACGCTGGTCGCCGCGCTGGCCGCCGGCTTCGCGGTGTTCGTCGCGGCCACCTCGGCGCTGGCGGCCGCCGCGGCCAGCCAGCGGGACGTCTTCACGGTGCTCGGCGCCGGGCGGCTGACCACGCTGCTGCGGCTGCGCCTGCCGGCCGGGCTGCCGCTGATCGTGGACGGGCTCACCCTGGCCGCCCCGGCGGCGGTGCTCGGCGCGGTGATCGGCGAGTGGTTCGGCGCCCCGCGCGGGCTCGGTGTGCTGCTGGTCAGCGCGATGCAGAACTTCCAGGCCAACCTGCTGTGGGCGGCCGCGCTGAGCGCCTCGGCGCTCGCCCTGCTCGGTTACCTCGTGCTGCTCGGCCTGCGCCGGCTGGTCAACCGGAGGTTCACGTGACCGTCGCCGAGCCGAGGCACTCGCTGGCCGCCAGCGCCGACCCCGCCGACTCCCGCTCCGTCTCGGGCTCCGCCTCCGTCTCCAGCTCCGCCTCCGGCTCGGGCTCCGACTCGGGCTCCGACTCGGGCTCGGGCTCGGGCACCGCTGCTCCGGTGCGGCGGCCGGCGCCGCTGCGGTGGCTGGGCACGGCGGTCTCCCGGTACTGGACCGTTGTGGTCTTTGTCGTCGCCTGGCAGCTGTGGGCGACGCTCAACCACTACAACCAGATCGTCGTGCCCACCCCGGTCGCGGTGCTCTCCGACGTGCTCGGCCACCCCGGCGCCTACCTGGCCGACCTGGCCAGCACGCTGGTGGTGGCCGCCGCCGGGCTGGTCCTCGGCATGCTGCTCGGCGCCGCGCTGGCCGTCGCGGTGTGGGCGTCACCGCTGCTGTCCGGGATGATGACGCCAGTCGCCCTGGTGATGCGGTCGGTGCCGGTGGTCGCGATGATCCCGGTGCTGGCCAGGGTCTTCGGCTACAGCTGGCCGACGGTCGTGGTAATCACCACCGTGGTGTCGTTCTTCCCCGCGTTCGTGTTCGTGGGCTCCCGGCTGCGCGATGCGCCGGCCAGCTCGCTCGACCTGTTCGCGGTGCTCGGGGCGTCCCGGGCGGCCACGATGCGCCGGCTGCTGCTGCCGCACGCGGTTCCCGGCCTGCTCGTCGCGTTCCGGCTGGCCGCGCCGACCGCCGTGCTGGCCGCGATGCTCGCCGAGTACCTGATGGGCGGCCGGGGACTGGGCACGCTGTTCGCCCGCGCGGTCAGCTCCTTCCAGCCGGACCGGGCCTGGGGCACCGCGCTGGTGGCCACGGTCGTCTCGGTGCTCTGCTTCGTGGCCGCGCGCGCGGTCGAACGCCGGGGCCTGGCCCGGATGACCTGAGCTCCGCCGCCCCATCCCTCGGTCCCAAGCCCGTCCACCCTCCCCGGGTTCACCGCACGCCACAGAGCCGCACGCCACAGAGGAGCGACAGATGCCCGACTCGCCCGCCGCCTGGAGCCGCCGCAGGCTGCTGCGCAACGCCGGGCTCGCCGGCCTCGGCCTGGTCGCCGGCCCGGCGCTGCTGGCCGCCTGTGGTGGCGGTGACTCCGGCGGGGCGCCGGCTGCCGGCGGCACCCCGGTCCGGGTCGCGCTCGGCTGGATCAGCAACGTCGAGTTCGCCGGGTTCTGGATCGCCCAGGACCGTGGCTACTACCAGCAGGAGGGCCTGAACGTCCAGTTCATCCCGGGCGGGCCGAACGCCCCGACCCCCTCCGCGACGCTGGCCGCCGGCGGCGCCGAGATCGGCATGCCGGTCGCGATGCAGGAGTTCATCAGCGCGGTGAACTCGGGCAACGACTTCGTCGCGTACGCCGCCCAGTTCCAGAACGCGCCGTCCGCCTTCCTGTCCCTGACCAAGAAGCCGGTCCGCACCGCCGCCGACCTGGTGGACAAGACCGTGCTGGGCCAGCAGGGCGTGCAGCCCTACATCGAGGCGGCGATGAAGCTGGCCAAGGTGCCGGTGCGGTACAAGTTCGTGCCCGTCGGCTACGACCCGAGCCCGCTGCTGGACGGCCAGGGCGACGTCTACACCTGCTTCGCCACCAACCAGCCGATCATCCTGGAGCAGAAGGGGCTCAAGGAGGGCACCGACTTCGTCGTCACCACCTACGAGCAGCTCGGCCTGCCCCAGTACGCCGACCTGCTGGTCAGCTCACGCTCCTGGCTCACCGCGAACCGGGCCACCGCGGTCAAGTTCATGCGGGCCACCGTGCGCGGCTGGCAGGACAACGCGGCCGACCCGGCCATCGCGGCCAAGCTCGCGGTGGACAAGTACGGCGCCGACCTCGGCCTCGACCTCGCCCAGCAGACTCGGGAGAACCAGCTGCAGACCACGTTCGCCCAGAGCGCTCTGACCAGGGCCAGCGGGCTGATGCGGATGGACCCGAAGGAGGTGGCCGGCCCGATGTACACCGCGTTCGCCGCCGCCGGGGTGTCCCCGCTGCCCGACGTGGCCAAGGTGATCGACCCGACCGTGCTGGACGAGGTGTTCCAGGGCAAGGCCACCGTATGACCGGCCAGCTCACCGGGGCCCGGGTCCGCGACCTGACCGCGCTGCCCAAGGCCCACCTGCACGTCCACCTCGAAGGTGCGATGCGGCCGACCACCCTGACCGAGCTGGCCGGGGCGGCCGGCGTGGCGCCCCCGCCGATCGGTACCGCCCTGTCGTTCCGCGAGTTCCTGGGGCTCTATGCGATCGCCGCCGAGCTGGTCCGCACCCCGGACGAGCTGCGCCGGCTGGTCCGCGAGGTGGTCGAGGACGCAGCCGCCGACGGTGCCGTGTGGGTCGAGCCGCACTTCTACCCGACGCGCTACGCCGCCGAGTTCGGCCCCGGCTACGACTCCGAGCAGGCGGTGCTCGAGCTGGTCATCGAGGAGGCCACCCGGACGGCCGAGCGGCTGGGCATCGGAGCGGGCATCCTGGTGTCCGCGCTGCGCCACGCCGAGCCCGACGAGGCGGTGCGGCTGGCCGAGCTGGCGGCCCGGTACGCCGGCGCGGGTGTGGTGTCCTTCGGGCTCGCGGCCGACGAGTCGCTGTACCCGCCGGAGCCGTTCGCGCCGGCGTTCGCGGTGGCGAGGGACGCCGGCCTGATCAGTGCCCCGCACGCCGGCGAGCTGGCCGGCCCGGCGAGCGTGTACGGCGCGCTGGACGCACTCGGCGCGCGACGGCTGTGCCACGGCGTACGGGCCGTCGAGGACCCCGCGCTGGTCGAGCGGCTGGCCGCCGACGGCGTCGTGCTCGACGTCTGCCCCACGTCCAACCTGCTGCTCGGCGTGGTGCCCTCGCTGGCCGAGCACCCGCTGGCCCGGCTGCTCGCCGCCGGTGTGCGCTGCACCCTCAACGGCGACGACCCGCTGCTGTTCGGGCCGGGCGTGCTCGGCGAGTACCAGGTGGCCCGCGACACGCTCGGGCTGTCCGACGATCAGCTCGCCGCGCTGGCCCGCACCTCGATCGAGGCCTCCGGAGCCCCGCCCGCCCTGGTCACCACCGGCCTCGCCGGCGTCGACACGTGGCTGTCCAGCTAGTACCCCGTGAGTGGCGAGTTGGGCCGTAGCCCATCACGGGGGTAGCGACGGGTCAGGCCTCGTACGAGCTGGAGGCCGGCTCGGCGGACTGGGCCGGCGGGGGCTGTGGCGCGGTCCGGGCGGCGCGCTTGCCCCGCAGCACCCGGCCCAGCACGAACGAGGCCGGCACCAGGCCGGCCACCACCAGCGCCAGCGTCGACCAGTCGCCGAGCAGCAGCACGTCCCCACCCGGCCCGGCCAGGCCGAGTACCGCGACGGTCAGCGTCCAGGCGATCAGCGGCAGGCTGGCCGACCAGGCGCCGCCCAGCTCGCCGGCCCTTCGCACCAGCCACGGCGTGCTGACCAGCGCGAGCAGGGCGCTCACCGGCACCGGCACCACGCCGACGGCCAGCGTCAGGAACATCAGCTCCATCATGGCCAGCAGCGCCGCGTCCACCGTCAGCAGCCCGACCACCAGCAGGTCATGGGCCCGGTCCTCGTTCACCACGTCTCGATCCCGTCGAACAGGTCGGTCTCCCGCACCGGCCGCACCGAGCCGGACGCGCCGACCAGCGCGTAGCTCTCGGTGCGCGGCACCGGCAGGGCGATCTCGTTGGTCAATGCGAAGGCCAGCCGGCCGGTCTCGGCCAGCGCCACCAGCTCGGCGGACCCGGGGTGCGGGTCCGCGCCGGTTCCGGCGGTCGTGCCCGGGTCCGAGCCGGTCCCGGCGTCCGAGCAGGTCCAGACGGTGAGCTGGGTGGCGTGCGCGCGCAGCGCGGCCACCTTCATGGCCAGCTGGGCGGACACGTCCAGCCGGGTCGTCACGGTGTCGTCCGGTACCGAGGGCAGCTCGTCCGGGGTCGGCAGCCGCCAGGGCAGCCCGTGTCCGGCCGAGCCGGCCAGCGAGGCCAGCCCGGCCGCCAGGTCCGACCGGGGGGTCACCGTCCAGTACACCTTGCGCACGCTGGGCGCGCCGGCGGCGGCCGCCATGGTGATCTCGTGTGCCCGCACATGGTCAGGATGCCCGTAGCCGCCGCCGGGGTCGTAGCCGACCACCACGTGCGGCGCCACGTCCGTCATGATCTCGGTCAGCGCGGCGACCTGGGCGGCCCGCTGGCCGGGCGCGCAGAACGCCCTCGGGTGCAGCGCCTCGGGCGGTGGCGCGGCCGCGCGGCCCCCCTCGGCGACGACCATGCCGCTGTCGCGCCAGCGCCCGACGCCGCCGAGCCAGCGGTGCTCGGTCAGCCCGAGCGCGGCGCGGGCTCCGGCCAGCTCGCCGATCCGGTAGCCGCCCAGCTGGTCGGCGTGTTCGGCGGCCAGCCCGGCCAGCGCCGGCACCATCACCTCACCCTGCTCGCCGAGCGTGCAGGTGACGAGCGTGACGTCGGTGTCCGGGGCGGCGGAGTAGTGCGCGATGGTGCCGCCCGTGGTGATCGTCTCGTCGTCCGGGTGGGCGTGCACCAGCAGCAGCCGGCGGCGGGCTCGGCGGGTGGACGGCGACACCGGCGCAGCCTACGTGCCGGACCCCGCCAGGGTGCCGCCGGCCGCCAGCGCGACCGAGGGGGGCTCGGGGAAGTGGCAGGCCGCCAGGTGGGCCGGCGAGCTCCTCGGCAGCATCGGTGGCTCCTCGACGGCACACACGTCCCGCGCCTTCCAGCACCGGGTCCGGAACCGGCAGCCGGACGGCGGGTTCACCGGACTCGGCACGTCGCCGGTGAGCACGATCCGGCGCCTGGCCCGCTCGGCGACCGGGTCCGGCACCGGCGCGGCGGACAGCAGCGCCTGCGTGTACGGGTGGCACGCCGAGGAGTAGATCTCCTCGCGGGTACCGGTCTCGACGATCTTGCCGAGGTACATCACCGCGACCCGGTCCGAGATGTGCCGCACCACCGACAGGTTGTGCGCGATGAACAGGTAGGCCACCCCGAGCCGTTCCCGCAGCTCGGCCAGCAGGTTCACCACGCCGGCCTGCACGGAGACGTCCAGCGCGGACACCGGCTCGTCCAGCACCACCAGCCGGGGCCGCAGTGCCAGCGCGCGGGCGATGCCGATCCGCTGGCGCTGGCCGCCGGAGAACTCGTGCGGGTAGCGGTTGCGGTGCTCGGGGTTCAGCCCGACGGTCTCCAGCAGCTCGTCCACCCGGTGCCGGACGTCGTGCAGACCCTCCTGGCGGTGGATCTCGAACGGCTCGGTCACGATCTGGTTGACCGTCCAGCGCGGGTTCAGCGACGCGTACGGGTCCTGGAAGACGATCTGGATCTCTCGGCGGAGTGCCCGCATCCGGCGCGGCGACGCGGTGGTCAGCTCCTCACCGGCGAACCGCACCGAGCCCGACGTCGGCTCGTGCAGCCGCAGCAGGCACCGCCCGACGGTGGACTTGCCGCAGCCGGACTCGCCGACCAGCCCCAGGGTCTCCCCCGGCCGCAGGTCCAGCGACACCCCGGCCACCGCGCGCACCTGGCCGATCGTGCGCGGCAGGATCCCGCCTCCGCGCACCGGGAAGTCCTTCACCAGATCCCGCACCACGAGCAGGGGTTCGGTGGTGCCGTTCACTGCTCCTCCACCAGGTCGGCCGCCGGGTCCTCGTGCAACCCGATCTCGGCGTGTTCGAACATCCGCCGCTCCTCCTGGCCACCGCGCAGCTCGGCCGAGCGGTGGCAGCGCGCGGCGTGCCCGTCCTCGGCCGCGCCGACGCTGACCAGCTCCGGCTCGGACTCGCGGCACGGCTCGGCCACGAGCGGACAGCGCGGCCCGAACGTGCAGCCGCTCGGCAGGTGCAGCGGTGACGGCGGCGCCCCGTGGATCGGCGTGAGCGGGCGGCCGATCTGCTCCGGGTGCGGCACCGAGCCGAGCAGCCCGACGGTGTAGGGCATCCGGGGGTGCGCGAACAGGTCGGTCACCCCGGCCGCCTCCACCACCGTGCCGCCGTACATCACCTGCACCCGGTCCGCCATGCCGGCGACCACCCCGAGGTCGTGCGTGATCAGCATGATCGCCGCGCCGGCCTCGTTGGAGATCCGCACGAGTGTCTCCAGGATCTGCGCCTGCACGGTCACGTCCAGGGCGGTGGTCGGCTCGTCGGCGATGATCAGCTGGGGTTCGTTGATGATCGCCATCGCGATCATGGCCCGCTGCCGCATGCCGCCGGAGAACTCGTGCGGGTACTGCTTGGCACGCCGCGCCGGCTCCGGGATACCCACCTGCTCCAGCGCCTCGACCGCCTTGGCGTTGGCCACCTTGGCCGACACCCGGTGGTGCGCGCGGTACGCCTCGGCCAGCTGCCAGCCGACCGTGTACACCGGGTTCAGCGAGGTCATCGGGTCCTGGAAGATCATCGCGATCCGGCTGCCACGCAGCGCGCGCAGCACCTCCGGGGCGGCGCCGACCAGCTCGGTGCCGCCGAACCGGATCGAGCCGTGGAGCCGGGCGTTGCGCGGCAGCAGCCCCATCATGGCCGCCGCGGTCACCGACTTGCCGCAGCCGGACTCGCCCACGATGCCCAGCACCTCGCCGGCCGCCAGCTCGAACGACACGCCCCGCACCGCCCGGACCAGCCCGTCGTCGGTGCCGAACTCCACCGAGAGGTCCTCGACCACCAACAGCGGCTCTACCGCCGTCTCCCCGACATCCGGCTCGCTCACGCTCGGTGCCGATTCCTCGCTCACGCTCGGTGCCGATTCCTCGCTCACGCTCGGTGCCGATTCCTCGCTCACGCTCGGACCTTCCGCTGCCTCGGGTCGAACGCGTCCCGCAGACCGTCGCCCATGAAGTTGACCGACAGCGAGATCAGCACGATGAACACGAACGGGAACCAGAACAGCCACGGCAGGGTCGCCAGCTCGTTCTTGTTCTCGTTGATCAGCAGCCCGAGGGACGCCTCCGGCCGGTGCACCCCGAGGTTGACGAACGACAGCGCCGACTCCAGCAGCACCGCCTGGGCGACCGTCACCGTGGCGTTCACGATGATCACGTCCACGGTGTTGGGCAGGATGTGCCGGAACACGATCCGCGAGGTGGGCGCGCCCAACGCCCGCGCCGCCTCGACGAACTCCTTCTCGCGCAGCGACAGGGTCAGCCCCCGGATGGTCCGCGCGATGGGGAACCACGACGTGAACAGGGCGATGATCAGCGCCACCGTGAGCCAGTTGCTCTGGTTCTGCACCGAGGGGGCCAGCGTGAACGTGCTGCGCGCCAGCACGGCGGTGATCACCAGGTTCGGCACGCAGAGCAGCAGGTCGATCAGCCGGCTGACGGCGGCGTCCACCAGGCCGCGCAGGTAGCCGGCCAGCGCGCCGAGCACCACCCCGGCCACCGTGGCCACGACCGCCACGACGAGCGCGATCTGCAGGGAGAACCGGGTGCCCGAGATGACCTGGGCCAGCATGTCCCGGCCGATCCGGTCGGTGCCGAACGGGTGCGCGCCGCCCGGCGCGAACTTGGCGTCCCCGCCGGGATCGAGGTTCACCGTCCACAGCAGCGGGCCGACAAAGGCGAACAGCAGGAGCGCCGCGAACAGCAGCATTCCGGCTACCGCCGCTTTGTGCCGCACGAACCGCCGCGCGACGGTGCGCCACTGGGCCCGTGCTTCGGTGTCGGCGAAGCCGGCGGCCGCCTCGGTTGGGACTTTCCGCAGATCAACCAACGCGGATCCTCGGGTCGAGGTAGGCGTAGACGATGTCGGCGAGCAGGGTGAACAGCACGATCACGATGGCGGTGACCATCATCCAGCTCTGCACCATCCAGGGTTCCTTCTTGGTGATCGCGTCGACGATCAGCGCGCCCATGCCGCGCCAGCCGAACACCGTCTCGGTGATGATCGCCCCGCCGAACAGCAGGCCCAGGTCCAGCGCGAACACCGTGATCACCGGGATCAGCCCGGTGCGCAGCGCGTGCCGGACCACCACCCTGGCCGGCGCCAGGCCCTTGGCCCGCGCGGTGCGCACGTAGTCGGCGTTGAGCGTGTCCAGCAGCGAGGCCCGCTGGAAGCGGCTGTAGAGCGCGAACTGGATGGCCACCAGCGACAGAACCGGCAGGATCAACGCCCCGGAGTAGGTGTAGACGATGTGCCCGAGGCCGCCGGAGAAGCCGTCCCGGGGTGGCCCCGAGGTGATGATCCAGCGGCCCGCGCCGATGCCCTCCAGCCAGTTGTTCAGCTGGATGCCGGCGAACTTGAGGATCACCGCCACGCAGAACAGCGGCATCGAGAACATGAAGAACGCCGCTCCGGTCGCCGCGTAGTCGAAGAACGAGTACTGCCGCACCGCCCCCAGTGCACCGACCGCCATGCCCAGCAGCAGCGCGATCACCTCGGCGAAGATCACCAGCTGCAGGGTCACGCCGAGTGCCCTGCCGATCTCCGAGCGCACGTCCTGGGTGCCGTTGCCCGGGATGATCGTGGTCTTCCAGTCCCCGCTGACGAACCCCCCGGCCCAGTCGAGGTAGCGCTCCGGCGGGGAGCGGTCCCAGCCGATCCGGTGGTACTCCGAGGCCACCTCGGACGGCGTGCGCGCCTTGAGCAGCTTCCAGTCGGCCAGCGGGTCACCCATCGCCGTGGTCAGCGCGAAGGTGAGGATCGAGGCCACGATCAGCAGCGGGATGGCGATGAGCACCCGCCGGATGACGTACTGCAGCATCAGTGCGCCGCCGTCACGGCTGCTTGGTCCAGGCGAAGGCGTTCCACAGCACGCCCCCGACCGGCAGTAGGTAGCTCACCGGCCCGTACGACCGGTCCGAGGCGGAGAAGTCGATCAGCTGGAACAGCGGGATGCTGTGCATGTCCTTGGCCATCACGTCCTCGGCCTGGTTGAACAGTGCCAGCCGCTTCTGGTAGTCCAGCTCGGTGTTCGTCTTGGCCAGCAGCTCGTCGACCCGCGGGTTCGAGTAGTTGTTGTAGTTGGCGACGCCGCCCTTGTCCTTGCTGACGTAGTTCTGGATCAGGCTGGACTTGATCGGTGAGCCGACCCAGGCGAACAGCGCCGCGTCGAAGTCACTCGCCGGCAGCTGCTGGTCGTTGAACGACTCCTGCCCGGCGTCACCGATGGCGATCCCGGCCGGCTTGCAGCTGGCCTGCATCAGCTGCACGGTCTGGGCGCGCCGGTCGACCAGCTTGTGGCCGATGGTGAAGGAGGCGCGCTGGCCGCCCTTGGCGTACACCCCGTCCGCGCCGAGCGTCCAGCCGGCGTCCTCGAGCAGCTTCTTCGCCTTGGCCGTGTCCCCGGTGCCGACGCCCGGGTAGTGGTCGATGTAGCCGGCCTCGTTGGGGTTGATGGTGAAGGCACCGAGCGGCTTGATCTTCGGGTCGATGCCCTTGACCAGCTTGTCCACGATGTCCTGCCGGTTGATGCAGGCGGCGACCGCGTTCCGCAGCTCCGGGTGGTCGCGGAAGATCGGCCGGGCCATGTTGAAGTCGAGGTGCTCGTAGGTCTGGCCGCCTCGGGCGAACACCTCGAAGTCACCGCCGGCACGCACCTGCTCGGCGACGGTCGGGTCGGCCTGCGGGCCGATGATCGGGGTCTCCTTGTTGAGCAGGGCCTGCACGGCGGCCTGGGAGTCGGTGACGGCCTGGGTGTCGATCTGGGACGGCCCGCCCGGGTTGCCCCACCACTTGGGGTTGCGCACCAGCACGGCCTGCTGGTTGCGGGTGGAGCTCTTGATCAGGTACGGCCCGGCCGAGAGGTCCACGTCGGCGCTGAAGTCGTTCCAGCCCTTGGTGTAGAAGGCGGCTGCCTTGCGCAGCTCGGGGCTGTCGGCCAGGCCCACCTTGGTGATGTCCGGGATGCCCGTCCTCTGCTCCAGCACGTGCGCGGGCAGCAGCTGGTTGCCGCCCTGGGCCACCATCGACCACATGCCCCGCCAGTCGGCGAACGGCGTACCGAAGGTGACCGTGACGGTCTTGCCGTCCGGTGAGCACTCGAGCTTGGAGATCTGGTCGAAGCCGCTGCCCTGGGTGTCGAACGGGTTGACGCCGGTCTTGATCACCGCGTTGGCGTTGGCCAGGTAGGCGAGCCACATGTCCTTGCAGCCCACCGGGGCCCCGTCGGACCACACGGCGTCGGGCCGCCACTTGAACTCGATCACCTGCGGAGTCGTGGACTTCACGGTGACCGACTCCATGTAGTCCTTGTCGACCTTGAGGCTGAAGTCGGCGTCCTCGAAGTACGGCGACGGGATCACCAGGCCGAGCAGGTAGTTGTTGGAGACGCTGTTGGCCGCGCCGGTGTTGTTGTTGTAGTCCTGGAACCCCTCGTCCAGGGCCACCCGCACCTCGCCGATGTCGGGCACCTTCGGCCGGGAGAACGGCTGGTCGAGGGCGCCGATCGCGCCCGGCTGCAGGTCCTGCCCCTGATTGACGTTGTCGCCGCCGCCGGCCCCGCCGCCGGAGGACCCGCCGCATGCCGTCAGGCTGAGCGCGGCGACCGCCGCCAGCGCCAGCGCTCTGACGGCCGTTCTCGTCGGTGAGCCCATCCAGGTGCCCGATCCCCGCATACCCGCAACCTTCCGTGCCACCCGTGACTCCGCATGTTTGGCGGCGCCATGCTTACCTCGGTAGGGCCACGACGACGTGTCACCGCCACCCCTGTGGGTGTGGCGGTGACACATTGTTGTAGCGCACAACATACTGGGCACGGACGTTAGGCACGACCGGGTCAGTTGTCACGGATTCGGCGCGGTCGTGACCCATTGGTAACAACCGGTACTGACCAGAAAGAGCTTCCTGGGCCGCCCCGGTTACTGGTTGGCCGGCTGCCAGGTCGGCGCGGTGCCGAACGGCCCGATGGTCAGCGGACCAGGCCCGACGTGCCCGGTGAGCTGGTCCCCCTTGGGCGTCGTGACCAGCGTGGTGACCGTCTGGAACAGCGGGATCGCCGGCAGCTGCTGCCACAGCGTGGACTCGATGGTGGCCGCTGCCTGGTCGGGCGCCAGCGCGCCGCCCAGGGTGGCGTCCAGCACCGGCTGCAGGGCGGCCAGGCAGAACCCCGTGGAGTTGCGGGCCGGCTGCGCGACGCCGGCCATCCCGGGCGGGCAGCCGTAGTTGGACGCCGCGGTGCTGGCCAGGTCGGCGCCGACCGCCCTGGGCATCACCGCCAGGTCGACCACCACGCCGGCCGGCGCGGGCGGCGGTGCCGTGGTGCTGGCCGCCGCCGCACCGGAGCCGGGTGTGCTGGACGCGGTGGAGCTGGCCGCCGCCGGGCCGACCGGAGCCGCCGCACCTGGAGCCGCCGCGCCCGGCGGCGGGGTCGAGGGCTTCGGGGCGCGGGTCGGGGTCGGCGGGGCCGCCGGGTGCGCGGCGCCGCCGGACGAGCCGTGCCCCGCGCGCGTCGGGACGGGCGGCCCGGGCGCGGCCGGCGGGCCGGCGGGGTTGGCGCTCGCGCTGGCGCTCGGGCTCGGGCTCGGGCTGGCGGACAGGCTCGGCGGCGTCGGCACCACGGTCGGGTCGGTGAACAGCGCGGTACCGGGCGCGGTGACCACCTGGGCGGCCACCCCGGCGGCGGTCAGCTCCTTGGCCGCCTCCTGCGCGATGGCCAGGAACCGGGGCCGGTCGGTCGGCGCCCCCACGGTCACGCGCAGGGGCGCGCCGAGCAGCGTCCAGTGGCCCTGCGCGTCGCGCTGGTAGCCGGCCGCCGTGAGCTGCTGGGTGGCGAGCGCGGGATCGGGGTGCATGGGTGCCCCGGCCGGCGCGGTGGGGTGGTAGCCGGGCTCCGAGGGGGCCAGCAGCTGGGCGTCGTCGCGGACCCCGCCGACCCCGTTCGAGGTGCCGACGGCGATCAGCGCGTCCCGGTTCAGCATGGCGCCGATCGCCAGCCGGACCCGCTGGTCGGTGAACACGCCATGGTCGGTGCGCAGGCCCAGCTGCACCACCATCGGCTGCGCCACCGGCTGCACGCGCACGAGCGGGCCCAGCGCGGCCACGGCGGCCAGCGTCGGCTGGTCCGGCCAGAGGTGGGCCACCGGCAGCTCGCCGGTGCGCAGGCCGTCCAGCAGCCCGGTCGGGTCGATCCGGCGCAGCACCAGGGTGTCCAGCACCGGCGGGGTCGACCAGTAGTGGTCGTTGCGGGCCAGCGTGAGCTGCCCACGCGCCCGGTCCAGCGAGATCACCTGGAACGGCCCGCCGGAGACCGGGATGCTGTCGCTGAGCGCCGTGCCCCAGCCGCGCGGGGCGTCCTTGAGCAGGTGCGCCGGCAGCAGGTTGTTGAACAGCCGCTGCCACGCCGGGTAGGCCTGCGCGAACACCACGTCGACGGCCTTGCCACCGGCCCGCGAGCGCACGTCGGTGATCAGCCGGTAGCCGGCGGCGTCCACCACACCCGGCTCGGAGCGCATCCGCTGCCACAGGTACACGAAGTCCTCGGCGGCGATCGGGGCGTTGTCCGACCAGGAGGCGGCCAGGTTGAGCTCGTAGCTGACCGTGAACGGGGCGGTCGAGGTGACCTTGGCGCTCGTCGCCACCGTCGTATCCAGCGCCAGGTCGGTACCGGCCCCCGGGCGGAACACCGAGGGCAGCACGATCGACGACACCTCGGTGCACAGCGGCGACTGGTCGGAGATCAGGTGCGGGTTGAACCCCGTGCCCAGCTCATCGACCGCGACGGTCAGCTGCTTGCCCTGGTCCGGCGCGACCGGGTTGGCGGCCGGTGGGGGCGGCGCCGGCGGCGCGGCGGGTGGCGGCGGCGGCGAGGCACAGCCGCCCACCAGCGCCATCGCCGTGACCAGCGGCGCGACGAGTAGCAGCCACCGCGAAGTGTGACCAGCTCGTCGCACCGAACGACCTCCTCCAACCGGGGAAGGTCATCCTCCCAAAGCACCCGCCGGCGTCGGCGAGGGGTGCTCGCTAAAGCAACCAGCCGGGTCGCCTAGGGGCCTAGCTGGTGGCCGCGCGGGACCGGGCCCTCGCGCGGGCCCGCAGGTGGCTGTCCAGCTCCACCTTGCGCACCCGGACCGACTCCGGCGTGACCTCGACGCACTCGTCCGGCGCGCAGAACTCCAGCGCCTGCTCCAGGTTCAGCACCGTCGGCGGGGTGAGCCGCTCCAGCTCGTCGCCGGTGGAGCTGCGCACGTTGGTGAGCTTCTTCTCCCGCGTGATGTTGACGTCCAGGTCGTCGCTGCGCGTGTGCTCACCGATGACCATGCCGTTGTAGACCAGCGTGGTGGGCGCGACGAACATGGTGCCCCGGTCGGCCAGCTGCATCAGGGCGTACGTGGTGACCGGGCCCGAGCGGTCCGAGACCAGGGAGCCGGTGCGCCGGGTGCGCAGCTCGCCGACCCACGGCCGGTAGCCGTCGAACACGTGGTTCATGATCCCCGAACCACGGGTCTGGGTCAGGAACTCGGTACGGAAGCCGATCAGACCCCGCGACGGCACCGTGTAGTCCAGCCGGACCCGCAGCTCTCCGTGGGTCATCTGGATCAGCTCGCCCTTGCGCACGGCCAGCAGCTGAGTGATCGCGCCGAGGTGCTCGGTGGGCACGTCGATGGACAGGCGCTCGTACGGCTCGTGCAGCTTGCCGTCGACGATCCTGGTGACAACCTCGGGCTTGCCGACGGTGAGCTCGAAGCCCTCCCGGCGCATGGTCTCCACCAGGATGGCCAGCGCCAGCTCGCCTCGGCCCTGCACCTCCCAGGCGTCCGGCCGCTCGGTGGGCAGCACCTTGATGCTCACGTTGCCGACCAGCTCGGCGTCCAGCCGGTTGCGCACCAGGCGGGCGGTGAGCTTGGCGCCGGGGTGCGGGTCACGCCCGGCCAGCGGCGAGGTGTTGGTGCCGATGGTGACCGAGATGGCCGGCTGGTCCACCTCGATGCGGGGCAGCGGCAGCGGGTTGTCCAGGTCGCAGAGCGTGTCGCCGATCATCAGGTCCGGGATGCCCGCGACGGCCACGATGTCGCCGGCGTCGGCGGACTCGGCCGGCACCCGGGTCAGCGCCTCGGTGCGCAGCAGCTCCGTGATCTTGACGTTCTGCACGCTGCCGTCCTCGCGGCACCAGGACACCGTCTGGCCGCGGTGCAGCCGACCGGCGCGGATCCGGCACAGCCCGATCCGGCCCAGGTAGGTGCTCGCGTCCAGGTTGGTGACGTGCGCCTGCAGCGGGGCGTCGGAGTCGTCGACGGGCGCCGGCACGGCCTTGATCAGCACCTCGAACAGGGCCGTCAGGTCCTCGGCGTCCGGCACGGTGCCGTCCACCGGGCGCTCCCGGCTGGCCTTGCCGGCCCGGGCACTCGCGTAGACCACCGGCAGGTCGAGCAGGCCGGCGGTGACGTCCTCGCCCAGCTCCAGCTCGTCGGCCAGCTCCAGCAGCAGCTCGAGCGACTCGTCGACCACCTCGGCGCAGCGGGCGTCGGCGCGGTCGGTCTTGTTCACCACCAGTACCACCGGCAGGTGCGCGGTGAGCGCCTTGCGCAGCACGAACCGCGTCTGCGGCAGCGGGCCCTCGCTCGCGTCGACCAGCAGCACCACGCCGTCCACCATGGCCAGGCCGCGCTCGACCTCACCGCCGAAGTCGGCGTGGCCGGGGGTGTCGATGACGTTGATCGTCATGTCCCGCCAGCTGACCGCCGTGTTCTTGGCCAGGATGGTGATGCCCTTTTCGCGCTCCAGGTCACCGGAGTCCATCACCCGGTCCTGCGGCTCGCTGCGGTCGCCGAACGCGCCGGACTGGCGCAGCATGGCGTCCACCAGGGTGGTCTTGCCGTGGTCCACGTGCGCCACGATGGCCACGTTGCGCAGGTCGGTGCGCAGTGAGGCACTAAGACGGTCCAAAGCCTGGGTGGGCACGCAGGTACTCCTGAGATCAAGGGGCGGTACCTCAAGGGTACCTCGCGGGAACTGTCGCCCAGCTACGACGCTGGTCACGCCCGACTGCGCGGCCGGCGCCCCGGGTGGTACCGCGCGGGCCGTCTCGAGGGCCCCGCTCGCGCCCGGAGCGGTTGTCCGGACGCCTTCAGAGTAGTCCGGCGAGCTCCGGCAGGAGTACCCGGTCCGCCGGCAACCAGTCCAACCCGGCCAGCCCGGCGGCGTCCACCCAGACCAGCCCGGCGTGCTCCACCGCGTGCGGCTCCGGCGAGCCACCTGCCATCTCGGCGGCGTAAACCCGCAGTACCGAGGCACTCGAGCCGGGCAGCGGGACGTCGGCGCCGAGCCGGCCGAGCACCGTGATCCACGCGCCGAGCTCCTCCCGGCACTCCCGGCGCAGCGCCGCCGGCTCCGACTCGCCCGGCTCCACCTGCCCGCCGGGCAGCTCCCAGCGGCCGGCCAGCTCGGCCGGTGTGGCCCGGCACTGCGCCAGCAGCCGGCCGCCCCGGACGATCGCCGCGCCCACCACGACCCGGCCCGCGGTGCGACCAGACTCACACCCCGACGGGGCGCTCACCCCGCGCCGGGCGGCGGTCCGGCCGACGGCCAGCGCACCTCCACCCGCGCCCCGCCGTCCGGGCTGGCGGCCATCCGCACCGCGCCGCCCCGCCCGGTCACCAGCGCCATGACCAGCGCCAGGCCCAACCCGGCGCCACCGCTCACGCCGCCCCGGTCCGCCTCGAGCCGGGTGAACCGGTCGAACACGCGGCGCCGGTCGGACTCCGGCACCCCGGGCCCGTCGTCGTCCACCACCAGCCGCACCGAACGGCCGGCCGGCAGCACGGACACCCAGACCCGGCTCCTCGCGTAGCGGCGCGCGTTGCCGAGCAGGTTGTCCAGCACGAGCGCCACCTCGCCCGGGGACGCGGCGGCCAGTACCCGGACCGGCGCGGTCAGCGTGATCGCCGGCGCCATCGGCACCGCCGCCTCGGCGCTGTCCTCGTCGAGCTCCTGCTCGTCCTCGAACCCGTCCTCGAACCCGTCCTCGAAGTCGCGGTCCTCGAAGTCGGCGTCGGAGAACTCGTCCTCGGAGAACTCATCGCCGCCGAACTCGTCGGCCGGGAACTCGTCGGCCGGGAGCTCGTCGTCCTGGAGCTCGTCGACCTGGCGGTCCAGGCCGCTGTGCTGCCCGCCACCCGGCACGCCTCCGCTGTTGGACACCCCGCCGTTGGACACCCCGCCGTTGGACACCCCGCCCGACCCGCCGCCGCCGAGCTCACCGCCCCCGACTCGGCCGCCCTTCGACCGGCCGCCCGCCCCGGCCTCGGCGGCCAGTACGCCGTCCGGCTCGACCCCCGGCTCGGCCTCCGCCTCGACCAGTTGGCCCCGGACGCGCCCGTTGCCCTCGGCGGCCGGGCCGAGATACTCGGGCAGGTGGCCGTTCTGGCCGGCCATGCGCTCCGCCTCGGCGATCTGCATCTCGGCGGCCTGCTCGGCCCTGGCGATCGCCTTGCGGGCCTCGTCGACCATGTCCACGGCGGTGGCCGGCGGGCGGGCGCCGGCGTCGGCGCGGGCCAGCGCCAGCAGGTCGGACAGCAGCTCGGAGAGCCGGGCCGCCTCGGTGGCCACCGAGCGCAGGGTCTCCTCGGCCAGCGCCGGGTCGGGGTGCACCACTGCGACCTCGGCCTGCGCGCGGATCGCGGCGACCGGCGAGCGCAGCTCGTGCGCGGCGTCCCCGGTGAAGCGCTCCAACCGGGCGGACGCGTTGTCCCGGCGGGCCAGCAGCTCGTTCAGCTCCTCGGCCAGCGCCCGCAGCTCGTCCTCGGCGGGCGGTACCGGTAGCCGCTCCCCCGGGGGCAGGCTGATCGCGGCCGCCCGCATCCGGTCCACCGGGCGCAGCGCCAGCCCGACGGCGGTCCAGGCGGCCAGCGCCACCCCGATGCCGGCGAGCAGGGCGGCCAGGCCGAGCCCGATCGCGCCCCGGCGCAGCACGGAGGTGTAACCGACCAGGTGGGCGGCGGCGAGCACCAGGCGCGGCGAGCCGTTCGGGGCGATGGCCACCACGCCGAGCCAGCGCGTCGGGCCCTCCGGCTCGTTCACGGTGACCGCGTCACCACTGGCCAGCCGGCGCACCAGCGCGGCATCCAGCGGCAGCGGCGACGAGCCGTCGAGCGGCCGGCCAGCGGTGTCGGTCACCCGGATCACGATGCGCTCGGAGACCCCGTCCACCGAGTCGTCGGCGGGGACCACGGAATCCTCGGGCACCCCGGCGGAGAGCTGGCCGGTGGCGCTGGCGGCGGCGCGGGCCAGCTCGACGTCCACCGCGCCGGTGATCGTGATGCCGACCAGCCCGGTGGCCAGCCAGGCCAACGCCCCGATCGCGAACATGGCAACGCCGCCCACCGCGATCGTGATCCGAACGCGGAGACTGCGACGGGCCCACCAGCCGGCGAGAACCGCCGGCCGTTTCACCCCGAGGCTCCCACCCGGTAGCCGTGGCCACGCACGGTGCGCAGCAGATGTCCGGCGCCCACGGCCTGCAGCTTACGGCGCAGGTAGCCGACGTAGACCTCCACGGCGTTGCGACTCGCCGCCTGCTCGCCACCCCACGCCAGCCGGAGCAGCTCGTCCTTGCTCAGCACCGTGTCCGGCCGGCTGGCCAGCGCGTGCAACACCGCGAACTCGCGAGGGCTCAGCTCCACGGGGCGGCCGGACCAGCTCACCTGCTTGGTCGCCGGATCCACCATCAGCTCACCCAGCCGCAGTCGCCGCCCGGACTGGCCACGCTCAGCCTCGCGGCGGCGCAGCAGCGCCCGCACCTGGGCGACCAGCACGACGAACGAGAACGGCTTGACCAGGTAGCCGTCCGCTCCGAGGTCCAGACCGTCGGCCTGGTCCACCTCGCCGTCCTTGGCCGAGATCAGCAGCACCGGGGTGTCCACGCCTTCGGCGCGCAACTGCTCGAGCACGCGGTAGCCGGACAGACCGGGGATGATGATGTCCAGCAGGATCAGGTCGAAACTGCCAGTCAGCGCGGCCCTCAGGGCGGTGGGGCCGTCGGCCGCCGTGACCACGTCCAAACCTTCGGCCGTCAGGCCACGGCCGAGGGCAGTACGCACCCCGGCCTCATCGTCGACCACCAGCACTCTAGGCATCGGAGACGACGCTACGCGGAGAACCTCTCAACGAGATCACAATCTCTCAGGGCGTTCTCAGAGCACATGGTTCACCCTTGCCGCATGCATACGGGCCGGCTCGCATTGGCGCTCTCGGGCGCCGCCGCGGTCGTGCTCGCCTCGGCCCTGGTCGCGACCGTGCTGCGACCTGCCCCGGCGCCTGCCCCGCCGGGCCTCCCGGCGATCACCGCGGACGAGCTGATTGCCTCGATACGCCTGGCCAACCATGGTCCACTCGCCGGCACCGTGGAGCTCGACTCCCGCCTCGGACTGCCCGGCCTCACCCAGAGCGACAGCGGCACCCGAACCGCCCGCCTCTGGTACGACGACCACGGCCGGCGCCGCATCGCACTGCCCGACCCGGACGGTGAGCGCACGATCGTGGACGACGGCACGACGGTCTGGTTCTGGAACTCCGCCACCCGATCGGTGGTTCGTACGCCGTCCAGCCGGCCCGGCCCACTGGCCCCCGGGCTGCCCCCGATGCAGTCGATGCCCGAGCTGCCCGGCCTGCCGGTGCTGCCCGGCCTGCCGAGCATGCCGCTGCTGCCGGGCGCCCCCGCGCTGCCGACGATGGGCGGACTGCCCTCGATCGCGGCCGACCCCGGGCGGGGCGGCCGGGGCCAGTCCCGGGGCGGCGCCATGATGGGCAACCCGGTGGACGTGGCCAGTGCCGTGCTTGCGATGCTGCGCCCCGACAGCACCGTGCGGGTGGACCCGACCGCGATGGTGGCCAACCGGGCGACCTACCAGCTGGTGCTCGACCCCGTGCCGACCGAACGGACCCTGCTGCGCGAGATCCGCGTCGCGGTGGATGGACAGACCCGGCTGCCGCTGGAGGTGTCAGTGCTGGCGAACGGCTCCACCGAGCCCGCGCTGCGGATCGGCTTCAGCCAGATCAGCTTCGGCCCGCAGGACCCGGCGCTGTTCACGTTCACGCCCGGCCCCGGCGTCACGGTCGTGCGGCTGCCGGTGCCGCCGGCCGGGCTCAGCCCCGACAACCCCTCCAGCGCCACCGACCCGGCCGACCCGGTCGACCCGAGCGGCCCCACCGCCGCGCGCCCCGAGCTGGCGGGCACGGCGCTGCCCCCCGCCACGCCGGACGAGCCGGCCGTCCCCGGCCAGCCGGCCACCGGCAGGGCGGCACCGGGCGCCAGGGCGCCATCCGACTCCGCGCTCATCGGGCGAGGCTGGGACACCGTGCTGGTGCGCCGGGTGCGGCCGTCGAACACACTGCTGGCCGCCGCGAGCCGGCGGACCGGCACGGCCGACCCCGGGCGGCGCAGCGACGTGGACCTGCTGCAGCGGATCAGCAGCCCGATCAGCGGGCCGTGGGGCAAGGGGCGGCTGGTCAGCACCCCGATCGGCAACGCCGTGATCACCACGGACGGCCGGATGGCCACCGGCGCGGTGCCCGCCCAGGTACTCACCGAGGCGCTGAGCGACAGATGAGCCCGGCCCGGCGGTCCGGCGGCACCATCTGCACCCGGCCCGATCCCCCCGACGACCAGCCGACCCCCTCGGCCGGCCGTGGACCATGCCTGCCCGGACCGCCGGCGGCCCGCGTCCGGGGGCTGCGCAAGGTGTACCGGCGGACCGTAGCGCTGGACTCCGTGGACCTGGACGTGCCGGCCGGCTCGGTGCTCGGCCTGCTCGGCCCGAACGGTTCCGGCAAGACCACCATGTTGCGCCTGTTGCTGGGCCTGTCCCGGCCGAGCGGAGGCACCGTCGAGCTGCTCGGCCAGCCGATGCCCAGGGCGGCGGGGCGCGCGTTGCCGCACGTCGGCGCGCTGGTGGAGGAGCCGGGCTTCCTGCCGCACCTGTCCGGCCGGGACAACCTGACCCGGTGCGCGGCCGGCGAGCCGCTGCTGGCCACGGCGGCGATCCCGGACGCGGTGGACGGCGCGCTGCGCCGCGTCGGGCTGGCCGGCACCGACCGCCCGTACCGGGCCTACTCGCTCGGTTTGAAGCAGCGCCTCGGGCTGGCCGCCGTGCTGCTCGCGCCCCGCAAGCTGGTGGTGCTGGACGAGCCGAGCAACGGGCTCGACCCGGCCGGCACCCGCGAGGTGCGCCAGCTGATCGCCGACCTGCACGCCGCCGGCAGCACCGTGCTGCTGTCCTCGCACCTGCTCAGCGAGGTCGAGGAGACCTGCACCCACGTGGCCGTGCTGACCACCGGCTCGGTTGTCGCCACCGGCGAGCTGGCCGAGCTGCTGGAGGCCGACGGCCCGGCGCTGCAGATCCACACCAGTCAGCCGAACGCCGCCCTCGCCGCGCTGCGGCACGCCCGGATCCCCGGGTACACCGAGCGCGGGCTGGTCGTCGTCGACCTGTCCGACACGCCTCCGGAGCTGGTGCTCAGCACCCTGGTGCGGGCCGGTGTGCCGGTGGCCGAGGCCCGCCGCAGGCGCACCGGGCTCGAGGAGCTGTTCGTCCAACTCACCGAGGACGGCGCATGACCGTGCCCGCCCACCGAGCCACCCGCGACCAGCCCGCCGCTGCCCCGACCGGCGCGGCGCCCCTCACTCCCGCCGCGCCTACCGCTGCCGCTGATACTGAGGCGCACGGGCGCCGGTCGGGCCGCCGGGCCGGGGTCGCCGAGGGCCCGGCGGTTCGCTCGGCCGCGCCGCTGTGGCGGCTGCTGCGCGCCGAGCTGCGCTTCGGGCTGGCCGGGCCGCGCACGCTGGTCACGCTGGCGGTGCTCGCGCTGGTCCCGCTGCTGATCGGTATCGGGGTGACCGCCAGGGGGCCGGCCGGTGACGCGCTGGCCGCCGCGCCCGGACCGGGTCCCGGCCTGATCGCGGCGATCACCGGCAACGGGCTGATGCTGCCGATCTCCGCGCTGCGCGTGACCCTGTTCCTGCTGCTGCCGCTCGGGGTGAGCGTCGCGGCGGCCGACGCGCTCGCCGGTGAGGCCGCGAACGGCAGCCTGCGCGCGTTGCTGCTGGCCCCGATCGGGCGGGTCCGGCTGGTCGTGGTGAAGGCGTTCGGTGTGTTCGCGCTGGCCGTGCTCGAGGTCGCGGTGGTCACCGTGGTCGGGCTGCTGGCCGGGCTCACCTTCGTCGGCGGCGGTGGGCAGCTGCTCACGCTGTCCGGCACGTCGGTCGGCTTCGGCGACGCCATGTCCCGGATCGCGGTGGCGGCCGGCTGGGCGCTGCTGCAGGTCTCCGCCGTCGGCGCCGTGGCGCTGGCCGTTTCGGCGCTGACCGAGCACGCGCTGGTGGTGCCGGCCACCGTGCTCGGCGCGACGATCGTGTTCGGGGTGCTGAACGTGATCCCCTCCCTCGACTGGCTCCGCCCGGTGCTGCTGACCAGCAGCTGGAGCTCGGTCACCGACCTGCTGCGGGACCCCGTGCCCACCGACGGCCTGGCCCACGGCGCCCTGCTCGCAGTCGGCTACCTGGTGGCCGGCCTGGCGGTCGCGGTCGCCGGCACACTGCGCCGCGAGGCCTGAGCTCTCTCCCGTTGAGCGCGGGCCGCCGTCCAGAGTGGGCACGGGCGCTGTCCAGACTGGGCGCGGGGCGCTGTCCAGACTGGGCGCGGGGCGCCGCGATGCGGGACCATGCCGGCATGGCTGATCTGCTCGACGACTCCGCCGTCACCGAGGCACTGCGCGAGCTGCCGGGATGGGCGCGGGAGGGCGACGCGCTGGTCCGGGCCGCGCAGCTGCCCAGCTTCCCCGCCGCGATCACGGTGGTGGACCGGGTGGCCGAACTGGCCGAGCGCGCCAACCACCACCCGGACATCGACATCCGCTGGCGCACCCTCACGTTCCGCTGCTCGACCCACTCCGCCGGCGGCATCACGGACCTGGACGTGCAGCTCGCCGGTGGGATCTCGGCCAGCATCGCGGCCGGCGGGGGCTGACCCCGCCCGGCCCGGACCGGCTGGTCGCGTCAGCTCCCGAAGGTGCGCCGGTAGGCGGTGGGGGTGGTGTCCAGTACGCGCCGGAAGTGCAGTCGCAGGTTGGCGGCTGTGCCGAGTCCACAGTCCCGTGCCACGCGCTCCATCGGGTGATCGGTGGCCTCCAGTAGTTCTCGTGCCCGGCCAAGTCGGGCGTCGAGCAACCACTGCAACGGGGTCGTGCCGGTCTCCTCGGTGAACCGGCGCATGAGGGTGCGCTGCGAGAGGCCCGCGTGCCGGGCGAGTTCGCGAAGCGTGACCGGCTCGCCGAGACGTTGCAGAGCCCATTCGCGAGTGTCGGACAGCGACGCGTCGCCGGCTACCGCGACGGGAGCGGGCACGTACTGGGCCTGTCCGCCTTCGCGGTGCGGGGCGGCGACCAGGCCGCGGGCGATCCGGTTGGCCACTGCCGCGCCGAGGTCGCGGCGCACGAGGTGCAGACACAGGTCGATGCCGCAGCACACTCCGGCCGAGGTGAGGACATCGCCCTCGTCGACGTAGAGCACGTCGCGAGCCACTGACACAGCGGGGAAGTCGCGTTCGAAATCGTCGATGTACCGCCAGTGGGTGGTGGCGTGCAGCCCGTCCAGCACACCCGCCGCGGCCAGCGCGAACGCCCCCGTGCAGATCGACACCATCCGCTTGCCCCGCTCGTGCGCCTCAGCCAGTGCGGCGAGCATGACTTCCGGCTGTCGGCGGGGTGGCTCGGTCCCCGGCACGATCACGGTGTCGGCGGCGCGCACCTGTTCCAGGCCTCCCTCGGTGACCACCGTGAAGCCCCCGGTGGTGTGCACCTTCGCGTCGATGGTGCACACGGTCATCTCGTACGGGGTCTCCGGCCGCGCGGAGAAGATCTGCGCCGGGATCGCCAGATCAAGGGGCATGACCCCGTCCAGAGCCAGGATCGCGATCCGATGAGCCGTCATGGCAAGATTCTATCGAAGTGAGGCAATTCTGCCTATCACCAGGTCAGCGCAGTTGCGGGCACGCTGAAGCCATGACTGGACCTACCCATGAGGCGACCACTGAGGGGTCGGCCGACCTGATCACGCTCCCGAGGACACCACTCGCCAAGGCCGTGGTGGAGGTGATCCGCCCGGTGGAGACGCCGTCGGTGTTCAACCACAGCGTCCGCAGCTACCTGTTCGCACGGGTGGTGGCCGGCCGCCTCGGCCTGTCCTCGGGCAGCGACTACAACGACGACCTGCTGTTCGCCGCGTGCGCGATGCACGACCTCGGGGTCGCGACGGACGGCCCGCACCGTCAACGGTTCGAGGTCGAGGGCGCCGATCGCGCCGCCGAGTTCCTCGTCGGGCGCGGGGTGTCCACATCGGACGCCGATCAGGTGTGGCAGGCGATCGCTCTGCACAGCTCGGCTGGCATCCCGAACCGCCGCGGCACGCTGTGCGCGCTCGTCCGCGAGGGTGTCGCCCTCGACTTCGGCGGCCCGATGGGAACCGACCACCTCGATGCGGTCACCGACGAGCAGGCCGACGCCGTGCACGCGGTGTACCCGCGGCTGGACATGGTCCGTTCGCTCACCGACGCGATCGTCGCGCAAGCCGCGAAAAATCCGAAGAACGCGCCCCGCTACTCGATCCCCGGTGAGTTCCTCCGTGAACGCGAGACCTACGGCCGGACCCGGATGGAGCTCGCCTGCGGCTCGTCCCGCTGGGGCAACTGAACTCCCCGACTCAGTCACAACGAAAGGGAAACACCACCATGACCAGCCACACCGTCGAGATCCCCGGGGACTCCGAGGTCTTCGGAACAACCGTCAGCGCTTTCGCCAACTTCGGCTACTCCGCCGCGGTTCGCTCGCACGGGCATCTGTTCATCGCCGGCACGATCGGCCGCCGAGCCGACGGCACGATCCCCGACAACATCGAGGAACAAACCGAGATCGCGATCGGGCGCATCGCGGAGATCCTCCGACTGGAGGGCCTCGAGCTGTCCGCGCTCGTCGATGTGACCAGCTACCACGTCGACATCCACCAGCACCTGCCCGGCTTTGCCAAGGCCAAGGCGCGCCTGATCAACCCTCCCTACCCGACCTGGTCACTGATCGGCGTGAGCGGACTGGCCAGCCCCGGGCTGCTCGTCGAAATCCGCGCCACCGCCGCCTACCCCGACGCACCCAGACAGCCCACCGCTCCGTGACCAGCATTTTTGAGCCGCTCACCCTTCGTGGCACGTCGGCGCGCAACCGCGTCTGGCTCGCTCCGATGTGCCAGTACTCCGTCGACGCCGAGGACGGCGTGCCCACCACCTGGCATCTTGTGCACCTGGGTGCCCGGGCCTCGGGTGGATTCGGGCTCGTGATGACGGAGGCCACCGCGGTCGCGCCGGAAGGACGTATCACACTCCAGGACACGGGGATGTGGAACGAGGACCAAGCGGCCGCGTGGGACGGCATCACCGGTTTCCTCAAATCGCGGGGAGCCGTCCCGGCTGTACAGCTGGCACACGCGGGACGCAAGGCCGCGACCACTCAACCTTGGCGAGGCGGGGTCTCGGTGCGTCCGGACGAGGGCGGGTGGACGCCGCTCGCGCCGTCCCCGTTGCCCTACCAGGAACTGACCACTCCGATCGCCATGACCAATGCCGACATCAACGCGACGGTCCGTGCCTTCGCCGCTGCCGCCTCTCGTGCGGTAGCCGCGGGTTTCGACGTCGTTGAAGTGCATTCGGCACACGGGTATCTGCTCCACGAGTTCCTCTCCCCGTTGTCCAACCGGCGGACGGACTCGTACGGAGGTTCGTTCCCGAACCGGGTGCGGTTCCTCATCGAGGTCGTCGACGCGGTCCGCGCGGCCATCCCCGACAGCAAGCCGTTGCTCGTCAGGCTCTCCGCGACCGACTGGGTCGACGGGGGGTGGACGCTTGACGACACGGTCGACCTGTCGGGCCTGCTGGCCGACCGTGGAGTAGACCTCGTCGACCTGAGTTCCGCGGGCAACGATCCCCGGCAGCGGATTCCCGTGGGCCCCGGCTATCAGGTGCCGTTCGCGGGCGCCGTACGGGTCAGGACAGGCGTGCGCACCGCGGCGGTCGGCTTGATCACTGAACCTCGGCAGGCCCAGGAGATCCTGGACGAGGGTGCCGCCGACGCGGTCTTCCTCGGGCGGGCGGCACTGCGTGAGCCGGCCTGGCCTGTGCGCGCGGCCCACGAACTGGGAGTTGCGGTGCGGGACGCGCCGTATCCCGTGCAGTACCTGCGGGGCGCGTACCGCTCGTGAGTCGCGGCGGTTTCGGCGGGACGTCCGGCTCCAGCGGCGGCTGATGACGGTCCGTAGGCGAATGTCCCGGGCCGGGCCGTATTGCCCCGAACGGCCGCAGCTTCGGCACCGTCCGTAGCAGTCTGCCCAAGTTAGACCGAATGCCGCCTGGTCAAGACCGCCTACAGGACTAACCTTAGCGAGTTCTTGATTACATTTAGTAGTCAAAAAGGCGGCCTCTGTGGACCGGCCAACCGGAGCACCCCGGCTCCCCCACCCGCGAGGACGCCGCCCGATCGCGCTGGACGACGAGTCCGCCGATCCCGAAGCGCCCACCCCGAGACTGTGGGCGTCCCGGCTGGCCACCCCGTTCGTCGGCTACCCCCGGGGGCGCCCCGCGCACATCGCCCCGAACGGCCGGCCGACCCACGCCGTGCCGCACCGCGAGGAGCGCAGCCACCGCCGGCCACCCGAGCGCGCCCTCCTGGCCAGGGCTCGGGCCGCCGCGCCGAGCTGGGCGGGCCTCGCGCTGGTGCTCGGCATCGGCATCGCGCTGCGCTGGGTCGCGCTGGACGACGCCCCGGAGGTGTCCGACCGGGAGGCGGCGCTGGTCACCGGAGTGGTCACGCTCAGCAGGACGGGGGTCTGGACGGGACTGCCGCTGGGCGTGCTGCCGGGTCGGCTGCTGTCGCTGGCGACGCCGCAGCTCGCCGCCATCGGTTCGCTGACCGGGGCGTGGCGGCGGGCGCCGAGTGCGCTGGGGGCGGTGCGGGAGAGCGGGCCGCTGCTCTGGGCGGGCGCGACGCTGCTGGTCTGGATACTGGTCCGGCGGCTCGGGGTGGTCCGGCGCTGGGCGCTGCTCGCGGTCGCCCTGCTGGCCATCTGCCCGGTGGCGATCGGTGCCGCCAGGGTGGCCGCCCCGGAGAACCTGGCGCTGCTCTGGGTGCTGGCCGCGCTGGTGCTGGTGACCGGGCGCCCCCGGGTGGGCCACGCGGCGCTGCGGGTCGACCTGGTGATCATCGGCTGCACCGCGGTCGCCGTGCTCACCGCCCCGGTCACGCTGGCGCTGCTGCCGACGGTGCTACTGCTCAGCGCCCGGCAGCGCGACCCCCGCCGCCCCGCGCTGCTCGCCGTCGGGGTGCTGCTCACCGTCGGGGTGGGTATGGCGTTCACGGTGGCCGAGGGGCCGTCGGGCGGGTCTCCGGGCTGGTCGGCGCCCAAGTGGCTGGGCGCCGACTGGCTCGGACCCGGCTGGCTGGGGCGTGACCTGGTCACCCCGGCGCTCGTGCTGCTGGTCGGGCTGCTCGCGCTGCGCCCCGGCAGGAGGTCCTCACCCCGGCGGCGCGCGCTGGCCGCCGGCGTGCTCGGCGTGCCGCTGCTGGCCCTGCCGCTGGGCGCCGCGCCGACCCCGGCGTTGCCACTGGCGGCGGTGCTGGTCGCCGCGCTGGCCGCCGGCATCGAGCGGGACGTGCTGGCCAGGACCCGGCCGACACCGCTCTCCCGGCCAGCACCGCTCTCCCGGCCCTCGGACCGGTTCGTGCCGCAGCTGGCGCCGGCGCTGCTGATCGGGGTGCTCACGGTGGTCTGGGCCGCCAACCTGGCCGACCTGCCCGCCGCCACCGCGCCGGCACCCGCCGCGGCCGCCCGCGCCTGGCTGCGCGACAACGCACCGGCCACCGACCGCATCCGCACCGACGCGCGCACCCGCGTCGCGCTGGTACCGGGCACGGACGCGTGGACCCGGGTGAGCACGGGCGACCCCGCCGACGACCCCGCCGACGGTCAGAACCCCGCCGGCCCCGCTGCCGGTCGCGCTGCCGGACGCGCTGCCGGACGCGCTGCCGCCGGCCCCACTTCGGGCCCCACCGCCGGCCGAGGCGGGGCACCGGCCTGGTGGGTGACCGCCCCGGACGACCGGCCGCCGGCCACCGCCGCGCTGGTCGCGGAGTTCGGGGCGAGCGGGGCGCCGGACCGCCTGGAGATCCGCAACTCCCTCGGCACCGTGCCCGACCCGGCCCGCGAGGTGGCCGCCAGGCGGGCCGCCGGCGCGATGCTCGCCATGTCGCCGCAGCTGCGCACCGACCCGGGTGTGCTGGACGCGCTGCGTGCCGGCCGGGTCGACCCGTGTGCCATGACGGCGCTGGCCGGGCTGCTGTCCCGGCAGCGGATCCGGCTGGTGGACCTGCCCCCGGTGCCCGGCGAGACGGCCCCCGACCGGCCGCTGCGCCAGCTCGTGCTCGCCCCCGACGGCCCGCCGCCGGAGGGCGTCCCGGACACCGGCCCGGACACCGCGCGCCGGGCCGTCGTCGATTTCCTCGAGGCTCAACTGGCCCCGTTCCGCCCGTACGCCGTCACGGTGATCCCGGCCGGCGTGCTGGTCCGCTACTCGCCGCTGGCCCCACCGGACCTGCTCGAGGCGTTCCTCGCCCGCTGACGAACCCTGATGCACCTCACGACAAGGACACCCCCGTGACCCAGCACCGAAGAGTCTCAGCCAACCTCGTGGTCGCCGTCCTGTTCGCCCTGCTGTGCAGCCTCGCCGCGCCGGCGGTCGCGGCCGCCGCGCCCCGCCAGCCGAACGCGCCCGGCGCGCCCACCGGCTGGGTCAGGCTCGGCCACCTCTCGCCGAAGACCCCGCCGGTGGACATCTACCTGTCCCCGTTCGGCCAGCCGCAGCGGGTGGCGTTCCGGGAGGCCGCCTACGGGGCCGTGACGCCGTACTCGGCGCTCGCCCCGGGCACCTACACCGTGTCTATGCGCCCGGCCAACGCCCCGGCCAGCTTCCCCCCGGCGCTGAGCGCGAACGTGGACGTCAAGGCGGACACCGCCAACACGATGCTGGTGTTCGAGAACGGTCCCAACGGCACCATCCGGGGTCAGCTGCTGACCGATGACCTGGCCGCCCCGGCCGGCGGCTCAGGAAAGGTCCGCGTGGTGCAGGGCGCCCCGGAGTCCACGACCATGGACGTCGCGGCGGTCAACGGCCCGACGCTGGCCACCGGCCTGCGCTACGGCGACACGGGCGACTACGTGACGGTGCCGGGCGGGCACTGGAACGTCGCGCTGAAGTACGGCGACACGTCAGCGCCGGCCACCCTGGACGTCCGGGCGGCCACCGTGTGCACCGTCGTCGTGCTGAACAAGCCCGGTGGCGGCCTCTCCCTGTCCGAGCTGCCGGACGGCACGGGCACCACGAGCGCCCCGGTGGGTGGCGCGGAGACCGGCGCCGGCGGCACCGCACCCGACCCGGCCGGTGTCGGGTTGGGCGCGAACGGGCCGACGGTGGCGGCGGTGCTGCTCGTCGGGCTGGTGATCGGCGCGCTGACGGTCGGCGCACGGCGGAGCCGCCCGCGCCGGCGGGCGCGTGGCTAGCCGGACCCACTCCCGGCACCGCCTGCGGTACCGGACCCGGCTCCGCTACCGGGTCCGGCTACTGCTCCGGGCCGAGCCGCCCGGGTCGGCGGCGGCGCTGCTGGTCGCGACCATGCTCGCGCACAGCGTCGCCGCGGCCTGGCTGCTCGGCCACCCGGTGGTCCCCGGCGCCGCCACGCCCCGGCCCACCGTGACCGCCGCCGCGAACACCGTGGCCCCGACGGTTCCCGGCGGCCCGGCCGATGTACCGGTGCCCGCCGGGGTGCCGGTGCCCGCCGGGGTGCCGAGCGCGACTGCCGGCGGCGTACCCGGCACTGTGCCGGGCACTGTGCCGGGCGCGGCTGCCGCTGGCGTGCCCAGCGCGGTGCCGATCGGGCTGGCCATCCCGGCGATCGGGATCGACGAGCGTGGCCTGGTGCCCCTGGGCCGCAACCCGGACGGCAGCCTGGAGGTGCCGGCGAACTACGCGACGGCCGGCTGGTTCACCGGCGGCGCGGTGCCCGGTTCGCCCGGGCCTGCCGTGATCGCCGGGCACGTCGACTCACTGGTCGGGCCGGCGGTGTTCTACCGGCTGGCGCAGTTGCGCCCCGGTGACGAGGTACTGGTGGCGCTGTCCGACGGCGACCGGGTGCGGTTCCGGGTGGACGGCGTGCGGCATTACCCGAAGATCGCGTTCCCGACCGAGGCGGTGTACGGGCCGGTGCCGGGCTCGGCGCTGCGGCTGATCACCTGCGGCGGAGTGTTCGACCGCGCCGCGCGCTCCTACCTGGACAACGTGGTGGTGTACGCCTCCCGCCAGTAGCGCGGGCCGCCCGGCACTGGGCTCGCGGCGCGCGGCTCGGCGCGGGTGGTGGCCGTCGCACACGGGTTGTGGCCGCCGGCGTGGGCGACACACGGGTTCCAGCCGCCGCAAAGCCCCCGCCGACGTGGCTGACACACGGGTTCTGGGTTCGCGCACACACTTCGGACGCGGCACACCAGTTCTAACTCATGTGCCGCCTCTGAAGGGGATGTGCCAGTGCAAGACGCTGTGTGCCAGCACGACGCTGCCGGCCGTCGGGCGACCACCGAGCCGGCGCGACCACCGACCCGGCGAGGCCGCCACCTACCGGGGACCGCCACCAAGGGCGGCCGCCACCACCGATGTCACGCGGCAGCCACCGAACCGAGACGCCCACCACCGCCGCCCACCACCCCCGGCCACCACCGAACCGATGGACGGCGCCGCCCACCACAGCGCCGCCCACACAGCGCCGCCCACCACAGCGGGACCGACTACTACCGGCGGATGGTCAGACCGACCCGCTGGAACTCCTTGAGGTCGGAGTAGCCGGTCTTGGCGAGCGCGCGGCGCAGCGCGCCGAACAGGTTCACCGTGCCGTCCGGGCTGTCCGAGGGGCCGAACAGCACGTGCTCCAGGTCCCGGTCGGCCAGGCCGACGCCCGTGACGTCGCTGCGGGGCAGGGAGGGGTGGGCGGCGGCCGGCGTCCAGTACAGGCCGGCGCCCGGGGCCTCCGACGCCTCGGCCAGCTGCTCGCCGAGCATCACCGCGTCGGCGCCGCAGGCGATGGCCTTGGCGATGTCGCCCGAGCCGTAGATCCCGCCGTCGGCGAGCACGTGCACGTAGCGGCCACCGGTCTCGTCCAGGTAGTCGCGGCGCGCGGCGGCGGCGTCGACGATCGCGGTGGCCATCGGCACCCCGATACCGAGCACCGTGTCGGTCGTCGTGGCCAGCGACTCGCCGTAGCCGACCAGCACGCCGGCCGCCCCGGTGCGCATCAGGTGCATGGCGGTGCGGTAGTCACCCACGCCGCCGGCGACCACCGGCACGTCGAGGTCGTTGATGAACTGCTTGAGGTTGAGCGGCTGGCCGGCGCTGGACACGTGCTCGGCCGAGATGATGGTGCCCTGCACGAACAGGATCTCCACGCCGGCGGCGAGCAGGTGGGGGGTGAGCTCCCTGGCCCGCTGCGGGCTGACCCGGGCGGCCAGGGTGACACCGGCCTCGCGCACCTGGCGCAGCGCCTCGGTGAGCAGCTCGGGCTGGATCGGCGCGGTGTGCAGCTCCTGCAGCAGCCGCACGACAGCGGTGGGGTCCTCCTTGTCGGCCGCCTCGACCAACCTGGCCAGCTGGGCCGCCGGGTCGGCGTGCCGGGCCCACAGGCCTTCGGCGTTGAGCACGCCCAGCCCGCCCAGCTGCCCGACCCGCACGGCGGTGGCCGGCGACACGATGGCGTCGGTCGGATGCGTCACCAGTGGGATGTCGAACCGGTAGGCATCCAACTGCCAGTGGGTCGACACCTCCTGGGACGTCCGGGTGCGCCGTGAGGGCACGATCTCGATCTGCTGTAGGTCGTAGGCGCGGCGGGCACTCCGGCCCATCCCGATCTCGACAAGGTCACGCACGAGACAGAGCGTATGTCAGTGCTCCTGGGTGACCGTCAGAGGTCAGCGGGTGACGTAGTTGGGCGCCTCGACAGTCATCGTGATGTCGTGCGGGTGGCTCTCCTTGAGCCCCGCCGAGGTGATCCGCACCAGCTGGGCCTGCTGCAGGTCAGGAATGGTGGCCGAGCCGGTGTAGCCCATCCCCGAGCGCAGCCCGCCGAGCAGCTGGTGCATCACCTGGGTGAGCGGGCCGCGGAACGGCACCCGGCCCTCGATGCCCTCCGGCACCAGCTTGTCCTCGCTGAGCACGTCGTCCTGGGCGTAGCGGTCCCGGGAGTAGGACTTGCCCGGGGTGCCCGCGCCGTCGGCCGCGCCCCGGGTGCGCATCGCGCCGAGCGAGCCCATCCCCCGGTAGGTCTTGAACTGCTTGCCGCCCACCAGGATCAGCTCGCCGGGTGCTTCCGCGGTGCCGGCCAGCAGGCTGCCCAGCATGACGCTGCTGGCACCGGACGCGATCGCCTTGGCGATGTCGCCGGAGTACTGGATGCCGCCGTCGCCGATCACCGGCACGCCGGCCGCCGCGCAGGCCTGGGCCGCCTCGTAGATCGCGGTGATCTGCGGGGCGCCCACACCGGCCACCACCCGGGTGGTACAGATCGAGCCCGGGCCGACGCCGACCTTCACACCGTCCGCGCCCGCGTCCACCAGCGCCTGGGCGCCCTCCCGGGTGGCCACGTTGCCGCCGACCACGTCGACCCCGTCGCCGGTCTCCTTCACCAGCCGGGACACCATCTCCAGCACCCGGCGGGAGTGCCCGTGCGCGGTGTCCACCATGATCACGTCGACGCCGGCCTCGACGAGCAGCATGGCCCGCTCGACCGCGTCGTCGCCGACCCCGACCGCCGCGCCGACCAGCAGCCGGCCGTCCGGGTCCTTGGTGGCCAGCGGGTACTGCTCGGTCTTGACGAAGTCCTTGACGGTGATCAGCCCGCGCAGCAGGCCGGCGCCGTCCACGATCGGCAACTTCTCGATCTTGTGCCGGCGGAGCAGCCCGAGCGCGGCCTCGGCGGTGACCCCGACCTGGGCGGTGACCAGCGGCTGGCGGGTCATCACCTCGCTCACCCGGCGGCTGTGGTCCAGCTCGAAGCGCATGTCCCGGTTGGTGATGATGCCCAGGAGCGTGCCGTCGGGATGCGTCACCGGGACACCGGAGATCCGGTAGCGGGCGCACAGCGCGTCCACCTCGCGGAGCGTGGCGTCGGGCGCGCAGGTGACCGGGTCGGTCACCATGCCGGCCTCGGACCGCTTGACGACCTCGACCTGCGCGGCCTGCTCCTGCGCGGACTGGTTGCGGTGCAGCACCCCCATGCCGCCCTGGCGGGCCATCGAGATGGCCATCCGCGCCTCGGTCACGGTGTCCATCGCCGAGGACACCAGTGGCACCCGCAGCCGCACGTTGCGGCTGAGCTGGGTGGACGTGTCGACCGCGCTGGGCAGTACGTCGGACTCGGAGGGCAGGAGGAGCACGTCGTCGAAGGTCAGCCCGAGCCGGGCGAACTTCGGCGGTAGTCCGGCGGTCAGCTCCGTGGTCATCGCGTTAGTCAACCCTTCGGCGGCGGTCTCGACTGGCGGGAACTCGACCGGCCGGCGGTCCCCGGCCGATGATGTGACGCTTCGGGCGGCAGGTCGCCGGCCGACGCAGCAACTCAGCTGATCGACGGGACAGTGCAATCCTATCTGGCCCGGCGCCCGCGCCGCGCGGGCTCGGGGTCGACTCCATCCAGGCGGGGCCCTCCACCAGCCATATCACATGCTCGGGCTACATCGTGGACGGAAGCCGGGTACGGTATGCGTCGTGCCGCAGGACGCCCTTCCCCCCGACCCGTTTGCGGGTGACCCGCACGACCCGGCGCGGGCGTTGGACAGCCTGCCGGTCGAGGACGAGCCCGAGCCGTTGACCGCCGAGGAGCGCGACGAGATCGTCGAGGACCTCAGCGACCTCGCGGTGTACCAGGCACTGCTGGAGAACCGGGGTATCCGAGGCCTGGTCGTCGACTGCGCGGACTGCGGTGAGCAGCACTTCCACGAGTGGAACCTGCTGCGCGCGAGTCTGCAGCAGCTGCTGGACGAGGGCCAGATGCGCCGGCACGAGCCCGCCTTCGACCCGGATCCCACGCACTACGTGACGTGGGAGTACTGCCGGGGCTACGCCGACGCGGTGTTCAGCACCGGCTGAACATCCGGTGACGGTTGCGCGGCGCGACCGGGTCCTGGGCCTGACCGTTTCCGGTCGGCCGGGCCAGCTCGAGGTGGGTCAGCTCACTGTCTGAAGTGTGTCCCGGTCCGGCCTGAGGTGCGCCCCGGTCAGGTCGTCGGCCCGTCGCTGCCGACCGAGTCGTGCCCGGTACCCGGCAGGGTGCCACCCGGCGGGGTGAAACTCGGCTTGGCGTTGGCCACGTCCGGCTGACCCTCGCTGTGGCCACCGCCACCGTGACCGCCGCCTCCGCCGCCGTGGTCACCGCCACCGTCACCGTGGCCGCCGCCGGAGCTCTTCTTGTCTCCGCCGCCCTTGTCGTCGCTGGAGCTCTTGCCACTGCCGCCGGAGCCCTTGTCGCCGTTGCCCGAGCCCTTGCTGTCGCCGGAGCTCTTGCCCCCGCCGTCGCCCGAGCCCTTGCTCCCGCCGTTGTCGGAGGTCGGCTTGCTGGTGCCACCTGACGGGTTGCTGGTGTTCGTGCCGCCACTCGGCTTGCCGCCGCCATCCGACGGCTTGTCCGGCGGCGGCTTGTTGCCACCGTCCGCCGGGGGCTTGCTGCCGTTGTCCGGCGGTGGCTTGCTGCCGTTGTCCGGGGCCGGCTTGTCCGACGGCGGCGGCTTGCTGCCACTGTCCTGACCCGGCTGGCCCTGCTGGCCGCCCTGCTGCCCTTGCTGACCACCCTGCTGGCCCTGCTGGCCGCCTTGCTGGCCCTGCTGACCACCCTGGCCCTGCTGGCCGCCTTGCTGGCCCTGCTGACCACCCTGCTGGCCCTGCTGACCACCCTGGCCCTGCTGGCCCTGCTGGCCACCTTGCTGGCCCTGCTGGCCCGACTGCTGCTGCTGTTGCTGCTGCTGCTGGCTGTCCGGCCCGGACTGCTTCTCCTGGCCGGGGTTGTTCTTGCTCTGGTCCTCGTTGCCGGGGCCCTGCTCGCTGGAGGACTGCGCGGAGCTGGGGTCGGTCGAGGAGGGGTTCTGGTGGCCCGGGCCGTTGTTGCCCTTCGGGTCACCGTGCTTGCGGCTGGGGTCGCTCTTGGCCCCGTTCTCGTCGGTGTCCACGTGCTCGCCCTCGTGCGCATCCTCGGCGGTCTGCATGAGGTTCTGGCTCTTTTGGGCGAGCTCGTCCTTGCGCTCGTCGTCCTTCACCTGGCTGAGCTCGGGCGCGACGGAGGCCAGCACCTGGCGGGCCTCGGCCACCCGGCCCTGGGCGAGCGCCTGCTGGGCGGTGGTCAGGGCGATGTCGACCCGGTACGCGGCCTCGACCGACTTCGCGCGGTTCGCGTCGATCACCGAGGAGACGCCCCACAGCGGGTCGCCGGGCTGCGCGTTGCCGGCCGCGACGGCGACCCCGGACAGCGCGAGCACAAACACCGCGGCGGCCGCGGCCACCGGCATCAGCCGGCGCCGGGGCCGAGCCGCCCGCTGGCCGGCCACGATCGCGGCGGATGCGTCATCGATCGAGACCAGCTCGGGGAACGGCTCGGACTCCACGTCCGCGCGCAGGCTCGCCAGCATCGCCAGGACCTGCTGGTCATCGGCGTAGCCGGAGTCCATGCCCGAGTCGAAGCCGTGCGTGAAGGCCGGACCGACCGAACGCCCGGACGACAGCGCATCCAGCAGTTCGTCGTCGGCCCGGATCGCCAAGAGGTCGACCGGGTCGACCCGGTCGTCGTCGCCCGCCGAGAAGTCGAAGGGGGAGCCGGACGGACCGGCACCGGGGCGGACGGCCCCGCGACGCCCACGCTTCGGGGAGTCGCCCCCGTTCCATGAACCACGCATGTCAGACCACCTCCTCCGCTACCGACCCTCGGACATTGCTTTGCGCAGCCGACCGAGCGCTCTGTGCTGGGCCACCCGAACAGCGCCCGGCGTCGAGCCAACCGCTTCAGCGGTCTCCTCGGCGGACAAGCCGTTCACCACCCGCAAAATCAAGATCTCACGCTGTTTCTCCGGAAGCACCTCGAGCAGGCGGCCCATCTCGCCCGCGGACTCGAACTGCAGCGCCCGCTGCTCCGGTCCGTCAGCGACTTCGGCGCTATCAGGTACATCGGGAACAGGCTCGGATTTGTTACGCCCGGCGGCCCGGTGCGCGTCAATGACCTTGTGGGCGGCGATGCCGTAGACGAAGGCGAGGAACGGTCTGCCCTGGTCGCGGTAGCTCGAGAGAGCGGTGAGTACGGCCATGCACACCTCCTGCGCCACGTCGTCCGCCGAAGCGAACGTCCGTTCGGTGCGCCCGAGGCGGGCACGGCAGTAACGAACGACCAGCGGCCGGATGGTTCTGAGGATGTAGTCCACTGCGACCCGGTCGCCTCGAATCGCGGCGGCCAGGTACGCGTCGAACTCTTCGTCCCTCGAATCAGTCATCGCTACTAGTCGTCTAGGTGTTACCGACACGGCCCCTCCAGTGCCCGGGGAGGGTACTGGGTCGCGAAGCAGGGAATCCCAAAGCCCCCGAGAGCCTCAACCGTAGCGGTTCGGTGGGTTCGGACCGCCAGGTATTTCGAATGAGAAGACGCACAAGACCGGGAGAGGTTGCGCCCGCAACCTCTCCCGGTCTCGTCTGGCGGTCTTCGCTAGGAAACAGTGGTGGGAACGATCAGGAAACCAAGCCGCGGCGGAACCCGTGGGCCACGGCCTGGGCACGATCCCGGACGCCGAGCTTGCGGAACAGCCGGCGGGCGTGCGTCTTGACGGTGTCTTCGGACAGGTAGAGCTCGCGGCCGATCTGGCCGTTGCTCTTGCCCTGGCTCATACCCCGCAGTACCTGAAGCTCCCGCTCAGTGAGCTGCACACCGGGATCGGTGGGCGCTCGAGGGGTAGGTACCGCGGTGCTGGCCAGAGTGTGTGCCAATGCGGCCACCAGCTCAGGACGCGATGCGTCCCAACGCAGGTAACCGCGAGCTCCCCCAGCAATGGCCGCGGCGATACTGCCAGCGTCGTCCGGTGCCCCGAACACTATGACGTTGGCCTGAGGATGCGCTGCCACCAGACGACGTGTTGCTTCGACACCGGTGGGCACAGCCCGCTGAGTGCCTACCAGAACGACGTCGACCGGTTGCCGGGAGTACCGGGCCAGTAGTTCGTCGCCATGCGCAACACAGTCAATCCGGTGCACCCCCGGCACCGCGGACATCACACGAGTGAGCCCCTCACGAACGCTGCGACGATCATCGCAGATCAGTACCGTCGTCACAGGGACTCCTTCCTACAGCTGCTTCCTGCAGCCGGGTGACATCTCATCCCCCGTA
>DATAZG010000255.1:0-16756 GCA_036272155.1 Pseudonocardia sp.
GTCGGCCATCACCTCGATGACCCGCTGCTGGGACAGCGGCCCCTGGGTCTTCACGATCTCCCGCAGGGTCTGCCCGTCGACGAACTCCATCACGATGTACGGCAGCGTGCCGAACTCGCTCTCGGTCTCGCCGGTGTCGTAGACCGCCACGATGGCCGGGTGGTTCAGCGCCGCCGCGTTCTGCGCCTCGCGGCGGAACCGGACCTGGAACTGGGGATCCCTGGCGAGGTCGGCGCGCAGGACCTTGACCGCCACGTCCCGGCTGAGCCGGACGTCACGTCCCTTGTGCACCTCGGACATGCCGCCATAGCCGAGCGTCTCGCCCAGCTCGTAGCGTTCGGAGAGCAGTCGGGGGGTGGTCATCGGTGGCTGTTCCCGGGGGTCTCGAGGGTTGGTTCATCATGCCTGGTCCTCGCCCCGGCAACGATACTGGCCGCGGTCGCCGGCCTGCCGCGGTCGCCGACCTGCGAATTCGGGATACTCACTGCGGTATGCACGTGATCGTCACCACCGTTCCCTTACGCAGAGTGCCCGCTGGGCTCACCTCGGTGACCGTGCAGGTGGCCGGCGATGCCGGTACCTGGCCCTGTGGCGTGCGGGTCACCGTGCGCAGCCCGTTGCTCTGCAGCTCGAACTGCACCGCGGCGACCGGTCGCCCGGAGTAACCGGCCGCCTGGACCAGCACGCTGCCGTCCGGTATCGACGTCGCGGTGTTCGCCGCCGGCGGCGCGGTGGGCGCGGTGGCCCCCGTCGTCGGCCGCTCGATCACCCCGTCGGAGCGCACCGCCTGCCGGACCACGAGCACGCCGATCGTCACCGCCGCGGCGGTGAGCAGTACGAAGGCCAGCGTGAGGCCACCGCGCCCGCCGCGCACCGGGGCGGGCAGCGGCCGCAGCCGGCCGCCGCTCTGGTTGCCGGGCAGCGGTGGCAGGCCCGGCGCGGCGAGCCCGGACAGCGCCAGCCCGTCGCTGGACGGCCCCGCCGCCCGGTCGACCGGCTGGGACATCGTGATCGGGCGCGGACCGGTACCGAGCAGCGGCGGCGTGCCCGGGGTCGGCGGCGGCTGGCCCCGGCGCACGGCGGCCACCGCGGCGGCGAACTCCGCGCCGTCGGAGTACCGCCGCTTGGGGTCCTTGACCAGCGCGATCGCGATCAGCGCGCGCACGTTCGTCGGGATCTCCGTCGGCAGCTGCGGCACGGGGTCGTTGATGTGCATCATCGCGACCTTGACCGGGCTCTCGTCCTGGAACGGCCGGTGCCCGGCGAGGCACTCGTAGCCGACCACGCCGAGCGAGTAGACGTCGCTGGCCGGCCCCGCCTCGGCGCCCCTGGCCTGCTCGGGGGCGATGTAGTGGGCGGTGCCCATCACCATGCCGGAGGCGGTGATCGGGGCGGCGGCGGCGGCCTTGGCGATACCGAAGTCGGTGAGCTTCACCGTGCCGTCCTCGGAGAGCAGGATGTTGCCCGGCTTCACGTCGCGGTGCACGAAACCCCGGGAGTGCGCGGCCTGCAGCGCCCGGCCGGCCTGCTCCAGCAGGTCCAGGGTGAGCACCGTGCCGAGCTTGCCCCGGGTGGCCAGCCGGGTGGACAGCGGCTCGCCCCGGACCAGCTCCATCACGATGTACGCGGTCGGCGTGCCGTCCGGGGTGACGTCCTCGCCGTAGTCGTGCACGCCCGCGATACCCCGGTGGTTGATCGAGGCGGCGATGCGGGCCTCGGTGCGGAACCGCTCGAGGAACTCCGGGTCCGAGCCGATCTCCGGCTTCAGCACCTTGATCGCGACGGTACGGCCGAGGCGCTCGTCGGCGGCCTCCCACACCTCGCCCATGCCGCCGATCGCGATGCGCCGGTTGAGGTGGTAGCGCTCGGCGATCTGGTCGCCAGGCTTGAGTGCCATCAGATCCCGCCAGCCATCAGCGTCCGCCACCGCCACCCAGCGCGGCGGCGATCACCGCGCGTCCGATCGGCGCGGCCACCGAACCTCCGGTGGCCTCCAGCGCCCGGTCGCCGCCATTCTCTACCACGACGGCCACCGCAACCTGCGGGTTTTCCGCCGGGGCGAACGCGATGTACCAGGCGTGCGGCGGTGTCTGCTTCGGCGTGTTGCCGTGCTCGGCGGTGCCGGTCTTGGACGCGATCTGCACTCCGGCGATCTTCCCGCCGCCCTGGGTGCGGTTCTCCGACCCGATCATCAGCTGCGTGATGGTCTGCGCCACGTCGGCCGGCACGGCGCGGCCGGCCCGGTCCGGGTCGGTGGTGTCCAGCGTGGACAGGTCCGGCCCCTGGATGGACTTGACCAGGTACGGGGTCATCCGGATGCCGCCGTTGGCAATCGTGGCGACGATCTCGGCGTTCTGCAGCGGGGTGAGCGCCACGTCCCGCTGGCCGATGCCGGACTGGTACAGCGCGGCGGTGTCCGGGATGGTGCCGATGGTGGAGGCCGCCACCGGCATCGGAATGGCCAGGTCGGTCTCCCCGATGCCGAACTGCTCGGCCTGCGTGCGCAGCTTGGACTGGCCGACCTCACCGGTCAGCGTGGCGAACGCCGTGTTGCAGGAGCGGGCCAGCGCGTCCGCCAGCGTGGCCGTGGGGCCCGCGCCGCAGGGGGTGCCGGCGAAGTTCTCCAGCGTCGTGTTCGTGCCCGGTAGCGTGATCCTGGAGGCCGCCGGCAGCGGGGTGTCCGGGGTGAACCCGTCCTGCAGCGCGGCGGCGGTGTCCACCAGCTTGAACGTGGAACCGGGCGGGTACGTCACCGAGATGGCGCGGTTGATCAGGGTCGGCGGGTTGTCGGCGGAGTACTGCGTCCACGCCGTCTTCTGCACCTCGGCGTTGTGGTCGGCCAGCTTCGTCGGGTCGAAGGACGGGGTGGACACCATGGCCAGGATCTCCCCGGTGCTCGGCCGCAGCGCGACCACCGCCCCGGCGAACTTCTTGGCGTTCATCGCGTCGTAGGCGACCTTCTGCACCTGCGGGTCGATGGTCAGCACGACGTTGCCGCCGCTCGGGTCGCGGCCGGTGATCAGGTCGGACAGCCGGCGCACGAACAGCCGGTCGTCCGAGCCGTTGAGCACCCCGTCCTCGGCCCGCTCGATCCCGCTGGACGCGTAGATCACCGAGTAGTACCCGGTCAGCGCCGCGTAGAGCGGCCCGTTGGCGTACTGGCGCTGGTAGCGCAGCCGGTCGTCGGTCTCCGCGCTGCTGGCCAGCACCTGGCCGCCCGCGCTGATCTGGCCGCGCTTGCGGGCGTACTCGGCCAGCAGCACGCGCTGGTTGCGCGGGTCGTTGCGGTAGTCGTTCGCCTTCACGACCTGCACGTACGTCAGGTTGGCCAGCAACATGAGGATCATCACCATCACCGCGATGGCGACTCGGCGGACCGGAGTGTTCACCTCGGCGCCCCCGGGGCCCGGCGGGTCATTTCTCCACCATCTCGGTGCGGGCGTCGGCCAGCGGTGTCTTCGGGGCCGCCGGGCGCCCGCTCGCCGGCGAGCGCGCGGCGTTCGAGATGCGCAGGAGCAGGGCCACGATGATGTAGTTGGCCACCAGGGAAGAGCCGCCGGCGGACATGAACGGGATGGTCAGCCCCGTCAGCGGGATCAGCTTGGTGACCCCGCCGATCACCACGAACACCTGCAGGGCCAGCGAGAACGACAGCCCGGTCGCCAGCAGCTTGCCGAAGCTGTCCCGCACCGCCAGCGCGCTGCGCAGCCCCCGGGTGACCAGCACCAGGTAGATGACCAGCACGGCGGCCAGCCCGATCAGCCCGAGCTCCTCGCCGATCGAGGCGACGATGAAGTCGCTCCAGGCGAACGGCACCAGCTCGGGCCGCCCGGCGCCCAGCCCGGTGCCGCCGACGCCGCCGGTGCCCAGCCCGAACAGCGCCTGGCTGAGCTGGAAGCCGGAGTGGTTGTAGTCGGCCAGCGGGTCCAGCCAGATCTGCACACGCGCGCGCACGTGGCCGAACAGGTGGTAGGCGGCGACCGCGCCGGCCATGAAGAAGACCATGCCGATGATCAGCCAGGACACCCGTTCGGTCGCGGTGTAGAGCAGCACCAGCATCACGCCGAAGTACAGCAGCGAGGTGCCGAGGTCGTTCTCCAACGCCAGCACGCCCACCGAGGCGCCCCAGGCCAGCAGCAGCGGAGCCAGGTCGCGCGGCCGGGGGAACTCCATGCCGAGGATCTTCCGCCCGGCGGTGGTGAACAGGTCCCGCTTGGAGATCAGCAGCGCCGAGAAGAAGATCATTAGCAGTACCTTGGCGAACTCGCCGGGCTGGATCGAGAAGATGCTCAGCCGCAGCCAGATCTTGGCGCCGTTGACCTCGGAGATGCTGCTCGGCAGGATGCCCGGCAGCATGATCAGGATCAGGCCGGCGAAACCCATGGTGTAGCCGTAGCGGGCCAGCGTCCGGTGGTCCTTGACGAACCACAGGGTGCCGACGAACAGCACCAGTGCGATCGCGGTCCACCACACCTGGCGGCCGGCGAACAGCTCCGGCGTCGGGCTGCCCAGCTGGGCCGCGCGGTCGGCCCGGGCCAGGTCCACCCGATGGATCATCACCAGGCCCAGCCCATTCAGCACCGCCGCGCACGGCAGGATCAGCGGGTCCGCGTACGGCGCCAGCTTGCGCACCACCAGGTGCGCCACGGTGAACAGGCCCAGGTACGCCAGCCCGAGCCAGAGCAGCGTGGTGGTCAGCTCCTGCTCCTGGTTGGCCTCGACCAGGATCAGCGCGCTGGTCGTCAGCACCGCGGCGAACGCGAGCAGCACCAGCTCGATGGACCGCCCCGTAGATGGCACAGCCGGTGGGTTCGTGGCCGGGGTGGGGGTCTGTGCGGCTCCAGCTGCTCCAGCGGGCGTTCCGCTCGGGCGGGGTGAGCCCATCAGCTCACCGGACGGCAGGTCTTGCCCGGCTCAGGTGGCACCGAAGGGAGCGTGGTCGTCTCCGGAGCCTGTGGCGAGCCGCCCGCGGCGGCGCCCTGGCCGGTAGCGGGGGTGTTGCCCGGGGTCGGGGTGGCGCCGTGCTCGTCCGCCGGCGCGCCGGGCCGGGCTGGGGTGTTGCCGACCGGGGTGCCGGTGCCGGGCGGCGGGTTCGGCACCGGGGGCTGGGGGGCCGGGCACGGCGGCAGCATCTCGTCCGCGCGCAGCCGGGCCACCGTCGCCCTGGCGCCCTGCAGGCCGTTGCCGGAGATGATCCCGTCGCGCACCGCGCTGCGGGCCGTCTCCTGCAGGTCGTCCAGGGACAGCTCGTGGCAGTTCACCGAGCCCGGCGGGCAGGAGCCCTCACGCAGGTTCTGCAGCGGGATGCCCAGCACGCTGCCGCGCACCCCCTGGTAGATGGCCAGCTGGTTGCCGTTCACGCCGACGTAGTACTGCTGCAGGACCCACAGCCGGGCGAGCGCACCCGCGCCGACCAGCAGGATCAGCGCGACCAGCAGCACCAGCCAGGTGCGCCCGCGGTGGCGGACCACCGGCAGCTCCATGGTGGTGGCCTCGATGCGCTGCGGGGCCACCCTGGGCAGGGTGGTCACCGAGGCCCTGGCGGCCGCCGAGTCGGGCTGGGGCTGCTCGCTGCCGTCCCCGGCGGCGCCGCCCACGATGGGGGCGTCCTCGCCGAAGTCGATGTCGACCACGTCGGCCACGATGCAGGTGATGTTGTCAGGGCCGCCGCCGCGCAGGGCCAGCTCGATCATCCGATCGGCGGTGACCTTCGGGTCCGGCGTGCGCAGCGTCTCGGCCAGCGTCTCCTCGCTGACCACCGAGGACAGCCCGTCCGAGCAGAGCAGGTAGCGGTCCCCGGCGCGCGCCTCCCGGACCGCGAGCGAGGGCTCCAGGTCGTGCCCCGTCAGCGCGCGTAGCAACAGCGACCGCTGCGGGTGGGTGTGGGCTTCCTCGGGGCTGATCCGACCTTCGTCGATCAGTGACTGGACGAACGTGTCGTCCTTGGTGATCTGGTTGAGCTGGCCTTCGCGCATCAGGTAGGCGCGGGAGTCACCGACGTGCACCAGGCCCAGCCGGTTGCCGGCGAACAGGATCGCGGTCAGCGTGGTGCCCATGCCCTCGAGGTCGGGCTGCTCGGCGACCAGGTTGGTGATCGCGGCATTTCCCTCGACCGTGGCATCGCGCAGCTCGCCGAGCAGGTCATCGCTCGGCACGTCCTCGTCCAGCGGTACGAGGGCCTGGATGACCAGCTTCGAGGCCACCTCACCGGCGGCGTGGCCGCCCATGCCATCGGCGAGCGCCAACAGCCGGGGACCGGCATAGACCGAGTCCTGGTTGTTCTGCCGAACCAGGCCACGATCACTCCGGGCGGAGTAACGAAGAACGAGGGTCATGAGCGCAGCTCGATCACGGTCTTGCCGATGCGGATCGGGACGCCCAGTGGCACCCGAGTTGGTCCGCTGACCTTAGCCCGGTCGAGATAGGTCCCATTTGTCGACCCAAGATCCTCCACGTACCACTCCTCGCCCTGCAGCGACAGCCTGGCGTGCCGGGTCGAGGCATAGTCGTCATCCAGCACCAGGGTCGAATCGTCCGCGCGTCCCAACATGATCGGCCTGGAGTCTAAGGACACCCGGGTTCCGGCCAACGCACCATGGGTCACGATGAGCTGGCGCGCCGCTCTACCCCCTCGGCTGGACCGCACCGTCGCTCGCCGTCCGGGCACCAGGGCACGCAACCCCGACGCGGCGTACAGGTCGGATCGGACCACCCGAAGCGCGACCAACACAAACAACCAAAGCAGGGCCAGGAACCCTGCCCTGGTCAGCTGCAGTACCAGCTCCGGCACCCGCGGCGCACTCCGTTTCCTGATCTGTCCCGCTCTGGGGAGACTGAGCGGGGGTTCAGGAAAGGCTATCCCGCCGCCCGGTAGACGAGCGTCGAGTGGCCGATCCGGATGACGTCGCCGTCCGACAGCTGCCAGGTCTGCACCGGGTTGCCGTTCACCGTCGTGCCGTTGGTGGACCCCAGATCCGACAGGGTGGCGGTGTGGCCGTCCCAGTTGATCTCGAGGTGCCGCCGGGACACACCGGTGTCGGGCAGCCGGAAGTCCGACTCCTGACCGCGGCCGATCACCGTGGTACCGCCGTGCAGGTCGAAGCTCCGGTTCGACCCGTCGTCGATGGTCAGGCTCGCGCCGGCACCCTGCTGGTAGCCGTAGCCCTGCTGGTCATAGCCCTGCTGCTGGTCGTAGTACCCCTGCTGGGCGTAACCCTGCTGGTCATAGCCCTGCTGCTGGTCGTAGTACCCCTGCTGCTGGCCGTAGCCCTGCTGGTCGTACCCCGGCTGGGCGTAACCCTGCTGGTCGTAGCCGGGCTGGGCGTAACCCTGCTGGGCATAGCCCTGCTGGTCGTAGCCGGGCTGCGCGTACCCCTGCTGGGCGTAACCCTGCTGGTCGTAGCCCTGCTGCGGGTAACCCTGCTGGTCGTAGCCGGGCTGGCCGTAGCCCTGCTGGGCATAGCCCTGCTGCTCGTAGCCCTGCTGCGGGTAGCCCTGCTGGTCGTAGACCTGCTGCGGCTGCTGGGCATAGCCCTGCTGCTCGTAGCCCTGCTGGGGGTAGCCCTGCTGGTCGTACCCGGGGTGTTCCTGGGCACGCGGGTCCTGACCGGCCGGATCGGCGTAAGTTTGCTGGCCGTAGCCGCGCGGGGCGCGGTCGTAGCCGTAGTGGCCGTTCTCCTCAGGATGCCCTGGTGGCTGGCTCATCGGTGGTTCCTTTGCGTTGCGTTGTCTCGGCGCGGGGCCCGAGGTATCGGGATCCACGATCGAGCTGGTACGGAACTGACCCGTGTGCAGCGCCTCGGAGCGCTCCAATGAGACTACGACGTCGCCGTAGGTGTCCCATCCCTGGTCGGCGACCAGCTGTAACACCCTTGTGGTCAGTGATTCTGTGACGCGCTGCGCATCCCCGGCCATCCGTTCATGGTCAGTCGGGCTGAGCAGCACCGCGTAGCGATTCGGGGCGAGCTGCCGGCCACCGGCGAGCGGGCGTACGGAGACTTCGGCTTCACGAACCAACGCCTGGGAAACCTCCTCGGCCACGACGTTGCCGCCGAAGACCCGAGCAAAGGCATCCCCCACGAAGCCCTCCAACCGGCGCTCGAAGCGCTCAGCGCGGCCCACCCAGTACCCCTTCTTTCTCTCGGCGTGTTTCCCCTACCAACGATCGTATCTGTGCTAGGGAAGCGGGTCAGTTATCCATTAGTTCGTCGCCTGGTTGGTGGTTGTGAACCCCCGCGGGGGGCTCCGGAGGGCCGTGCTAACGTCTTCGCCAACGCCCGGGCGAGTGGCGGAATGGCAGACGCGCACGGTTCAGGTCCGTGTGTCCGTAAGGACGTGAGGGTTCAACTCCCTCCTCGCCCACGTACGATGCTGGGCCTCCCGTATTCGCGGGGGGCGCTCATCGGAGGCATCTCCCGATGCCCTGCGGGGGTGCAACCCCCGCGCCCCGCCCGGAGGGGCTTCGCCCCCCGGATCCCCCCCACCGGTGGCCACCTGTCCCTCCACGGGGTCACCTTTCCCCCCACGGGGTCACCTTTCGAGCGGGGTCACCTTTCGAGGTTCGCTTCCCGTTGGTGTTGGTCCGTTCCTTTGTGATCGTGAGTGTTGTCACTTGGGTTCGGGCGCCTCCTCCGGGTGGTCTTACCTGGGGTGTCGTTCTTGAAGGTCGAATCGTTAGTGCTGGCTTGCCTTCGCTTCGCTCGGCCGGTCGGCTGCGTTCGGCCGGGGTTGGCCCGGTTTGTGCTGCTCGTGGGCCCTTTTGGCGCAGGGTTGACCCTGACTTGAGGGTAGCTGTGGTGATGCGGGTCTCCGCCGGGTTTACCCGGTTTGCCGCGTGGCCGTTACCTCCGGGGTTATGGACATCCCGGCGGGGCCTGGGCAGCGTGGGCCGGGTGAGTACTGATCTGATCCGCGTTGTGACCGAGGCGATGCCGTTGGCCGCCAATCTCGGGGTACGGGCGCACACCGTGGCGGCCGAGCAGACCGTGCTGAGTCTCGACTGGCGGGCCGAGCTGTGCACCGGCGGCGGCATCCTGCACGGCGGCGCGCTGATGGCGCTCGCCGACTGCGCGGGGGCGGCCTGTGCCTTCGCCGGGCTGCCCGCCGGCGCCCGGACCAGCACGATCGAGTCGAGCACGCACTTCTTCGCGGCGGTGCGATCCGGCACTGTGACCGCGACTGCTCGGCCGCTGCACTCCGGCCGCTCCACGATCGTGGTGCAGACCGAGCTGCGCGACGACACCGGCCGGCTCGTCGGGCTGACCAACCAGACTCAGGCCGTGCTCAGCTGACCCGGGCCGACACGGCCGGCGGTGGCGCCGGGGTTCACCGGCCCCGCCACCGGGGCTCGCGGCGCTCGGCGGCGGCCGCGCGGCCCTCGGCGGCGTCCTCGGTGGCCCCGGCCACCCGGCGCATCGTCTCGCCGAACCGGATCGCGTCGGTCATCGGGAGGTCGGCCGTGCGCACCGCGACCTCCTTGATCGCCCGGCCCGCCAGCGGCGCACCCCGGACCAGCCGGGCGGCCAGCGCCCTGGCGGCGTCCATCAGCTCCTCGTGCGGCACCACCCAGCCGGCGAGCCCGATCTCGTGCGCCCTCGCCGCGTCGATCCGCTCCCCGGTGAGCAACAGCTCCATCGCGTACTGCCAGTTGATCTTCCGGGGTAGCCGGATCGCGCCCACGACCGTCGGGATGCCGATCCGGACCTCGGGGAAGCCGAACTCCGCCCGCTCGCTGGCGATCACGAAGTCGCACCAGGTCAGCAGTGTGAAGCCGTAGCCGATGCAGTAGCCGTTGACCGCCGCGATGACCGGCTTGAAGATCTCCCAGCCGCTCTCGAACGAGTTGACCGTCGGCCGCTCCCAGAACGTGCCCTTGAACTCGCCTGTCGGGTTGCCCTCACCCCGCAAGTCCGCACCTGCGCAGAACGCCCGGCCCGCACCCGTGACGATCGCGACCCAGGCCCGCTCGTCGTCGCGGAACCGGCTGAACGCCGCGTTCAACGACTGGCGCATTGCCCCGTCGATCGCGTTCAGCCGCTCCGGGCGGTTGTAGGTGATCGTGGCGACGTGCCCGTCCAGCTCGTATCGCACCAGGTCCGCACGCTCGGGAGCACCTTCTGGAGTGCTGCTGGGGGAGTCGTCACCGCCGGCGGTGTCATCGGTCACGGGGCGAACGGTAGTGGCCGCCCCCGGGAGCTCGGGTCCGGAACCGGGTCAGCCGGCGGCGGCGCGCTCGGCCAGCGCCTCGGTGGCCCGACCGGCGGCGTCGCGGACCGTGCGCTCCAGGCCGGCCCGGCGCGGCGCGAAGTCGGTGCCGCGCACGGAGATTCCCAGCGCTCCGGTCACCGTGCCGTCGGGGTCGCGCACCGGGGCCGCCATGCCGGCGCGACCGGACACGAGCTCGCCCAGCTCGACCGCCACGCCGACCTCGCGGACCCGCTCCAGCTCGCGGTCCAGGCCGGCCCGGTCCCGCAGGGTCCTCGGGGTGACCGTCGGCAGCGGGTCGGCCAGCAGCGTGCCCAGCCGGCGCCGGTCCAGGGCCGCGAGCAGCACCTTGCCGGCGGCGCTGGCGTGCGCGGGGGCCGGCTCGCCGACCCGCAGTGCCCCGGGCGCGGGGTGCGCGGGGCACTCGTCCAGGTGGGCCACCACGACGTCGCCACCCCGGACCACCGCGTAGTAGGCGGCGCCCTCGGCGGCCCGGTGCAGCTCGTACAGGATCGTCCGGACCGGGGTCGGCGCCGCGACCTGGTCGAGCAGCCGGTGGGCCAGCTCGCCGATCCGGTAGCCCAGCCCGTAGCCGCGGGGCTCCGGCAGCCGGATCAGGTAGCCCTCCTCCACCAGCGTGGCGAGCAGACGGTACGTGGTCGGCAGGGTGAAGTTGAGCCGGCGCGCGATCGCCTTCGGGGTCACCCCGTCACCGACCTCGGCGACCACCTCCACCACCCGCAGCGCGCGCCAGATCGACGTCTCGGCGGCGAGTGCGGCGCGGATGGCCATGCACCGCAGTGTGGCGGGCCACACCGGTTGTGACGTCTTAGTCTGAGACGGATGCTCTTCGAACAGCGGTTCTGGGCCGGCATGGCGGACGGCTCGGTCACGCTCACCTACCGCCGGTGGAAGGCGCCGCATGCCGTTTCCGGCCGGCGTCACCGGGTGGTCAGCGGCATGATCGAGGTCGACGACGTGCGGGTCGTGCCGGCGGAGTCGATCACCGAGGCGGACGCCCGCGCGGCCGGTTACGCGGACGTCGCCGCGCTGCTGGACGACCTGCGCGGCGACCCGGAGCTGCCGCTGTACCGGATCGGGTTCCACCACGCCGGCGCCGACCCGCGTGACGCGCTGGCCGCCGACGACCGGCTGACCGCCGAGCAGCGCGCCGAGCTGGACCGCCGGCTGGACCGGCTGGACGCGGCGAGCAGCCACGGGCCGTGGACGGCCGACACGCTTGCCCTGATCGCCGCCAACCCCGGGGTCCGCGCCGGTGACCTGGCCGCCGAGCTGGGCCGCGGGCGCGAGCCGTTCAAGATCGACGTGCGGAAGCTGAAGAACCTCGGCCTGACCGTCAGCCTGGAGATCGGCTACGAGCTCTCCCCGCGCGGCCAGGCATATTGCCAGGCACCGTAGCGTTGCCGACGTCGGCGAACCGGACCGAACCGAAGGACAAGCCCGTGAACGATCGAGAGATCACCGCCAAGATCAGCGAGCTGGTCGACCAGGAGCACCAGCTGGAGCGTGCACACGTCGGCCGGCCGCTGTCGGAGGACGAGCACGCCAAGATGAACGCGCTGAACGTTCAGCTGGACCAGTGCTGGGACCTGCTGCGCCAGCGCCGCGCCCGCAAGGAGATGGGCCAGAACCCGGACGAGGTCCAGGTGCGTCCGGACCGGGTCGTCGAGAACTACCAGCAGTAGTTGTGCGGGTCCTGCCGATCCGGCAGGCCGGGCTGGTCGCCGAGCTGGCCGACCGGCTCACTGTGATCGGTGCCGCCGGTCGGGCGCGGGTGCTGCTGGACGGCGCCCCGCCGACCGACCCGGCCGGGCTCGCCGAGGGCCTCGCCGAGGAGCTGCGGCTGCGCGGCCGGCCGGTGCTCCTGGTCGCCGCCGCCGACTTCCTGCGGCCGGCCTCGGTGCGCCTCGAGCACGGCCGTGACGACCCGGACGAGCTGCTCGATGGCTGGCTGGACCTGGCCGGGCTGCGCCGCGAGGTGCTCGACCCGGCGGGTCCGGGTGGCAGCGGCCGCGTACTGCCCCGGCTCTGGGACACCGCCGTCGACCGGGCCTACCGCGACGGGCGGGTCGAGCTGGCCGAGAACGGGGTGGTGCTGCTGACCGGGGCGCTGCTGCTCGGCCGTGGGCTGCCGGCCGAGCTGACCGTGCACCTGCGCATGTCCGCCGCCGCGCTGGCCCGCCGGCTGGACCCCGGGCTGGCCTGGACCCTGCCCGCGTACGCCCGCTACGACGCCGAGCACGACCCCGGCGGCGCGGACGTGCTCGTGCTGGCCGACGACCCCGCCCGGCCCGCGCTCGTGCAGCGCTGAGCCTGCGCTGAACGGGGACGGCTGAACGGGGACGGCTGAACGGGGACGGCTAGCGGGGGCGCAGGCCGTCCACCAGGATGCCGACCGTGCGGGTGCGCAGGGCCGGGTCGTGGGCGGTGTGCTCGGCGGTGCGGGCCAGGCCGACCACGAGCGCCCAGAGCTCCTCGGTACCGATGTCCGTGCGCACCGCGCCGGCCTGCTGGGCCCGCTCGAGCAGCCGGTCGCCGACCTCTCGCAGTGCGAGCTTGGCCGGCGCGGCCGCGGCCTCCACGTCGACCCCGGCGTTGGCCAGCGACTCGGCGAAGGCCCGCTTGCCGCAGGCCTGGTCGGCCACGGTGTCCAGGAAGGCGAAGAAGGCCGAACCGGCGTCCTCGGCCCGGCTCAGCTTGTCGGCGGTCTCGGTCAGCCGACACAGCCGGGTCAGGTACACGGCTTCCAGCAGTGACTCCTTGGTCGGGAAGTGGCGGAACAACGTGCCGATGCCGACCTCGGCCCGGCGCGCCACCTCCTCGGTGGAGGCGCCGATGCCGAGCTCGTCGAACACCAGGTCGGCCGCCACCAGCAGCCGCTCCCGGTTGCGTACCGCGTCAGCTCGCACGACCGCCTCCGTTGACAACCGGAGTCGCTACTCCGTAACGTTTATGTGGAGTCATCACTCCGAATAGTACCGCCGTTCGGGATACCCTCGGGAGGTTTCTGTGTTCCCCACTCCGAGTGAGGTTTTCCGGCAGATGCTCGACGGCGTCACCGGCAAGCGCTGGGCCGAGCTGCTCGACCTGTATGCCGACGACGCGGTCGTGCGCCACCCGTTCCTGCCGTTCGGCGGCCCGGCGCTCTACGGCCGGGAGGACCTGCGGGCCCACTTCAACCAGGCCGCCGAGCTGTCGTTCGAGATGCGGGCCAGGGACGTGGTGATCCACCAGACCGGCGACCCGGAGGTGGTGATCGGCGAGTTCCGCTACGTCGGCCGGTTCACCGACACGGGCCGGGAGTTCTCCGCGCCGAACATCTTCGTGGTGCGGGTGCGCCAGGGGCTGATCGTGGAGTCCCGCGACTACGCCGACCACCTCACCTTCGCCGACGCGGCCGGCCGGCTGGACGAGCTCGTCGGGGGATACGTCCACCACTGAGTTGGTAGGGCGTGTCCGGTAGCTCTATGACGGCTGGATGATTTACCGGCCACGCCCTAGGTTCGGGGCATGTCAGTGCTGACCGAACCGCCGTTCCGGGCCGACCACGTCGGCAGCCTGCTGCGCCCGCCGATCCTGCTGGCCGCGCGGGAGGCACATGCCGAGGGCCGCCTCTCCGTCGAGGACCTGCACGGCGTCGAGGACGAGGCGATCACCGCCGCGATCGAGCTGCAGGAGGAGATCGGCCTGCGGGCCGCCACCGACGGCGAGTTCCGCCGCACCTCCTGGCACATGGACTTCATCTACCAGCTCGGCGGCATCACCAAGACCGACGAGCAGATGCAGATCCGGATGCGCAACGCGAAGGGGGAGAACGCGTTCACCACCGCCGGCCTGGCGGTGGACTCCCCGCTAAGGCTGACACACACGATCTTCGCTGACGACTTCCGGTTCCTCGCCCAGCACGTCGGCACGGCGGTCCCGAAGCTGACCATCCCCTCGCCGAGCATGGTGCACTACCGCGCCGGCACCGGGTCCATCGACCGCGCCGTCTACCCGGACGTCGAGCAGTTCTGGCACGACCTGTCCGCCGCCTACGCCGCCGAGGTCCGCGCGCTCGGGGAGCTGGGCTGCCGCTACCTGCAGTTCGACGACACCAGCCTGGCCTACCTCAACGACCCGGCCCAGCGCGCCATGATGTCCGGCCGGGGCGAGGATGCCGAGCACCAGCACCTGCGCTACATCTCCCAGATCAACGCCGCGTTGGCCGGCCGCCCGCCGGGCATGCGGGTCACCACACACATGTGCCGGGGCAACTACCGCTCCTCCTGGGCGGCGGAGGGCGGCTACGACTTCGTGGCCGAGGCGCTGTTCGGCGAGCTGGACGTGGACGGCTTCTTCTGCGAGTTCGACGACGAGCGGTCCGGCGGGTTCGAACCGTTGCGCTTCGTACCGCCCGGCAAGCGGGTCGTGCTCGGCCTGGTCACCAGCAAGCGCGCCGAGCTCGAGTCGAAGGACCTGCTCAAGCGCCGGATCGACGAGGCCAGCAAGTACGTGCCGCTGGACCAGCTGTGCCTGTCACCGCAGTGCGGCTTCTCCTCCACCGTCGAGGGCAACGCGCTCACCCTGGACGAACAGGCCGCCAAGCTCCGCCTCATCGTCGAGGTGGCCGAAGAAGTCTGGACCTGACCGCCACCGGGCCTGACCGCCACCGGGGCTGGCCGCCGCCCGAGAGCTGACCACCGTCCGACTTGTCGCGGGATTTAGGCACGACAAGTGGGTCTTGTCGTGGCAAAAAGGCGCGACAAGTCGTATCAGGCACCGAGGCGCTCGGCCAGCTCGGTGAGGGAGTCGACGACGTGGTCCAGCTCGTCGCCGGGGCGGGGTTCGGGGGCGGTGTGGCCGGGGCCCCACTCGAGCGGGCGGCGGACGTACGCGGTGCGCAGCCCGTGGGAGCGCGCGGCGGCGAGGTCGTCCAGGTGCGCGGCAACCATCATCACCTCGCCGGGCGCCAACCCGAGCAGGCCGGGCGCGGAGAGGTAGGCCGCCGCGTCCGGCTTGTAGGCGTGCACCAGCTCGGCGGAGAGCACGAGGTCCCAGGGCAGGCCGGCGCGCCTGGCCATGTCGACCAGCAGCGCCACGTGGCCGTTGGACAGCGGCGCGATCGTGTACCGGGCCTTGAGCCTGGTCAGCCCGGGCACCGAGTCGGGCCACGGGTCGAGCCGGTGCCAGGCGCCGACCAGGTGGGCCCGGTCGTCCTCGCCCACCGCGTCGGCGCCGAGCTCGGTGAGCAGCTCGTCCAGCGAGGCGCGGTGCAGCTGGTCGAGGTTCGTCCAGGGCAGCTCGCCGGTGCGGACCCGGTTCATCGACGGCAGGTAGCGGCCGCGCCAGGCGTCGGCGAACGCCGGCCAGTCCACCGAGGCGGCGGCGGGCGTCCGGGCGGCCAGCGCGGCGCCGTCCCGGATCACCCCGCCGCGCCAGTCGACCACGGTGCCGAACACATCGAAGATCAGCGCGCGTACGTCCATGTGCCCCATTAGACCCGTGAGTGGCGAGTTGGGTCAGGACCCAACTCGCCACTCACGGGGTCGTCACGGGGCCGGTGCGGTTGCCGCTGCCGTGGGAGTGCCCAGGTGGTAGCGGTCGGCGAGCAGGCTCTGGCAGTAGCCGCCGTTGGCCTCCATGCCGACCCGGGTGGTGCGCGCCCGCCGCAGGTGCAGCGGCATCGCCTCGAGGTTGACCGGCTCGCCGGCGGCGTCCATCAACAGGGGCGCGTCGTCGCCGGCCGGCAGCCCGAGCAGGCCCCGCCGGTGCCGCAGCCGCTCCAGGTCGACCGAGGGCGGCACCTCGCCGAGCCGGGCGCCGCTGAGCCGTTGCGGGCTCCAGCCGTCGGCGAGCAGCGGGCGGGCGACCCGGTCCTGGCCGGCCAGCACGGCCTTGTTCAGGAAGTTGGTGCGCAGCTCCTCCAGCTCGCCCTGCGCCTCACCCTCGAACGAGGCCACGAAGCCGGCCCGCGCGGCCACGCCGTCGTTGATCGCGTTGGACGCGAAGTGGTCGTCCAGCACGATCGTCGCGGCGCTGACCCCGTCCACCGCGATGACCGCGTCGTAGGCGTCGGCGACCATGAGGAACGCGAAGTTCGGTGCGCAGAAGAACGTCGGCAGCCGCAGGTGCACCTCCACCGCCCCCGCGGCCGACACCGTGCAGGACGCCACGAAGTCCAGCGCAACCACCGACTCGTCGAGCTCTGGGTCCCGGACCGTGTCCAGCGCGGCGTGCACGCGCTCGGAAACCGTCATGCGTGGTCCTCCTTCGTCGGACGGGTCAGGCCTGGGTGCCGGCGGAGCCGCTGACGAGCTCTTCACCGGGGGCGTCGGCGTCCCCGGCGGCGGTGGTGGCGCCGAGCTGGCAGTCGGCGGGCACGTCGATGCCGTAGAGCCGGGCGGCGTTGAGCCCGAGGATCTTCTTCTTCGAGTCCGTGGTCAGGCGCGGGTAGTCGGAGAACTGGTCCTCGTCCGGCATCTGCCAGTCGACCAGGCCTTCGACCTGCCACTTCGGGGTCCAGATGTTGTAGTCCCCGCCGTAGAGCATC